>NZ_CP152414.1:0-970000 GCF_038969555.1 Bradyrhizobium sp. B117
ATCCCGCCGGACGACAAGAGAACCAACATCTTCGGCTTAGTCCTCACCCTGATCCCGCGCGTTGGGATCGTGCGACCGTTCTAGCGGATTTAAAACCTCGCCCGCCTGATCCGCACATACAGCGCACCCTCGCCGCCGTGGCCGATGGCGGCTTCCTCGAAGCCGACGACGAAGGCGCGAAATTCCGGCAGGCTCAGCCATTCCGGCACTTGCCGCCGCAGCACGCCGCTTTCGCCGCCGCTGCGACCCTTGCCGGTGATGACGAGCACGAAGGTCAGGCCGTCATGATGGGCACGGTGCAGGAAGCCGGTGAGGGCGCGATGGGCGCGGATCTGGGTCATGCCGTGCAGGTCGAGCCGCGCCTCGATCTCGCTGCGGCCGCGCGACAGTTTTGTGCGCTCGCGCTTGCCGAGCGGCGCCAGCGGCGGCATCGCCGGCTTTGCCAGGCGCGGCGCGGGCGCAGCAGCAACCGGCCGCGGTGACGGCGCAGGCCGCGTCACCGGCGCGGCGGGTGAAGGCTCGGTGCGCGGCGTGGCGGGCGCCTTTGCCACGCGCAGTTTCTTCAGCGGCTTGACGTGTTTGGCGACGAGATCCCACAGCTCGCGCTCCTCCTCGCTCAGCGCGCGGCGGCGCGGCGAGGGACGAGGCTCCAGCACGGGCGGACGGGACGATCGCTTCATTGCTGCCGATGGGACCGATTCTTCACCGGCCGCCGCGGCTCGGAAGCGGGCTCGATCACGGGACGTGGCACCGGCAGCGGGACCGGGTTAGCAACGGCCACCGTTTCACCTCTACCCTGAGCCGCCGGCATGGCCGAATCCTTCGCGGGCCCGGTTTGCGGAAACAGTTTTGCGATCTTCTCCGACGGCCTGGGATCCGGCACCGGCAGCCGCGCGGCGCGCGCCGCGGGATCGAGCCCCTTCGGCACCAGCATGACAAAGTGCATGGGATGGCGGAGCCGCCCAGAGACGCGGCCGGCCTCGTGGCCGGCACCAAAGTAGAGATCGGCGCGCGCGGGGCCGATGATGGCCGAGCCGGTGTCCTGCGCGATCATCAACCGATGGAACGGCGTCTTGGAGCGTTCGGAATCGATCGGCAGCTCGCCCTCGATGAAGAACGGCGTGCCGTAGACATGCAGCGACTTGTCGACCGCGATCGAGCGTCCCGCGGTGAGCGGGATGCCTTGCGCGCCAATCGCCTCGTCCTTGTCGGAAAGATTGACCTCGCGGAAGAAGATGTAGGAGCGGTTCTGGCGGCGCAGCTCCTTGGCGCCGTCGGGGTTTTGCGCCATCCACTCCCTGATCTTCTGCATCGACATCTCTTCCTTCGGAATGATGCCGCGCTCGATCAGGATGCGCCCGACGGCGGTGTAGGGATAGCCGTTATAGGCGTCGTAGTTGAGCCGGACCGTGCCGCCGTCATCGAACTTGATCCGCGCCGAGCCCTGGATCTGGGCGAACAACAGGTCAGTCGGATCCTTCAGCCAGGCGATCTCGAGCCCGCGGCCGGCGATCTTGCCGTCCTCGATCTCGCCGCGATCGTAATAGGGCACGAGCTTGCGGCGGCCGATCTTCCGATACACCGGCCCCTTGTTGGGCAAGCTGACCGCGTCCTGCTTGTAGCCGCGCACGAACAGGTTCGACGGGCGGCGATAGACCGGCACGTTGAAGACGTCAGTCTGCGTGCGCGATCCCTCCAGCACCGGCTCGTAATAGCCGGTGACGAAACCGTCGGGCTCGCCAAGGCGAGAGATGCGCAGCGGCGCGAAATTCTGCTCGAAGAAGGTTTTTGCTTTCGCGTCATCGCTGAGGTCAAGCGATTTGGCGGCGCGGCAGGGCTCGTTCAGCGAAGCGCCGAGCGCCTTCGGCTCGAGAGCGCCCGTCTGTGCATTGATCGACTTGCAGCTGGCGCGGAACGTCTTGTAGGCGGCGAGATGATCGTCCTCGCTCCAACCCTTCACATCGGCCCAGGCCAGCGGCAGATATTGCGTGCCGGGAATCTCAAATGGCAGGGGAAGCTGCGGATAGGGCAGAGCCCGCGGAGGGTGGGCAGGCAATTCCGGGAGATGATGGTGATGGCTGCGATAGTGGCGCCTCGCCGCCTCGGCGCCGAGCGAAAACGACGATAGCGCGACGACACCTGCGCAAAGCGCCGTCGCGCTATTCTTCAGAAGGGTCTTAATTCGCGCTTCCGGTGCCAACCAGCTTCCAGTTCGGATCGCGAGAGGTGGTGTCGCGGGCGAAAGTCCAGATGTCGGTGATGTCGGCCACCGTGTCGGCGCTGCCGTCGACGATGGTGCCGGTCTTGTCGCGGGTCGCCGAGATCATCTGCGAGACGAAGCGCACGGTGAGCTGAGCGGTACGGTCGCGCAGCTCGGCGCCGACGAGCTCAGCCTTGTCGATCGAGACGAACCGCGTCTCGGTCTTCTGCTCGTTCTTCTCGCGCTCCTTGATCGCGGCGTCGAAGCTCTCATAGACCTCCGACGACAACAGGTCGCGCAGCGCGCGGCGGTCGCCATTGGCAAATGCCAGCACGATCATCTCGTAGGCGCCGCGGGCGCCCGAGATGAAGTGGCGCGGGTCGAAGGTCGAATCCTTGTCGACGATGGCGTCGAGGCCCTGCGCCAGCGCGGTGCCCGGTTCAGTCAGGCCCTTCCAGCGGTCGGAAGGCGGGGCCGGCTCGGTCGCCGGCGCCAGCGGAGCCTGGTCGATCACCTTGCCCGGCATGGTCACGACGTTCTTGTCCTGGGCGCCCTGGAGCGCGTTGCGGTCGAACGGCGGCCGCTCGTTGCCCGTGCGCTGCCCCAGCACGCTGCGCAGCCTCAGGAAGATAAAGACCGCCAGCGCCAGGAAGATGATGGTGTAGATGTCCACGTCGTATTCGCTTTCTGGTCTTCTGTAGAAGGGTCTAGGATCGTCGCCGGGAAAATCAATCCGGCCAGTAGACCGTTCCATACGGGAACGGCAAGTCTACATCACCATTTTTGGCCCACGTCAGGTCCATGGGATGTAGGCACGGAATCTTGCCCGGCCAATGGCGCCTTTTGGCACAGCGGCGAGTGTAGCGCGTTTTATGCTTAAGGGGAAACCAGATCGTGCCCGGAAATCGCGCATCTTCAATCATTTAAGGCGCAATTTCGTCAAAAGGCCGGGCCGAGCGTCACAGATGTGGGCGCGGCCCGGATACCGCCATCCGGCGCCGTTCGTCCTTGTGGAACGAGGCGGCCCTATGTTAGCCAACCGCCGCGAAATTCAGCCCCAATCGGGTAAGGAGAGACTTTCATGACCAACGGTAACGGCACCCCTCCCGAGGCGGCCCAGGCTCCCCAGCTCAACGTGCTGGCGCAGTATACCAAGGACCTGTCGTTCGAAAATCCGAACGCGCCCACCTCGCTCCAGCAGCAGAGCCAGCCGCCGCAGATCAACATTCAGATCAATGTCAGCGCCAACAATCTCAGCGAAACCGAATTCGAGGTGACGCTGTCGGTCGACGGCAAGGCCGAGTCCGCGGGCAAGATCATGTTCTCGTTCGAGCTCGCCTATGCCGGCGTGTTCCGCGTCGCCAACGTGCCGAAGGAGAATCTGCATCCGCTGGTCATGATCGAGTGCCCGCGCCTGCTGTTCCCGTTCGCCCGCGAGATCATCGCGACAGCCGTGCGCGACGGCGGGTTCCCGCCCCTGATGCTGGATCCGGTCGATTTCGTCGGCCTCTATCGCCAGAACATGGAGCGGCAGATGGCTGCCCAAGGCGGTCAGACGGGCCAAGCCTGATCAGCAGGCCTAATCAGCGAGCCTAGCCGGCCGCAGCAGCGGCCGGAGCGGCGAGATACTCGTTCCAGATGGCCTTCTCGCCGAGCGTCGCGATGAAGGCCTTATGGGCCTCGCGCTCGGCTTCTGAAACCCGCGGCGCAAGCGGCACCAGCCGCTGCCGCCGCGGCGCATCGCCGGTGGCGCTGACGCGAATCTCCTCGGCGTCCGACGCCAGCAGCAGCTGCGACTGCCGCGCCCCGACCAGATCGACATAGACTTCGGCCAGAAGCTCGGCGTCGAGCAGCGCGCCGTGCTTGGTGCGGTGTGAGTTGTCGATCGAATAGCGCGAGCAGAGATCGTCGAGCCGGTTCGACACGCCGGGATGCTTGCGTCGCGCCAGCAGCAGGGTATCGACCAGCTGCTCGCGCGGGATCGCAGCGCGCTTGATGCGGTCGAGCTCGGCATTGATGAAGCTGATGTCGAACGAGGCGTTGTGGATCACCAGCGGCGCATCGCCGATGAACTCCAGAAACGCGTCGACCACCTCGTGGAACAGCGGCTTGGTCGACAGGAATTCGGCCGACAGCCCGTGCACCGCAAAGGCTT
Source organism: Bradyrhizobium sp. B117 (assembly GCF_038969555.1). Taxonomy (NCBI): domain Bacteria; kingdom Pseudomonadati; phylum Pseudomonadota; class Alphaproteobacteria; order Hyphomicrobiales; family Nitrobacteraceae; genus Bradyrhizobium; species Bradyrhizobium sp. B117. The sequence continues at coordinate 4,356 of NZ_CP152414.1, forward strand.
CCGCCGGCATGTCCCGCTCAGGATTGATATAGACGTGATACGTCTGTCCCGTCGGCATGCGGTTGAAAATCTCGACGCAGCCGATTTCGACCAGGCGGTCGCCGCGAAGCGGATCAAGGCCGGTGGTTTCGGTGTCGAGAACGATTTCGCGCATGATCTTGAGGAAGCCGGGTGGGACGGCGAATCAGGCCCGCCGCTGCGGCATCTTAACGACCTCGGCCAGGATGTGCGCGATTTGCGCGCGCACGGGTTCAAGTCCGTGTGACGTATCCACCACGAAATCGGCCCGCTTGCGCTTCTCCGCGTCCGGCGTCTGCTTGGCTATGATGGCGTCGAGCTTGGCCTCGTCCATCGTGCCGCGCGCCAGCACCCGCTCGCGCTGAAGTTCCGGCGAGGTCGAGACCACGACCACGGCGTCGACGCGCTTCTCGCCGCCGGTCTCGAACAACAGCGGGATATCCAAAACCACGACCGGCGCCTTGGCCGCTTCCGCGTCGGCAAAGAATTTTTGCCGGGACGCGCCGAGCATCGGGTGAACGATCTGCTCGAGCTGCTTGATCGCGGCGGGATCGTGCACCACGCGCGCGGACAGCTTGGGTCGGTCGACCTTGCCGTTCACGGTGGTGCCGGGGAAGGCTGCCTCGATCGCCGGAGCCGCTTCGCCCTCATAGAGCTGATGGACGGCGGCATCGGCGTCGTAGACGGGTACGCCGGCCTCCGCAAACAAGTTTGCGGTGGTGGATTTGCCCATCCCGATCGAGCCGGTCAGTCCGAGGATTCGCATCAGCGCCGAGCCATTCTTGCCGTTCAGACCGCAACTAACCGTTCACGCCGCAGAAACGCAAGCAGCGGCAATAGCGGCAGGCCGAGAATGGTGAAATGGTCGCCCTCGATGCGCTCGAACAAATGGACGCCGAGGCCTTCGAGCTGATAGGCGCCGACGCTGGTGGTGACGGCGTCGCCGGTGGCGTCGAGATAAGCGGACAGTTCAGCATCGGTCATTTTGCGCATGGTCATGCGGGCGACCGAGACGTCCTCGAAAACGATCTTGCCGTCGCGCGCCATGGCCACGGCGGAATTCAGCTCGTGGCTGTTGCCGGCGAGATCGCGCAGCTGCTCCAGCGCCTGGGCGCGGCCGGCGGGCTTGTTGAAGAGGCGCGCGCCAAGCGCCAGCGTCTGGTCGGCGCCGATCACATAGCTTCCCGGATGATGGACCGAGACCGCCTTCGCCTTCTCGCGCGCCAGCAGCAGGCCGATCTCGCGCGGATTTGAAAGGTTGGACGCAGCCTGGATGCCGCGCTCGTCGATATCAGCGGTGACGGCCTCGAATGCGAGCCCGGCGTTCGCCAGCAGCATCTTTCTCGCGCTGCTTTGCGAGGCCAGCACCAACGGAGATGTGCCGCGCCAGAGAGCCATTATTCCGACGGCCGGTTGCGCTGGCGATCGCTGTAGAGCTTCATGATCGCCGCCGCGGTTTCCTCGATCGAGCGGCGCGTGACGTCCAGCAGCGGCCAATCGTGCTTGGCGCTGAGCTTGCGCGCAAACGCGACCTCCTCGGTGACCGATTGTCGGTCGGTGTAGGTGTCGCTGCCGGACTCGGCTCCCAGGGAGAGCAGGCGGTTCTGACGGATCTGGATCAGGCGTTCCGGCGTCGCGTGCAGGCTGACGACCAGCGGCCGTGTCAGCTTCTCCAATTGCTCGGGCACCGGAATGCCGGGAACCAGCGGCACATTGGCGGTGCGGATGCCGCGATTGGCGAGATAGATCGACGTCGGCGTCTTGGAGGTGCGGGACACGCCGACCAGGACCACGTCGGCATCGTCGAGGCCTTCGACGTGCTGGCCGTCGTCGTGAATCATCGTGTAGTTCAGCGCGTCGATGCGCTTGAAATATTCCGCATTGAGCACGTGCTGGGCGCCGACGCGGCCCGTGGTCGCAGCGCCGAGATAGGCTTCGAACAGCTGCATCACCGGGCCGATGATCGACAGGCTCGGAACGTTGATTTCCTTGCACTTGTCCTCGAGCCTGGACACCAGGTCCTTCTCGAGCAGCGTGAACAGCACGATCCCCGGCGCCTCCTCGATCTCGTCGAGCACGCGGTCGAGCTGCTTCTGGCTGCGCACCAGCGGATAGACATGCTCGACCGGGGTCACGTTGGCATATTGGGCGGCGACAGCGCGCGCCACGGTGATCAGGGTCTCACCGGTCGAGTCGGAAACGAGGTGCAGATGGAAATAATTGTTCGAGGTCGGCACAAAAACCCTTTGAATTGCGTTGGGGCGGTTTGTGGATTTCTGTGGAGCTTAACCGCTCGGAAAGGGATGTGCGACACCAGGGGCGGGACAAGTGCCAATTTTCTTCACACCGCTGCCCATCAGAACAAGTCCGGCGCCCTCGCGGCACGGAAGCGGGATTGCGCGGACAACTCCCTTGATAAGCTGCCGACGGAGACGTGCAAGCCTTTGAAGCTGGCCAACTTATCGGAAGTCGCCAGAGCTCGCCGGGATATGTTGATGGATGTGAACAAGCGAGCGTGAACCCGCGGACGGCATTGCGTGAGTCCAATCCACGGTCACTCAGACTCAAACCTTAAGAATCTAAGATTCTAGATTTGAGGAAGGCGCTACGGACGGATATGTGTGCAGGGTAAGACCTTAACGAGTTCTTACTATCCCCAGCCTTCCCTAGGCTGGGCAGGAATCCGGGCGCAGAGCATGTTCGAAGACGTCTATCTCTGGATCAAGGCGCTGCATGTGATCGCCGTCATCTCCTGGATGGCGGGCATGCTCTATCTGCCGCGACTGTTCGTCTATCACTGCGAGGCCGAAATCGGCTCAAAGCAGTCCGAGACGTTCAAGACCATGGAACGCCGGCTGCTCAAGGCGATCATCAACCCCGCCATGATCGTCACCTGGCTCGCCGGGCTCTATCTCGCCTGGTCCGGCCACTGGTTCACTTTCGGCTGGCTGCACGTAAAACTGGCACTCGTGCTGGCGATGTCCGCGGTCCACGGCTTTTTTTCCCGCTGGGTGAAGGACTTCGCTGCCGACCGGCGCCCCCGCAGCCAGAAATTCTATCGGATTATCAATGAGGTGCCGACCGTCCTGATGATTGTCATTGTTATCATGGTGATCGTGAAGCCGTTCTAGGCAGCCGCGCGACGTTTAGCTCAGCGCTTCGTCTTGCAGAGCCGGGAGCGATTTTCTATATTATCGGCATCCCACCCAACGCAGGCGGATGTGGTTTTGTCTGAGCTTTCCAGAGGCCGGACACCGCATCAGGTTTGAAGCCTCACCCGGCACTCTCCTTGCCAGACCTGCGGACCTTACCTTCTCACGTCCGCATTTCAGAGCCTCCTCGCACCCCCCTCTCCAAGGTTACCCCACAGGACCACCCCAATGCGGGAAATTAAACTCCAGGACCTCAAGTCGAAGACGCCGGCCGAGCTCGTCTCGTTCGCGGAAGAGAATGGGGTCGAGAACGCCAGCACCATGCGCAAGCAGGAGCTGCTGTTTGCCATCCTCAAGCAGCTCTCGCTCGCCGAGACCGATATCGTCGGCGAAGGCGTCGTCGAAGTTCTCTCCGACGGCTTCGGCTTCCTCCGCTCGCCCGACGCGAATTATCTGCCCGGCCCTGACGACATCTACGTTTCGCCCTCGCAGATCCGCCGTTTCGGCCTGCGCACCGGCGACACCATCGAAGGCCACATCCGCAGCCCGAAAGAGGGCGAACGCTACTTCGCGTTGCTGAAGGTCAACACGCTCAATTTCGAGGACCCGGAAAAGGCCAAGCACAAGGTCAATTTCGACAACCTCACCCCGCTGTTTCCGAATCAGCGTTTCCGCATGGAAATCGACGATCCGACGCGGAAAGACCTATCTGCGCGGGTGATCGACATCGTAGCCCCGATCGGCAAGGGCCAGCGCGCCCTGATCGTGGCGCCGCCGCGCACCGGTAAAACCGTGCTGATGCAGAACATCGCGCACTCGATCACGCACAATCATCCCGAATGCTATCTGATCGTGCTCTTGATCGACGAGCGTCCGGAAGAAGTCACGGACATGCAGCGTTCGGTGAAGGGCGAGGTCGTGTCGTCGACCTTCGACGAGCCGGCGGTGCGTCACGTCCAGGTCGCCGAGATGGTGATCGAGAAGGCCAAGCGCCTGGTCGAGCACGGCCGCGACGTCGTGATCCTGCTCGATTCGATCACACGCCTCGGCCGCGCCTATAACACCGTGGTGCCGTCATCCGGCAAGGTGCTGACCGGCGGTGTCGACGCCAACGCGCTGCAGCGGCCGAAGCGCTTCTTCGGCGCTGCCCGCAACATCGAGGAGGGCGGCTCGCTGACCATCATCGCGACCGCGCTGGTCGATACCGGCAGCCGCATGGACGAAGTCATCTTCGAAGAGTTCAAGGGCACCGGTAACTCGGAACTGATCCTGGACCGCAAGGTCTCGGACAAGCGCACCTTCCCGGCGATCGACATCTCGCGCTCCGGCACCCGCAAGGAGGAGCTCATCACCGATCCGCAGGTGCTCAAGAAGATGTACGTCCTTCGCCGCATCCTCAATCCGATGGGCACGATGGACGCCATCGACTTCCTGCTCGACAAGCTGCGCTCGACCAAGAGCAATTCGGAATTCTTCGACTCCATGAACACCTGAGTGCAGTGCAGCAGGAGATCAGAGGGCGCCTTCGGGCGCCCTTTTGTTTGTGCGGTGTTGCTGCGGGAAAAATGCAGCATGGCGGATGGCTGGGGTGGAAATCCGCGTCATTGGAAGCTGTTGATATATTTGTGTAATAGTTGACTTTCGCCACGGATTTGCTCCGAGCTGAGACCAGTTCTGCAGCAGAATGCTGCGCTCTATATTGCATCGCAATATTACCATTGCTGCGGACGAGAGCGCAGCAAAATGGCAGCCGCCGGCCTCTGAAGAACGGGCCGTTTGCCTTTTCCCCGCCAGCCGGACAAATAGGCCATGCATCCGCGAGACCAGACCATCTTTGCGCTGTCGTCCGGCCGTGCGCCAAGTGCGATCGCGGTGGTGCGCGTCTCGGGCCCGCAGGCCGGCGCAGTTCTGATGACGCTCGCGGGCAAGCTACCGGCACCGCGGCAGGCCAGCCGGCGGCTGCTGCGCGACGGCGCGGGCGAGCCGATCGACGATGCGGTCGTGCTCTGGTTCCCGGGGCCGGGCAGTGCGACCGGCGAGGACGTCGCCGAATTCCACGTCCATGGCGGACGCGCGGTGCTGGCCGCACTCTTCGCCGCTATTTCGCTAATTCCGAATACACGCACGGCCGAGCCGGGCGAGTTCACGCGGCGATCCTTCGAGAACGGCAAGCTCGATCTCACCGAAGCCGAAGGCCTCGACGACCTCATCCATGCCGACACCGACCGGCAGCGGCGCCAGGCGCTGCGTCAGCTTGAAGGCCTGCTGGGCAAGCGCGCACGCGACTGGCGCGAGCGGGTCATCGAGGCGTCCGCGCTGATCGAAGCCGGCATCGATTTCTCCGACGAAGGCGATGTGCCGGCCGAGCTGATGGCGCCGGCGGTGCGGGCGATCAAGGCGCTGCATGATGAAATTGCAAAAGTCCTTGCGGCACAGGGACATTCTGAACGCCTGCGCGATGGCCTCGTGGTTGCGATCGCGGGCGAGCCGAATGTCGGAAAGTCGACGCTGATGAACCAGCTCGCGCGCCGCGAGGTCGCGATCGTCTCGCCGCATGCCGGCACGACGCGTGACGTGATCGAGGTGCAGCTCGACCTCGACGGCTATCCCGTCACTGTCATCGACACCGCCGGCATCCGCGAAACCGACGATCCGGTCGAGCAGGAAGGTGTGCGTCGGGCACGGGCGCGGGCGGAAGACGCCGACCTCGTGCTGTGGTTGGTCGAGGCCGAGCAGGTCGTCGATCCGGATGCGATGCGGTCGCTTCGGAAATCCGGAGGCGACCAGTCAGATGGCGCGGCCTGGATCGTGCGCAACAAGATCGATCTCGGATCCGGAGCCGCCACGCCACCGGGCGAGTTCGCGATATCGGCAAGCCGGGGGGATGGCATCGCGGCGTTGGTCGACGCGCTCGTGAAATTCGCCGCCGAGTTTTTCGGAACCGGCGAGGGAGCCTTGGTGACCCGGGCGCGCCAACGCGAGCTGCTGGGCCAGGCGCGAGATAGCTTGCGCCGGAGTCTGGACCTTGTAGAAGAGGGCGAGGAGCTCGCCGCTGAAGAGCTTCGTTCCGCGGCCTATGCTTTGGGCCGACTCCTCGGCCGGGTGGACGTCGAGGACGTCCTTGGGGCCATTTTCCAGAAATTCTGTATCGGAAAGTAGCGCTAGTTCTTCATTCTAGAACTAGTGCTTGTTCCATTGTTTGTGTTTCACTTGAAACATGCGGGCGAGCTGGCTCGGTCAGGTTTCACGGTGACAGCGAGCGGCGGTCGCTACCGAGAGGACAGCAGGTTCCAACGCGCCGATCGACCTCGCTGCGGGAACTGTGCCCGTGGTGACCGACGACGCTCGTCTCGATCTCCGTCATTGCGAGGAGCTCTTGCGACGAAGCAATCCAAGCTGCTGACGCGTGTCGCTCGTCACGCTCTCCTCGATGCCTCCAGTGTCTGGGCAGGACCGTACTGTCAGCACGTCCAATCCCGTCACTGATGCGTGTTGTTGTTGTTTCACGTGAAACAGCAGCCCGTTCAATGTCGCACTACTGTGCCTGGGGTTGTTTTCACCAAACTGCTTCCAGCCGTGGGACTCCGTTTCACGTGAAACGCCTGTCCAACCAGTTTCTACTTCCGGCTTTTACACCTCTGAGCTAGAAGTTCGCCCATGCGAACAGAGCGAGAGAGCTTCGACGTCATCGTGATTGGCGGCGGCCACGCCGGCTGTGAGGCCGCCGCTGCGTCTGCCCGGATGGGCGCGGCGACCGCTCTGGTGACGCACCGTTTCGCCACCGTCGGGGCGATGTCCTGCAATCCCGCGATTGGCGGTCTCGGCAAAGGCCATCTGGTCCGCGAGGTCGATGCCCTCGATGGTCTGATGGGCCGCGTCGGCGATGCCGGCGGTATCCAGTTTCGCGTCCTCAACCGCCGGAAGGGTCCGGCCGTCCGTGGTCCCCGGGCCCAGGCCGACCGGAAGCTTTATGCCGTCGCGATGCAGGCGGCGATCCGGGAGACCGAAGGTCTTTCCGTCATCGAAGGCGAGGCGGACGAGCTGATCGTGGTCGACGGCCGGGTGACCGGGCTGCGCCTGGCAGACGGCCGGGAGCTTCGGGCAGGGGCCGTTGTCGTCACCACCGGCACCTTTCTCCGCGGCCTGATCCATCTCGGTGAGAAGAACTGGCCTGCCGGACGGGTCGGCGAAGCCCCGGCGATGGGTCTTTCGACATCCTTTGAGCGTGCCGGCTTCACCCTCGGACGGCTCAAGACCGGTACCCCGCCGCGTCTGGACGGCACCACGATCGACTGGTCTGCGGTCGAGATGCAGCCGGGAGACGAGCCGCCGGAGCCGTTCTCGGTGATGACCGAGCGGATCACGACCCCGCAGATCCAGTGCGGAATCACCCGGACCACGGCTGCGACCCATGAGGTGATCCGGGCCAACGTCCATCGCTCCCCGATGTATTCCGGCCAGATCAAGAGCTCCGGCCCGCGCTACTGCCCCTCCATCGAGGACAAGATCGTCCGCTTCGGCGACCGCGATGGCCACCAGATCTTCCTGGAGCCGGAAGGGCTGGACGACAGCACGGTCTATCCCAACGGCATCTCGACCTCGCTGCCGGAGGAGGTCCAGCTCGCGATCCTCGCCAGCATCCCCGGCCTCGAGCGGGTGAGGATGGTCCGGCCGGGCTACGCCATCGAATACGACCACATCGATCCTCGCGAGCTCGATCCGACCCTCCAGACCAAGCGTCTGCGTGGGCTGTTCCTGGCCGGGCAGATCAACGGCACCACCGGATACGAGGAAGCCGCCGGGCAGGGCATTGTGGCAGGCCTCAACGCCGCGCTCGCCGCCAGTGGTACGGCGCTGACCGTGTTCGATCGTGCAGACGGCTATCTTGGCGTGATGATCGACGACCTCGTCACCCGCGGGATCACCGAGCCCTATCGGATGTTCACCTCGCGCGCCGAGTACCGGCTGACGCTGCGCGCCGACAATGCAGATCAGCGTCTGACCGAAAAGGGGATCGCTCTCGGGTGTGTCGGAAGTGCCCGGGCCCAGCACCACCGCGGTAAGATGAACGCTCTGAACGCGGCCCGGACGCTCTCGAAGGCGCTCACGATCACTCCGAACGAGGCGATCAAGCACGGACTGTCCCTGAACCGGGACGGCCAGCGCCGCTCGGCCTTCGAGCTGATGGCCTATCCGGAGATCGGCTGGAGCCAGGTCCGATCGATCTGGCCCGAGCTGTCGGCGATCGATCCCGTCATCGCCACCCACCTCGAGATCGACGCCAAGTATGATGTCTACCTTGAGCGCCAGAGCGCCGACGTCGAGGCCTTCCGGCGTGACGAGGGGATGGTGCTGTCGGATGTCGACTACAAGCTGGTCCCAGGTCTCTCCAACGAGGTCCGCGCCAAGCTGGAGAAGGCCCGCCCGTTCACGGTCGGCCAGGCCGGCCGGATCGATGGCATGACGCCGGCGGCGCTCGGCATCCTCGCGGCCTATCTCCGCCGCGAAGCTCGAAAGACCTCCAAGGCAATCGCATAGGCGTTTCACGTGAAACAGCGCGGACCGGGCGGAGACAGACCGCTATCGCGACGACCCGGAATAGGTGAGGGCGCCGCTCGCCGAGCTGAGCCGGCGCCGGCCAAGCCGAAGGTCGACAAGGCCAGCGTCAACGATCAGTCGCTGGACGCCACCATCGCCGCCGACAAGAACGCGGCGCTGAAGCTCGCTCCGGTTTCACGTGAAACCGAGGACCGGCTCGATCGCTACATCGCACTGCTCCGGGAGTGGCAGGCCAAGACCAATCTGGTCGCGCCCTCGACCTTGCCGCACCTCTGGACGCGGCACATCGCCGACTCGCTTCAGCTCGTCGATCTCGCGCCATCGGCAAAACGCTGGGCCGACCTCGGCAGCGGCGGCGGCTTTCCCGGCGTTGTGCTCGCCTGCGCCATGGCCGATACGCCGGGCGCCAGCGTCCATCTCGTCGAGCGAATCGCCAAGAAGGCCGCCTTTTTGCGCGAAGCGCTTCGTGTCACCGCATCGCCGGGGCTCGTACATCTCGCTGAGATCGGGGATAATGTGGATAGAATCACCGGCCCCGTCGATTGCGTCACCGCGCGTGCGCTGGCTCCGCTACATCAACTCATCGGCTTTGCGGAGCCGCTGATGCGCCAAGGCGCAAAGGCGCTATTTCTCAAGGGTCAAGATGTAGAGGCTGAATTGACCGAAGCCGCTAAATATTGGAATATTCAGTCGCAGCTCCATCAAAGCCGGACAGGGGATGGCTGGATCGTCGAGCTGACTTCAGTCGAACGGCGCGGGTGAGACGTTCAGGGGTTGAGTGGGGAATTTCGATGACCGTGATTGACGAGCCGCAGCAAGAACAGACCGCAGAGGTCCCGCAAGGCCATCCGCGCATCCTGGCGCTGGCGAATCAGAAGGGTGGTGTGGGAAAAACAACCACAGCGATCAATCTCGGCACGGCGCTCGCCGCGATTGGCGAGCGTGTCCTGATCGTCGATCTCGATCCGCAAGGCAACGCCTCGACCGGCCTCGGCATCGACCGCCGCAACCGTTCCTGCTCGACCTATGACGTTCTGATCGGCGAAGCGAGCTTGCGCGAAGCCGTGGTTTCGACCGCGGTGCCGCGGCTGCACATCGCGCCCTCGACCATGGATCTCTCCGGCCTCGAGCTCGAGCTCGGCACCACGCCTGGCCGCGCCTTCAAGCTGCGCGATGCGATCGGCGCGCTCAACAACAACGTCTCGCCGGACGCTGACTACACCTATGTGCTGATCGACTGCCCGCCCTCGCTCAATCTGCTCACTGTGAACGCGATGGCGGCGTCGGACGCGATCCTGGTGCCGCTGCAATGCGAGTTCTTCGCGCTCGAAGGTCTGTCGCAATTGCTGCAGACGGTGGAGCAGGTGCGCTCGACGCTCAACCCGACCCTGTCGATCCACGGCATCGTGCTGACCATGTTCGACTCGCGCAACAACCTCTCGAACCAGGTCGTCGCCGACGTCCGCCAGTTCATGGGCGAGAAGGTCTACAAGACCATGATCCCGCGCAACGTGCGCATCTCCGAAGCGCCGTCCTACGGCAAGCCGGTGCTGGTCTACGATCTCAAATGCGTCGGCAGCGAAGCTTACTTGCGGCTCGCCACCGAGGTGATCCAGCGCGAGCGCGAGTTGCGCACGACGCATTGAAGCGACGTTGTTCGTAGGATGGGTAGAGCGTTGCGAAACCCATCACCCCAAACGCAAACGGCGATGGGTTTCGCTTCGCTCTACCCATCCTACAAGTTTCGAAATTCAGTTCTGGAGTGCTGCACCGTGAATCCAAGGGAGCTGGCGATGGCCGACGAAGCGCGTTCGCGACTGGGCCGGGGTCTTGCGAGTCTGATCGGTGATGTCGGCGGCGAGGCTCAGCACGTCGATCGTCCGCGCGCGCAGCGCAAGGTGCCGATCGAGTTCATCAAGGCCAATCCGCGCAACCCGCGCCGCACCTTTTCGGACACCGAGCTGAAGGAGCTCTCTGAGTCCATCAAGCAGCACGGTGTGATCCAGCCGATCGTGGTGCGCCCCGTGAAGGGCACGCAGGATCGCTTTGAGATCATCGCCGGCGAGCGGCGCTGGCGCGCGTCGCAGATGGCGGGCCTGCATGAAGTGCCGATCGTCCCGGTCGACATCAGCGACAGCGATGCGCTGGAATTCGCGATCGTCGAGAACGTACAGCGCGAAGACCTCAACCCGATGGAAGAGGCGCTCGGCTATCACGCGCTCGCCAACGAATTCAAACGCAGCCAGGACGACATCGCAAAGGTCGTGGGCAAGAGCCGCAGCCACATCGCCAACATGATGCGGCTGACCAAGCTGCCGGCCGAGGTGCAGGCCCTGATCACCAGCGGCGATCTGACCGCCGGTCATGCCCGCGCGCTGATCGGCGTGCCCGATCCGCTCGCATCCGCCAAGCGCATCGTCGAGGAGGGCCTCAACGTCCGCCAGGCCGAGGCGCTCGCACATGAAGAGGGCGTGCCGGAGCGCAAGCCGCAGAAGGCGCGCTCGACCGGTGGCAAGGAAAAGGACCCCGACACGATCGACCTGGAAAAGCGCGTCAGCGACGCGCTCGGCCTCAAGGTCACCGTCAATCACCGCGACCCCGGCGGCTCGGTCCAGATCAACTACCGCAACCTCGATCAGCTCGACGAGGTGATGAAGCGCCTGGCAAAGGGCGTGCTGTAACTCTCTCGTCCCGGCGAAGGCCGGGACCCATACCGCGTGATCCATCGATCGCGGAAAGTCACAGTACCGAACTACGTGTCTTCGCCACACCTCTCCCTGTGGTTATGGGTCCCGGCCTTCGCCGGGACGACGGCTGAGTGTGTGGCGCGCGCCTGCATCCGCATCGTCATTGCGAGCGCAGCGAAGCAATCCAGAATCGTTCCGCGGAGGGACACTGGATTGCTTCGCTGCGCTCGCAATGACGGATGCAGAGAGTCGTGCTCGCAATGACGTGTAGAGAGAGCGGGACCTATCCCCGCCGCTTCGCGTTCGCGGCGATCGCCATCAGCGTGCGCTGGGCGATGGCGGCGGCGAGGGTCGATTGCTTGCGGGTGTCGAGCGCGGCAGACGCGAGCTGCTCGATGATGGCGGCGAGCCGTGCCACGCTGAAATTGCGCAGCGCGGTTTCGACCATGGGCTTTCGTGAAAAATGCAGCCGCGGAAAGCCGCCGTCGAGCACGGCGGAGGCAGGCTGGCCGTCGGCGATCGCGAGCGCGGATTTGTGCAGCCACGCAGCCTGGCGCTGCGCCGCGGAGATGATCACGCCGGGATAAGTGCCGGCGATCATGGCTTTTGCGAATTCGGTCTCGACGATATCGGGCCGGCCGGCGAAGGCGCCGTCGACGATCGGATCGAGCTTCAGCTCGGACGCGTCCGCGACCACGGACATCACGTCGTCCAGCGTGATCTCGCCTTTGCCATGAGCATAGAGCGTCAGCTTGCGCAGCTCGTTGCGCGAGGCCTGGCGGTCGCCACCGAGGAAGGACATCAGCGCGGCGCGGGCGTCGTGCGCGATGCGCAAATTCGCAATGCGCAGCTCGTCTTCCATCAGTTTTGCGAGGTCGCGCTCGGTGTCGGGATAGCAGCCGATCGCCACCGCCGTCTTGGCCTTCTCGCAGACCTTGCGCAGCGGCGATTCCGGCCGCAGCTCGCCGGCCTCGATCACGATGCGGCAATCCTTCACGCTCATCTCCGCGAGCGTTTCGACGCCGCTGGCAAAGCTGCGCGAGCCGGCGCGGATGCGGATGGCGCGGCGGCCGCCGAACAGCGGCACGGTCATGGCTTCATCGACCAGGCGCGACGGCTCGGCCGAGAGTTCGTCGCCGTCGAGCTTGACCAGCGAGAAAGGATCGTTGGGGTCATCGACCGCGGAGGCGATCAGCGCATCGGAACGCTCGCGCACGAGGCCGGCGTCAGGTCCATAGAGCAGGATGATCGGACGGCCCGCGTCAGGACGGGCGAGGAAGGCGTCTATCTCTTTTCCGCGCAGCGCGACCATGTTGCCTCAACGGCGTCATTCCGAGGCGCGCGACGCGCGAGCCCGGAATCCAGAGGTTGGGGATCGAGATTCCGGGTTCACGCTTCGCGTGCCCCGGAATGACGGAAGGGCTTTACGTGCCCGCGGTGAAGAACGCGGCAAGCCGGGTCGTGATGTTCTCGGCGATCTCGTTGGCGGCGCGATCCTCGGCATCGCGCACGGCGCGATTACGGGCGAAGCGCTGATAGGAGCCGGGCATGTCGTAGGACACGCGCGAGAACGTGGTGCCGGTCATCACCGACTTGCCGGTCGCGACCTCGATCAGATTGTACTGGGCATCGATGCCGTAGTTTTCGCTGGTCGGCAGGGCGGTATTGGGATCGACCAGCAGCGACGACTTGCTGGACGTGAAGCGGATGTCGAGGCGGTGGGTCGGCGGCATGCCCGTGGCGGTGCCGTAGAGCTTGAAGGCCAGGGCATTGCGGACCTCGACGCCGACACGGGCCTCGCGGGAGGCGTTGGGCTTGTTGATTGGCGGAAGCTCGACCCCCATCAGCTTTTCGCGCAGGCCGGGGGTGCCGTCGTTCCGCTCGGCATACATCGGCTGGAAGCAGCCGGCCGTCAGTGCCGCCAGAGCGGCGACCGCCAGCAAGCGGGCTGCGATACGGATCCTAGCCGACAACATTCACGATCCTCTTGGGGACGATGATCACTTTGCGGACGGGCTTGCCGTCCAGGGCCAGCTTTACCGCATCGAGGGCCAGAACGGCAGCCTCGATTTCCGGATTCTGGGCCGCTGTTGCAACTGTGACCTCACCCCGCTTCTTGCCGTTGACCTGGACCACCAGGGTCACGCTGTCTTCAACCAGCAAATCGCGTTCGATTTGCGGCCAATTGGCCTCCGAAACCAGCCCGGAATGCCCCAGAACCTGCCAGCACTCCTCGGCGAGGTGCGGCATCATCGGGGAGAACAGCTGGACCAGGATCTGGCTCGCCTCCCGGATCGCCCAAGCCAAATCGGGGGCCGGCTGGCCGGGACGCTGGAGCACCTCCGAGAAAGCATTGGCGAATTCGCGGATATGAGCGAGGCAGACATTGAAGTGCAGCCGCTCGATGCCGGTGGTGACCTTGTCCAGCGCACCATGGGCGGCCTTGCGCAAGGCGGTCGCATCCGCCCCGAAGCTGGCCGGGCGGTCCGCCGGCGCGGCCTTGCCGAGATCCACGGCGTCGTTCACCAGCCGCCACAGCCGCTGCACGAAGCGCGAGGCGCCCTGGACGCGCTCGTCGCTCCAGATCACGTCGCGGTCGGGCGGAGAGTCCGACAGCATGAACCAGCGGGCGACGTCGGCGCCGTAGGTCTCGATGATGTCGTCGGGATCGACCGTGTTCTTCTTCGACTTCGACATCTTCTCGATCGGACCGATCGTGACGTCTTCGCCTGAAGCCAGCAGCGTGGCGCGGCGGCCATTGCCGCCGACCTCGATCTTCACCTCGGCCGGCTGCACATAGGTGCCGTCGGCCGTCTGGTAGGTCTCGTGCACCACCATGCCTTGCGTGAACATGCCGGCGAACGGCTCGTCCAGCGCGATGTGTCCGGTCGCCTTCATCGCGCGGGTGAAGAAGCGGCTGTAGAGCAGATGCAGGATCGCGTGCTCGACGCCGCCGATATACTGGTCGACCGGCAGCATCCGGTTGGCGACCGCAGGCGTCGTCGGCGCGTTCTCGTTCCAGGGATCAGTGAAGCGCGCAAAGTACCAGGACGAATCCACGAAGGTGTCCATGGTGTCGGTTTCGCGCTCGGCCTTGCCACCACATTTGGGGCAGGTGACGTGCTTCCAGGTCGGGTGATGGTCGAGCGCGTTGCCCGGCTTGTCGAAGCTCACATCCTCCGGCAGCACCACCGGCAGGTCCGCATCCGGCACCGGCACCACATCGCATTTCGGGCAATGGATGACGGGAATCGGGCAGCCCCAATAGCGCTGGCGCGAAATGCCCCAGTCGCGCAGGCGGAAATTGACCTGGCGCTCGCCGACCGGCGCGTTGCCGCGCAACTCGCTCTCGAGACGCTTGGCGACCTCTTCCTTGGCCTGATCGATCGTCATGCCGTCGAGGAAGCGCGAATTGATCATGCGGCCGTCACCGTCATAGGCGGTGTCGGTGATGACGAACGTCTTGGGGTCCTGGCCTTCGGGGCAAACGACGGGCGTGTTGCCGAGATTGTATTTGTTGACGAAGTCGAGGTCGCGCTGGTCGTGCGCGGGGCAACCGAAGATCGCGCCGGTGCCGTATTCCATCAGCACAAAATTGGCCACGTAGACCGGCAGCTTCCAGGAGGGATCGAACGGATGCACCGCGCGGATGCCGGTGTCAAAACCCTGCTTCTCCGCGGTGTCGATGATCTCCTGCGCGGTGCCGATCTTCTTGATGTCGGAGATGAATTCCGCAAGCTTCGGGTTCTTCGCGGCAGCCGCCTGCGCCAGCGGATGATCCGCCGAGATCGCCATGAATTTCGCGCCGAACAGCGTGTCGGGGCGCGTCGTGAAGATCTTCAGCTCGCTCTCGCCGGCAGGTGTCGTCGCCTGATCTAGCGCGAAGCGGATCAAGAGGCCCTCGGAGCGGCCGATCCAGTTGCGCTGCATCAGCCGCACCTTGTCGGGCCAGCGGTCGAGTCCATCGAGCGCCGACAGCAGCTCCTGCGAGTACTTCGTGATCTTGAACACCCACTGGCTCATCTCGCGCTGCTCGACAATTGCGCCCGAGCGCCAGCCGCGGCCATCGATCACCTGCTCGTTGGCGAGCACGGTCATGTCGACCGGATCCCAGTTGAGCTTGCGCTTCTCACGCTCGGCGAGGCCCGCGGCGAGCATGTCCAAGAACATCTTCTGCTGATGCTTGTAGTAGCTGGGGTCGCAGGTCGCGAATTCGCGTGACCAGTCCAGCGACAGCCCGATGGAGCGGAGCTGCTTCTTCATCGCGGCGATGTTGTCGTAGGTCCAGGCTTTCGGCGCGACCTTGCGCTCGATGGCGGCATTCTCGGCCGGCAGGCCGAACGCATCCCAGCCCATCGGGTGCAGCACGTTGTAGCCCTTCGCGCGCATGAAGCGGGCCAGCACGTCGCCGAGCGTGTAGTTGCGGACATGGCCGATATGGATGCGTCCGGACGGGTAGGGGAACATCTCGAGGACGTAGTATTTCGGCCGCGAATCATCGTTCTTCGAGACGAAGATCGCCTGTTCGTCCCATTGGCGTTGCCAGCGCGGTTCGGCGTCGCGGGCGTTATAGCGTTCGGAGGTCATGGAATCGTTGGTTTTCTTGGATTCGGCCGTCTAAAGACGGCGGACTAGGCCATAGAAGTCCTCGGGGGGTCAATGGGTTGCCGCGATTGGGAACTTACCGCCTCCGCATAAGTACTGAGCCCCTTGTTGGGGGCTGATTAAGGGCTCGGTGCGAGGTTGCGGCCTGCTAAGACCCCGATGCCGCGATGGATTCCAGCTTCGACGATCCCGATTACGACTATGCCGCGTCCATCGCCGGACGGGCGATACAGGCCATGGCCGAACAGCGGATTCCGCCGACGCCGATCAATTTCGCGGTCTGGTTCCAATATTTCGCGGGCAGCCATGACGATCTGCGCAACGCCATCGATCTCCTGATCGACCACAATCGGCCCTTCGATAACAGGACCAGTCTGGATCTGTTCGAGACCTATGTCGCGCCTCAGGTGAATACCGTGGTTACCGCCACGTCGGAGCGGCTACATACCCTGATGGGTACGGCGAGGGAGTTTCTGACGACCGCAATCGCCGACAATCATTCCCAGATGCAGGCGATCAGCGAGGTGGCCGACCAGGGCAAGGCCGGCGTCGATCCGAAGGTGCTGGTCGCCCAGCTCATGAACGAGCTGGCGCGGGCCGCGACCAGGGCGACGCGGCTCGAGGCGGGTTTTGCCGAAAAGACCCGCGAGCTCGACGTGATCCGCGATTCGCTGTCGAGGTCGGAGGAGCGCGCCCGTACCGACACGCTGACGGGCCTGGCAAATCGCCGCGCGCTCGACGAATTCCTGCGCAAGGCGCAGGCGACGGCGGATTGGGGCGAGCCGCTCAGCGTGCTCCTGCTCGACATCGACCACTTCAAGACCTTCAACGACAATTTCGGCCACGGCGTCGGCGACCAGGTGTTGCGGCTTATGGCAAAGGTGTTGCGCGAAAAGGTCCGCACGCAGGATCTGCCGGCGCGCTATGGCGGCGAGGAGCTGATCGCGGTGCTGCCGGACGCCGACCTTGCCACTTGTGCCGAGATTGCCGAGCACATCAGGCGCGCGATCGCCGAATGCACGATCACGCGCCGCTCGACCGGCGAGACTCTGCCCGGCATCAACGTGTCGATCGGCGTTGCGCAGTACCGGGCCGGGGAAGCGATCAGCGATCTGATCGAGCGCTGCGACCGCGCGCTCTATCTCGCCAAGGGCGGCGGCCGCAATCGCGTGGTGACCGAGATCGAACTCGATCGCGCCGGCGCTGCGGGCTAGGCATGATCCGGAAAAGTGCGGAGCGGTTTTCCGGAAAGATCAGGCGTAAACAACAACCTGAAGCGCGATGACGATTCATCCAAATCTCATCGCGCTTTAGGCGCTGGCGACCATCATCATCTCGGCGGCACCATTCTCGATCGCCTGCACGCCGTGCTCGACGACGTTGTTGCGGCCGCGGTGCTTTGCGGCGTAGAGCGCGGCGTCGGCGGCTTCGATGAGATCGCCGGGACGCAAAGCCTCGTTCGGCTTGGTCGCGGCAACGCCGATCGAGACGGTGACGATCATGTGGCTGGAGGTGATGTGCGGCAGGCACAGCTTCAGCACGGCCGCGCGCACCTGCTCGCCGATCTCGACGGCGCGGTCCACGTCGGTGTTCGGCAACAGCAGGCAGAACTCCTCACCGCCATAGCGCGCGGCAAAGCCCATGGTGTCAGCGGCGATGCCGGACAGCGATTCGCCGAGCCTGGTCAGGCAGGAATCGCCTTCGAGATGGCCGTAGGTGTCATTGAAGAGCTTGAAGTGGTCGACGTCGATCATCAGCAGCGCGAGCTCGCTGCCATATTGCTGCGCGCGCATCCATTCGAAATCGAGCCGGCTCTGGAAGCCGCGGCGGTTGGCGAGGCCCGACAGCATGTCGATCGAGGCCATCACGGTCAGGCGGTCGTTGCTCGCGATCAGCTCGCGCTCGCGCTGGCTGAGCTGCGCCGCCATCGCGTTGAAGGCGCGGGCCAGCGGCACGAACTCGGCCGGCAGCCGGTTGCGCGCGGCGCGCGCCGAGAGGTCGCCTTCGCCGAGGCGCTTGGCCATGTCGGCCAGCATCTCGATCGGCTTGATCACCAGCTTCTCGGCCGCGATCAGCGCGCCGAGCAGGACGAACAGCACGACGAAGGCGAGCTGGAGATAGGCGGTGCGGATGTTGCGGCTGACCGCTGCCGACACCTTGTCCTCGTCAATGCTGGCGATCAGGCGGGCATTGGTGCCGGCGATGCGAATGTAGCTGACCGCGCGGCGCGACCCGTCGGCCGCGAGAAAGGACAGCGAGCCTTCGTCCTGGTCCGACCGCAATGCCTTGTCGGCGATCGCCGACATCAGCGGCATGTTGTCGAGGGGGCGGCCGACCGCGCCATGCTGGTCGGCGGGCGCGGCCAGCACGGTGCCGGCGCTGTCGACCAGCACCGCGGTGATGCCGTCGCGGCCGCCGAGATTGCTCATGACCTTCGACATCCAGTCGAGGTTGACGGTGGCGAGCACGACGGCATCCGCGACGCCGCTGAAGGCGGACACCGGATAGACCGCCATCACGGTCGGCGACGGCACGGGCCGTGACATGATGAAGTCGCTCAGCACGAAGCGGCCGGTTTCCTGCGCCTGCTGGAAGTAGGGTCGGTCGCTGAGGTCGAGGCCGACATACATGTTGTTGGTGGCGCACTGGATGCGCCCGTCCTGGCCGGCGATCAAAAGCGTGCGGATCCACGGCAGGTTCGACGGCAGGCTCGCGCGCAGCACGTCGCAGCTTTTGCTGATGCCGCCGGCGGAGGCGCGGATGAAGGCTTCCGATTTCAGGATGGTCTCGACCGAGGAGATCACCTCGCGCTGTGCATCGGCGCTGTGCCTTGCAATGGTGGTGAATTCGGCCGCAGCCTGCGCGATCTGCTTGGCGCGCGTGTCTTCGAGCGAGCGGATGCGCTCGAACATCAAGGGCGTCACCAGAATCACCGCGAGCAAGGCGAGCCGCGCCCGGATCCCGAGAAGCTGCTTGAGTTTCGCTCGTTTGCGGTTGAAACTGACGTTTGCCATCTTCGCTGCCCACCCCGCGGGCAAGGTAAAGCGAAGGGTTCAAAAACTCTTTCTTGAACTCGGTAAAATTGGACTTACCTCCCGTACGTTCACGGTCAATCGACGTCATGACAGCACACAACGACGCGCCGGTAACCGGCCATTCACCAAGCGCGCTCGCCGCGGTCGAAGCCGAGATTGCACGCGCCTGCAGGGATGCGCAGCGCGATCGCGCCTCGGTGACGCTGATCGCGGTGTCGAAGACGTTCGCCGCGGATGCAATTACACCGGTCATCGACGCCGGACAGCGCGTATTTGGCGAGAATCGCGTGCAGGAGGCCAAAGGCAAGTGGCCTGCGTTAACGTCTGTTTACCCCGATATCGCGCTGCACCTGATCGGACCGCTGCAATCCAACAAGGCGAAAGAGGCCGTTGCGCTGTTCGATGCCATCCATTCGGTTGACCGCCCGAGCATTTGCCAAGCGTTAGCCAAGGAAATCGAATCCCAGAAAAAGCACCCTCAGTTGTTCGTCCAGATCAACACCGGCGAGGAGCCGCAGAAGGCCGGCGTCGCCCCCGGCGAGGCCGACGCCTTCCTGGCGAGCTGCCGCGACACCTATGGGCTGACGATCTCCGGGCTGATGTGCATCCCGCCGGTCGACGAGCCGCCGGCGGCGCATTTCGCGCTCACCGCCAAGATCGCCGCGCGCAATGGATTGAAGAATCTGTCGATGGGCATGAGCGCCGATTTCGCGACAGCCATCATGCTGGGCGCTACCCATGTGCGGGTGGGGAGCGCGATCTTCGGGCACCGGTGATAGCCGCTGGCGAGGCCTCGCGCAGCAACGGCTCTCGAATTCGTCATTGCGAGCGCAGCGAAGCAATCCAGAATCTTTCCGCGGAGGATTCTGGATTGCTTCGTCGCAAGTGCTCCTCGCAATGACGAGTGGAGAGAGTTGGGCTCGCAATGACGGGAAAGCGTGGAACGCTTACGCAAACCCTACCGACACCTTCCCCAGCACGCCAAAATCCGCGGCAAAATGATCGCCGGCCTGGATCGGCAGCGGCGGATGGCAGGTGCCTGTCGTCACCACCTCCCCTGCCCGCAATGTAAGGCCGAGCCCGCGCAGCTCGTTAGCGAGCCAGGTGAGCGCGACGCGGGGATCGCCGAGCACGTTCTTGCCGTGGCCGGTGTAGTGCCGGCCGCGCAGCGTGATCTGTGGCCGCTCCTCGACGAGATCCATCGCGCGCCAGTTCGCTGACGTCGCCGCGCCCAGCACGAACAGATGCGCGCAGGCATTGTCGGCGATCAGCTGCGCCTCGCCGGCGCTGGCAAAATCGGCAAAGCGCGAATCGGGAATCTCGATCGCGGGATGCAGGGTCTCGACGGCGGCGAGCACCTCGTCGGCGCTGTAGGGCGCGGCGCGCGGCGGCAGCTCGCGTCCCATGCGGAAGGCGAATTCCGGCTCGCCGACGCGCATCTCGTTACCCTTCATCGACGCAGTGCCACCGTCGGCGATCACCGTGTCGCTCATGATGCGGCCGGCCTGCGGTCCCGCGACGTTGATGTGCTTCTGCCCGGCCTCGCTGGTTGCTGCGATCTTCCAGCCGAACAGCTTTCCGAGCGACTGCGTTTCCAGCGCAGCCTGGATGGCATAGCCGTCAGCGCGGCTCTGTGGCCGCAGGCGCGCCTCCAGCGCGTCGAGCTTGGTGCCGTCGCGCCAATGTCTGACCAGGACCTGTGAAGCGGCGGCGATTTGATCCCTGTCCAGCATGCGTCCTCACCCGATGATGATTTTTGTTTTTGGTCCGAGCCGTCGCAGCAATTGCAGCATCGCCGCCTTGGTCATGGAGACGCAGCCTGCGGTCGGCCCGAAATTGTCGCGCACGAGATGCAGGAAGACGGCGCTGCCGCGGCCGGCGATGCGCGGCCTCGTATTGTGGTCGATCTCGATGATGAAGTCGTAGAGATGGTCGTCCCGCTTGAGCCGGTCGCCACCCTCGCCCTGCCCGCGCCGGATCCACAGGTTGTAATGGCGGTCGCCGGGATCTTCGCACCAGGCGTCCGCGCCGGTGATGGTCCGGGCCGGCAGGAAGGTCTTGGGGCGGCTGTGCCGGTCGGCTCGCCACCACAATTGCCTGGGACGGAAACTGCCCCTGGGGGTGCCGCCGTCGCCCTCGCGCTTGTTGGCGAGGATGCCGCCCCGCCCCAGCGCCACCGGAATGGTCAGCGCGCCGGCGGTCAGCCAGCCCCGCCGCGGATTTCCGGCGGCGGGCCTGACGTGGATCGCAGCCAGCGGTCCGGAGCGCCGATTTCCGGTGTAACTAGCTGACATAGCTTTGTTTTTCCTGTGACCGTGCAATGTCGAATTCATTACAGGACATTCATCAAATCGCCCTGCTATTCTGCGTTAGAGTGGTTCTGGCTTGAGAATCGGTAACAGCCCACTACTTCAACACGAACAACAATAATAACGGCGACCCCTAACTTTCCCTCGCGGCTGGGTGCAGCATGCATGCGCGTCGAGCCGGACTCCAAAAGGATGACCCCCTATGGCCAATGCCCGCAAGATCCTGATCGTGGATGACGATACCGATCTGCGCGATACGTTGGTGGAGCAATTATCGCTGCACGAAGAATTCGAAGCCTCCGCCGTCGATACCGGCGCCAAGGGTGCGAGCGCCGCAAAGGCCAATTCCCCCGATCTGGTCCTGATGGATGTCGGCCTGCCCGACACCGACGGGCGCGAGGTGGTCCGCTCCTTGCGCAAGGGCGGCTTCAAGGCCCCGATCATCATGCTGACCGGGCATGACACAGATTCCGACACGATTTTGGGGCTGGAATCCGGCGCCAACGACTATGTCGCAAAGCCCTTCCGTTTCGCCGTGCTGCTGGCCCGCATCCGCGCCCAGCTTCGCCAGCACGAGGCCAGCGAGGACGCGGTGTTCTCGGTCGGCCCCTACTCCTTCCGCCCCGGCTCAAAAATGCTCACTGCGGCCAATGCCCGCAAGGTGCGGCTGACGGAAAAGGAAACCGCCATCCTCCGCTTCCTCTACCGGGCCGGCCAGATGCCGGTCTCGCGCGAGACCCTGCTCCAGGAGGTCTGGGGCTACAATTCCGGCGTCACCACGCACACGCTGGAAACCCACATCTACCGCCTGCGTCAGAAGATCGAGAAGGACGCCGCCAACCCGGAGATCCTGGTCACGGAAGCCGGTGGCTACAAACTGGTGCCGTGATACGCTTCGGGGGCGCGCGAATCGTTTTAGATATCGTGCCCTTGAGCCTCGGACCTGAATGTCAATCGACGACGACGTAGCGCTTCTCGAGCGTGTCCCGACCCTGCGCCTGTTGGGAGACGCCTCGTTGCGCATGCTGGCGATCGGCTCCGAGCAGCGCAACTTCGTCCGCGGCGACGTCTTGTTCAATCTCGGCGACGAGGCCGATGCCGGCTTCGTGGTCCAGCGCGGCGCCTTCCGGGTCGATGACGGCGCCGGTGCCGAGATGATCGCAGGCCCCGGCGCGCTGATCGGCGAGCTTGCGCTGGTGGTGCCGATGAAGCGGCCGTCGAGCGCGATCGCGCTGGAGCACGCCTCCGTCATCCGCGTCGCGCGCAGCCTGTTCCAGCGTGTGCTCGAAAGCGATCCGGCTGCGGCCGTCCGCCTGCGCGACGAGTTCGCGGTGCGCTCGAGCCAGATCGCCAGCGACATCCTGATGGCGGGCGCGAAGCTGACATCGTAGCTCTCTCCGTCCGTTATTCCGGGGCGCGCGTAGCGCGAGCCCGGAATGACCGCAGGGGCTTAAACCTCCAGCGTCACCGTCACCGGGACATGGTCCGACGGACGCTCCCAGCTCCGCGCGTCGCGCAGGATCTTGAAATCACTGACCGCATCCTTCAGCGCGCGCGACACCCAGATGTGGTCGAGCCGGCGGCCGCGGTCGCCGACGGTCCAGTCGGCGGAGCGGTAGCTCCACCACGTATAGACCTTTTCCGACATCGAAATGCGGTCGCGCGCGACGTCGATCCATTCGCCGGCTGCGAGTGCCGCCTTGAGCTTCTCGGTTTCGACAGGCGTGTGCGAGACCACTTTGAGAAGCTGCTTGTGCGACCACACGTCGTTCTCGTGCGGGGCGACGTTGAGATCGCCGACCAGGATGTGCCTGTCATCACCGCGCGGATGCAGCGGCTCGCAGGCCGTCATCTCGTCGAGGAAGCGCAGCTTGTGATCGAACTTCTCGTTCAGCGCCGGATCGGGAATGTCGCCGCCGGCGGGCACGTAGAAATTATGCAGCACCAGCGGCTTTGCGATGTTGGCCTTCTCGCCGAACGACACCGAAATATGACGCGAATCCAACTTGTCACAGAAGGTGCGGATGTCTTTCGACTCGAATGGAAGCTTCGAGACGATGGCGACGCCGTGATAGCCCTTCTGCCCGTTCAGCGCGACGTGTTCATAGCCGAGCCGCTTGAAGCGCTTCAGCGGAAAGGCATCGTCGATGCACTTGGTTTCCTGCAGGCACAGCACGTCCGGCCGCGCGCTCTTGAGGAATTTCGCGACCAGATCGATGCGCAGCCGCACCGAATTGATGTTCCAGGTTGTCAGGGAAAGACGCATGGGAACGATCTAACAAACTCCATCCGTCATGGCCGGGCTTGACCCGGCCATCCACGCCTTTTTGTGGGCCCAAAAACGTGGATGCCCGGGACAAGCCCGGGCATGACGATCATCGGCGCAGCCATCAGGTCTCAGCCCGGCGCGGGGCCGTAATTGGTGAAATCGATCTTGAACATGCCGGGGTCGAGCTTCTTGCTCGAATCCAGATTGTAGACCGCGATGGTGGTGTCATAGCCCTGCGGGTCAGTAACGGTCCATTGCTTGAGCTGGCCGTCCTTGGCGCCGAACATCAGCAGCAAGCGGCTGGTGCCGACCAGCGCCTGCTTCTCCTCGATGGTCACACTGACGAAGAGGTCGTCGGCCGTGACGTTGACGACATTGGTGTCCTTCATCAGGTCGATGCGGTCGGACAACAGGAAGCGCAGCGGCGTCTGCGACAGCGGATAGACGTCCTGCGTCGCCAGCTTGCGGTCGCGCACCACCAGCGAGGATCCGTCGGCGACGATGTCGATCGGGCTCGGCGCGTCATATTCGAAGCGCACCTTGCCGGGCTTCTGGATGTAGAAGTCGCCTTGCGTCTTGCTGCCGTCGGGGCCAACCTGCACGAAATTCCCGACCAGCGTCTGAAGCGAGGACAGATAGGCGCTGACCTTGGCCGCCTGCGCCTTCTGCCTGTCGTCGAAGGTCTGGAAGATGCTGCTCGGCACGTTGCGGCGCGGATCCGGGATGACCGGATTCGGCGGCGTCTGGGTCGCGCCGGTGACCGCGGGCCCGCCGGCGGATGCTCCGCCATCGCGGCCCTTCGGCGCAGGCTTCGGCACGGGGACGTTCTGCGCGAGCGACGCAGTGGTCACCATCGCGGCGGTGATGAGAAGCGCGCCGGCCATGCGCACGCTTCGCGTGGCGATGCTGGCAGCGAATCGAGTGTCCGGATGTCTGATCAACGCTTCGTCCTGTGTGGCTGGGCGTCTTTTAGCGTGATTTCGGGCAAAAGCAGATATCGATTCTACGTGAAATTTCGTTCAGAGGCGGCTGCCTCACATGTGGCTGTCTTCTTCCTCGACCAGAATCTCGCGCTTTCCGGCGTGGTTGGCGGGTCCGACGATGCCTTCCAGTTCCATGCGCTCCATCAGCGACGCGGCGCGGTTATAGCCGATCTGCAGGCGGCGCTGAATGTAGCTGGTCGAGGCCTTGCGGTCGCGTTTGACGATCGCAACGGCCTGCGCAAACAGGTCGCCGCCGCCGTCTGCGCCCATGCCGGTGGCGTCGAACACCGCGCCATCCTCGTCCTCGGTCGGCTCTTCCGCGGTAACCGCTTCGAGGTATTCCGGCTGGCCCTGCGTCTTGAGGTGACGCACCACCTTCTCGACTTCCTCGTCGGAGGCGAACGGTCCATGCACGCGGCTGATGCGGCCGCCGCCCGCCATGTAGAGCATGTCGCCCTGGCCGAGCAGCTGCTCGGCGCCCATCTCGCCGAGGATGGTGCGGCTGTCGATCTTCGACGTCACCTGGAAGGCGATGCGGGTCGGGAAGTTGGCCTTGATGGTGCCGGTGATGACGTCGACCGACGGGCGCTGCGTCGCCAGGATCACGTGCAGGCCGGCGGCGCGCGCCATCTGCGCGAGGCGCTGCACCGCGCCTTCGATGTCCTTGCCCGCGACCATCATCAGGTCGGCCATTTCGTCGACGATGATGACGATGTAGGGCAGCGGATCGAGCGAGAGCTTCTCTTCCTCGTAGATCGCCTTGCCGGTCTCCTTGTCGAAGCCGGTATGCACCGTGCGCGTCGGCTCCTCGCCCTTGGCTTTCAGCTCGAGCAGGCGCGTGTTGTAGCCGTCGATGTTGCGCACGCCGAGCTTGGCCATGTTCTTGTAGCGCTCTTCCATCTCGCGCACGGCCCATTTCAGCGCGACCACCGCCTTCTTCGGATCGGTGACGACAGGCGTGAGCAGATGGGGAATGCCGTCATAGACGGACAGTTCGAGCATCTTCGGATCGACCATGATCAGGCGGCACTGATCGGGGCGCAGCCGGTAGACCAGGCTGAGGATCATGGTGTTGATGGCGACCGACTTGCCGGAGCCGGTGGTACCGGCGATCAGCATGTGCGGCGTGCGCGCGAGGTCGATGATGACGGGATCACCGCCGATGGTCTTGCCGAGGCAGAGCGGCAGCTTTGCCACTGTCTCGGTCGCTTCCTTCGCGACCAGCAGTTCGCGCAGGTAAACCTTTTCGCGATGCGCGTTCGGCAGCTCGATGCCGATCGCATTGCGGCCGGGCACGACGGCGACGCGCGCCGACAGCGCGCTCATCGAGCGGGCGATGTCGTCGGCGAGACCGATCACGCGGGAGGACTTGATGCCGGGCGCCGGCTCCAGCTCGTACAGCGTGACGACCGGACCCGGATTGGCCTTCACGATCTCGCCGCGCACGCCGAAATCCTGCAGCACGCCTTCGAGCGAGCGCGAATTGGTTTCCAGCTCGGCCTTGCTGAGCGGCTGGCGATCGCCGGCCTTCGGTGCGGCCAGCATGGAGACGGAGGGAAGATCGAACTTGTCGGAGCTCTTCTTGGCCGCCGCCTTCGGCGCGGCCTTCTTGCGCGGGGCGCGCGCAGCCGGCTCCTCCTCTTCTTCCTCTTCCTCCTCGCCTTCCTCTTCGTCCTCCTCGTGCTCGTCCTCGTCGTCCTCGTCCTCGGACTGCGGCGAGATCGAGGGCGCAGCGCGGCCGCCGCCGAGATTCGGCTCTTGGCGGCTGAACGCGACGGCCTTGGTCTTCGGTCCGCTCGAGACCAGCGCGCGGTAAGCGGCACCACACAGCCAGATCAGCCGCGCCTTGGTGCTCATTAGCGCATGGAACACCCAGCCCAGCGAGACCGAGCCGCGATCGCTCTCCTCGTCCTCGTCGAGCGGCTTGTCGTCATCCTCGATCTCGGCGAGCTCGTCGTCGTGCTCGCGTGCGCCGAGGCCGCAGGCGATCAGGAAGGTCGCGGTCATGGCTGCGAACAGGATCGTACCAAGGATCATGCGGTAGATCGTGCCGGCGGGTCCGAAAATCACCGCGGGCGCGCGCACCAGCGCGTCGCCGACCACGCCGCCGAGGCCGGTCGGCAGCGGCCAGGCGCCGCCATGCGGCCAGCAGCTGACGAAGCCCGCCGCGATCACGGTGCAAAGGATCCAGGAGCCGAGCCGCAGCGCCTCGCGGTCGAACGGGCGATGCGTCATCATGCGCCAGCCCCAGACCGCGACGGTCAGGATCAGCATGATGGCGCCGAGCCCGAGGATCTGCATCGCAAGGTCGGCGCCGATCGCGCCGACATAGCCGAGGATGTTGCGGATCGGCCGCGAGGTCGCGTGGCTGAGGCTGGGATCCTGCACCGACCAGGTCATCAGCGCGGCCGAGGCCACGCCCGCGAGCGCGACCATGCCGAGGCCGGTGAGCTCGCGCATGCGCCGTGCCAGACCCTCGCGGATCGAGGGCGGCAGATGGCCGACCAGTGGAATGACACGTTCGATTGCCGACATGCTCATGGGCCCCGCCTAACCCAGAGTCTCGACCAGCCGGTGCAGCGCCTGCGCCGTGGTCTCGCTATCCTGCACCAGCGCCAGGCGAATGTAGCCGGCACCGGGATTGAAGCCGTCAGGTTGAAGCCGTGCCAGATAGGAGCCGGGCACCACGCGCACGCCGGCTTCCCTAAACAGTTTCAGCGTCACCGAGACGTCGTCACCGATCTCGGACGTGTTGAGCCAGACGCAGAAGCCGGCGTCGGGCCGGCGATAGCCGTAGCGATTGCCGATGATCTGGTCGGCGAGATCGAACTTGATCCGGTAGAGCCTGCGGTTCTCCTCGACATGCGCCTCGTCGCCATAGGCAACGGTCGCGACATGCTGCAGCGGCACCGGCACCTGGGGCGCCGCGATGTTGCGCAGCTCCAGGAACATGCCGATGAACTTCTTGTCGCCGGCGGCGAAGCCGACGCGCAGGCCGGGCAAATTGGAGCGCTTCGACAGCGACTGGAACGCAGCCACGCGGGTGAAGTCGGCACCCGCGCATTCGAGCGCGCTGCCCGGCGCCTCGCGGGTGTAGATCTCCGAATAGCACTCGTCGCTGAGGATCATGAAGTTGTAGCGGTCGGCGAGTTGCTTCAGCCGCCTGAAATAATCGGGCTTGGCGACCGAACCCTGCGGATTGGCAGGCGACGCCAGATAGAACGCCACGGTGCGCGCCAGCGTCGCTTCGTCGATGGCGTCGAGATCGGGCAGGAAGCCGTTCTCGACGGTGGTCGGCAGATAGACCGGCTCGCAGGCTGCGGCGCCCGCGCCGGCGCCATAGACCGGATAGAACGGGTTCGGCATCAGGATCGCCGGCTTGCCGGGCTTCGGGTCGACATAGCGCGCCGCTGCGATCGCAGCGAGGAACAGCCCTTCCCGGCTGCCATTGAGGACGAGAATTTCGGTCTTGGGGTCGAGCGCGCGCGGCAGCTTGAAGCGCGACGACAGCCAGGCGCTCGCAGCGTTGCGGAACGGCTCGGTGCCCTGGTTCATCGGGTAACGGCCGAAATCGGCGATGTGCTTGGCCAGGACTGGGCCGACGAAGTCAGGCACCGGATGCTGCGGCTCGCCGACCGCGAGCGAAATCAAGGGCTTGCCGGGTTGATGCGGCGCCAGAAGCTCGTTGAGCCGGACGAAGGGCGAGCGTGCGGAATCGGAGCTACCACCGCCCTGCGGCGCACGGGATGAAGCGGTCAGAGCCATTCGTTGGGCGCCAGTACTCTTGGAACAGCCGGTCGCACGAAAGCGCCGACGGGAAGCGGTTCAGTTCACCATAGATAGGGCGAGGTTAAGACGCGATTAACCATCGGCCGCCGCCTCCGTCCAGAGCGGGAATAATGAGACCGGATAACAACGGGATGCATGGCCGGCTCCCAGGCGGTTTTCGGAGCTTGATCATGCTCTTGCCAGGGACGTGAATGTTTCAGCGACGTCATGGCCGGGCCTGTCCCGGCCATCCACGGCCTTTCCGGTGGCGTCCAAGAACGTGGATGCCCGGGACAAGCCCGGGCATGACGAGCTTTGCGATGTCGGAGCATTTAATGCCCCGGCAGCTTCTCGAATGTCTTCATGCCTGCGGGGATCGCGTGGAACTCCTGCTTGTCGCAGGTGTAGATCGCCATCTGCGGCTGGAACTGGGCGGGCTCGTCCAGGGTGCCGACCTTCAGGACCGCGGCGGGCAGGCCCGGCACCCTGGTCACCAGATGCGTGCCGCATTCGGCGCAGAATTCGCGCGTCACGGCATGCTCGAGGTCCTTGCGCGTGAACTGCTTGGGCTCTCCGGTGATGTAGTGGAAGCCGGCCGCCGGCATCGCGATGAAGGTGTTGGGCGCCCCGCCCGAGATGTACTGGCACTCGCGGCAATGACATTGGGCCTGCATCATCGGATCGCCCTCGGCCACGTAGCGCACTTCGCCGCAATAGCATCCGCCTTCCAAACGCATGACGACCTCCCGGCTTGTTGTTTGTTGTGGTCGATATTTCTGCGCCGGCAATCTGGAATGGCAATCCTTTTCTTTTGCGCGCCTGCCAAAAAGAATGCGCGGACAGGCAAAAAAGAAAGGGGCTCCAACTTGCGCTGGAGCCCCTCAACGGTCGGGGCATTGCCGGGTATGTGCCCAAACCGTAGTTGTGGACGCGGTCCCCGAGGAGACCGCGCCCGGGAGGAGAGGTTACATGTTGTAGGCGCGCTCGGTGTGCTCGGTGATGTCGAGGCCTTCACGCTCGCTCTCGACATTGGCGCGGAGGCCAACGATCACGTCGACGACCTTGTAGAGGATCGCCGAACCGACGCCCGACCACACCAGCGTGGTGCAGACGCCCCAGGCCTGCGAGAGCATCTGCGCCGCGAAGTCGTAATCGGCAACCTTCGGCGGGATCGCGGTGTAGTCGATGATGCCGGCGCCGCCGAGAGCGGGGTTGACGAGGATGCCGGTGCCGAGGGCGCCGACGATGCCGCCGATGCAGTGCACGCCGAACACATCGAGGCTGTCATCGTAGCCGATCGCGTTCTTCACGACGGTGCAGAAGAACAGGCAGACCACGCCGACCACGAGACCGAGGACGATCGCGCCCATGACACCGGAGTAGCCGGCGGCAGGCGTGACGGCCACGAGGCCCGCGACAGCGCCGGAGATGACGCCGAGCACCGACGGGTGCCCCTTCACGATCCACTCCGCGAACATCCACGACAGCGCGGCGGCCGCGGTGGCGACGAAGGAGTTGGTCATGGCGAGGGCTGCGCCGCCGTTGGCTTCGAGGTTGGAGCCGGCGTTGAAGCCGAACCAGCCGACCCAGAGCAGCGAGGCGCCGATCATCGACATGGTCAGCGAGTGCGGAGCCATCAGCTCCTTGCCGTAGCCGACGCGCTTGCCGATCAGGAGAGCGCCGACGAGACCCGCGATGCCCGCGTTGATGTGCACCACGGTGCCGCCCGCGAAGTCGATGGCGCCCTTCTTGAAGATCCAGCCCGCATCGGCGTTGATCTCGTCGAGCTTGGCCTGCGCCGCGGTCTTCGCCGCCGCGTCACCCGCAGCAGCAAGAGCCTTGGCCGCATCCTGGATCGCGTCCGGGCCGGGCCAGTACCAGACCATGTGCGCGATCGGGAAGTAGATCAGCGTGACCCAGAGCGGGATGAAGAGCGCGATCGCCGAGAACTTCATGCGCTCGGCGAAGGCGCCGACGATGAGGGCGGGCGTGATCGCCGCGAAGGTCATCTGGAAGCACATGTAGATGAGCTCCGAGATGTTGGCGTCGACCGAGAAGGTCGCGGCCTTCGAGTCGGTGGTGACACCCATCATGAAGGCCTTGGAGAAGCCGCCGATGAAGTCGGACCCGCCGGTGAAGGCGAGGCTGTAGCCGTACACGGCCCAGATCACGGTGACGACGCAGACGGTGTAGAACACCTGCATCAGCACCGAGAGCATGTTCTTGGAACGGACGAGACCGCCGTAGAACAGCGCGAGGCCGGGGATCGTCATCAACAGCACCAACACTGTCGATGTCAGCATCCAGGCGTTGTCTCCCTTGTTGACCGTTGGCTCGGCGTAGGCTGCGGTCGCAGCGAACAGGCCGACTGCGAGAGCCGCCAATCCCGCGCCATAGGGACGCTTAAACGTCATTTTATTCACTCCTGATTCGATAAGGTTGAGCGCGAAATCAAAGGGCCGCGGCGTCGGCCTCGCCGGTGCGGATGCGAACCGCATGGTCGAGACTGATGACGAAGATCTTGCCGTCGCCGATCTGTCCGGTTTTCGCCGCGGACGTGATGGCGTCGATGGTCTTGTCGACCTGGTCGGACGCGACAGCGACCTCGATCTTGATCTTGGGCAGGAAGCTCACGGCATATTCGGCGCCGCGATAGATTTCCGTATGGCCCTTCTGACGGCCATATCCCTTGACTTCCGTCACCGTGAGTCCGTGAACGCCAATGGCGGTCAGGGCGTCACGGACTTCTTCCAGCTTGAATGGCTTGATAATCGCCATAACAATTTTCATGGGTCCTATCCCCGCTTGAGCCCGGTCCGGACGTGGCCGGGCGTTTCTCGACTGGTTCGCCACGAGGGAGAAGTTTCACTACGCGGGCACAGCCGGGACCCTTAGAATCAAATGCCGTGCCAGATCGGGCGCATTGCCTAACGGACTATGAAAGCGGGTGTTTTCGCGCTCGACGCGTATTGCGCTGCAGTGCGCTATTACGTCGCGCTCAAAACGTGGTCAGGTCTGCTCAAAATACGAGCACGACAGGCTGCCGACACAATGTTGCTCATGTGTCGGGCAGCCAAAAGGTATCAGCTTAGGGGATGAGTGTCGCGCCCGGCCGCAAAATATCGAGCCCCTGGCGCCGGTGCCCACGGGATACGCGTAGCCGATCATGCAGTTGAGCGGCCGCGGGCGGAGCGTCAGGCCGCATCGCGCGCTGCAAAAACCCGATCGATCAATCCCCATTCGACGCCTTGCTGCGCGGTCATGAAGTGATCGCGGTCCAGGGTCCGTTCCACCTCCGCCTCGGAGCGTCCACAATGCTGCGCATAGAGCCGGATGAGGCGCCGCTTGGTTTCCTGCATCTCGTTGGCATGGATCAGGACGTCGGACGCCTGGCCCTGAAAGCCGCCGAGCGGCTGATGCACGTGAAGGCTTGCATTGGGCAAGGCGGCGCGGTGACCGGGCTCGCCGGCCATCAGCAGGAACGAGCCCATCGAGCGCGCGGTGCCCATGCACAGCGTATGGACCGGCGCCTTGATGAACTGCATGGTGTCGTACATCGCAAGTCCAGAGGTGACCACGCCGCCGTAGGAATTGATCGGCCGGCTCGGATTCTCCGCCTCCAGGAACAGCAGCTGCGCGCAGACGAGGCCCGACATCGCGTCATTGACCTCGCCGTTGAGGAAGATGATGCGCTCGCGCAGCAGCCGCGAATAGATGTCGAAGGATCGTTCGCCGCGCGCCGATTGTTCGACGACCATAGGGACGAGCTGAAGCATGTCGCGCATCGGCGACCTCCATGTCTGCAGGTGATGAAGTGGTTGTTGGTGTCAGGCGGCCGCGCGCATCAGGCAGCAATTGCTGTTGGCCGGCTGCGGCAGCTTGATGCGATCGTCGCAGGCCTGCTGGATGATGCGAAAGCGGGTGCCGCCGTCCTCGTTCGGTTCGATCCGGAAAATGACGTGGCTTTCGCGAAACGGCGGTTCGGAATCGCGAAGCCGGTAGCGCACCTCTTCGCCCGGGATCGCTGATTCCGGCTCGGCGCCCGCAAGGTCGCAATCCGGCAGCCAGCGCTCGCGCAATTCAGGAATGGTGACGGCGCGCCAGACCTTTGCCGGCGGCGCATCGAAATCATATTCGAGCACGAGCTTTGCGTCGGGACGATCAGGCTTCACGGCGTCGCTCATTGATCCAGGTCCTTATTGGTCCAGGTTCTATTGATCCAAGTCTTTATTGATCCATGTCCTTCAAGAGATCGGCGAGTGCTTCCATGCGCTTCGGCCAGTAGGCGCGGTAGCGCGCGAGCCATGTCCCGATGGCGGCGATCCCGTCCGGATCGACTTCGTAGTTCACAAAGCGGCCTTGCCGCTGCTCGCGGACGAGCCCTGCCGCACGCAGCACCGAAAGATGCTGCGACATCGCCGGCTGGCTGATCTCCAATCCGTCGCGCAAAGCGCTGGCATTGAGGCTTCCGCCGGCGAGTTTCTCAAAGACCTTGCGGCGGGTCGGGTCGGCCAGCGCCTTGAAGATGTCGGCTTCGATCATGGCAACACATAAGCATTTACTTATGTGTTGCGCAAGCCCGGATTACTGCAAAGCTTCGCCGTGCTGGGTGATGTCGAGACCCTCGAGCTCCTGCTCACGCGACACGCGCAAGGGCACGAACAGGGCGACCAGCTTGAGCAGGACGAAGCTCACGCCGGCCGCCCTGACGAAGGTGACCGCGACGCCGTAGAGCTGGATCAGCAGCTGCTGCGGATGGCCCTCGATCAGGCCGGCGGTACCGCCGATCGCGCTGGTCGCGAACACGCCGGCGAGCAGAGTGCCGGTCAGTCCGCCGATGCCGTGGACGCCGAACACGTCGAGCGAGTCGTCATAGTTGAAGCGGTGCTTGAGCCAGGTGCAGGCCCAATAGCAAATCGCGCCCGCGGCGACGCCGATGACGATGCCGTGCCACGGCGCGACGAAGCCGGAGGCCGGCGTGATGGTGCCGAGGCCTGCGACTGCGCCAGAGATCATGCCGAGCACAGAGGGCTTGCGCCGGGTCGACCATTCGATCGCGCCCCAGGTCAGCGCGCCGGAGCAGGCGGCAAGATGCGTCGCGATGATCGCCATCACCGCGCGCGAATTGGCCGCGCCGGCCGAGCCGCCGTTGAAGCCGAACCAGCCGACCCACAACAGGCCGGTGCCCATCACCGCGAGCGACAGATCGAACGGCGAGAGATTTTCGCTGCCGTAGCCGTGGCGGCGTCCCATCACCTTGGCGGCGACGAGGCCGGCGGTGCCGGCCGACAGATGCACAACGAGGCCGCCGGCGAAATCCAGCACGCCCATGCTGTTGAGGAAGCCGCCGCCCCAGATCCAATGCGCGAGCGGAATGTAGACGAAGATGAACCAGGCAACGGAGAACATCAGATAGGCGGAGAACCGCATGCGGTCCGCGACCGAGCCCGCGACCAGCGCCACCGTGATGATCGCGAACGTCATCTGGTACAGCATGAACAGCGATTCCGGGATCGTCTTTGCGGCCGGGTTGACGCTGTCCATGGTCATGCCGGCGAGGAACCAGCGGTCGAGCGAGCCGATCCACGGGCCGTCGCCGACGAAGCACAGCGAATAGCCGAACGCGACCCAGAGAATGGAGATCAGCGTCACCGCGGCGAGGCTCTGCGCCATGGTCGCGAGCACGTTCTTCTTGCGCACCATGCCGGAGTAGAACAGCGCCAGCCCCGGGATCGTCATCATCAGCACCAGCGCGGTGGCGACGATCATCCAGGCGGTGTCGGCGGTGTTGATCTCGGAGCTTGCCGCATGTGCCGGCGCAGCCAAAGCAGACACAAATCCCATTGGCGCAGCCAAAGTGGCTGCGCGGCGCAACAATCCCGCCATGTCATTTCCCCCGGCATCAAATTGGCGTCGCACGCTGTGGCGTCGTTGCCCGGTGCGATCGAAGAAGTTTCAAAGCGTTTTCAAGCGAAGTGGATACCGGTTCGCGTGAAGAAAACGCGTCAAAACAAAAATCTTAGAGTGCGTCGCTGTCGGTTTCGCCGGTGCGGATACGCAGCGCATGGTCGATCGGCGTGACGAAGATCTTGCCGTCGCCGATCTGACCCGTGCGCGCGGACGCGGTGATGACGCCGACCGCCTTGTCGGCGATGTCGGAGGCGACCGCGATCTCGATCCGCAGCTTCGGCAGGAAGTTCACGACATATTCGGCGCCGCGATAGATCTCGGTGTGGCCTTTCTGGCGGCCGTAGCCCTTCACCTCGGTGACAGTCATGCCGTGGACGCCGATCGCCGTCAGGGCCTGGCGGACCTCATCGAGCTTGAAGGGTTTGATGATCGCGACGACGAGTTTCA
Source organism: Bradyrhizobium sp. B117 (assembly GCF_038969555.1). NCBI lineage: Bacteria > Pseudomonadati > Pseudomonadota > Alphaproteobacteria > Hyphomicrobiales > Nitrobacteraceae > Bradyrhizobium > Bradyrhizobium sp. B117. The sequence goes on from NZ_CP152414.1 coordinate 39,098, forward strand.
TGGTCAGGCCTATTCCCCGGGATGCGCCACGCCGTATGTCCCCGGCGCTGCGTCAATCTGGCATCTTTCCGGGCAAATGGCATAAAAAAGTTGCAGATTGAAGCGGAAAAACGTTTGGCCATGTGAATGGCCGCCCCTGTACAGGGCAGCCGTTCATCATTCACAATGCATTTTGGGCATGGATGCGGTGAACCTGCGCCTGTCGAGCGGTACATAAGTATTTTGGGGGGACGGTTCATGGCGAGTTGGTTTTACGCGGCCGAGGGCAAGCAGCAGGGGCCCTTTCCGGAGGGCCAATTCCGAGATCTGATCGCGCAAGGCGTCGTGCGCCCGGACACGCTGGTTTGGTCCGAGGGCATGGCCGGCTGGCAGAAGGCCGCCGAAATTCCCGGCCTGATCGGCGGCGGCGGTGCGCCGCCGATGATGCCGGCCGGCGGACCGCCGATGATGGGTGGCGGAGCTTATGCTGGCGGCGGCGCTGGCGCCGGCGGAGCACTCGCGGTCGATTTCGGCATCCTCGAGTTCACCTGGCGAACGATCGTGATGGTGATCGCCTCGTGCTTCATCATCCCGATCCCGTGGGTGTTCGTCTGGTACACGAAATGGATCGTGTCCTGCGTGAACGTCCCGGGACGTCCGAACCTCAGCTTCACCGGCAACGCGATGACGCTGGTGCCGTGGTTCTTCGGCTTCATCGTGCTGGCGATCGTGATCGGCTACATCGGCAGCCAGCTCTTGAGCAATTTGCTGTTCATCGCGCAGATCGTGCTCTACTGGCTCCTGATCAAATGGATGGTCGCGAACCTCGCCTCCAACGGGCAGCCGCTCGGTCTCAGCTTCTCCGGCTCGGTCTGGGCCTATATCGGCTGGAATCTGCTGTTCGCGATCTCGATCATCACCATCATCGGCTGGGCCTGGGTCGCCGCGGCCCAGATGCGCTGGTTCTGCCGCAGCGTCGAAGGCACGCGCCGCGAGATCGTCTTCAAGGGCAGCGGCCTCGGGATCCTCTGGCGCGGAATCGTGGCAGCGATCCTGTGCAGCCTCATCATCCCGATCCCGTGGGTGTATCGCTGGATCATGAACTGGTTCGCATCGCAGACCGAGCTCGTGCCGCGCGGGTCGCTCGGAGCCTGATCCCAAAAGCTCCAGGCGCGGTTCACCGCGTCTGGAGCTGTCAGCTCCTCCGCTCGCGGACCGAGCCTTCCTGCGCGACGGAGGCCACCAGCGTGCCGTCCGGCTTGAAGATCGAGCCCCGGGTCAGGCCGCGGCCTGATTGCGCGCTCGGCGAATCCTGCGCGTAGAGCAGCCATTCGTCGGCGCGGAACGGGCGGTGAAACCACATCGCGTGATCGAGGCTCGCCGGCATCATGCGCTTGTCGAACAGCGTGCGGCCATAGCGCGCCATGATCGCATCCAGCAGCGAGAAGTCGGACGCGTAGGCGAGCGCGCACATGTGCAGGGCCGGATCGTCGGGCAGCTTCGCCGCGGTCCTGATCCAGACGTGGATGCGGCCATCCTCGATCTTCTGGCCGAAATAGCGGCCGAGCTCGACCGGGCGCAGCTCGATCGGACGATCGGATTCGTAGTAGCGGCGGATGAACTCCGGCATCTCGCGGAACATCGGCTGTTTCGCCACCTCCTCCGCCGTGAGCTTCTCCGGCGGCGGCACCTCGGGCATCTTGTCTTGATGATCGAAGGCGGTCTCTTCATCGGTATGGAACGAGACCATGATCGAGAAGATCGCGTTGCCGTGCTGGATCGCGGTGACGCGCCGCGTCGAATAGCTCTTGCCGTCGCGCAGGCGTTCGACCTGGTAGATGATCGGAATCTGCGGATCGCCCGGCAGGATGAAATAGCAATGCAGCGAGTGCGGCAGCCGCCCCTCGACGGTGCGGCAGGCCGCGACCATCGCCTGCCCGATCACCTGGCCGCCGAACACCCGCTGCCAGCTCGTCTTCGGGCTGTTGCCCCGGAACAGATTCACCTCGAGCTGTTCGAGGTCGAGGATCGAGATCAGGTCGATCAGGCTCTTGGACATGAACACAACTCTCTCAAATCGTCATTCCGGGATGCGCCGGAACGGCGCAGGCCCGGAATCCATAACCCCGGCTCGTAGTTATGGATTCCGGGCTCGCGACTTCGTCGCGCCCCGGAATGACACAGTCGGGCCGTTCCGCCCTCGTTTCACCGCACTGTTTCGCCCAGCTCAAGTCTGCTAGCAAGGCCAAGGTTTAAGCCGGGAATTTCGTATGTCGGTACAGGGTAGCATTGTCATTGGCGGCGGCGCGTTTGCGGGCCTTGCGCTGGCGCTGGCGCTGCGCCAGGGGCTTGGGCCGGAAATCCCCGTCATCGTCGCCGACCCCGCGCTCAGCACGCGGCCGAGCCGCGATCCCCGCGCGACCGCGATCGTGGCGGCCTGCCGCCGCCTGTTCGAGGTGATCGGCGCCTGGGACGACGTCCGGGCCGAGGCCCAGCCGATCCTGGACATGGTGGTCACCGATTCCAAGCTGGAAGACGCCACCCGTCCGGTGTTCCTGAATTTCGCCGGCGATGTCGCGCCGGGCGAGCCGTTTGCGCATATGGTCGAGAACCGCCGGCTGATCGATGCGCTGGTGGTGCGCGCCGAGGCCGAGGGCATTGATCTGCGCGCCACCACGGTGTCGTCCTACGACGCGCGTCCCGATGGCATCGACGTCACGCTCGGCGACGGCAGCGTCATCGCCGCCAGCCTCCTCGTCGCCGCCGATGGCGCGAAGTCGAGACTGCGCGAACGTGCAGGCATCCCCACCCATGGCTGGGAGTATGACCAGTCCGGCATCGTCGTCACCGTCGGCCACGAGCGCGATCACGAGGGCCGCGCCGAAGAACACTTCTTGCCCGCGGGCCCCTTCGCGATCCTGCCGCTCTCGGGCAAGCGATCGTCGCTGGTATGGACCGAGCGCCGAGCTGAGGCTGCGCGCATCATCGCGCTCAGCGATGAGGAATTCCACGCCGAGCTCGAGCAGCGCTTTGGCCTGCATCTCGGCGAGGTCAAGGCGCTCGACAAGCCGCGCGCGTTTCCGCTGTCTTATTTCGTCGCGCGCTCCTTCATCGCCGAGCGCCTCGCGCTGGTCGGCGATTCCGCCCATGTCATCCACCCCATTGCGGGCCAGGGTCTCAACATGGGGCTGAAGGATGTCGCCGCGCTGGCCGAGGTCGTCGTCGATGCCGCACGGCTCGGCATGGATCTCGGCGGCGGTGACGTGCTCGAGCGTTACCAGCGCTGGCGCCGCTTCGACACCATGGCGATGGGCGTTGCCACCAACTCGCTGAACTTCCTGTTCTCCAACCAGTCGACGCTGTTGCGCACCGTGCGCGACATCGGCCTCGGCCTCGTCGATCGCGCCCCGCCGCTGAAGAACCTCTTCATCCGCCAGGCCGCCGGGCTGACCGGCGAGGTGCCGCGGCTGTTGAAGGGCGAGGCGCTGTAGGGCGAATGGGAAGTGGCGAATAGCGAGCGGTGTCCATTCGCTATTCGCCACTCCCTACTTGCTAAGATCAATCGATCTTCCGCGCCTCTTCCGGCAGCATGATCGGGATGCCGTCGCGGATCGGATAAGCGAGCTTGGCGCTGCGCGAGATCAGTTCCTGCTTTGCGGCGTCAAACTCCAGCGGACCCTTGGTCAGCGGGCAGACCAGGATCTCCAGCAATTTGGGATCGACACTGGCTTCGGGGCGTTCGGTGGGCGCGTTCATTTCGGTCTCCGGCGGTCGGTTGGCTCTAGCACAGAAATTCGTCACCGCCCATCGCGTCTGCCAGAGCGTTTTCGGGCGAAGTGGGACCGGTTCGCGTCAAGAAACGCGTCAAAATAGGAATCTACGCGGAGACCATCAGCAGCAGCTCGTCGATCAGGACCTGGATCCGTGTCGCCGGCACCGGCGTGCCTGACAGCGCAAAGCCGAGAAAGGTCCAGTACAGGATCTGCGCGCGCGCCTGCGCTGTCGGCGGTGCGAGGGCGCGCTTTGCGAGCAATGCTTCGATATAATCGATCCGGCGGCGGTCGATTGCGCGGACCGCGCCTTGTGCCGCCGCATCGAACGCGGCCCAGTTGCGCACGGCGCGCTCCAGGTCGAGCCGTGCGCCAAAGGACCTGCGCAGCAGCGCCTTGAGCGGCTCGTCCGCGGCAGCCTCGACATCGGCGATGATCTGCTCCGCCGCGATCTCGCGCCAGCGCTTCAGAACGGCCGCGTGGAACGCGCCGAGATCGGCAAAATGCCAATAGAAACTGCCGCGCGACACGCCCATGGCCCGCGCCAGCGGGTCAGCCTTCAGCGCGGTGAAACCGCTCCTGGCCAGCGCCTTGAGGCCCTGATCGATCCAGTCGTCGGCGGAGAGCTGCTCGGTCATGTCTGGGTTCCGAAAAAGCTACCATACACTAGTGTATTGACAGGCGGCGGGCCAGCGCCTAATCCACCATACACGACTGTATGGAGGCATCGATGCGTGATCTCTTGCTCCAATGTGCCGGCGTCCTGACCATTGCCGTGGCCCTCATTCACGGCTTCCTTGGTGAAGCCAAGGTCTTTCCCCGCGCCGGATCGAGCCGGAACGGCTGCGCATCCTGATCCGCCTGGTCTGGCAGGCCTCGACCGTCGCTTGGATCGGCGGCGGCGTGCTGTTGATCGCGACGCCCTGGATGGGCTCGGAGTCCGCACGCCACTGGATCGTCGTCACCATGGCCTGCGTGTTCGGCTTTTCGGCTTGCGCCAACGCATGGGCGACGCGCGGCCGGCATTTCGGCTGGATGATGCTCAGCGCGGTCGTCGCGCTGGCGGTTGCGGGATACTAGCCACGCGCTTTGCCAACCGTGAGGCGTAAGGCCGCAGCAGCCTTCCAAGTGCGTGTCGCCTACGGAGAGCGCTGACCTTTTTCGGATCGTTAGATTAACTCTAAAGCCGGGACGCCCCGAACCGGATTGACTTCATCATCTCCTTTGCTTCCTTCGGTCCCGCTTCGCGGTCCGCGCAGCGCCCACGACAAAGGAGGAGACGTTCGTGAAGGTCATTCGTGTTGTTGCCATTGCACTGACGGTCGGGATTGGCATGAGCTCGGCGGCGATGGCCGACGGTTTCAAGAACTGCACCAAGATCGACAAGGCGTCGTGGAAGCCGGCCAGCGAAGCCGAAGCCAAGGCCAAGGCGGCCGGCTACGAGGTGCGGCGCTCCAAGGTCGAAGGCTCGTGCTATGAGGTCTACGGCGTCAAGGAAGGCAAGCTCTACGAGCTGTTCTACAGCCCGGAAGATCTCAGCCTGAAGCACACGATCGCCAAGTAAGATCGCCAAGTAATAGGCGTCAAGTAAGGTTTAGGGATAGTCCCGACTTGATCGACGAAGCGGTGCCAAAAACGCGCGGGGCGTCCGACAGGACCCCCGCGGATCGGACTGCATCGCGGACGGTCGCGGTCTGGGACCTCCCGCTTCGCCTCTGGCATTGGGCTTTCGCAGCCAGCATCCTGATCGCGTGGTTCACGCCCACCGTCTACGACAGAGTTCATCGCATTGTCGGCTATACGGTGCTTGGGCTGCTCGCCTTCCGTCTGGTCTGGGGGGTCTGGGGAAGCCGCTATTCGCGCTTCCGCATGGTCGGCGTCAGGCTCCGTGCCGCCCCGCGCTATCTCTGGAATCTGCGCCGCGGCATCACCGGCCGCTATATCGGTCTCAATCCCGCCGGCACCTTGATGCTGGTGGCGCTGCTGCTGTCGCTCGCCGTCTCGACGATCACGGGCGCGATGTCGGTGACGGTCACCTTCTTCGGCGTCTGGTGGGTGGAGGACACCCATCACTATTCATCGGACGCAGTCATCGTGCTGGTCGTGCTGCATGTACTGGGCGTGGTGCTGATGGGCCTCCTCCAACGCGAGAACCTGATCCGCGCGATGTTCACCGGCCGCAAGCGCATCCGGCATCATCAGTGAAGTTGAGTTGGAGCGATCGGGCCGCGGGCTCGCCTCTCCCGCTTGCGGGAGAGGCCGACGCGCTCGAAGAGCGCGGCGGGTGAGGGCTTTGTCCTCTTGGGGATTGTCCCGTTGCGGAGACACCCTCTCCCCAGCCCTCCCCCGCAGGCGGGGGAGGGAGCGCACCACCTTTGCGGAAGCTCAGCCTCCCCTCACTGCAACGGCGGATCGCCGCTGGTGCGCTTCTTGGCGAGGTCCATCTCGGTGACCGCGATCAAGATCTCGGCGCGGGTCTTGAGGTCCGGCGCCTCCAGCATGGCCTGCTTTTCCGCGGGGCCATAAGGCGACATCATCGCCAGCGCGTTGACCAGCGCTTCGTTGGGCGCGCTTTCGACGCCTTCCCAGTCGACCTTGAGGTTGTTGGCCTTCAAGAAGTCCGCCAGCACGGACAGCAGCGCCTCGCGATCGACGTCCTCTTCGCCCATGCGCGCGGTGAAGTCGTCGACGAAGGCGAAGAAATCCACCTTGCATTGCCGGTAGGCGGTCAGCACCTCCAGCTCCGCAACCACCTTGAAGCGGGAGACGCCGGTGAGCTCGAGGATGTAGCGGCCGTCGCCGGATTCGGCGAGCTGGGTGATGCGGCCGACGCAGCCGACGCGGAACAGCGCCGGCTTGTCCGAATTCTTCGGCGAATGCGCGACGTCAGGCTGGATCATGCCGATCAGGCGATGGCCGTCGCGGAACGCATCGTCGACCATCGCGAGATAGCGCGGCTCGAAGATGTTGAGCGGCATCTGGCCGCGGGGCAGCAGCAGCGCGCCCGGCAACGGAAACACCGGAATGATCTCCGGAAGGTCGGCGGGCCCGCGATATTCGATGTTGATCGGCATCTGGTCCCCGCTGATCTCGCTAGAGGATGATCCGGACCCGAAGGACCGCGTCAGCGCGAAGTGTGAAGCGGTTTTCCGACAAGATCATGCTCCAACAATAATCGCGCCTTACGAGAACAGGATCGTCGACAAGCGCTTGCGTCCCTCGACGGTTGCATCATCCGTGCCGCCCCAGGCCTCGAAGAACTGCACCAGCTGCTTGCGGGCGCCGTCATCGTTCCACTTGCGGTCGCGCTTGACGATCTCGAGCAGCTGCTCGGTGGCCGCAGTGCGGTTGCCTTGGGCGTTGAGCGCGGTCGCAAGATCGAACCGCGCCTGATGATCCAGCGGGTTTGCGGCGACTTTCTGTTCGAGCTCGGCGACCGGGCCGAGCTGCTCCGCCTGCTCGGCGAGCTCGATCGTGGTCTGCACGGCCTTCACCGCGGGGTCGTTGCGCTTGGATTCCGGCACCATGGCCAGCGTCTGCTTGGCCTGCTCCATCGCGCCCGACGTGGCGTAGCATTTGGCGAGACCGGCAAGGGCGGGGATGTTGGTCGAATCGTACTGCAGCACTTCGGCGTAGATCTGCGCGGCCGCTGCGGCGTCGCCCTCGGCGAGCACAGCCTCGGCTTCCTGCAGGATCTCGGCGATGTTGGGCTCGCCCGGCGCAGTGACGCCCTTGGTCAGCTTCTCGATGAAGGCGTTGACCTGGCTTTCCGGCACCGCGCCCATGAAGCCGTCCGCGGGCTGGCCGTTGACGAAGGCGATCACGGCCGGGATCGACTGGATGCCCATCTGGCCCGGAATCGCCGGGTGCTGGTCGATATTCATCTTGACCAGCTTGACCTTGCCCCTGGCGGCCTTGACCGCCTTTTCCAGCACGGGGGTGAGCTGCTTGCAGGGACCGCACCACTCCGCCCAGAAGTCGATCAGCACCGGCTGGCGCTTCGATTCCTCGATGACGTCCTTCACGAAGGTCTGGGTGGTGGTGTCCTTGATCAGATCGGCCGCAGCCGGGCCCGCCGCTCCGTTACCCTGGTCGATGATCGTCACGGGATTCCCTCGTGTGATGTCTGGAATGGCGGGTCTTTAGCACGTCGCCGATTCTTATGCTGTGGTGTCGGCGCTAAAATTGGGCCGGGACGGCCGAATTTCAATCCATCGCGGTCGATTCGGCGGTTCCGGGCCGTTTTCGGTCGATTTGCCTCACATTCGGCTCCATATGGGGCCTCAAGATAGCAATCTATGCCGCGGGTAGCTGTTGCATTCCCCTCCCGCTTTTGGCATACGACAGCCGTTGCCGGCGCGTCACGCGGTCGACACAGGATGCGGGTGTAGCTCAGTGGTAGAGCACGACCTTGCCAAGGTCGGGGTCGAGGGTTCGAGCCCCTTCGCCCGCTCCAATTTTTCCCAGAGCATCCAGCCAAAGCGGGTCGGGACGTGGTTTTCCACGCCGCTGGCGGCTGTATTGGGTCTTGCATGAAAATTCTGGTTACGGGCAGCGCGGGTCACCTCGGAGAGGCGATCCTCCGGACGCTCCGTGGGCGCGGTTCCTCCGCGCGCGGGATCGATCTGAAGCCGTCACCGTTCACCGATGCGGTCGGCTCGATCGTCGATCCCGACTTCGTGCGAGAGCAGATGGACGGCGTCACCGCGGTGATCCACGCCGCGACGCTGCACAAGCCGCATGTGGGGACCCACAGCAAGCAGGATTTCATCGATACCAACGTCACCGGCACCCTCAACCTGCTCGAAGCAGCGGCTGCCACCGGCGTGCGCAGCTTCGTCTTCACCAGTACCACCAGCGCGTTCGGCTCACAGCTTCGCCCCGAAGCCGGGCAGGCGGCGGTGTGGGTCACCGAGGATCTGCCGCCGGTGGTGAAGAACATTTACGGCACGACCAAGCTGATGGCCGAGAACCTCTGCGAGTTGTTCTTCCGCGAGCACGGTCTGCCGGTCGTGGTATTGCGGACCTCGCGCTTCTTTCCGGAGGACGACGACGATCCGGCGCTGCGGTCGGCTTACGCGCTGGACAACGCGCAGGCCAATGAGCTGCTCTATCGCCGGCTGGATATAGCGGACGCGGTGAGTGCCCATCTGCTCGCCGTCGAGCGCACGCCCAAGATCGGCTTTGCCCGCTACATCGTCTCCGCCACGAGCCCGTTCGACGAGCGCCATCTCGCGGCGCTGGCGCGCGACGCGGCCGGCGTCGTGCGCGAGCTCTATCCGGATTGCGCACAGCTCTATGCCGCGCGCGGCTGGCGCCTGCTTCCGCAGATCGACCGCGTCTATGTCAATGAGCGCGCGCGGCGCGAGCTCGGCTGGCGGCCGGAACTCGACTTTGCCCATATGCTGCGCAGCCTTCGTGATGGCTGCGATTTCCGCAGCGCGCTGGCGCGCGAGGTGGGATCGAAGGGCTATCATGACGTGGTGTTCGACGACGGGCCCTACCCTGTCGCCTCATAAGCGCCGCGTTCGTCATTTTGCCCGATGCATCAAGTGTCTGCACGGCGTCGCCGGCAGCAAGCCGGCCTCAACCGTTCTACTGTGCATGGGGTTGTTTTCGCAGTTTTTGTTTGGTGCCCCTTCGTGCAGTCGGAAGATCGGACGCGCGATCTTGATTCCGCGTTGCAGCGAGAGCGCGGGGGCGCGTTCATTGACATTCCGTCTCAATTTTTATTGAGCACAACCGCAGCAGCCGTAGCGCGCTTCTCAGCGCTGGCAGATGTGCTAACCTTTTTGCGTCTGCCGCTCGGCAGATTCCAAACTTCGCCTCTCGACTAGCCATAACAAAATCAAAGTGCGGCCTCGACGGCTGCCTTAGGGGAGTGACGCGATGACATCGATGTTCCATCGATCCGTGTTGGCGCTTGCGGCCGTGGCCCTTCTTGCGGGGACCAGCGCCGGCAATGCGCAACAGCAGGACAAGAATCGGACGCTGAAGAAATACGAATCCGGCACCAAGGAATTCTGGACCCATCCGCCGGATGACTGGTTCCTGGGCGATGAGACCGAAGCGCAGAAGGGCCTCGCGCCGCCCTCGGGTCCGCCGACCGGCGCCTCCGACGCCGAGCTCGCCAACATCGTCAAGAAGGTCAAGCTGCCGCCGGGCTTCAAGATGGAGGTCTACGCCTCCGGCGTGCTGGCCGCGCGGCAGATGGCTTGGGGCGACAAGGGCACGCTGTTCGTCGGCTCGTTCGGCCTCGGCAACGTCTATGCCATCAAGGACAACAACGGGAAGAAAGAGGTCAAGACCATCCTCAAGGGGCTGAACATGCCCACCGGTCTCGCCGTCAAGGACGGCGCGCTCTACGTCATCGCGGTCGACAAGCTGATCCGCTACGACGACATCGAGAACAAGCTCGACAATCCCGGCGAGGGCAAGGTCGTCTATGACGACATGCCCTCCTATGCGGCGCATGGCTGGAAGTATATCGCGGTCGACAAGGAAGGCTGGTTCTTCCTGCCGTTCGGACCGCCTTTCAACGTCGGCGTTCCCCCGACCAGCGTCTCGCAGATCCGCCGTGTCGATCCCAAGACCGGCAACGCCGAGATCTACGCGCTCGGCGTTCGCAACTCGGTCGGCGGCGACGTTGATCCGCGCACCGGCAAATATTGGTTCACCGAGAACGCCCGCGACTGGATCAGCGATGATCTACCTAGCGACAAGCTGAACATGATCAGCAAGATCGGCGAGCATTTCGGCTATCCCTATTGCCATCAGGGCGACCTGCCCGATCCGAAGTTCGCGATGGGTCACAAATGCTCCGAGTTCACGCCGCCCGTGCTGAATCTCGGCGCGCATGTCGCTCCGCTCGGCATGAAGTTCTACACCGGCGATCAATTCCCGCCGGAGTACAAGAACAACATCCTGATCGCCGAGCACGGCTCCTGGAATCGTCACAAGTACCAGGGCGGCCGCATCATGCGCGTGATCGTCGGGCCCGACGGCAAGAACGCCAAGCAGGAGGTGTTCGCCTCCGGCTGGATCGAGGGCGACCAGGGCTATCTCGGCCGTCCTGATGACATCATCCTCGCCAAGGATGGCTCGATCCTCGTCGCCGACGACTGGGCCGGCGCGATCTATCGCATCAGCTACAGCAAGAAGTAGCGCGACACGAACGGAGGCTGCGGTGGCCGAGAGGCGGCCGCAGCCTTTTTCATTTCAGCCCACGCCGTCGTTCCGGATTGCGCGTCTCTTGCGTGCAAGTCCGGAACCGATAACCCCGAGTCGTGGCTATGGATTCCGGGCTCGTGCTCCGCACGCCCCGGAATGACGAGCTCGACAGATCGGAATCCCCCATCATGCGCCGGCAGTTCATCTCGTACGCAACCAGCGCGGTTGCGGTCCTCGTGCTCGGCCTCTTCCCCGCAGGCGCCGCCGACAACGCCGCGATCAAGGAGAAGGCCGCCGTCTGCTCCGGCTGCCATGGCGAGAACGGCATCTCGCAGACGGAGAACATCCCCTCGCTGGCCGGCCAGCCCAATCAGTTCATCCAGTGGCAACTCGTGTTCTTCCGCGCCGGCTCGCGCAAGAACGACCAGATGCAGCCGATCGTGGAAGAGATCAACAACGAGGACATCCGCAATTTCGGCGCCTACTTCTCGCAAATGACGCCGCCGAAAGCAGCGGAGGACACCGATCCCGATCTGTCGAAGAAGGGCGCGCAAGTCGCTGTCGGCCGCCGCTGCGCCTCATGTCATACGGACAGCTTTGCCGGCACCAAGGCCGTCGCACGGCTCGCGGGCCAGCGCGAGGAATATCTCGTCAAAGCGCTGCACGACTACAAAGCGGGTGCGCGCGTCGGCGGCGGCGTCGCAGCAATGGCGGACGTCGCCTATCACATGAGTGACGAGGAGATCACGGCCGTGTCGCACTATCTCGCGTATTTCAAGTAGCGCGCCGCGATCGCGGCAAACACAGCTCGTCGTCCCGGGGCGCGACGAAGTCGCGAGTCCGGGACCCATAGCCACAGGATCAAGTTTGACAAAGATTCGTAGTGCGAGCTCGCGCCATAACCACTCCCTGTGGTTATGGGTCCCGGGCTCGCGCAGCGCGCGCCCCGGGATGACAGCCTAGTGTGAGGTTAGCTCGCCCGCTGCTTCTCATACGCCTTCAAATGCGTGTATGCGATCCGCAGCTTCGGCACCGGCACCTTGGCGGCGTCTGCGCGCGCGATGAGGTCGCCGATCACGTGATCGGCTTCGACCGGCAGGCCCGCCTTGATGTCGCGGAACATCGAGGCGGTCATCGGCGAGCCTTCGGTCGTCAGATTCCCCTTCACGCGCTCGAAGAACGGGCCGCCCGGCGCGTAGCCTGACGCGGTCGCGATGGCGCTGGTCTCGTCCAGCATGCCGAGCAGAAAGTCCCTGCCGCCGGGCGCGGCCAGGATGTTGCCGACGGAGGTGCGCATCAGGCTGGTGCTGGCGGCGAGCGAGGACAGGAACACCCATTTCTCCCACATGTCCTGCATGATGTTCTGGCTCGCGGCGGCGCCATTGATGCCGCTCTTGAAAGCCTCGTCGATCGCCTTGACGCGATCCGACAGCTTGCCGTCGCGCTCGCCGTAATTGAGCGACTGCATCGGCTGGAGCTGCACCACCTCGCGCTTCTCGTTCAGCGTCGCGGCGATGGCGCAGAGGCCGCCGAGCACGCGCTCCTTGCCGAACTTCGCATCGAGCGTGTCGAGATGCTTCATGCCGTTGAGCATTGGGATGATCGCCGTGTTCGGCCCGACCGCCGGGGCAAACGACTTGATGGCGTCATCGAGGTCGAACGCCTTGCAGCTGAGCAGAACGACGTCGAACTTGTCCTTGAGCGCGTCGGCCTGCACGGTCGGCGGATTCTTTAGGGTCACGTCGCCATTCGGGCTCTTGATGACGAGGCCAGCGCTCGCGAGCTCGCCGGCGCGGCGCGGCCGGACCAGGAAGGTGACGTCGCGGCCGGCCTGCAACAGCCTGCCACCAAAATAGCCGCCGATGGCGCCGGCGCCGACCACGAGAATGCGCATGGGATATTCCTTTTTGTTGCTATTGGCGGTCCATCTATAGTCGTCATTGCGAGCGAAGCGAAGCAATCCAGAATGCTATCGCGATCACATTCTGTCGCCGGAGATTGGGGGGACTACGTCCCCGACACCATCTCCTCGACCTCGCGCAGCTGCTCCTTGCCGAAGAACATTTCGTTGCCGACGAAGAAGGTTGGCGAGCCGAAGGCGCCGCGGGCGACCGCCTCCTCGGTGTTCTTGATCAGCTTGCCCTTGACCTCGGGCTCCTGGGCGCGGGCAAACAGCTTTTGCGCATCGAGACCGGAGGACGCCAGCGCCTTCGCCGCGATTTCAGGATCGTCCATCTTCTTCGGCTCGCGCCACATGTGGTGGAAGGCGGCGTCCACGTATTTCTCGAAGACGCCCTCGAGCTGCGCGGCGATGGCCACGCGCATCAGGTTCAGCGTATTGACCGGGAAGTGCGGATTGAAGACATAGGGCTGGACCTTGAAGCGCTTGACGAAGCGCTCGGTCTCGACCTCTTGGAATTCGCGCTTGTTCTTGATGCCGGCGAGCGTCTCGGCCGGCGACTTGTTGTTGGTCGATTTGAAGATGCCGCCGAGCAGGATCGGCACATATTCGAACTTGACGCCGATGCGCTGCTCGATCGCGGGGATGGCGAGGTGGCTGAGATAGGCGTTCGGGCTGCCGAAATCGAACAGGAATTGCGGGGCTGTGCGGGTCAAGATCGTTCTCCCTGATGTCGCTTTTTACCCATTGTGGCGCAGCGCGCGCCACGGGTCCACCGTTTAATGACGGTCATAATACTTTGATGATCAGACCAGACGGCGGATCGCGCGCCTGCGCCAGACCAGCAGGTAATAGCCCATCTGCAAAACGAGCATGGCGCAGAACACGATCGGATAGGCCGCCCACACGCCCGCAAGGCCGATCGTGCGGCTCAGGATCACCGCCGACGGCAGCTCGATCGCGACAATGGCGAAGATCGAGAGCAGCATCGGTGTCAGCGCCACGCCGGCCGCACGCATCGCACCGGAGAATACGGTGGCGAGGCCGAACGGCACCGAACTCCACAGGGCGATAGTGAGCAGTCCCTTGGCCAGATCGAGCACGGCGCCGTCGGTAATGAAGAGGCCGAGCACGGCGCGCGGCACGAGATAGATCAGCACCACCAGCCCGCCAGTCAGCACGAGGTTGAACGCGAGCCCGGTGCGCACGATGCCGTCGAGCCCAGCGCTGTCGCCGCGGCCGATCGCCTGCGCGCCCAGGATCGAGACCGCGATCGAGATCGACAGCGCCGTGAACTGGGTATAGCCCATCACCTGGTTGACCGCGCCATAGGCGGCTGTGGCGTCGGATCCAAAACCGTTGACGAGGCCGAGCAGCACCAGCTCGGCGATCGCCATCACCACCATGCCGATGGCGCTCGGCAGCCCAATGCCGAGGATTTTTCCGAGCACGGCGCGATTGAGCCGGAGATGACGCAGCAGTCTGCTGTCTGGCGCGAGCGCATGTTTTGTCCGCAGCAGATAGATGGCCAGCGCGATCAGCGTCAGCACGTTGGCGATCGCAGCCGCCCAGGCCGGGCTGGTGATGCCTGCGGCGGGCAATCCGAGCGAGCCGCGGATCAGCATCGGCGTCAGGATCAGGCCGGTCGCCGTTGACAACGCCAGCGCCAGCAGCGGCGTGAGCGCATCGCCGACGCCGCGGATCATCGCCGTCATCAGCAGGAAGACGAAGCCGAGCGGCATCGTCAACAGCATGATGCGCGCATAGGCGCTGGCCTGATCGAGAATGTCGGCGGGCGTTGCGAGCGCCATCATCAATTGCCGGCTGAAGAGCCCACCGATCAATGCGACGGAAATCGAGAGCAGGAGCCCGACCGCGAGTGTCGTTCCGACGACGCTTCTGATTTTGTTGTGTTCGCCGGCGCCAAAGGCCTGGCCGATCAGAACGGTGGCGCCGGTGCTGAGGCCCATGACGAAGGCGAACAGGAAGAACATCACCGGAAAGAACGTCGACACCGCCGCGAGCGCATCGACGCCGATCAGCTGGCCGAGATAGACGTTGCTGATTGTGCCGAACAGCGATTGCAACGCGTTGCTCAGCATCAGCGGTGCGAGGAAGCGGAGGAAGGTGGTCCAGAGTGGCGTGGGCGTGGACATGGATGTGCCTTTCGTCAGGGCGCGCAAAACCGTTGCCGCGCAATGCGCGGCTCGGCCGTCGATGGGGTTGGGAGGAACGCCGCGCCTTAAGCGCGGTCGCTGTAGGCGAGCTTCACGATGTGGTCGCGGATGTCGGTCGGCCAGTCGGCGATCAGTCCGGTGAAACGTCGCCGGTCATCCGCGAACAGGGCGCGTGAGGCTTCCTCGAACTGCGGCAGATTGCCGGCCATGGTGGACATGAAGTGATAGGCCGCATCGCGTGCCTGCCGCTCGCGGTCCTTGTCGCCGCTCGCGCGCCGTGCCTCATCGACGAGCTTGCGCAACGCGACCGAGGCACCGCCTGCTTGCGCGTTGAGCCACTCCCAGTGCCGCGGCAACAGCGTCACCTCGCGCGCGACCACGCCGAGCTTTGGCCGGCCGCGCCCGCGCGGCTCGCTTGGTGGTGCGGTCTCCTCAATCGGGGGCGGGATCAGCTTCGCCAACCGCGCCAGCACCTCGCGATCTCCGCCGCGCAGATCGAAGTCGATCGATCGGCCCGTGGCGTCCTCGAAGATGAGGATGGGCTCGTCCGGCCTTGGCGCCACCCGCTTGACGACCAGCGCCACCTCTCCGGCCGGCCCGGACACCAGGCGATGCGGGCCCTGGAAAGCGGTGAAAATCTTCTGCATTGGAATCATTGCCATATTTGAGCAGCGTTGGCGACTTAATACCCGGGTAAATTATATTCGTCAATATACCCGGGCGAAAATATCTGTACCGACGGCTCGACATTGTGATCCCGGGCTGGCACGAACGGCGCGGCCGATCGACCACGCCTAGCTTGGGGACCCTCGCGATGCTGACCGTTCATCACCTCAACAATTCCCGCTCGCAGCGCGTGCTGTGGCTGCTCGAGGAGTTGGGCGTGCCCTACGAGATCGTGCGCTACCAGCGCCAGCCGGACATGCGCGCGCCGAAGGAGCTGCGCGCGATCCATCCGCTCGGCAAGTCGCCTGTGATCACCGACAACGGCAACACCATCGCCGAGTCCGGTGCCATCATCGAATATATCGTCGCGACCTACGGCAACGGCCGTCTGATCCCGCCGCCGAACACGCCGGAGCGGCTGCGCTTCACCTATTGGCTGCACTACGCGGAGGGATCCGCGATGTCGCCGCTGCTGTTAAAACTGCTGTTCACGCTGATGCCGAAGCGCGCGCCTGCGCTGCTTCGCCCGCTGGTGCGAAAGGTCTCGAACCAGGCGCTCACCGCGCTCGTCAATCCGCAGCTCAAGCAGCATATGGATTACTGGGAAGGCGAGCTTGCCAAGAGCGAGTGGTTTGCCGGCAACGAGTTCACTGCGGCCGATATCCAGATGAGCTTCCCGCTCGAAGCTGCGCAAGCGCGCGGCGGGCTGGAGCAGGGCCATCCCAAGGCGATGGCGTTTTTGGAGCGCATCCATGCGCGGCCGGCTTATGCGCGTGCGCTGGAGAAGGGCGGGCCGTATCAGGTGGGGCGGTAAGCCTCTCCACCGTCATTCCGGGGCGATGCGAAGCATCGAACCCGGAATCTCGCGCCATCATCTCGAGATTCCGGGTTCGCCCTTCGGGCGCCCCGGAATGACAGTCAATCCGCGTGCAACACGCGCCCGCGCGTCTCGGGCAGCGCAAACGCCGCGATGAAGAACACCACATAGGCCACCACCGCGAAGATCGCGATGGCATTCGCAAGCGACGTCGTCGCCGACAATGCGCCGACGAGGAACGGAAACAGCGCGCCGATGCCGCGGCCGAAATTGTAGCAGAAGCCCTGCCCCGAGCCGCGCAGCCGCGTCGGATAGAGCTCGGTCAGGAACGCGCCGATCCCCGAGAAATAGCCCGAGGCGAAGAAGCCCAGCGGGAAGCCGAGCACCCAGAGGATCTCGTTGGTGAGCGGCAGCTGCGTATAGAGCAGCACCACGGCCATCGCGCCGATCGAGAAGATCAGGAACAGATTGCGCCGTCCGATCCGGTCGGCGAGCCAGGCGCCGGTGAGATAGCCGATGAAGGAGCCGATGATCAGCGTCGAGAGATAGCCGGTCGAGCCGACGATCGACAGATGCCGCTCCTTGGTCAAAAACTGCGGCACCCAGAAGGTGATGGCGTAGTACCCGCCCTGGCAGCCCGTCGCCATCAGCGACGCCAGGATCGTGGTCTTCAGGATCGGGCCTGAGAAGATTTCCCAGAGCGCCGGCCGGTCGCCGCTCGCCGCCTGCCTGGCGCGCGCCTCCGCCGCGATCTCCGGCTCGGTGACGGAGCGGCGGATGTAGAACACCAGCAGCGCCGGCAGCGCGCCGATCACGAACATCCAGCGCCACGCCGTCTCCGCCGGCATCAGCGAGAACAGGATCGCCTGCGACAGCACCGCAAGGCCCCATCCGACCGCCCAGCCCGACTGCACCGAGCCGACCGCGCGTCCGCGATATTGCGGCCGGATCGCCTCGCCCATCAGCACCGCGCCGGCGGCCCATTCGCCGCCGAAGCCGAGGCCGAGCACGGCGCGCGCGATCAGCAGCTGGTCGAAATTCTGCACGACGGCGCAGACCAGCGAGAAGAACGAGAACCAGATGATGGTGATCTGGAGTGTCCTGACCCGGCCGATATGGTCGGAGAGATAGCCGCCGAGCCAGCCGCCGATCGCGGATGCGAGCAACGTCACCGTGCCGGCAAGACCGGCCGAGGCCGCGTCGACCTTCCACAGCGCGATGATGGTGCCGATCACCAGCGGATAGATCATGAAGTCCATGCCGTCGAGCGCCCAGCCCGCCGCGCAGGCCCAGAAGGTCCGGCGTTCGGCGACGTTCATGTCGCGATAGAAGGCGAGTAGGCTGGTGTCCTCGATCTCGGCGCGTTCGATGCGCTGGTTCGGATCGGCGATGGTCATGTGCGTTTCCCGGCAGTTTCTTTGGCCGGGCGGTGGTAGCACGCGCGGCGGCTTGCGCAAGCCGAAGCAGCTCTTTGCGCCATGCAGGGCAGAATTACTGCCCTGCTGCCTCTGCGCCTCGCGTGCGCGGATCGGGTGCGCCGAACGGCCCGTTCGGCGTGACGAGGATGGAGTTGGCCGATGTCTGTCCCATCGGCACGACGATATGGTGATCCATCGCTTTCAGCGCGGACAGCACGTCGTCAGGGAAGCCGCGCTCGACGCGCACCTCGTCCGGCAACCATTGGTGATGCAGCCGCGGGGCGTCAACGGCCGCGGCGACATCCATCTTGTAGTCGAGGACGTTGACGATCACCTGGAGCACGGTTGAGATGATGAAGCTGCCGCCCGGCGATCCCGTCACCAGCACCGGCTTGCCGTCCTTCAGCACGATGGTCGGCGACATCGAGGATAGCGGCCGCTTGCCGGGACCGGGCAGGTTGGCCTCGAAGCCGACGAGGCCATAGGCGTTGGCGGCACCGACCGCCGCGGTGAAATCGTCGAGCTCGTTGTTGAGCAACACGCCGGTGCCGTCGGCAACGAGGCCGACGCCGTAGCTGAAGTTCAGCGTATAGGTGTTGCTGACGGCGTTGCCGTAGCTGTCGACGACGGAGAAGTGCGTTGTGTTGGTGCCCTCGCGCGGCACGGGTGGCAAGGAGGCGAGATCCTTCGACGGCGTGGCGCGATCGGCAGAGATGCCCGCGCGCAGCTTGGCGGCGTAGTCCTTCGCGATGAGCGTCTCGGTTGGCGCGGTGACGAAGGCGGGATCGCCGAGATGGCGCGCGCGGTCCGCATAGGCGCGCTTCATGGCCTCGATCAACAGATGCAGCGATGCCGCCGAGCCCTGCTTCAAACCGGCGAGCTGATAGCCCTCGAGGATGTTGAGTGTCTCCACCAGAACCACGCCACCAGAGGACGGCAGCGGCATCGAGACGATGTCGTAGCCGCGATAGGTGCCGCGCACCGGCGTGCGGATCACCGCCTGATAGGAGTTCAGATCCGCCGCCGTCATGATGCCGCCGGCATCGGTGACGGCCTTGGCGAGCTTTTCCGCAACCGGCCCTTCGTAGAAGCCGCGCGGACCCTGCGTCGCGATCGCCGCCAGCGTGTCGGCAAGGTCGCTCTGCACCAGCCTGTCGCCTTCACCGAGCGAGGTGCCGTCGGGCCGCGAGAAGATCTTCGTCGAGGAC
Source organism: Bradyrhizobium sp. B117 (assembly GCF_038969555.1). Taxonomy (NCBI): domain Bacteria; kingdom Pseudomonadati; phylum Pseudomonadota; class Alphaproteobacteria; order Hyphomicrobiales; family Nitrobacteraceae; genus Bradyrhizobium; species Bradyrhizobium sp. B117. The sequence goes on from NZ_CP152414.1 coordinate 58,203, forward strand.
GGCCAGCGCACGAAACGCCGGTGCCAGCCCGGGAGCGTGTCGGCGAGGTCGTCGGTGATGACGAAGCCGTCGCGCGCGAGCGCGATCGCAGGCTCGAGCAGTTGCGCCAGCGTGAACTTGCCCGAGCCATATTTCTCAAGCGCCAGGGAAAGACCGGCAACGGTACCGGGGACGCCGATGCCCAGTGCAGAGTCTCGCGACTTCGTGACATCAGGCTTGCCGTCCGTGCCAAGGAAGATCTGCGGCGTGGTCGCTGCTGGCGCCGTCTCGCGATAGTCGATCGTGATGTCTTCGTTACGCTCGGCCGAATGGATCACCATGAAGCCGCCGCCGCCGATATTGCCGGCGCGGGGATAGGTCACGGCCATTGCAAAGCCGGTGGCGACCGCGGCATCGACCGCATTGCCGCCGCGTCGCAGGATATCGGCGCCGACACGCGCAGAGATATTCTCCTGCGCCACCACCATGCCGTGCTCGGCGGAGATCGCGTGCACGGTGTCGAGCGCCGGAGGAACGTAGGGTTTTCGCGCATCCTGTGCGGTCGCGGGCGCAAGGCCAAACGCCAAGGTGGCGATGATCGCGATAAATGTGCGCCGTGTCGAATATGACGACATCATCAAACTCTCGCTACGCCCTGGAGCCAATTCACATGCGTCCCTGTCATGCTATACGGGTTGCGCCGTGGACGAGGCAAACTGTTCGTGATGGGGATTTGATGATGACGACGATTGCCTCGGATGCGCGTCTGGATGCGCAGCGGACCTACCCGCCGCGCGCCGCCGTCGTCAGCTGGATCTTCTTTGATTGGGCCGCGCAGCCTTATTTCACGTTGATCACGACTTTCGTGTTCGCGCCCTATTTCGCCACCAGCGTTGCGCCAACTGCTGCCACGGGCCAATCGCTGTGGGGCTTTGCGATGGCGGCCGCGGGCCTCGCGATCGCGCTGATGTCACCCGTGCTGGGCGCCATCGCCGATGCGTCCGGCCGCAGGAAGCCGTGGATTGCGGGATTCGGTGCCGTGCTGGTGCTGGCATCCTGCACGCTGTGGATCGGCAAGCCCGGCGATCCCTCGATCATTCCGCCGCTGCTCACCGCGGTGGCGCTCGCCAGCGTCGGCGCGGAATTCGCCACCGTGTTCAACAATGCGATGATGCCGACCTTGGTGCCGCCGGATCGGATCGGCCGGCTCTCCGGCACTGGCTGGGCCACGGGTTACATCGGCGGCATCGTCAGCCTGATCATCGTGCTCGGCTTCCTCGCTGCGAATCCCGAGACCGGACTCACGCTGCTCGGCTTCAAGCCGCTGTTCGGGCTTGATCCCGCAACCCACCAGGGCGACCGCGCCGCCGGGCCTTTGACCGGGATATGGTTCATCATCTTCGTGACGCCGATGTTCCTGTTCACGCCGGACTATCCGGCAAAGCGGCCGGTGCGCGAGGCGCTGCGCGAAGGACTATCGGAGCTGAGGCAATCGATCAGGAGCCTGCCGCAACAGAAATCGCTCGCGGCGTTCCTGCTTGCCAACATGATCTACACCGACGGCCTGGTGTCGCTGTTCGCGTTCGGCGGCATTTACGCCGCGGGCACGTTCGGCTGGCACACGATCCAGATCGGCACCTTCGGCATCATGCTCGCGATCGCCGGCACGTTCGGCGCGTGGCTTGGCGGCAAGCTGGATGATCGTCTCGGACCGAAGCGCGTCATCGCCGGCAGCCTGCTGATCCTGCTGCTGGCGGTGGCGGCGATCCTCCTGGTCGACAAGGACAGCGTGCTGTTTGTGAAGGTGACGCCGCCGCAAGCAGGCGCCCCCTTGTTCTCGAGCGCGGCCGAGCGCGCCTATCTCGTGCTGGGCTGTCTCATCGGCGCGGCCGGCGGCCCGCTTCAGGCCGCCTCGCGCACGCTGCTGATCCACCTCGCGCCGAAGGACCGCATCGCGCAGTATTTTGGTCTGTTCGCGCTGACCGGAAAGGTGACGTCCTTCATCGGCCCGCTGCTGATCGGGATGATCACCGCTGCAACGGCGAGCCAGAAGGCCGGCATGGCCGTGCTGGTGGTGTTTTTCGTTACGGGGCTGGGGTTGTTGATGCGGGTGCGGGAGAATTAGCTCCGCTGTCGTCCCGGACAAGCGCAGCGAAGCGGAGCGCAGAGCCGGGACCCATAACCACAGGGCGTGATTTGGCGACGACACGTAGTTACCAGCTCGCGCTGCGATTTCTCCCTGGGGTTATTGGTCCCCGCGTTCGCGGGGACGACCCGTTGAGAGTTCGGTGCACGACGGCGGGGGCCTCAATGCCTGAAATGCCTTGTGCCCGTGAACACCATGGCGATGCCGTGCTCGTCGGCAGCCTTGATCACCTCGTCGTCGCGCATCGAGCCGCCGGGCTGCACCACGGCGGTGGCGCCGGCTTCGATGCAGGCGAGCATGCCGTCGGCGAACGGGAAGAACGCGTCCGACGCCACGACCGAGCCCTTGGTGAGCGGCTCGGCGAGCTTCAGCTCGTTCGCGGCATCCTGGGCCTTGCGCGCGGCGATGCGGGCTGAATCGACGCGGCTCATCTGGCCCGCGCCGATGCCGACGGTGGCGAGATCCTTGGCGTAGATGATGGTGTTGGACTTGACGTGCTTGGCGACCCGGAACGCGAATTTCAGGTCGCGCATCTCGGCATCGGTCGGCGCGCGCTTGGTCACGACCTTGAACGTCATGTCGTCGACCACGGCGTTGTCGCGGCTCTGCACCAGGAGGCCGCCGGCAACCGTCTTGGCCGTGAGGCCGGGCGCGCGCGGATCGGGCAGGCTGCCGGCGAGCAGCAGGCGCAGGTTTTTCTTCCCGCCGATGATGGCGATCGCCTCCTCGCTGGCATCGGGCGCGATGATCACCTCGGTGAAGATCTTCGTGATCTCACGCGCGGTGTCGGCGTCGAGCGGACGGTTCATCGCGATGATGCCGCCGAACGCCGAAGTGGAATCGCAGGCGAGCGCCCTGCGATAGGCCTCGACGAGATTCGCGCCTTCGGCGACGCCGCAAGGATTGGCGTGCTTGACGATGACGCAGGCCGCGGTGCGCTTGGCGTCGAACTCGCCGATGCATTCATAAGCCGCATCGGTGTCGTTGATGTTGTTGTAGGAGAGCTCCTTGCCCTGCAGCTGCCGCGCGGTCGACACGCCCGGGCGCTTGTCCGGCGTGGCATAGAACGCGGCGGTCTGGTGCGGGTTCTCGCCATAGCGCAGCGACTGGATCAGTCTGCCGCCGAAGGCGCGGAAGTCGGGTGCGTCGATCTCGAGCTGGCGGTTGAACCAGTTCGAGATCGCGGCGTCATAGGCCGCGGTGCGCGCATAGGCCTTTGCGGCCAGCCGCCGGCGCAGCTTCAGCGTGGTCGCACCCTTGTTGGCGGCGAGCTCGTCGAGCACAGCCTTGTAGTCGTCGGCCTCGACCACGACGGCGACGTCGTCATGGTTCTTCGCCGCGGCGCGGATCATCGCGGGGCCGCCGATGTCGATGTTCTCGATGCAATCCTCGAAGCCCGCACCCTTCTCGACGGTGGCCTCGAACGGATAGAGATTGACGACGAGCAGGTCGATCGGCGCGATGCCATGCGCCTTCATCGCCTCCGCATGCTCCTTGTTGTCGCGGATCGCGAGCAGGCCGCCATGCACCTTCGGATGCAGCGTCTTAACGCGGCCGTCCATCATCTCGGGGAAGCTGGTGAGGTCGGAGACGTCCTTCACCTTGAGGCCGGCCGCGGCGATCGCTTTCGCAGTGCCGCCGGTCGAGACCAGCTCGACATCGTGCGCGGCAAGCGCTTTGGCGAACTCGATCAGGCCGGTCTTGTCGGAAACGGAGAGAAGGGCGCGGGTGACGCGGCGGGGTTGGTCAGTCATGAGCAAGATCCTCAGCTAAGGGAGTGTCTATGCCCAGGCGCGCGGCAGATATGTGTCGCGCTTCCCGATGGTGCTCCATCCAAGGTCGCCAGTCGCGCGAGCGAGGGCTCGATAGCAGCTTTTGACGCGTGTCTCAACGGGTAGAGCCATTTCCGTTCCGATGGAATCGGAACGGGGCTCTACGTTCTTGTTTTGACGCGTTTTCTTTACGCGAACCGGTATCCACGTCGCTCGAAAACGCTTTGGATAGGACCGGATCGCGCCTGTTTACAGCGGAAGTTCCGGCTCGCGCCGGGCGTTACGGCGGGCATTGGTGACGGTCGGCGAGGCGGTGGAGCGGACAAAGCTCCAACGGATCGAGGGCGCTTGCCGCGCGTCCTGGCGGATCACGATCTGGGCGGTGCGGCGGGGGCCGTCATTGCCGGCCAGGAACACGCTGTCTTCGAGATCGACCTTGTCGTCCAATGCCTCAAAGGTCCAGACGTCGCGGTTCGGCAGCACCAGCATGACGCCGCGCGCATCCGACAGCCGGCTCGCCTTGACGGCCGGATGCAGATGGAAGCGCAGCGCGAAATCGGCGTCCGCGCCCTTGAAGCGCCCGCCCTGCGGCGGCGACAGCGTGTCCTCGCCGTCGATGCGCGCGCCGTCATTGGCGATCATCAGTACGCGGCGATGGATCGCGCCGAATTTAGAGAGATAGCCGTCATGCGAGGTCGTCAGCAGCGTGCCGTTCTGCACCACCTCGCGATAGCTCTCGACCTCGACCGGCCCGCTGGTGACGGGCGAGCCGTGCAGCAGCCGCTTCATCGCCGACATCTCGACGAACTGGCATGAGGATGTGTCGTGATAGGTCAGCGTCGAATGCGCCGCGGTGCCGCGCGCGAACGGTCGCCAATTGTCACGGCCCGTGGTCGGCATGCCGCAATTGGTGACGATGCGGCTGATGCCGGACGACAGTTCGAACGACAGGCAGCCGGCATGGGCGTCGTGGCTGACGCCAGCCGGCGGCGGCGGGCCGGTGTCGATAATCACAGTGGTCTGGCCGGCATCGAGGCGCTGGAAGCCGGTATGCGGCATGTTCGCCATCGGCGCGCCGTGGGTGTCGTCATAGGCGAGCAGCGTCGCGAGCAGGTCCGAGGGCGTCGCGCTCATGCCGTTGAACAGCGCGAAATTACCGTCGCCGTGGCGGAAGAAGCGCAGCATCGGCATCATGCGGTCGATCGCATTGAGCAGCGCCGGCGGCGGCGCGATGTTGCGCGCGGCGAAAGTCTGCCGCAGCGGCAACAGGTCGATCAAGAGCTCGATCAGCGCGCCCGGGTTGCGCGAGATGTGTCCGCCATCGGGCAGGATCTGCCGCTGCAACTCGTCCGAGAGTTTTTTCGAGACGCTGCGGATGTGACGCGCCTGATTGGCGAGGCACAGTGCCGTGTAGCACAGCGCGATCAGCACCTGGAGCTTCGGCACCCCGTCGGGGATGTCGACCATGCTGTAACGCAGCAAGCGGATCTCGCGCGCGAGCGCGCGCAAGTAACGGCGATAGAATTTGTTGTCGGTGTCGCCCAGCACCAGCGGCGCCTGCGACAATAGCGAGATCACGCGCCGCGCCAGCACGTCCGCGCGTCGTGCGACCGGGCGGCGCTTGTTGGCGGGGTTTGCGATCCAGTCCTCGACCAGCGCGCGCGCATTGGCCCGCGTCAGCGCAGTGTCGGCGGCACGTAAATGGCGCAGCCAGCCGAAGCCGAGCAGCGCGACCTCCCAATCCTCGGACGGCGGCTCGAGATCAAAGATCGAGCGGCCATGGCAATTGACGATCTTGCCGGCGAACACAAAGCGGCCGGCATAGATCTCCGCGGCGCGGGTCGCATCCGCGGTACGCAGATCATGCGGCGCGATGATGAGCCGGTCGGTACGGCCGGGCCAGACCCGCGACAGCGCAACGGGGCCGCCGGTCGCGCGCGCGAGCATGTTCCGCGCGAAGCGGTTCATCACCAGCGTCGAGATACGTCTGCGTTGAGCGACCGACACGCCTTGCCTTGGAGGGGAGAGGATTCCGACGAATCCTTATTAATCCCAAAATCGGACGGCTGACACCACCTTGAACGGTCCGAATCAGGATCGTGGTGGCAAAATCCGGTGCAAAATCAGGATTTAACGAGCCGGGCCGCGTAAAATCCGTCGAGCCCGCCGAGCTTGGGATCGGGGTTCGGCAGATGGCTGGGCAGGGTGCGGAGGTCGCCCTCGGAGGTGACGATCTCGCTCAGTCCCGACACCTCGGAAGCTTCGATCGGCACGCGCCGCAGGCCGGACTCGGCCTGGAGCAGGGCAGCGATCGCCTGCTCGCCCTCCTCCGGTTCCAGCGAGCAGGTGCAGTAGACCAGCGTCCCGCCGGGCTTCAGCAGCGAGATGGATTTCTTCAGCAACCGCTGTTGGAGCGCGGCCAGCGTCGCGATATCGGATTCCTGCCGGAGCCACGCGACATCGGGATGACGGCGGATCGTGCCGGTCGAGGTGCAGGGCGCATCGATCAGGATGCCGTCAAAACCTTCTGACGGGCCGGCCCATTCCACGGCGTCGGCGACGATAGTCTCGGCCTGGAGCGACAGCCGCGCCAGATTCTCGCGCAGCCGCGCCACCCGGGCCGGCGAGCGGTCGATCGCGGTGACCTGCGCGCCTGATAACGCCAGCTGAGCGGTCTTGCCGCCGGGCGCGGCGCAGAGATCGGCAATGGACTTGCCCTTGGTGTCGCCGAACAGCCGCGCCGGCAGCGCGGCGGCGGCATCCTGCACCCACCATTGTCCTTCGGCAAAGCCCGGCAGCATCGTCACCGAGCCGTGCAGCAGCATCCGCACCGTCCCGGTCGGCAGCGTCTCGCCATGCAGCCGGCTCGCCCATTGCGCGGCGTCCGACTTGACGGTGAGATCGAGCGAGGGCTCGTGGCCGAGCGCCAGCGCCATCTCCCTCGCGGTCGCCTCGCCGTAATGCGCGCTCCAGCGCGCGAGCAGCCAGGGCGGCAGATCCAGCGATTGATTGGCGACTTCCTCGACCAGCGCCTTGCCCTCGCGCGCGCAGCGGCGCAGCACGGCATTGACGAGACCTGCATAGCGCGCAGCGCGGCGATCTGATTGCACGAGGCGCACGGAGAGATCCACCGCAGCGTGATCGGGCACGTCCATCCAGAGGATCTGTGCGGCGCCGATCAAGAGCGCGCTCTGCGCGCGCGGCGCATCGGAAGGAATGCCCTTGTCGAGCAGGCGGGACAGCACATGGCCGAGTGTGCCGAGCCGGCGCAGCACGGTCGCGACCAGGCGGCGCATCAGCGCGCGGTCGCGGTCGGCCAGTGTCTTCAGTCCAGGGTGAGCGCCGCCGCCGTCGAGCTGGTCGTCAAGCGTGCGATGCTTGTGCAGCACGCCGTCCAGGATGTCGGCGGCAATCCGCCGTGCCGCAAGACCAGGCACTTCGGACGGAGGGGCGAAACGTTGAGATGGCATGCGGAAGCAAGGTTCTGAGCGAGCGGCAGTTCCGCCGCGATGGGCGCATGCCTTAACGAATCCACATCTGGCACGCGAATATGCCAAATGTAAGAATGGCATCTCGCCTTTGCAGGCCACGATCACCATTTCAGCAATGCGATATTGGACCTCGCGTGTGCCGTGATCCTGCGCTAGGAACCGTCCACGATGAGTGACCAGCCCTCCGCTCCCGATCGCAAGCAGCTTTCGCCGGCCGCCCAGCGCGCGCTGGCCGAAGCCGAAGCGCGCCGGCAGGCTGCGGCTAAGGCGCATGCCGAAGCGGCGCCCAAGGAATTGCAGGGACCGAAGGGGCCTGAACCCACCCGCTACGGCGATTGGGAGCGGAAAGGGATCGCCTCGGATTTTTAAGGCATCTTGCCGGTTCAGCCGACTCAGCCCTAGCGTGCGCGGATGTCGCGCTTCGACCCCAATCATCCCTACCGGCGCTCATACAGCGGCTCGCCGTTCAGCCGCCGCTTCTCCGGATTGCTGCCGTGGATGTTCGTGGTCGGCGTCGTGACGGCGATTGTGCTCGGCTTCCGCCAGGGCACGATCTGGCCCATTCCGCATGCGGATGACGGACAGTCGCGCGATGCCAAAATCATCCTGCAGCAGTCCGGCAATTCCGACACGCGCCTGGCGGTCGATGTCATCAGGACCGTCGACGGCGATACTTTCCTCGCGCGCGTGCATCAGCAGGGTGGCCGCGATCTCGTCGCACGCGTCCGTCTGCGCGGTATCGACGCGCCCGAGATGAAAGCATCCTGTCAGGACGAGCTGGATAAGGCCGAAGCCGCCAGCGACGCGCTGCGCAACCTGCTCGGCCAGGGCGGTGTGACGATCTACAATCTTGGCCAGGACAAATACGGCCGCGTGCTTGCCGACGTCGCGACCAGGCGAACCGCCAACGTTTCAGCGGCGTTGCTCGCCGGCGGTTACGCGCGCAGCTACAATGGTGGCCATCGCGACGGCTGGTGCGCCCGCAGCTGGCGCTTCTGGTAGCAAAAAAGCCGCGTCGGATGACGCGGCTTTCTGTGTCCTGTCCTGATCTGTTCGATCAGCGCGTCACGACCACCGTCGTGCCGACCGAGACACGGCCGTAGAGATCGGTGATGTCGTCGTTGAGCATGCGGATGCAGCCGTAGGAGACGAAGCCGCCGACCGAGCCCGGCACGTTGGTGCCGTGGATGGCGTATTCGCCGCCGGCCAGCGTCATCGCCGCAACGCCCATCGGATTGCGCGGCGAGCCGCCCGGAATCACGTCCGGCATGTTCGGCTTGTCGCGCTTGACCTCGGCGGGCGGCGACCAGGCCGGATTGCGATACTTTCCGTCGATGCGGGTGGTGCCGGCCCACTGCTTGCCGGACCTGCCGACGCCGACCGGGTAGCGCACGGCGTGGCCGTTATCGAGGATGAGATAGAGCCGTCGCTCGCTGGTTTTGACCACGATGGTGCCCGGCGAATAGTCGGCGAGATGCGCTCCCACCATTTCCGGCCGCGCCTCGGCCGCCGTCGACATCAAGACCCCTGCTCCGATGGTGGCGGCCAACGCCACCGCAATCCTCATCGACATCGAATTTCCCCTTGAACGGATTCGTTGAAATCTACGCACAACCGGCAATCCCCAGCATGCCCAGACAATCTTAACCGCGCGCGTTAACCGGATGGTTTCCACGCGCGGCCGCCAAGGGCCCGCCAGCGGGGGGAACAAAGGAAATGTTCGAAATAAAGTAAATGACAAGAAAACAACACTCGACCGGAAAGATGCGGCCATGCCGGCTCGCGCCCTGACAAGAGCGTGAGGATGTGAACCGGCGTTGTTGAGGGGGCGTGGAGCGGGTGACGCGGTCTCGTGTCCCGGACGCGCTGCAACGCGTAGCGTTGCTGCGCAGAGCCGGGACCCAGTGTTTCCTTAGGCGCGGCTGGATGGGCCCCGGCTCAGCAGCGCACCGCGAAGGCGCGCTGCGCTGCGTCCGGGGCACGAGAGCGTGCCTTACGCCGACTTCTTGTTCTGCCGGTTCTTGACGAGGTCGTCGACCACGGCGGGATCGGCCAGGGTCGAGGTGTCGCCCAAGCTGCCCGGCTCGTCCTCGGCGATCTTGCGCAGGATGCGGCGCATGATCTTGCCGGAGCGCGTCTTGGGCAGGCTCGGCGCGAACTGGATCTGGTCGGGCGAGGCGATCGGGCCGATCTCCTTGCGCACCCAGGTCACGAGCTCCTTGCGCAGGTCGTCGGTCGGCTCGACGCCGGCCATCAGCGTGACATAGGCGTAGATGCCCTGGCCCTTGATGTCGTGCGGGAAGCCGACCACGGCGGCCTCCGAGACCTTGTCATGTGCGACCAGCGCGCTCTCGACTTCCGCGGTGCCCATGCGATGGCCGGAGACGTTGATGACGTCGTCGACACGGCCGGTGATCCAGTAATAGCCGTCGGCATCGCGCCGGCAGCCGTCGCCGGTGAAGTATTTGCCCTTGTAGGTCGAGAAATAGGTCTGCTCGAAGCGGGCGTGGTCGCCATAGACCGTGCGCATCTGGCCGGGCCAGGAGCGCGTCAGGCAGAGATTGCCGGTGGTTTCGCCCTCCAGCACCTTGCCGTCGGCATCGACGATTTCGGGCACGACGCCGAAGAACGGCTGCGTCGCCGAGCCCGGCTTCAGCTTGGTCGCGCCCGGCAGCGGCGTGATCAGGATGCCGCCGGTCTCGGTCTGCCACCAGGTGTCGACGATCGGGCAGCGATCGTCGCCGACGACGCGGTAATACCACTCCCAGGCTTCGGGATTGATGGGCTCGCCGACCGAGCCGAGCAGGCGCAGGCTCGCGCGCGAGGTCTTCTTCACGGGCTCGTCGCCCGACTGCATCAAGGCGCGGATCGCTGTCGGCGCGGTGTAGAAGATGTTGACCTTGTGCTTGTCGATGACGTTCCAGAACCGCGAATTGTCCGGATAGTTCGGCACGCCTTCGAACATCAGCGTGGTCGCGCCGTTGGCCAGCGGTCCATAGAGAATGTAGCTGTGGCCGGTGACCCAGCCGACGTCGGCGGTGCACCAGTAGATGTCGCCGTCGTGATAGTCGAAGACGTATTGATGCGTCATCGAGGCGAACACGAGGTAGCCGCCCGTGGTGTGCAGCACGCCCTTGGGCTGGCCGGTCGAACCTGAGGTGTAGAGGATGAACAGCGGGTCCTCGGCGTGCATGTGCTCGGCCGGGCATTCCGTCGTCACCATCTTGGCAGCGTCGTGATACCAGAGATCGCGCGACGGATTCATCTCGACCTGGCCGCCGGTGCGCTTGACCACGACGACCCAGTCGACGCCGTCGGCTTTAGTGAGCGCTGCGTCGACATTGGCCTTGAGCGGCACCTTCTTGCCCCCGCGCAGGCCTTCATCGGCGGTGATGATGACCTTGGATTGGCAATCGTTGATGCGCTGGGCGAGGCTGTCAGGCGAGAAGCCGGCGAACACCACCGAGTGGATCGCGCCGATCCGCGCGCAGGCCAGCATCGCATAGGCCGCTTCCGGGATCATCGGCAGATAGATGGTGACGCGGTCGCCTTTCTTGACGTTGCGGGTGCGCAGGATGTTGGCCATCCGGCAGACCTCGTCATGCAGCTCCTTGTAGGTGATGTGCTTGGACTGCGAGGGATCGTCGCCTTCCCAGATGATCGCGGTCTGGTTGGCGCGGGTGTGCAGGTGCCGGTCGATGCAGTTCCAGGCGACGTTGAGGACGCCGTCCTCGAACCATTTGATCGAGATGTTGCCGGGCGCGAAGGAGACGTTCTCGATTTTCGTCGGCGCCTTCATCCAGTCGATGCGCTTGGCCTGTTCGGCCCAGAATGCGTTCGGGTCCGAGATCGAGCGGGCGTACATCTCCTTGTACTTGGCCTGGTCGACCCAGGCGCGCTTGGCCCACTCCGCCGGGACGTCGTAAATCTTCTCGGACATGTTTCCCTCCACCTACGCCAAGCCGAACGCATGCGACTGGCAAGCCGACCTGATCGTTGAATCGATTATGCGTCGGGCTAACCGGCCCCGACAAGCCGCACAAGCTGGACCTTCGGCGAGCGGCCCGCCATACGGCGGATCAAGCTGCGCGGGCCGGCTGTCGCAAATCTGAAACAGGCCGGAGCGGCGGCTTACGGCTCTTTACCCAAATCTCCGGAATAGGCCCCGCGCAGGGCGCCCATGCGCCTGATGGAGGTATTTAGGAACCGTCTGTCACTGATTCGGGACTCGCAATACGGTTCGGAACACCCTAAGTGGCTAACCCGGGTCCAAAAGAGACCCCAGGGAACAAAAATCAGAACAGCGGCATTGAACGACAACAAACAGGGTCAAGGCATAACACTATGATGGATCAGCAGAATCTCGGGACGATGCGGCCCGCTTCAGCCGATCCTGCCGCTATTGCGCTGGCTAAGGCCCTTGGACAATGGCCGAAATCGGCCGGTTCCGCCCGCCCCAGCCCGAAAAAAGTCTTCGACCAGGCGCCCGCGGCGACGGTCGAGGCCCTCGCGAGGGAGCTGGGCCTGCGGCTCGGCGACCAGAATGAGCTCACCATCCGCCGTATCAGGCGCGGCAAGGGCTATTCCTTCGTCCGTCCCAACGGCGCCCATATCCGCGACGCCCGCACCATCCGCCGTCTGCACGCCATGGCGGTGCCGCCGGCCTATCGCGAGGTGCGCTACTCCGCCGATCCGAACTCGCATCTCCAGGCCGTGGGACGCGATGCCGCGGGGCGGCTGCAATATCGCTATCACGCCGACTGGGAAAAGGTTCGCGAGCACCGCAAGGCGCATCGCCTGGAAAAGCTCGTCGGTGCGCTGCCAAAGATCCGGCGCAAGGTCTCGGCGTTCCTGTCGGGCGAGGAGCCGACGCGCGAATTCGCGCTCTCGGCCGTGATCGAGCTGATCGCGCGCACCGCGATCCGCCCCGGCAATGAATCCTATGCCCGCCTCAACGGCACCCGCGGCGCCACCACCCTGCTGAAGTCCAACGTCACGCTGGAAGACGACTGCTTCGTGCTGACCTTCAAGGCGAAGGGCGGCAAGGCGGTGCGGAAAGAGTGCGACGCGGCCAAGCTGGTCCGCGCCATCGGCATTTTGCAGGGGGTTCCCGGCAAGCGCATGTTCCAGTATCGCGATGCCTACGGCATCGTGCGCGCGGTCAACACCACGCAGGTGAACGCGTTCCTGCGCGAGATCGCCGGTATCAAGATTTCGCTGAAGGATTTTCGCACGCTGATGGCCTCTGCCGTCGTCGTGGAATCGCTCTCGCGGATCACGCCGGCGACCAGCCAGCGCGGCCGCAAGAAGCAGGTGCTGGACGCGATCCGCGCCGCCGCCGACAAGCTCTCCAACACGCCGGCGATCTGCCGTAAGAGCTACGTCCACGACACCATCGTCACGGCCTTCGAGGAGGGCATCCTCGAGCGTTTTGCGGCGACGATGAAAGGCCAGCGCTCGCAAGCGCGGCGCGAGCAGCTGCTGGCGCAGGTGGTGGCGACCGCGGCGGTTTAAGTCGTGCTGCCGCAACTGTCGTAGGGTGGGCGGAGGCGCAAAGCGCCGTGCCCACCATCTCTCCATGGTCGCAAAAATGCGTGGGCACGCGGAGCCTGTCATCGGGCGCGCGTTCGCGCGACCCGGTGGCTTTGCCCACCCTACGAGAGCTACGCCTTGGTTGATACACCCATGTCCGGGCCGGGATCGCCGCCCGCGGCCGCAGTGGTGAGCCGTCCCAGATAATGGGCCCACCCCGTCGCGTGCGCGGCCGCCTGCTCCTCGGTCGGCAGGCCGCTATGGGTCATGCGCAGCAGGGTGCCGCCGTCGCGTTCGATCAGGTCGATCTCGATCAGGCTCGAGCCGGGCGGCACTTCCTGTCCGCCCTCCCAGCCGAACGTGTAGGCGAGGCGGTGCACCGGCACGACCTCGCGGAAGGCGCCGCGGCCGACGCCGCCGCGCGGGCCGATGCCCCTCAGCAGATAGAGCCCGCCGGGATGCGGCTCGGTGGTCGCATCCGAGCCCATCCAACTCAGGATCTTCTCGGGGTCGGTCAAATAGGCAAAGACGGTGGCGCGGGGGGCTGCGATCTGGGTCTCGCGTCGCACTACGAAGGATTCGGTCATCGGCGATCATCCATGGTCTTGCCTTGGGCTGACGATGGGACATGGCGGCGCTACGGGGCTCCGTCAAGGATTGCTCGTGACAAAGTCGGTCTCGCTTCGCCATCATCGGATCATGCAGCTCTCCCCTACCCTCGCCTGGCTCGTCGACGCCGCCTCGGACAGTCCCGGGGCCGACCGCCTGCTGGCGGAACTCGGCGCGCATCTGGTCGCCGACGGCGTGCCGCTTGCGGCCGGCAGCCTGACGCTGGAGGTGCCGCATCCCCTGATCGCGAAGCGGACCTGGCTGTGGCGCGCCGACACCGGCCGGGTGATCGAAGCGCTCGGCTTTGCACCGGGCGGACTCGCGCCCGACCTACCCAACGATGCCGGCCGCCGCTGGCTGCGCGACATCGCGGCCGGCGAGGTGCACGAAGACGTCGTCGGGCGACAAGATGGCCCGCTGCTCGGCTGGATCGGACCGCGGCCGTTCACATCGGGCGAAATCGCGCGATTGCGCGAAGCGGCGCGCTTTGCCGCGACGCCGCTTGCCGTGCTCGCCGCCCGCGCCACCTTGCGCGCGACGCTGGAGGCCTATCTCGGCAAGCGCAGCGCGGCGCGCGTGCTGGCCGCGCCGCTGCGGCGCGATCTCGGCGAGACCATCCAGGCGGCGCTGCTCTATGCGGATCTGCGCAATTTCACGACCTTGTCGGAGACCACACCACCTGCCGATGTCATCGCGGCGCTCGATGCCTGGTTCGATCGCATCGCCGGCGCGGTCCATGCCTTTGGCGGTGAGGTGCTGAAATTCATCGGCGATGGCGTGCTTGCGATCTTTCCAGTGGTCGAGGCGTCACCGCGCCATGCCTGCGATGCCGCGCTGCGTGCCGCAGGCGCGGCCGAAGCCGGCATGGCGTATCTCAACGCGGAGCGCAGCGCGCAAGGACTGCCGCCGCTGTGGTTCGGCGCCGCGCTTCATCTCGGCGAGATCCTGTGGGGGAATATCGGCGCCGCCAATAGGCTCGACTTCACCGCGATTGGTCCCGCCGTCAATCTCGCCAGCCGGCTCGAGGGATTGTGCAAGCCGCTGGGCAGGACCGTGCTGGTGTCGGGCGCGCTTGCGGCGGAGACGGAGATGCAGCTGATCGCGCTCGGACTGCACAAGCTGCGCGGCATTGCCTCGCCGTGCGAGGTGCTCGCGCTGCCGGAGACGCAAGCGCGGATTCCGTAGGGTGGGCACGCTTCGCTTTGCCCACCCTACAATTCGTGGCGGATTAGACCCCGCCCATCTTGCAGACCAGCTTCCACTCCTCCGCGGTCACCGGCTGCACCGACAGGCGCGAATATTTCACCAGCGCCATGTCTGCGAGCTTCTTCTCGGCCTTGATCGCGGCCATCGTCACCGGCGTCTTCAAGGGCTTGTCAGCCTTGATGTCGACGCAGACGAACTTCTCGGTCTTGTCGGTCGGATCAGGGTAGGCCTCCTTGATGATCTCCGCGATGCCGACGATCTCCTTGCCCTCGTTGGAATGATAGAAGAACGCCTTGTCGCCCTTCTTCATGTTCACGAGGTTCTGGCGCGCGGTGTAATTGCGCACGCCGGTCCAGGCTTCGCCCTTGGCGCCCTTCGCGACCTGCTGGTCCCAGGACCACACCGAGGGTTCGGATTTCACCAGCCAGTAGTTCATCGCAATCTGCCCCGTTCCTGGATACGCCGGTGCGATGTTTAGGGCACGCGGATGCCCGCGACAAGCGCGGGCATCCGCGGGTCCATCGCAGCCCTCACTCCTTCAGATATCGATCGAAGAACCTTGCGATGTCGGTGAAGGCTTCCTTCGTCTCGGGCACGTTGATGTTGAACTGGTACTGCGCGTGAGACTGACCCTCATAGACGTTGAGATCAGCGATCACGCCGGCGCGCCGCAATTTGCGATGCGTGCGAACCGTGTTGCTGAGGAACAGATCGCGCGTGCCCGATGTCAGGATGGTCGGCGGAAAGCCCTTGAAGTCGCCGTAGATCGGCGAGATGTAGGGATTCTTCAGGTCCGTCCCGTTGGCATAGAGCTTTGCGGCGCGGCCGAGCCAGCCGTCCCAGGTCACCAGCACGTTGTCGACCCACTCGTTGCTGGCATAGGTGTCGCCGACCTTGTCGATGTCGGACCACGGCGTGCCCGGCGCGATCGCCGCCGGCCTCGGCAGCTTCTCGTCCCTGGCCCGCAGCACCATCGCGAGCGTCATCGCGCCGCCCGTCGACGTGCCGAAGATCGCCATGCGGCGGGAGTCGTGGTCCCTGGTGACCTCCTTCCAGACCGCCATCGCATCGTCCATCGCGGCGGGATAGGGAAAATCGGGCGGCATACGGTAGTCGACCGAGATGACCTTGAAGCCGCCAAAGCCCGCCATCATGATCGCCTCCGGCAACGCGGCTTCACCCGGCCCGAACACATAACCGCCGCCATGGACGTGGACCAGGAGGCGCCGCCGGTTCTCGGGCGGGATCTTGCTGGGCGTGACGATGAAACAATGCACGCCGGCAATCTTGGTCTCCTCGACCTTGACGCCGAGCTTCTCCTTCATCGTCGGAACGTTCGCGATCGACAGCTTTGCGCGCCGCTCGATCAGTTCCTTCCACTCCGCCGGGGTTTTGGGATCTGCATTGAAGTGCGGCGGAAATGGCGCGCCGATCATGGCCTGCATGTCGGAGCTGACGTCATTGGAGGGATTGGCGATGGATTTGACGGGCGCGACCCGCTTGCCGTTTTCGGCATTGGCGGCCGCCTCGTTCTTGGCGAGCTCGTCATAGGAGATCGCGGCCTCGGTGTAGGCAGCGGTGGGTAGGGCAGTGGCGACAAGCGTGATGATGGCGATCGAAACGATCGCGTGCTGCGGTTTGCGCATGCGGTTTCCCCTGGGATCCGTTTGATTATTGTTGGACCGGGATCCTGCGGTGTACCGCTAGGCTAGACCAGCGTGCAGAGGCCGTGAAGTACTACCCGACGCTCGGGTGCTATTCCTCGGCTTTGAAGGGGCGCGTCAGCAATCCCTCAATCGCGGCGTCGATCGTCAGCCGGCCGTCCAGGATGGCGGCGACGGCCTGCGAGACCGGCATGTCGACGTTCCGCGCCGCCGCGAGCTCGACCAGCACCGGCGCGGTGAACGCGCCTTCCGCCAGCTTGCCCGCCGGCGCGGCCTCGCCGCGGCCGAGCGCGATACCGAGCGCGAAATTGCGCGATTGTGCGGTCGAGCAGCTCAGCAAGAGGTCGCCGAGGCCGGAGAGGCCCGAGAGCGTTTCCGTGCGCGCGCCGCAGGCGCGCCCAAACCGCGCCAGCTCGCTGAAGCCGCGCGTGGTCAGCGCGGCGAGTGCCGAGGCGCCGAGGTTGCGGCCGACCACGATGCCGGCGGCGATCGCCAGCACGTTCTTGGCGGCGCCGCCGATCTCGACACCGCGGATGTCGGTGGAGTGATAGGGCCGAAACGTCGGCGAGCCCAGCGCCTGCACCAGCGCGCTCGCCAAGGCTTCGTCCTTCGCCGCCAGCGTCACCGCCGTGGGCAGGCCGCGCGCGACGTCGTCGGCAAAGCTCGGGCCCGACAGGATCGCCGGTTGCGCGTGCGGCGCGGCTTCAGCGATGACATCAGTCATGAATTTGTGGGTGCCGTGCTCGATACCCTTCGCGCAGGCAATGATCGGCGCCGGCTTCGCCAGATGCGAGGCGAGCATGTTGACCGCACCGCGCAGATGCTGAGCCGGAGTTGCGATCAGGATCATGTCGGCACCTGCGGCGTCGGCAAGCTCGTGCGTGACGGCGATCTCAGGCGCCAGCCGTACGCCGGGCAGCCGCGGATTCTCGCGGGTCGATGCGATCCGCGCCGCATGCTCCGCAGTGCGCGCCCACAGCGTCACGTTCCGCCCGGCGCGCGCCGCCACGGTCGCCAGCGCCGTGCCCCAGGCGCCGGCCCCGATCACAGCGACGGACTGGAACGCGGTCATGGCTCGATCTCTCCACTCCCTCTCCCCGCTTGCGGGGAGAGGGCTGGGGTGAGGGGGAGGCTCCGCGGGGACGGTGACAGAGAGACTCGCGGAGAGTCCCCCTCACCCGGATTGCATCTGCGATGCAATCCGACCTCTCCCCGCCCGCGGGGCGAGGTGAAGCTGAGCCCGTGGCGACACCACACCATTCAGTATCCCGCCCGCGTTTTGCTGTAACCCGCCGGCGCCGTCGCGTTGGCATCGAGCAGCCAGCGTGCGCGCGGCTGGGCTTCCATCGTGTCGGTCAGGCCGAGCGCCAGGCGTTCGGCGCCGGCCCAGGCGATCATCGCGCCATTGTCGGTGCAGAGCGCGGGCGGCGGCATGATCAGCTGCGTTCCGGCCCGTTGCGCAACGTCTTGCAGGGCGCCGCGGATCGCCTGATTGGCGGCGACGCCGCCGGCCGCCACCAGCGCGCGCGGCGCGCCGAACTGCTCGCGAAAGAGCTTCAGGCCAACACTCAACCGGTCGGCAGTCGAATCGAGCACTGCGGCCTGGAAGCTGGCGCAGAGATCGCTGATGTCCTGCGGCGTGATTTTGCCGAGCCGGCTCGCCTCGGTGCGCACCGCGGTCTTCAATCCCGACAGCGAGAAATTGGCGTCGGGGCGCCCATGCATCGGCCGCGGAAACGCAAACCGCGTGGCATCGCCGCTCGCCGCCGCGCGCTCGACCTGTGGGCCGCCCGGATAGGGCAGACCCAGCATCTTCGCGACCTTGTCGAAGGCCTCGCCGATCGCATCATCCACGGTGGTGCCGAGCCGCACATATTGACCGACGCCGGTGACCGCGACGATCTGGGTATGGCCGCCGGAGGCGAGGAAGAGGCAATAGGGAAATTCGATCCCATCGGTGAGGCGCGGCGTCAGCGCATGCGCCTCCAGATGGTTTACCGCGACCAGCGGCGTGTCATGCACCATCGCGATCGCCTTCGCGGTGGTGAGCCCGACGATGACGCCGCCGATCAGGCCCGGTCCCGCGGCCGCCGCGACACCGTCGAGCTCGGCGAAGCCGATGCCGGCCTCGCTCATGGCGTGGTCGATGATGCCGTCGAGCAGGTCGACATGCGCGCGTGCGGCGATCTCCGGCACCACGCCGCCGAAGCGGGCGTGTTCCTCGACCTGCGAGCGCACGATGTTGGACAGGATTCTGCCGGCACCGTCGGCCGCCCGTTCGATCACGGCCGCCGCGGTCTCGTCGCAGGTGGTTTCGATGCCCAATACCAGCATTGGCGAATTGTTATCCAATTTGCGCCCTTGCGCTCATCCGGAAAGCAGAGTTCTGGTAACGCGGTAGCATTCCGGGGTCGGCTTGCGCAATCGTCACGCGCGGCCGTCCTCGTCAATGCGTCGTGCCCGGGAACACCAGCGATGTCCATTCTTGTCACACGGCCGCATCCTGACAATGAGGCGACCGCCGACAATCTGCGTGCGCGGGGGCATGCGGTGCTGCTCGCGCCGGTGCTCAAGTTCGAGCCGGTCGCTTTCCATGACGAGAGCGAGGCGGGCTATGGCGCCATCATCGTGACGTCAGCCAATGCGATCCGCGCCGTGGCGCCGCAGTTGCGGGATCTCGGGCTTGTGGAGCTGCCGGTGTTTGTCGTCGGCGAGCATACGGCCGCTGTTGCGCGCGAGACCGGCTTCACGAATGTGATCGTCGCCGGCGGCGATGCCGCTTCCTTGCGCGACAAGGTGATGCAGAGCGCGCGCGAGAAGCTGCTAGAGGCAAAAAGCACGCTGCTTTATCTCGCGGGTGCGGATCTGTCGCGCGATCTCGGCGGCGAGCTCGGTGCGGAAGGATTCAGCGTGGTGACGCAGACGACCTATCGCATGGCGCCGGTCAAAATTCTTCCGCGCGAGGTCTGCGATGGATTCGCTGCTCAAGGGATCGAGGCGGTGCTGCATTACTCCCGGCGCAGCGCGCGGGCGTTCCTGGATGCGGCGCGCGACGAAGGCGTTGAAATTTCGGCATTGGCGATCCCACAATGCTGCCTGTCCGAGAACGTGGCCGCTGTGCTGCGCGAGGCCGGTGCGTCGCAGGTTCTGGTGGCTGCAACGCCAGACGAAAATGCCTTATTTGATACCTTGGAGCGTGCTTTGAGGACCCGTTTGGCGTAAGAGGTCGGGCCGAATCCGACGTAATCGGGTCCGCTCTGGTATGGAAGTGTGAGGAACCGTCACGATGGCCGACGACAAGCCTGAAGATACAGGATTGGCCCCCGAGTCCGGCCGTGCCAAGCGGACACCGCCGACCATCGACCTCGAGGCGACTGATGTCTCGACCCAGCCGCAGGAGACGGCGGGTGAGCCTGAAGCTCCGCCGGAGCCCGCCGAGCCCGAGCAGGCAAAATCCGAGCCGGCCACTGCCGAGCCGGAGCACGTCGAGGAGCAGGCCGCGGCCGCGCCCGCTCCCGCCTCGCCACCGGTTTCGCCCTGGGTCATTGCGCCGTTCGCCGGTGCCGTCGCTGCCGCGCTCGTCATCGCCGTCGGCTGGCTGCTGGGCTGGCCTGCCGTGCAGGCGCCGCCTGCCGCGCCGCAAGTGACGAGCGCGACCGTCGATGCGCTCGCCGGTCGCGTCGCCGCGGTCGAAGCCAAGGCGGGCAGGCCCGCCGTCGATCCCGCCATGGCGGCGCGGATCGACGCGCTGGAAAAATCCGCAAGCTCCTTGCGCAGCGACATCGCCAATCTGCGCACGCAATCCGACAAGACCGCGAGCGCCCTGAACGACACGAAATCCGCACCAAGCATTGCCGCGCCCGATCTTGCCGCTCTCAACGAGCGCGTCGCGCAGCTCGAGCGCGCCAGCAGGACCGAGAGGGCGGAGCTCGCGCAGCAGGGCGAGAAGATCGCCAATGCGAAGTCAGCGGACGACAAGCCGCTGCGCCATGTGGTGGCAGCGGCCCTGCTCGACGTCGCCGTTCGCCACGGCGATCCCTATCAGTCGCAGCTGTCCGCAGCGCGGTCGTTCGCAGCCAAGCCCGACATGCTCAAGCCGCTCGATGCGTTTGCGGCGGCGGGCATCCCGACGCCGGTCGCGCTGAGCCGCGAGCTGCTCAACATCGTGCCCAAGCTCTCGCCGCCGGCGGAAGCGCCGGCCGCGAGTGCCGGCATCGTCGAGCGTCTTCAGGCCGGAGCATCGAAGCTCGTTCGCATCGAGCGCACCGACGGGGTCGGCAACGATCGCGGCGCGATTGTTGCGCGGGTCACGGCTGCGGCGCTGCGCAACGATTTCGTCGAGGCGCGGCGCGAGCTGAAGACGCTGCCGGAAGCCGATCGTGCGCCGGCGCAGACCTGGCTCGACAAGGCCGATGCGCGCGACGCCGCGCTCGCCGCCTCACGCAAATTCGCAGACGACGCCATGGCGGATCTCGCCAAGCCTGTTCAATAAGGTTCGCGCAATAATCAGCGCGTATAGGGATCGCCATGCTTCGCATCGTCCTCTTCCTTGTCCTGATTGCGCTGGCAGCGGCCGGCGCGGCCTGGGTTGCCGATCAGCCTGGCGATCTCGTCCTGACCGCAGGCGGTTTCCGCGCCTCGACGACGTTGCCGAGGTTCGTGTTCCTGCTTGGCGTCTTTGCCGCTGTTGTCGTGCTGGTCTGGAGCATCGTGACGATGGTCTGGCGCGCGCCCGGGCGCTTGCGCCGCCGCAGCCGCGAGAAGCGCCACGCACGCGGCCGCCACGCCATCACCCACGGCCTGCTCGCGATCGGCCATGGCGATATCGGGCTTGCGCGCCGTCATGCCGAATCTGCCCGGCGGCTTGCGCCGAACGATCCGCTGGCGCTGCTGCTGCACGCGCAGTCGGCCCAGCTCGAAGGCAACCGCGACGAGGCCCAGCGCGTCTTCCGCGCCATGGCCGAGCGCGAGGATACCCGCCTGCTCGGCCTGCGCGGCCTGTTCATCGAGGCGCAGCGCGCCGACGATGCGGTCGGTGCCGTCATGATCGCGGAAGAAGCGATCAAGCTGTCGCCGTCCTCGACCTGGGCCTCGCATGCCGTGCTCGGCTTCCGCTGCGCACGCGGCGACTGGAGCGGCGCGCTCGCGATTCTCGATTCCAATCTGGCCGCGGGCCTGATCGACAAGAAGGCCTATCGGCGGCAGCGCGGCGTGCTGCTCACCGCACGCGCGCTGGAACTCGAGACCATGGACCGCGACGTGGCGCGCGAGAGCGTGATGGAGGCGATCAAGCTAGCGCCGACTTTGGTGCCAGCCGCGGTGCTTGCCGCGAAATTCGAGAGCGAGGCGCATCAGGTGCGCCGTGCCATGAAGCTGGTCGAGGCCGCCTGGCTCGCCAATCCGCATCCCGATCTCGCCGATGCCTATGCGCATGTGAAGCTCGGCGATTCCGCGCGGCAGCGCTTGCAGCGGGTCGAGACGCTCGCGGCCAAGACATCCGCCGACAAGATGGGCCATGTCGAGGGCCAGCTCGCGATCGCGCGTGCCGCGATCGATGCGTCCGAATTCGCGCGGGCGCGTGAGGTGCTGGCGCCTTACGTCAACGATCCGACCCAGCGCGTGGCGCTGCTGATGGCCGAGCTCGAGCGCGCCGAGCATGGCGACAGCGGCCGGGCCCGCGCCTGGACATTGCGCGCGGTGCGTGCCCGCCACGATCCGGCCTGGACCGCGGACGGCTATGTCAGCGACCGCTGGCGGCCGGTCTCCCCGGTCACCGGCCGGCTCGACGCCTTCCAGTGGCATACGCCGGTCGCGAGCCTTCCGTCCGACAAGGGCACCACGATCGAATCCTCGGCCTTCGAGGAGGCCATGCTGGCCGCCCCGCCGCCGAAGCGGGTGACGGCGGCTCCGACCGAAACCCCGGTGGAACCGCCCGCGGCCACGCCCGTTCCGGCGCCGGCCGCCCAGGACAATTCGCCTCCCGAGGCCAAGGAGGTCGTCGACGAGCCCATCAAGGAAATCGTCAAGGAAGCTCCCAAGGAAGCTTCGAAGGAAGCTTCGAAGGAAGTCGCCAAGGAGGAGCCGGCCGCCCCGCCCGCCGAGCCGGTCAAATCGGCCGCCGAAATCGCCGAATCATCGCCGGTTGCGGCAACCCCGGTGTTCCGGACCCGCGCCGACCTCGGCATGCCTGCTTCCGTGCCGATCCAGGCCGTCATTCCGATCGTCCGCGCCCCCGACGATCCCGGGATCGACGATGACGGCCCGACCGATGAATTTACGGAACAAATCGGCACGCCCAAGGGCCACGCCAAGGCCCAGGCCGGCGGCTGGCGCGGATTCTGGTCCCGCTGGGGCGCGTGAGGCGCATTTCGCCTCCCGCTTGTTCTTGCCAATTCGGGCCGTGCCCGATATCAGGAGCGCGCGTATCGGGACCGGCCTCGCCGAGATCCCGGCAGGGTTCGCCGCAATAGCTCAGTCGGTAGAGCACGTCATTCGTAATGACGGGGTCGGGGGTTCGAATCCCTCTTGCGGCACCAGCGCCTAAATGTCCGGCCCGGAGACATAGGTCACGGATCGTACCTAAGAGATGGGTGACAACCTCGTGCCGAACGGGTTGTCGAGGGGGTGCAGGGTTTTCTGCTCCAGGTCGAAATATCCCAAATCATAGTGCATGAAGCTGACGAGCCAAATGCCGTCGTCGACCTCCTTGATGCCGGGCTTGACCCGGGCGTCCACGTCTTCGGCCTTGATCCAAGAACGTGGATGGCCGGGACGAGCCCGGCCATGACGCAAGAGATCCGGATCTGATCAGTCTCGTTACTGCGAAACCGTCTGCACCACGCTCGAGATCGGACGCTGGGTCGTGCTCGCGGTCGGCACCTTCATGTCCTTCATCAGCGCCTCATCATATTCCGGCAGCGTCTGAAGCGTCGTCTTGGCCTTCATCTGCACGACCTTGTAGCCGCCGGCCTTGAGGCGCGCGAGCAGCGCCGGCAGCGCTTCGCCGGTGTGCTTCTGGAAATCGTGCATCAGGATGATGCCCTTGCCGAGCTTGTCGAGCCGCGTCATCACCGTCTCGATGATCTTCTCCGGCGTCGCGCCCTTCCGGAAGTCGAAGGAGTCGATGTCGGTCGAGAACATCGCGACGTTGCGGGTGCCGAAATAGCTCACGATCGCCGGGTTGTGCTGAAGCTGGGGGAAGCGGAAGAACGGCGCGGGGTTGGCACCGAGCGCGAATTTCACCGCGCTGATGCCCTTTTCGACCTCGTCCTTGGCCATCTGCTCGGTCATCTTCTTGCCGTTCAGATTGACGTGCGACCAGGTGTGAGTGCCGACCGTATGGCCCTGGGCCAGCACCTGGCGCAGGATTTCGGGATGATAGGTCGCATGCTTGCCGACCGAGAAGAACAGGCCCTTGGTGCATTCATCCGCGAGCGCCTTCAGCACCGCGGGCGTGTTCACCGGCCAGGGACCGTCGTCGAAGGTCAGCACGACCTCCTTGTCGGTGAGGAAGTCGAACTGCTTGAAATGATCGAAGCCGAAGCCGGGGCCGCCGGTGGTGTCGATCTCGACCACGCGGGAGACGCCCAGCGCGTTCGGATTGGCGCAGGCCTGTTTCGGCTGCATCGGCATGGCCGGGGCGGGCGCGGGTGCCTGGGCAAATGCCGTCGGCCTGGCCGCGACCGTGGCGGTGGTCTCGACGTCGTCCCTGGCGACGAGCTTCGCCGGTGCCGGCAACGGATCGGCGGCACGGGCGGCAACTGTCTTGGGGGCGCCCTGGTCGGCGCGCGCGGAATAATAAAACCAACCGCCGGCGGCGATGACGACCGCGGCAACTACACTGGCCAGCATCAGGCCCAACGCATTACGCATCGCTACTCTTTCCAATTACGCAACCAAACCGGCGGAATCCCCCGCGCGACGAGCCATTAATGCGAAGGAACAGTTAACGTGACACCAACACGACAGCGGATGCGGTGGAATTTCAGCGGGGTGCGCCAAAGTGACCGATGTCACAGAAGGGGGGCTGCCCGTGACCGTCATCACAGTGGAAACTGTTTTGCCGGAGCATCGTAGTTCCCATCAACAAGGGCCCGCCGTCCGCGGTGCCAATGGGAGCTTCAAATGACCAAGTCCTTCTCGGCCAAGATCCGCGACACCAGCCTGGCGCTGGGCTTTGCCGCCATGGTGTCCATCGTGTCGACGACCTCGAGCTTCGCCTTCTCGGCCGAAGCGCAGCAGATGTGCACCGGCGATGCCTTCCGCCTCTGCTCGTCGGAAATCCCCAACATCCCGAAGATCACCGCATGCATGATGAAGCATCGCTCGGATCTGAGCGCCGGCTGCCGCGCGGTGATGGACAAGGACCTCGCCAAGGGCGCCTCACGCAAGGTCGCTGACGCTCAGGACAGTCATTAAGAGAACTTGCAACGCCGCAAGCGTCGCGATCTGCGAGCTCCCCACCGATGTGCCCCGGCGTCAAGCCGGAGCCACGCGGCGGCGAAGGTGTCTGCTGCCAATAAAGCCGTTGCGGCTGAGAGATCGTCGCACTAGCTTCGCCCCACTTTCTTTCGGGTAAAGGCATTACGCGATGACCAGATTTCTTTTCACTGTTTCTTTGCTTCTGTGCGCATCGGCTGCGTCCGCGCAACAGCAGCCCGGTCACGATGCCTGTGCGCGTGATGTCAGCCGTCACTGCCGCGCCGTGATGAACAATGGCGATG
This sequence comes from Bradyrhizobium sp. B117, assembly GCF_038969555.1. Classification (NCBI taxonomy): domain Bacteria; kingdom Pseudomonadati; phylum Pseudomonadota; class Alphaproteobacteria; order Hyphomicrobiales; family Nitrobacteraceae; genus Bradyrhizobium; species Bradyrhizobium sp. B117. The sequence continues at coordinate 83,325 of NZ_CP152414.1, forward strand.
GCGCCGTGCTCGCCTGCCTGAAGCAGAACCGCTCCCGCCTCAGCAAGGCCTGCGACAAGGTGCTGACCGACCACGGGCAGTGACTGTCATTCCGGGGCGCGCGAAGCGCGAACCCGGAATCCACCGAGTGGCATATGCGTTGGGAAATGGATTCTCTGATGCGCAATCGCGCATGATAGTTCGTGCCTGACGGTCCGCCCCGGAATGACGCGGCTTACGTGCTGCTCCCCGCCGCAGTCGCGACCACCGGCAGCACCTCCTTGCTGCCGCGGTCCGGCGTCTCTTCCTTCCAGCGCACCGAGCCGAACGGCCGTTCCAGCATGCGGCGGACGCGCACCGGCTCGGGGCCGATGTGGAAATCGATCGCCTGTTGATGCAGCGCGCGTTCGGACAGCGTCGAGCGGTTGCGCTGGCGTAGGTAATCGAACCAGGTCGGGCAGTGATAGCGCTCGGTCCACAATTCGGGATCGGCGATGTCGCGCGCGATCGACCAGCCATAGGCGCCGTTGCGCTGCCTCGAGAGCTGCACGTCCTGCATCACATTGTGAAAGGCGCGCGCATTCTCCTGGGACACGCGATATTCGATCTCGACCACCAGCGGCCCGCTGCGCCCGGTGATCGACAGCTTCACCTCGGGATCGGCCAGCACGTCGGCGTCCTCGTTGCGGGCGCCGACGCGCGGCATGGTGAGCCAGATCCCGAGCAGCGGCGAGATCAGCATCAGGCCGGCAGCAACCAGCAGCGCGACCTCGACGCCGGCATAGTCGGTGAGATGGCCCCAGCCCCAGGCGCCGATCGCGATGCCGCCGGAGATCGAGGCCTGGAACGCCGCGAGCGAGCGGCCCGCCACCCAGCGCGGCGCCGAGAGCTGCACGCCGATATTGAACAGCGCGACCGCCGCCATCCAGACCGCGCCGGCGAGCACCAGCGCGGTTGCGGTGAGCACCGGCTCGGTGCTCACGGCAAGGGCGGCCATCGCGAACGCCATCGAGATGGTGCAGGCGCGGATCGCGGCCTCGCCGCTCATGCGCTTGCGCAATTCGTGGATGTTGAGCGCACCGACCACGGCGCCCATGCCGAACGCGCCGAGCATGATGCCGTAAGTCTGCGCGCCGCCATGCAACAGGTCGCGCGCGACCAGCGGCATCAGCGCCATGATGGCGCCGCCGATCAGGCCCATCACCAGCGTGCGCAGCAGCACGATCTTGATCGGCGGCGAATTGGTGATGTAGCGGAAGCCCGAGACCATGGCGCGGTTGAGCTTTTCCCGCGGCAGGCGCGACGGCTCCACCGAGCGGCGCCAGAGCAGCAGCACCACCAGCAGCGGCAGATAGAGGATCGCATTGCAGGCGAACGCGGCGACGGCGCCGAGTGCGGCGACGATGACGCCGCCGACCGCGGGACCGAAGCTGCGCGCGATGTTGTAGCTGATGCCGTTCAGCGCGACGGCCGAGGGCAATGCTTCGGGCGGCACCTGCTCGCTGACCGAGGATTGCCAGGCCGGCCCGAACAGCGCGTTGCCGCTGCCGACGACGAAGCAGAAGGCGAGCAGCGTCTCCGGCGTGATCAGTTTGAGCCCGGCCAGGATGGTGAGCGCGGACGCGCCCGTCAGCGCGATCGCGAGCGACACCAGGGTCACGATGCGGCGGTCATACATGTCGGCGATGGCGCCGGCCGGCATCGAGATCAGCATGATCGGCAGCATCAGGGCGGTCTGCACCAGCGCCACCTGGTCGGCGGAAGCCGACATCTGCGTCATCGCCCAGGCCGCGCCCACGCCCTGGATGAGGAGGCCGAGATTGGAGAGCAGGCTGGCGAGCCAGATGCGCCGGAACACGGTGAACCGCAGCGGCGCGGTGATGCCGTCGGCGGCCAATTTCTGACGGTTCGGCTGCTCGGTCATATCCCCTTCCATATGGGCTGGCAGAAGTGGTCTAACGTGATTCCGGCAGGTCCAGTGATGCCCGCGAAAGTCCTTCGCTGTCCAGTGGTTAGGCCGGTATAAGCGGTGCAAAGATAGTCTTGCCGGGGAGGAACAGATGAAGCTGTCGCGACGGACAATTCTGCAAGGGGTGAGCAGCCTGCCTTTCGCGGTTGCGAGCTTGCGGACGGGGGCGCTGGCCCAGACCGCGCCCGCGGCCCAGACCGTCGAGGTGCCGCCGATCCTGTTCGTCCATGGCAATGGCGACTATGACGCGCTCTGGATGACGACGCTTTGGCGGATGGAATCCAACGGCATCGCGCGCGATCGCATGATGGCGATCAATTTCACTGATCCCCTGGCGCGCAGCGACGACACGGTCGAGCAGGCCGGTCGCTCCTCGATCGAGGACCAGCGCCGCGAGCTTGCCGCCGCCATCGCGGACCTGAAGCGCCGGACTGGCGCTCCGCGCGTGGCACTGGTCGGCAGCTCGCGCGGCGGCAATGCGATCCGCAACGTCATCAGAAGCGGCGGGGCCGGCGACGTCAGCTACGCCGTCTTGTGCGGCACGCCCAATCACGGCGTGTTCGCGACCGACGATCAGCCCAACAACGAGTTCAATGGCCGCGGCCCGTTCCTGCGCGGCCTGAACGAGGGCGAGAGCGAGGTGACGCCGGGCGTTGCCTTCCTGACCTTGCGCAGCGACGGCATGGACAAATATGCGCAAGCCGACGGCCGCTTCATCGGCAAGCCCGGCACGCCGACCAATGTGACCAACGAGGGGCCGGAGCTCAAGGGCGCCACCAATCTCGTGCTCGGCGCGCTCGACCATCGCGAGGTGGCCTTCCACCCGCGCGCCTTCCGGGAGATCTACAAGTTCATCGCGGGACGCGAGCCCGCGCGGATCGCGATCGTGCCGGAGCAGAGCGTCAGGCTGAGCGGCCTGGTCACGGGCACCCCGGGCGGCGCGCCGACCAATCGTCCGGTCGCGGGCGCAACCGTCGATGTCTTCCGCGTCGATCCCCAAACCGGCGAGCGCATTGGCAATGCGGTGCACAGCGCGAAGACCGGCGTCGACGGCCGTTGGGGACCGGCGCAGGTCGATCCTTCATGGTCGCTCGAATTCGTCCTGACATCGTCGGAGGCGCCGACGACGCACATCTACCGCTCGCCGTTCCCGCGCTCGTCCGATCTCGTGCATCTCAGGCCTGCGCGCCCGCTCGGCCCCGCAGACAAGGATGCCGGCGCGGTCGTGATCATGTCGCGCCCGCGCGGCTATTTGGGCCTGCCGCGGGACGTGGTGCTGTTCGACGGCAAGGAGCCGGCCGACGTCAAGCCGGGCGTGCCCACGGATGCGGCGGCAACCTTGCGTCTGCCCGCCAGCGAGGTCGGGCGTAACATCGTGGCCCAGTTCGGCGAAGAACGGATTGTGGCACGGCTCTGGCCTGCCGCCGAGAACAGGATTGCGATTGCCGAGCTGACTTACTAGCTATTGACCTGCGCCATATCTCTCGGGAGGGAGCCATGAATATCGCCAGTGTGCGTCGGCCCATCGTCCCCCCGGCCCCGCCGCGCGCGCCCGACGACATGTCGTTCCTCGGCCGCGTCGCGGTAATCAGGCGCAACATGATCGCAACCTGGGGCCAGCGTGCCTACGAGGAAGAGGTCATCAAGGGCCGCTTCTTCCTCCGCAACAGTTTCATCCTGAACCAGCCGGATGCGATCCGGCACGTGCTGCTCAGCAATTACGAGAATTACACGCGCACGCCGGCCGGCATCCGCATGCTGCGTCCCGTGCTCGGCGACGGCCTTCTGATCGCGGAAGGCCATTCCTGGACGTTTCAGCGCCGCACGCTCGCGCCGGCCTTCACGCCGCGCGCGACCGCGAATCTGGTTCCGCACATGACCGCGGTGCTCGACGAGACCATTGCGAAGCTCGAAACGCGCACGAGCGAGCCGGTCGATCTGCGCGAGATCTTGCAGCGCATGACGCTGGAGATCGCCGGGCGGACGATGTTCTCGTTCGGGATGGATCGGCACGGGCCGACCTTGCGCAATTTCGTCATGGAGTACGGCGAGCGGTTGGGACGGCCGTATTTCCTCGACATGCTGTTGCCGGTGTCCTGGCCGACCCCGATGGATTTCGCCCGCGCCCGCTTCCGCGAGCGCTGGACCGAATTCGTCGCGATGCTGATCGCCGAGCGGCGCAAGATGGGCAAGAAGGACGGCGCGCCGCCGCGCGACCTGTTCGATCTCATGGACGCCGCACGCGATCCCGAGACCGGCAAGGGCTTTTCCGACGAGCAGCTCGTCGACGAGGTCGCGACCATGATCCTCGCTGGTCACGAGACCACCGCGACCGCGCTGTTCTGGGCGCTCTATCTGCTCGCGCTCGATCCGGAGACGCAGGAGGAGGTGGCGCTCGAGACAAGCGGCGAGCATCTCGACAGCATGGCCGACATCGACCGGCAGAAATTCACCCGCGCGGTGATCGAGGAGACGATGCGGCTCTATCCGCCCGCTTTCCTGGTCGCGCGTGCGGCGCGCGAGAAGGACAATGCGGCCGGCGTCGAGATCGGCAAGGGCGACATCATCATGATCGCGCCCTGGCTGCTGCACCGGCACGAGAAGCTGTGGGACCAGCCGAATGCGTTCATTCCAAAACGATTCATGTCGGCGGAGGCGCCCGATCGCTTCGCCTATCTGCCGTTCGGCGCGGGGCCGCGCGTCTGCGTCGGCGCGCCGTTCGCACAGGCCGAATCGGTGCTGGCGCTGGCGCGCCTGATCGGCGCGTTCCGCGTCGAGCTCGCGGATACGACGACTCCAGTGATTCCGCTCGGCGTCGTCACGACCCAGCCGGACCACTCACCCATGTTCCGCATCACGCGTCGGTGACAGGCGATGGCCTGGCCGATGGCGTGATCCAAGAGAGATAGAGTTGCGCCATGAGCGACATCCAGGCCCAGTTTTCCGTTCTGAAGCAGACCGCCGACGCCAAGGTGGTCGATGCGATCGCGCAGATGATCGCGGACGGCGAGGATCACGAACTCAACCGCGTCAATGTGCTCGACTTCGCGAGGCACCATGGCGTCGACGAAGAGCACGCGATCTCCACCTTCCTGCACGCGGCGCGGCTCGGATTGTTCGATCTCGGCTGGAACGTGTTGTGCCCCGGCTGCGGCGGCGTGCTGGGCGCCCACACGACGTTGAAGGCGCTCAAGCCGGACGATTACCACTGCGCGCTCTGCGCCTGCGGCTACAAGGCTTCGGTCGACGATCAGGTCGAGGTCTCCTTCACCGTGAATCCGCGTGTCCGGCGCATCGCCGCGCATGACCCCGATACGCTGCCGGTGTGGGAGTATTTCAAGCAGGTGTTCTGGAGCTCGGGCGTCGACTTCAACAAGGAATCGTTTGCGACGCTGGCTAACGAGGTGACGCTGGATACGATGGAGCTGCCGGCCGGCGAGAAGGCGACGATGTCGCTGCAGCTGCCGAACGACTTCATCATCATCTTCGAGCCGGTGACGCACGCCGCCCAGTTCATCGACGTCCAGGGCGAGCCGACCAAGGATCGCCAGCAGCTCGCCATCATGTACAACAAGGTGCAGGCGCCGACCGGGACCACGACGATGCGGCCGGGTCCGCTGCGGCTGTCGCTGGAGAACCAGGCCGGCGTGCGCGTGCTGCCGTCTGTGTTCATCGCGGCCGAGGCGCTTCATCATCTCATCGGCAAGCGCAAGCCGTTCCTCACCGCCAAGCGCATGCTGTCGAACCAGACCTTTCGCGACGTGTTCAAGGCGGACAATCTCAGCCTCGATCAGCGACTCCAGATCACCTCCCTCACCTTCCTGTTCACCGACCTGAAGGGCTCGACCGCGCTCTACGAGCGCGTCGGCGATCTCGCCGCCTTCGATCTCGTGCGCGCGCATTTCCACGCGTTGCTCGAGATCATCTCCTCCGAGAAGGGCGCGGTGGTGAAGACCATCGGCGATGCCGTGATGGCGACCTTCGTCCGTCCCGAGCACGCGATCGTTGCCGGCCTGCGGATGCGCGCGGCGATGGACGAGCTCAACAGGCAGCGCGGCACCGCCGACCTCATCGTCAAGATCGGCATCCATGAAGGGCCGTGTCTCGCCGTGATGCTGAACGAGCGGCAGGATTATTTCGGGCAGACCGTCAACATCGCCGCGCGCGTGCAGAGCCTGTCGACCGCGCAGGAGATCCACATCACGGGCCCGGTGCTCGATGCTCCCGCGGTCGCCGAGGTGCTCGAGCGTCGCGCGATCAAGCCGATCCAGAAGCAGGCCGCGCTGCGCGGCATCGCCGACAAGATGGTGGTGTACGAGATACCGTGAGTGATGGTCGCGGTCCCACACACTCTCCGTCATTGCGAGGAGCACTTGCGACGAAGCAATCCAGAATCTCTCCGTGGCGGCAGTCTGGATTGCTTCGCTACGCTCGCAATGACGACGTGGAGATGGATGCGCACTGCACTTTCCTTCGTCATGCCCGGGCTTGATCGGGGCATCCACGTCTTTGCTAGCGGATATACGTGGATGGCCGGGACAAGCCCGGCCATGACGGTGAATGAGGCAGCCCAGATTGCCGAAACGTAATGGCGCGCGCAACTGACGCACATTGCGCCGGTTGGGTTTCCCGCTCATATAATGCTGGTCACGACCGCGCTTGTTGCGGCGTCATCGATTTCGGTAGGACCTTATATGCTCGACGGCCTGCGCCAGTTCATCGCCGACATTGTCGCTCCGCATGATCAGAATCGCGCCTTCGACGACGGCGATTATCGCCTGGCCGCGACCGCGCTGCTGGTCCACGTGGTGTCGCTGGATGGCCAGCCGACGGCAGCCGAGCAGCGCAAGCTGCACAGCCTGATTGAAAGCCATTTCGGGCTCGATCGCGGCACCGCGGACCGGCTGATCGCGGATGCGACCCAGGTCGAGGGCGAGGCGGTCGATCTGTATCATTTCACCAGCGTCATCATGCGCTCGCTCGACGAAGAGGGCCGCAAGCGCATCGTCCGGATGATGTGGGAGCTGGTCTATGCGGACGGCCAGGTCAGTGAGTTCGAGGACAACGTCGTCTGGCGCGCCTCCGATCTGCTCGGGATCTCCCAGCGCGACCGCATCGACTTGAAGCATGCCATTGCCGAGCGCGCCGGTGGCCAAAACGGTAGCCAGGTCAAGGACGACGCCATCGGCGGCTGAGCCGATTCGGCCCGGCGGCCTGCCGGTTGTACCGACCACATGACGAAACTTTAATGTAGCCGCCGCAGCGCCGGTATCGGCTTCACCCGCAAATTCCGCGGTTTTCCTGCGCGCCCTGTCGCCGGTTCAAGCGGCCATGCTGACAGCACCGCTTGCCTGCCACGCATGGCCTATGCTCTCGTTCCGGCATTGCGGGGCAAAAACTTCAATTCAAGAGACGTCGATCGTGACTGAGCGGGTAACGTTGATCACCGGTGCCTCGGCGGGGATAGGTACGGAGCTGGCGCGCGTGTTCGCCGCCAATGGCCACCGTCTCGCATTGACGGCGCGACGGGCGGACCGGCTTGAGGCGCTCGCGAACGAGCTGTCCACCAAGTGCGGCAAGAAGCCGATCGTGATCGCCTGCGATCTTCAGGACACCGACGCCGGCGAGAGGATCGCTGCGGCGCTTGCGGCCGAAGGTGTCGAGCTCGACCATCTTGTCAACAACGCCGGCTTCGGCGTGTTCGGCGATGCCATCGAGCGCGACCGCGACGAGCAGGTCGGCATCGTCGACGTCAACGTCAGGGCGCTGACCGATCTGTCGCTGCGCTTTGCCGATCAGCTGATCCGGAACAAGGGCGGCCTTCTCAATGTCGGGTCGGTCGCGGGTTTCCTGCCCGGCCCCGGCATGGCCGTCTACTACGCCTCCAAAGCCTATGTGATTTCCCTGACCGAAGCGCTGCGGGCGGAGCTTGCGCCGCGCGGCGTTCGCGTCACCGTGCTTTGCCCGGGTCCGGTGCCGACCGAATTCCAGGCACGCGCCGGCGTCGGCTCCGGACATGATACGGCGCTGCTCAATGTGTCGGCCACGGCGGTTGCGCGTGAGGCCTATCGCGGCCTGATGGCCAACAAACGGGCAGTGCTGCCCGGCCTCGGCATCAAGATCGTGCCCTTCGCGCTGCGATTCTTTCCGCGCGGCTTCATCCTGTCCGCCACCAGCCGGTTTCAGCGGCAGCGGCGCTGAATTTGTTGTTTTGACGCGTTTTCGAGCGAACCGGTATCCGCTTCGCTCGAAAACGCTTTGAGCGCCCCCGTAGTGGCCCGGAGCTTGCTTTAATCTCGAGGCGTGTGTGCGCGAACTCACACGATGTTAACCTTCGCTTAGCTATGCTGGCGAACTGAACCGATAGCACTCGCAGAGGCCATGTCGTTCCGGACGGACAGGTTTGGTGGCGCAGAACTGGTACCCTTCCGAAAGAGGGCGCCGGGCGCCGCCGCCTCCGAACCCCTTCTGCCGGTGCTGATCGTCCTGCATCAGGAATCCTCGACACCCGGCCGCGTCGGCAATGCGATGCGCGCGCTCGGCCATGGTCTCGACATTCGCCGTCCTCGCTTCGGCGATCCCTTGCCTGAAACGCTCGACCGCCATGCCGGCGCCGTGATCTTCGGAGGCCCGATGAGCGCCAACGATCCCGACGATTACATCCGCCGCGAGATCGACTGGATCGAAATTGCGCTCCGCGAACAGCGGCCGCTCCTCGGCATCTGCCTGGGCGCGCAGATGCTGGCGATGCAGCTCGGTGCGCGCGTCGCGCCGCATGCGCAGGCGCTGACCCAGATCGGCTACTATCCGATCCGCCCGACCGCCGCAGGACACGCGCTCTGCCCGGACTGGCCGGCGCAGGTCTATCACTGGCATCGCGAAGGCTTCGAACTGCCGCGGGGCGCCGAATTGCTGGCGGAAGGCGATGATTTTCCGATCCAGGCGTTCCGCGCCGGCAATGCCTTCGGCGTGCAGTTCCATCCCGATGTGACCTACGCGATGATGCATTGCTGGACCACGCGCGGCTATGACGGCCTCAGCGCGCCTGGCGCGCGCGAGCGGCATCATCATTTCGCGGATCGCGCCGTGTACGATGTGGCGGAACGCGCCTGGCTCGATCATTTCATCGACGGCTGGCTGGCGCGCCGCGTGGTGCTGGCGCAAGCCGCCGAGTGATCGCGTCTTCGCGCAATTCCCTGGCGCAATTCCTTGGCGCAAGTTCTTGCCTCTTCCCTCGATATGCTAGGCTTGCTGCCAACGAGCACGCCCGAACGCGTGCCGGCAAAGGGAGAGCGCCATGGCCTACGAGCACATTCTCTACGAGGTGAGCGACAAGATCGCGACCATCACGCTCAACCGTCCCGATCGCATGAATGCGTGGACGCCGATCATGGAGCGCGACGTGCGCCATGCGATGGAAGCCTCGAGCGCCGACGACAATGTCCGCGTGATTGTGCTGACAGGCGCGGGCCGTGCCTTCTGCGCCGGCGCCGACATGGATGCGCTGAAAGGGCTCGATCCCAACGACGTCAGGCGCGCATCGAACCTGCCGCCGTTCGACATGAATCGCAGGCCGGACTGGCAGACGCGCTACGGCTTCTATCCATCGATCGGTAAGCCCGTCATCGCGATGCTCAACGGCGCGACCGCCGGCATCGGCCTCGTCCACGCGCTCTATTGCGACCTGCGCCTTGCCGCCGACAATACGGTGTTCACGATGGCATTCGCGCGGCGCGGATTGATCGCCGAGCACGGCATGTCGTGGATGCTGCCGCGCATCGTCGGCCACGCCAATGCACTGGATCTCTTGCTCTCGGCGAGGCGCGTCTCCAGCGAGGAGGCGCTGCGGATCGGGCTGGTGAACCGGCTGTGCTCGCCGGAAAAGTTGCGCGAGGAGACCTACGCCTATGCGCGCGACCTCGCCGATTTCGTCTCGCCGAGCGCGATGGCCGTGATCAAGCGTCAGCTCTACGAGGTGCCGTTCCAGACCCTGGCCGAGGCGACGATCGAGGCCAACAGGGAGATGATGGTGGCGCTGAACGGGAGCGATTTCCGGGAGGGCGTCGCGAGCTTCATGGAGAAGCGGCCGCCAAGGTTTACGGGGAGGTAAGGGGGAGCTGATCGGAGACAGTCCGTCTTCGCCCTGCGGGCTTCGCCGGACACCACGCTTCACCCATCAGGCTCCGCGCGGCTGCGCCACGCGTAGCCTGATGGGCGAAGCGTGGTGGAGCCAGGCGGGATCGAACCGCCGACCTCGTCATTGCGAACGACGCGCTCTCCCAGCTGAGCTATGGCCCCTTTGCTGGCCGCTCTGGTAAACGCGGCCGACAACCGGGCGCCATTTAAGTCCCCGCCAAGGTCAAGTCAAGGACGGGGTGTAAGGGGGTTTTAGCCATCCGGGCACCGACTTCCCTTGTTTGGGCCGGGGGGAACCGATATCTAGCGAAAGACGTCAATCCCACCCGCAGCCAGAGTCTTCAAAAGCCATGCGTGCCGTTCTCGACATCGTCATCATCGTGCTCGACCTCTACGTCTGGCTGCTGATCGCCTCTGCGATCCTGTCCTGGCTGATCGCCTTCAACGTCGTGAACACCCGCAACCAGTTCGTGTCGGCGGTGGCGGAGTTCCTGTACCGGATCACCGAGCCGGTCCTGGCGCCGATTCGCAATTTTCTGCCGAGCCTCGGCGGCCTCGACATCTCGCCGATCATCGTGATTCTGATCATCATGTTCATCGAGCGGGTGATTCTGTACTACATCTACCCTAACGTGATCTGAGCAGGCTGGAGCGCCTTGGTTGCCAACGACGCTTTTAGGGAACCTTGGCGCTACTCTGCCGCAGGGATCAGCATCGCGCTGCGGGTGACGCCGCGCGGCGGCCGCGACGACATCGACGGGATCGAGCAATTGGCCGATGGCCGCAGCGTGCTCAAGGTGCGGGTGCGCGCAATCGCCGATGGCGGCGAGGCCAACAAGGCCGTTCTGGTGCTGCTGGCGAAATTGCTTGGCGTGCCCAAGGCCAATGTAAGACTGCTATCCGGTGCCACCTCCCGGCTGAAGCAGATCGCGGTTGACGGCGATCCGGGGCGGCTCGGCGAAGCTCTGCGCCGGCTGGCCCAAGCCAAATCAGCAGACGCCAAATCGACAGACTGAGGGAACTGACATGACGGCCAAGATCATCGATGGAAAGGTCATTGCCGCGGAGCTCCGCGCGCGCGTCGCCGATGAGGTCGCCCGGGTCAAGCGCGAGCACAATCTGGTGCCGGGCCTTGCGGTGGTGCTGGTCGGCAACGACCCCGCCAGCGAGGTCTATGTCCGCTCCAAGCACACCCAGACCCAGGCGGCCGGCATGGCTTCGTTCGAGCACAAGCTGCCGGCCGACGTCTCGCAAGGAGATCTGCTCGCGCTCGTCGCAAAGCTCAACCGCGATCCCGCCGTACACGGCATCCTGGTGCAACTGCCGCTGCCGAAGGGGCTCAACACCGAGGCCGTCATCAATGCGATCGATCCCGCCAAGGACGTGGACGGCCTGCATCCGAACAATGCCGGCCGCCTTGCCGGCGGCTTCGAGGCGCTGTCGCCCTGCACGCCGCTCGGCTGCATCATCCTGACCAAGAGCGTGCACGCCTCGCTCGAAGGCCTGAACGCCATCGTCATCGGCCGCTCCAACCTGGTCGGCCGTCCGCTGGTGCAATTGCTGCTGAACGAGAATGCCACGGTGACGATCGCGCATTCCCGCTCGCGCGATCTGCCCGGCCTCGTGAAGCGCGCGGACCTCGTCTACGCGGCAGTTGGAAAGCCGGAGATGGTGCGCGGCGACTGGCTGAAGCCGGGCGCAACTGTGATCGACGTCGGCATCAACCGCATTCCGAAAGAGGACGGCAAGACCCGTCTCGTCGGCGATGTCGCCTATCAGGAAGCGCTTGGCGTTGCCGGCGCAGTGACGCCGGTGCCCGGCGGCGTCGGCCAGATGACGGTGGCGTGCCTGCTGGTGAATACGCTGCGCGCTGCGTGCGCGATCGCCGGGCTGCCGAAGCCGGCGGTGTAGGGTTTCTTCACCTCGCCCCGCTTGCGGGGAGAGGTCGGATTGCGAAGCAAGCGGGGCGAGGGGGAAAGATCAGCCCTTCTTCTTCTTCTCGCGCTCGATGCCTTCGAGGATCAGCTTGTGGGCTTCGTCCGGGCCGCCCCAGCGCAAGATCTTCACCCACTTGCCCTTCTCGAGATCCTTGTAGTGCTCGAAGAAGTGCTGGATCTGCTGCAGCGTGATGTCGGGCAGGTCGGAATACGACTTCACCTTGTCGTAGCGCTGCGTCAGCTTCGACGACGGCACCGCGAGAATCTTCTCGTCGCCGCCGGCTTCGTCTTCCATGAACAGCACGCCGACCGGGCGCACGCTCATCACGGCGCCGGGGATGATGGCGCGGGTGTTGATGATCAGCACGTCGCAGGGATCGCCGTCGTCGGACAGCGTGTGCGGGATGAAGCCGTAGTTACCGGGGTAACGCATCGGCGTGTACAGGAAGCGGTCGACCACCAGCGTGCCGGCCTCCTTGTCCATCTCGTATTTGATCGGTTCGCCGCCCACGGGGACTTCGATGATGACATTGACGTCGTGGGGGACGTTCTTCCCGATCGAGACCGCATCGATACGCATTCAAGGCTCCGTTATTGCCGAGGTTTAAATCGCGCCCGGCAGCGATTTTGGCGCTGTCATACGCGGGCTTGGCCCGCCGATCCATCGTGTTTTTGTGAAATAATGAATCCCGCGATCACCGGCGGAAAAGGCTGGCGGTATCGGCGGAGGGAAAGGCTGCCGGTTAGAGTTTCAGCAGCTTAATTGGTCCAAGCGAAGGCAACCTTGTCGAGCGACTTCGGCCCGAAACGCTCGGAGGAACGCGCCACCATGCGGCCGCCCAGGGCACGGTAGAATTCGGTGGCGGGATCGTTGTCCGAGAGCGCCCACACCACCATGCTCTTCAGGCCGCTCTGCATCAAGTCGCGGCGAGCGGCGGCGAACAGGCGACGGCCGAAGCCGAGGCCCTGGAATTCGGGGCGCAGATAGAGCTCGTAGATCTCGCCGTCGAAGTGCAGGCTGCGCGCGCGGTTGCGACCATAGTTCGCATAGCCCGCGATCTTGTCGCCGAACACGAGCACGCTGACGCGGCTGCCCTTGCGGATCGCGCTGTCCCACCATTGCGGGCCGCGGCGGTTGATCAGCTTCTCCAGCTCGGCGCCGGGAATGATGCCCTGATAGGCGGAACGCCAGGCTTCGTCATGGGTGGACGCCACTGCAGTTGCATCTGCAGTTTTGGCCGGCCGGACCTCGATCAGGGTTGTGCTCATGGGCGTGATCAAACCAAGTCGCCGCGCCGGCGGCAAGACCTATCGTTAATTATCGGTTAACGTGTGGACTTTGTGCATCAGTATTTGAACCATGTTGTACCGAAAAAAGACAGGACGCCAGTTCGAATGGCATCGCAGCGCCGTGCGTCGGTGCAAAATTGCCTTGCGGCAACGAATGAACGGCAATGGCAGCGCAGAAAGTCCGCCCAGAATGATTCGTTCCTACTAGTCTCGCTGTCGGTTGTCCGTGTTCGCCTTTGGCAATTCATGCGACTCTTCAACGCTCTCGCTCTCCTGCCTGTGCTGGCCTTGCTGACGGCGGCACCGCTGTGTGCAGAGGTCACATTCGGTGCGTCGGGGGAGGAGCGCGAACCGTTTCGCCGCCAACAATGGCGTGTGCCATCGCCCGAGGCCGACATTGCCGCGCATGCGCTGTTGTTTCGCCCAGCCGGCGCTGGTCCATTCCGGCTCGCAGTGATTGCGCATGCCTCGACGCAGAACGTGTTGCGTCGCGCGCAAATGCCGCAGCCGGAATACCGCGCGCTCGCGGCCTTTCTCGTCGCACGTGGCTTCGCCGTGCTGGTGCCGGAGCGGCTCGGCCATGGTGCGACCGGCGGCCGCTATGTCGAGGACCAGGGCGGCTGCGACGAAGCGGATTACGCGCGCTCCGGCCGCGCGACGGCGGACGAAATCTTGCGCGCGTTGAAATTCTTGCGAAAGCAGGATTTTATTCGCAAGGACGCAGCCATCGTGATCGGCCATTCCGCCGGCGGCTGGGGCGCGCTGGCGCTGGCCAATGCCGATCCGAACGCCGTCGCTGCGATCGTTGCGTTCGCGCCGGGCCGCGGTGGCCATGCCAATGATGAGCCGAACCGGATCTGCGCGCCGCATACGCTTCTGGCGGCAGTGGCTGAGTTCGGCAAGGCGGCGCGGATTCCCGTCACCTGGCTCGTTGCCGCAAACGACAGCTATTTTGCACCGGCATTGTCGCAGAGAATGGCCGATGCGTTTCGCACCACCGGCGGCAACGCCCTCTTCCACACGCTGCCCGCCGTCGGCAGCGAGGGGCACTGGATGATCGAGACCGAGGCCGGGGTCAAAGCCGCAAGCAGCGAGCTCGCGCGCGCGCTGAACCCGTCGAGGCCTGTGGCGACCAAGAAGCCATGACGCTGTATTTCCTGGTCAAATTCTTTCATGTGCTCGGCGCCGTCATTATCCTCGGCACCGGAACCGGCATTGCCTTCTTCATGCTGATGGCGCATCGGACACGCGATGTCGCGTTCATCGCGCGCACCGCGTCGGTGGTGGTGATCGCGGATGCGATCTTCACGCTTTCGGCCGTGCTGCTCCAGCCGCTCACGGGCGGCCTGCTGATGACGCTGTCGGCGACGCCGATCACCGAGCGCTGGCTGCTGGCCTCGCTCGCGCTCTACGTCTTTGCCGGCCTGTTCTGGGTCCCCGTCGTCTTCATGCAGATCGAGATGCGCGATCTCGCGCGCAAGGCCGCCGAGCAACGCAGCGCGCTGCCGGAGCGCTACTTCTTGCTGTTCCGCCGCTGGTTCGCGTTCGGCTTCCCCGGCTTCGGCGCGACGATGCTGATCCTGTGGCTGATGATCGCCAAACCATTTTGAGAGACGTGATGAGTGAGCGGACCATTTTGGTGCTCGGCGCCTCCGGCCTGATCGGGCGCTTCGTCACCGACGATCTTCGCGCGCGGGGCTTTCGTGTCGTCGGCGTCGCGCGTAGCCTGTCGCCAGCGCAGAAGACGAGCGCGCTGGATCTCGAGCTGCCGATCCTCTCGCTCGATGCGGCCGCGCTGACGCGCCTCTTCAGCGAGCGCGCGGTGGATGTCGTCGTCAACTGTCTCGGCGTGCTCCAGGATGGCCCTGGCAGCGACACCAATGCCGTGCATCGCGATTTCGTCGCGCGTCTGCTTCAGGCCGTCGGTGGCAGCGGCCGTGTGATCCGGCTGGTTCACATCTCGATTCCCGGGACCGCAGAGGCCGATCGCACCGCCTTCGCAACGACCAAGCGCGAGGCCGAACGCCTGATCGCGGCCTCCGGCATTCCCCACGCCATTTTGCGGCCGGGCTTCGTGGTCGCGCCCTCAGCCTATGGCGGCAGCGCCATGCTGCGCGCGCTCGCCGCCTTCCCGCTCGACCTGCCTGCGAAGGAGATGGCGACGCCGTTTCAGCCCGTGGCGATTGAGGATATTTCGGCCACCATCGCCTGGCTCGCCGCACGCGACATCGGCGATGCCGGCGTGAAAGCCGTGACCTGGGACCTGATGCAGCCTGAGCCGATTACCATGGCCGGCGTCATCAAGCAGTTCCGCCACGCCTTCGGCACGGACGGCTGGCCTCGCCTCGCGATGCCCTCGCTCATGCTCGATCTCGGCGCGAGGATCGGCGATCTCGCCAATTATCTCGGCTGGATGCCGCCGATGCGCTCCACCGCCATCGCCGAGCTGCGCCGCGGCGTGAGCGGTGATCCCTCGGCATGGATCGCCGCCACGGGCATCGCGTCGAAGTCGCTCGCCGAGACGATCGGGCGCCATCCCGCCGCCATCCAGGACAAATGGTTCGCGCGGCTGTTCCTGATCAAGGCGCTGATTGTCGCCAGTTTGGTCGCGTTCTGGCTCGTCTCCGGCTTCATCGCGCTATTCGTGTCCTACCGCGCCGCCGTAGGCATCCTGACGGTACACAACTTCCCGCCGGCGCTGGTCGATCCCATCACCATCGGCACCAGCCTGATGGACATGAGCATCGGCATGCTGATCGCCTTCCGCCGCACGGCCGCGATCGGGCTGGTGACGGGCATTGTTGCTTCGCTCGGCTACATGGTGGGCGCAGCGATCCTCACGCCCGACCTCTGGATCGAGCCGCTCGGCGCGCTGGTGAAGACAGGGCCGGCGATCGTGCTGATGCTGGTCGCGCTCTTGATGCTGGATAATCGATAGCGTTTTTGAGCGAAGTGGATCCCGGTTCGCGTGAAGAAAATGCGTGAAAAAGAGAGTCTGATGAGCAAATGGCCCGATGACGACGTGATCCTGTTCGACGGCGTCTGCGTCTTCTGCTCGCGCTGGGTGCGTTTCGTCGCCAAGCGCGACACGGCGAAGCGCTTTCATTTCACGCCGATCCAGTCGGACTATGGTGCCCGGCTGGCGCGCACATTCGGCATCGATCCCAACGACCCTGATACCAATGCCGTCGTCCATGGCGGCGATGTCTTCATGAAGTCGGACGCCGCGCTGACAGTGCTCTCTCAGCTCCCAGGCTGGGGCTGGGTGCGCATGCTGTTCGCCGTGCCGAAGCCGCTGCGGGACCCCGTCTACAGCCTCATCGCGCGCAACCGCTATCGCATTTTAGGGAAGTACGACGCGTGCTTCGTGCCGGATGCGGATCTGCGGGCGCGGGTGATCGAGTAAATTCGTCACGGCTTGGCGAGAGCGGCCAGCACTTCCTTCGCCGCGCGCTCGCCGCTGTCGCGCGCGCCGTGGGCTGTCGAGAAAAAGTGCGGCGATGTCGCCTCGCCCGCAAAGAACAGCCGACCGTCGACCGGCGCGGCCAGCACGGCGCGATCGCCGGCGTGGCCAGGGAGCGCATGCGAGTAAGCGCCGCGAGCGAGGCGGTCGTGGCCCCAGCGCGACTCTGCCAGCGGCTTCAGCTTGCGGCGGATGTCGTTGCCCAAATAGTCCGCGATCTCGTCGATGCTCTGCGCCGCGAAGGCGCCCTCGCCGGCGTCCTCCAATTCGCGCGCGAAGCTGCCGCCGAAAAATCCGTCGATGCAGGGCTGGCCGAACGGGCGGATGTGGTAGGTGCCCATTGCGGTGCGCATGGTGGCGCCGCGCAGATTGCCTTCCTTTGGAAAGGCTTCCGCATCCTGCAGCGCCAGCACCACCTTGTCGTCGACGCCGAGCGGCAGGCCACATGCGGCGTCGACCTTGGCCGGCAGCGGCGGCGAGAAGCGGATTGCTTCATTCGCAATCAGGTTGGTCGGCACTGTGACGATCACCCTGTCCGCGGTGAGCGTGCCCGATGACGTCTCGATCCGGATGCGCTTGCCGGAATGGTCGATCAGCGAGACGTTGCAGTTCAGTGCCACCGGGCAGGAGGCTCCATAGGCCGCGATCAGCGCACCATAGCCGGCGCGGACGCGCCAATTGAAATAGGTGTCCTCGTAGGCGTCCATATCGAGGATCGAGACCCGATCGAGCTCAGAGCCGTTCACATAGGTCGAGACGGCATTGATCATCGGGTTCCAGCGATTGCCCGGCTCGAGATAGCGCTCGGCCGGCGCATCCTCGCCCGCTTCCGCAGCTTCGCTGACGCGCTCGTAGAATTCGTCGATCGTGCGCGCGAACTCATCCCGCTCACGCTCCGGAAACACCTCGCCAAAGGCACGGTCACGCCAGGGCGGCAGATCCGTGTTGACCTCGAAATTCAGGCTCTTGGCGATTGCGACGAACGAGTTCTTGTCGGCCGAGTGCAGCCAGCCGCAGCCGACGTCGAAGATGACTTCGGGCGAGGCCTGCACGGTCCAGGCGCGGCCGCCGAGCCGACCCCGTGCCTCCAGCACGATCACGGAGAGACCCGAGCCATCAAGCGCATGCGCGGCGCCGAGACCAGCGGCACCGGCCCCGATGATCGCGACGTCGACGGAGGAAGGGAGGGAGCTCATGGGTCGGCTCTAGCACGTTCGCTGAAGCGCCACCACAAAACGAACTGTCATCACCCGCGAAGGCGGGTGATCCAGTATTCCAGAGACGATTGTGAAGTACGGAGAGGCCGCGGCGTACTGGATTCCCCGCCTTCGCGGGGAATGACAGTTGGCGGCGTGGCCTTAAGCCACCGCTTCCTTGGCCTTTTCCGCGCGCTTGCGCTCGTTCGGGTCGAGGTGCTTCTTGCGCAGGCGGATCGACTTCGGGGTGACCTCGACGAGCTCGTCGTCCTCGATATAGGCGAGCGCCTTTTCCAGGGTCATGCGGATCGGCGGGGTCAGGCGCACCGCTTCGTCCTTCGACGTCGTGCGGATGTTGGTGAGCTGCTTGCCCTTGAGCACGTTGATCTCGAGATCGTTGTCGCGGGTGTGCTCGCCGACGATCATGCCCTTGTAGACCTTCCAGCCTGGCTCGATCATCATCGGACCGCGGTCTTCCAGCTTGAACATGGCGTAGGCCACCGCCTCGCCCTGGTCGTTGGAGATCAGGACGCCGTTGCGGCGGCCCTGGATCTCGCCCTTGTACGGGGCGTAGCCGTGGAACAGGCGGTTCATGATCGCGGTGCCGCGGGTGTCGGTGAGCAGCTCGCCCTGGTAGCCGATCAGGCCGCGGGTCGGCGCGTAGAACACCAGGCGCTGACGGTTGCCGCCGGACGGCTTCATCTCAATCAGCTCGGACTTGCGCTCGCTCATCTTCTGCACGACGACGCCGGAATGCTCCTCGTCGACGTCGATCACGACCTCCTCGATCGGCTCCATGGCGCCGCCGGTGGCTTCGTCCTTCTGGAACACGACGCGCGGACGCGACACCGAGAGCTCAAAGCCCTCACGGCGCATGGTCTCGATCAGGATCGCGAGCTGCAATTCGCCGCGGCCGGACACTTCCATCGCGTCCTTGTCGGCGGATTCGACGACGCGCAGCGCGACGTTGCCCTCGGCTTCGCGCAGCAGACGGTCGCGGATCATGCGGCTCGTCACCTTGTCGCCTTCGGTGCCGGCGAGCGGGGAGTTGTTGACGATGAACGACATCGACACGGTCGGCGGATCGATCGGCTGCGCCGGCAGCGGTACCTCGACGGTCGGATCGCAGAAGGTGTCGGCGACGGTGCCCTTGGTGAGGCCCGCGATGGCGACGATGTCGCCCGCTTCGGCTTCCTCGAGCGGGGTGCGCTCGAGGCCGCGGAACGCCAGGATCTTCGTGATGCGGCCGGACTCGACCAGCTTGCCATCGGCATGCAGCACCTTGACCTGCTGGTTCGGCTTGAGCACGCCGGACGAGATGCGGCCGGTGATGATGCGACCGAGATAGGGGTTGGCCTCGAGGATGGTGCCGATCATGCGGAACGGGCCTTCCTCGACCTTCGGCGGCGCGACGTGGCGCAGCACCAGCTCGAACAGCGGCTCCATGCCCTTGTCCTGCGGACCCTCGGGGCTATCCGCCATCCAGCCTTGCTTGGCCGACCCGTAGAGGATCGGGAAGTCGAGCTGCTCCTCGCTGGCGTCGAGCGCCGCGAACAGGTCGAACACCTCGTTGATGACCTCGGTCGGGCGCGCGTCGGGGCGGTCCACCTTGTTGATGACGACGATCGGCTTGAGGCCAACCTTCAGCGCCTTGGAGACCACGAACTTGGTCTGCGGCAGCGGGCCTTCGGCGGCGTCGACCAGCACCAGGGCGCCGTCCACCATGTTCAGGATGCGCTCGACCTCACCGCCGAAATCGGCGTGGCCGGGGGTGTCGACGATGTTGATGCGGGTGTCCTTCCACTGCACCGAGGCCGCCTTGGCCAGAATGGTGATGCCGCGCTCGCGCTCCAGGTCGTTGGAGTCCATGGCGCGATCGGTCACCTTCTGGTTTTCGCGGAACGTGCCGGATTGCTGGAGGAGCTTGTCGACAAGGGTCGTCTTGCCGTGGTCGACGTGGGCGATGATGGCGACGTTGCGGAGGTTCATGAGTGAGCTTCTTTGCGGTCGAACAATGGGTTAAGCGCGATCTCGCCGGTCGGACCGGGACCTCTTCACGGACAACGCTGGAAACGTGGAAAACGGGGCCGGCTTCGCCCAAAAAGGAAGCCCGGTCAGCTCGACCGGGCACCCTACGCGTTTGCGGCGCAATATATGCAAAAACCGCCAAAAAACAATGTGTTCTTTGCTGGTTGGTTGATTGAATTTTGTCCGGGCATTCCCGGGGCCTAGGGCTGGGTTCCGGGGTGGGCGGGGGCCTTCCGCCCCTTGATCGCCGCCCAGATCAGGGCGACGCCTCCGATGCCGACGACGAGGCCCAGGAAGACCAGCGGCGCGATGTCCGAATCGATCTTGCCCCCGTCGATCACCGAGTCTGCGCCGAACAGCAGGGCGCAGAGGCCCGGCAGCAGCAGGACGAGCCCCGAGATCACCATGAGCGCGGTCAGGCAGCCGCTTCGTGCCTCGCCGGCCGTCGGAACGGGTGGCAGAACCGGCGGAGGCGTGTCGCTCATCGTGGTGCCTCCTCGCGCTGCCTTGCCTCGCGATAGGTCTGCCCTTCGAGCCCGGCGCGGATGCCGTCGATCTTGCCGTTCCGATAGAACAGATTGTAGGTGTCGAACGGGATGATCGCGCCCTGCTCCGTCACGAAATGGATGCAGCTCCGCTTGACGTTGCCGATGCAGAAATTGAAGCGGTCGAGAAACTGCACGATGGTGACGCGGAAGACGTTCTCGTAACTGAGTCCTTCCGGCACCTGAAAGCTCGGCAGGCAGCACAAGAGCTCGCAGACGCGCTCGGAGGTGTTGAGCGGGCCCGACGACAGCGAGAACAGGTCCAAGAACTTTTCCTGGAATTTCTCCCTCAGCATCGGATATTTTTCCGGGCTGATGGTGTTGGGCATCACCGCGACCAGCTGCTCCTGCGGGATCAGCGAGGTCAGCGGCAGCACCTTCTCGCCATTGCGCAGGCCGTAGCCGATCGAGATGCTCTCGGGATTGCAGGGCAGCGGGATCATGTCCTTGTCGCCGAACACACCGGTCTCGACGACGCGGTTGCGGATCTCCGACAGCATGATGCGGTCGGTAGCCTTGTCGAAATTCTCGTTGCGGCCGGCATCCTGCACCGGCTGGAGCGTGACGCCGCGCACGCATTTCCAGGTGAGGGCGTGGCGGACGATGTCGCCGATCTCGGTGTCGTTGACGCCGCGCTTGATGGTCGCGACCAGCGTGGTCGACACGCCGTAATGCTCGAGATTCTCCAGCGCCTGTTGGCGGATTTTCCGCAAATCCGCGCCGCGTAAATTGATCAGCGCATCGCGCTGAAGCGAATCGAACTGGAGATAGATCTCGAGCCCGCGCCTGTTCTCGGCGAGCCGCGCCACGAAATCCTTCTCGCGGGCGATGCGCAGGCCGTTGGTGTTGATCATGACGTGGCGGATCGGGCGGGCGCGCACCGCGTCCAGGATCTCGAAGAAATCCGGATGCAGTGTCGGCTCGCCGCCGGAAATCTGCACGAGGTCGGGCTCCCCTTCGCTGGCGACCAGCGCGTCGAGCATCTTCTCGATCGTCGCGAGCGGAGTGAATTTCGTTCGGGCCGGCGCGGAGTCTGCAAAGCAGACCGGGCAGGTGAGATTGCAATGCTCGGTGATCTCGATCAGCGCCAGGCAGGAATGCTGCTCGTGGTCGGGACAGAGGCCGCAATCATAGGGACAGCCGTATTCGGTGCGCTGCTGGAATTGCAGCGGCCGGTCGCCCGGCTTGATGAAATCCTTGCACAGGCGCCAATAGGCCGCGTCGGTGGACACGAGCGTCGACTGGACGCCGTGCTCCCGGCAGCGCTTCTCGTACCAGACCTCGTTGTCGAGGATCTGGATCTTGGTCGGCACCAGTTTCAGGCAGGTTTCGCAAAGGGATTGGGTCTGGCCCCAGAAGATGTAAGGGCGCGACTTACGCAGCGGCGCGTTCATGCACAGGCCTCGCTTGGCGCGCCGTCGCCAGCATGACGGCGGCGTAGAGCAGGATGGAGAGCGACAGCAGGTGAAACAGCGTGAAGGGGCCGATCAGCGGGCCGTAAGGCTTGAGGAATTCCCACAGGAAGCGCTGCGCTCCATAAAAAGCGAGAACCAGGTAGAATCCATTGGTGATCACAAACGCATTCCGGTTCACGACCGCCAGCACATAGAGCTGGGCGAACAGGGCCATCGCCGCGCTCTCGTAGAGCTGCACGGGATGGCGCAAAATGCCGTCGCCGAAATCATGGCCCCAGGGCAATGCCATCGCCGTGCCATAGGTGAAATCGTCGAGGCCCGCGAAATAGCAGCCGAGCCGCCCGATCGCGATGCCGAGGGCGAGCGGCAGGGCAAACCGCGCACCGGTGCGGACCGCGATCCCTGCGGTCCATTTGTAGAGCTCGATCGCGACGATGCCGCCGGCGAGCGCGCCCTCGACCGAGCGCGCAGTGCCGCTCTGCCCCGACAGCCACAGATTGACCGAGCCGAACAGATAGGCGCCAAGGCCGGCGCCGAACACCAGCGCGGCGATGTAAGGCAGCTCGAACGATTGCGCCGGAAACCGCAAACGCTGTCGCGACAGCCAGTAAACGGCGGCTGCGGCCGCCAGCCACGCCGCAATGTCGAAGATCGTGTGAAGAAAAGCCCCGCTCATGCGGGGACAACCATAGCACGATCACGTTTAAAGGCGCGGCGCGCTTTTTTTGTGCCCTCTCCCCTTGTGGGAGAGGGCAGCTCCGTATCAGCCACAACCTCATTTGGGTGAGGGGTTGTCTCCGCGAATTCAGCCGCCGCGGTGTGCGCGGATAGAGACCCCGCATCCGGCTTTGCTTCGCAAAGCCACCTTCTCCCACAAGGGGAGAAGGAAGAAGCAAGACCCTTAGCTGGCCTCTCGCTCCTCGGTCGGATACACGCCCCGCAGCACCTCCTCGAAGTGCATCTTCACCGCGTCGTTGCACAGGCAGGCGCGCAGGCGCAGGCCGTCGCGGTTGCGGACCAGGATTGAGCCGCGCCGTGTGTCGAGCACGCCTTCCGCCTTGAACGATTGCAGCACGCGGCTCGCATAGCTGCGCCCCACTCCGAGTAGCGTCGCGAGCTGTTCGTGGGTCAGCGGCACGCTGCTGTCGTCGCCGGTACGCTCCATCGCCGCCAGAATCCATTTGGCCGTGCGCTGCTCGATCGAGTGGATGGCGTTGCAGGCGGTGGACTGGAAGATCTGCGCCAGCATGCAGTCGGCGTAGCGGGCAAAGATGTTGCGCAGCGAGGCCGAGCGTTGCTTGGCCGCTTCGAGCTTGCCGACATGGATGCGCGCAAACGGTCCGCCGAACTTCACGCAGATGCGTGTATAGGCCGGCAGGAATCCCTCGCTGACGATGCCGCCCACCGCGCCCTCGCGGCCGACCAGAATGGTCTCGACATCACGGCCGTCTTCGTTGGGGACGAGAAAAGTCGCAAGCGATGGTCCGCAGGGAAAGTGCACGACCTGGACGTCGTCGCCGGGACTGTAGAGCAGCTCGCTCGCCGCAGCCTTGTCAACGGTGACGTGCGGCGCCAGCAGCGCGTAATCCGCCGCGCTCAAGCGCCGCAACAGATTGTTGAGAGGCCTGGTGTCGACCTCGGTTGTCTTGCTGATGCGCGCGTCCATCGTCGATCCCCTGCTCTCCTTTCAACACTAGCGAGCTCCGCGTCCTGGCTGTGTGCACAAGTGGACAGACGTTAAAACTGTTCTGTGGTGAGTTTCGTTCCGGGAACCCTCCGATGCGCTGGGCGCAGGCGTCGGGCTGAGGCTGTCCTTAAGGCACAAAAACATGCAGCCCTCGATAGCCAGCACCATGATACCTGCCTCCCCGAACGGCTCGGCCGACGTGCCCAGCGATATCCTGATCGTCGAGGACGATCCGATCATCGCGATCGATTTCGAGGATCGCCTGCTTGGATTTGGCGCGAAGAGCGTGCGCACCGTCGGATCGGTGGCGCAGGCGCTGAACGCGATCGCGGCGCGTGCACCGGATTTTGCGCTGCTCGACGTCGAGTTGAGCCGCGAGAAGAGCTTCGCCGTCGCCGAGCGGCTGGCGGCGGCGCAAATCCCGTTCGTGTTCGTGACCGGCTACGGCGCCGAAACCCGGATCCCGGCCGAATTCAAGGCGCGGTCCCGGCTGCAAAAGCCCTGCTCGAGCGAGGCGCTGGAGGCCGCGCTGCGCTCGCGCGGCGCCTGACGTCTCATTTGCCGGAGCGGATGCAGAGCTCGGCGAGTTCGCTCTCGACGCCGCGGAAGTATGTATGCGCAAGCGGCGGCGGTGATGAGCTCTTCCCGATCGCGTCTTGCTGGGCGAGCGCTGCCTGCTCGGACAATTGCAGGAAACGTTTCAGCACGGACGACTTGGTCTTCGCAACGAATTTTTCCAGCGCGTCTTCGGTCGCCCCGGTCGGATTGCGATCGAGCAATTCCTTGTTGCCGGTCGCGACCGGCGACACCGCGCCGAGCTTGATCCGGCTGAGCAGAACGTAGCGGTCGAAATGCTCGAAGATCAGATCGAGGCTCCGGGCCTGTCGCATCGGCTCCTCGATCGCAAGAAAGCGTTTGACGTCTGCATTGCGCTCGAGGCGTTCCCGCTCGGCTGCGCCGGGGAACGGATTGGCGGCGTTCTGCCGATCGATGAGGGTGCCCGTGCTCTCCAGCATGCGCGTGCCCCATGAAATGACGATGTCGCGGCCGCGCGGCTCAAGCTGATCTGCCGCAAGCCCCTTTTCGGCCAGGCACGCGGGATCCGCGCTGGCGCGCAATGCCTTGCCGAGCTCGACGGTCAGCGCCTTGCCGTAAGGCGATGCGAAAGCCTCGCGCACCAGCGCGGCCCTGTCCTGGGTCTGCGCCCATGCCGAAGACGCTGCGCTCAGCAGGAGCGCGATGACGATGGTTCGGCGGCTGAACAGCACAGATCAACTCGAAAATGGCTCGGACGGCATCAGGCTCGTGAAAATGACGAGCCTGCAATGGTCGTCCGGGCCGACCGGATGGTTCACCGCCATCCGGCTCGACGTTGGCCTTTACGCAAGCTTCGGATCGAGCGTGGTCGACCACAGCGCGACGTCGGTGCGATCGCGCAAGGTCACCGTCATCCGGCCGGAGGCGCCGTCGATCTTGACGTGACCGAAGAACTGCATGCCGGCCGAGGGCGGCAGGTTCTGCTTGTCGGGGCCGGGCGCTTTGACGAAACGCACCTCGGGCCCAAAGGTGTTGTCGAGCGCGTTCGGACCGAAGGTGCCCGCATGCAGCGGGCCCGAGACGAACTCCCAGAACGGCTCGAACTCCTGGAATTGGGCCTTGTTCGGATCGTAGTAATGCGCCGCGGCGTAGTGCACGTCCGCGGTCAGCCACACCGTGTTGTTGATCGGCGCCATCTTGATGAAGCGCAGGATGTCGGCGATCTCGAATTCGCGGCCGCGCACCGGGCCGTCACCCTGCGCGAAAGCCTCCGAGCCGCCCTTCGGCGTATCAGGCACGACGAGGCTGAGCGGCATGTCGGAGGCGACCACCTTCCAGGTCGCGCGCGAGTTGAGGAGGCCGCGCTTGAGCCAGGCGATCTGGTCCGGGCCAAGGAAGTAGCTGGCCGGGCCATAAGCGGTTTCGAGATTGGCCCCATTCGGGCCGCGATAGCTGCGCTCGTCGAGCATGAAGACGTCGAGATGCGGACCATAGGAGATCTGGCGGTAGACGCGGCCGGGCTCGACGATGCTCTCGCGCATCGGATACATCTCGTGGAAGGCGCGGCCCGCCCGCGCGGCGAGCAGCGTGATGTCGCGCTCCTTGTAGGTCGCCGGCAGCTCCTTCGACAGCGACCAGTTGTTGGTCACCTCGTGATCGTCCCACTGCACGAAGATCGGCACTTCGGCATTGAAGGCGCGGACATTGTCGTCGGTGAGATTGTATTTGTGCGCGGCGCGGTACTCGTCCAGCGTCTCCGCGACCTTGGCCTTCTCGGGGATGGTGACGTTCTTCCAGATCTTGCCGTCCGCGAGCTTCACCTCGGATTGAATCGGGCCGTCGGCATAGATGGTGTCGCCGGAATGCAGGAAGAAATCCGGACGATGCTTACGCATCGCCGAGAAGGTGAACATGCCGCCGTCGTCGGGATTGATGCCCCAGCCCTGGCCTGCGACGTCGCCGCCCCAGACGAAGCTGACGTCGCGGCGGTCGGCCGGCGCGGTGCGGAAGCGGCCGACCACCGGCTCGCCCTCGATCGCGGTGTGCGAGAGATCGCGAAAGCGGACACGGTAGAAGATGTCCTGGCCGCCCGGCAGGTTCTCCAGCAGCATCTTGGCGGTGAAGTCGCTTTCGGGAAGGGCCGCGATCGGCGGCAGCGCGCGGGCGTCCTTGAATGACTCGGTCGTTGCCACCTCGACCAGCATCTGCGCGGGCCGATCGGTGCGCGCCCACACCACGCCACCGTCGACGGTGACGTCGCCCGATTGCACGCCATGCGTCACCGCCGGCCGGTCGGCCGCGCGCGACAGATGGGGCATCGCGATCGCGCCAAGCGCGCCGGCGCTGGTGGTGAGGAAACGGCGGCGGGAGAATTTGATCTTCATGGGCTGGCTCGCAGGCTGGCTGTGTGCGCATCTCGCGCCGTCATTCCGGAGCGCGCGAAGCGCGAATCCGGAATCTCGAGATTCCCCGGTGCGCAATTGCGCACCTGTGGTCTGGTCCTTCGGACCATCCCGGAATGACGGCGCAAGCTATATTGAGATAATGTGACGCAGCAATTACGCGCGCAAGCGTTTACGCGTTGCCGGCGGCGCGGAATTGCGCGCCCGTCCGTTGCAGGTTCTGGGACAGGCTGAGAAGCACGGCCTTGCGGTCGGCGACCGCGGCGTGGAACTGGTCGAGCGCGATGTTGAAAGCCGTGAGCGCGGCTTCCTCGATCGCGCCGTGATCGAAGCAGCGCAGCGTGTCGCGCAGGATGTCGTCGGCCTCGGTCTGCATCTGGTCGAGCTCTTCGGCCGTCTCGGACTTGCGCGCCGCCGCGATCATGTCGAGCAGGCGGTCGCGCAGATGGCTGTTGTTGTCGCGCTCGTCCTTCTTCAAATAGCCCGCAAACCAGGCGCCAAGCGAGCCCATGGCCGAAAGCGCCATCAGGCCCCACCAGATGAAATCGCTGTACCTGTCGAGGAAGGTCTTTTCCTCGCCGTCGACGAAGGCGGCGGCGCCGGGATGCACGGGGATCACGGCGTCCTTGTCGGTGTCGGGCGTCTCGATCTTGGCCGCCAGCGGGAATTCCGTCACCAGTTGCTGGCGCACGGCGAAGAGCTGGCGGGTGAATGCCGCGATGGTGGTTTCGGAGATGCCTTTGCGCGCCACGATGTGGTGCGAGAAGCTGATGGTCTTGACCTCGTCCTCGGGCCGGTCAGGCGAGCCGCCATAGGTGCCGGCGGGAATCTCCGAGGCTTCATAGACCGGATGGTTCTGCGCGATCGCGTCGGCGGAATCGATCGCGATGAAGGTCGGCGTGCCGCCGTCCCTGGCCGAGGCCGCGATCGCATCCGCCGTGATCTTGCTGTTGACGGGGCCGGCGGCGAGATAGGCATCGGCCTTCTGGGCCTTGATCGCCTCGGCGGCTTCATTCGCCGGGAACTGGATGATCTCGACCTTGGCGGGATCGACGCCGTATTGCTGCAGGATCACCTTGAGCAGATTGACGTTGGCCTGGGTGCGGCCGACCACGCCGACGCGATGACCGGCGAGCTGCGCGATCTTGGTGATCTTCGCGCCCTTCTTCTTGCCCTTGCCGGGCACGGACCACAGCACCACGACGTTCTTGCGCAGGGTCGCGACCGCTTGCGCGTTCTTGGGAACGTCGACGTCGCCGCGCACGATGGCGAGATCGACCTTGCTCTCCGCAAGCGCCTCGGCGCTGGCGGTGGCGCCGTCGGTCTGGATCGGCCGCAGCCGCACGTAACTCTTGTTCTGCGAGAAAGCCTGGGTCAGCGCCTGCACGACCTTGACGTCGTCGCTGTTCGCGGGGCCGACCGCGATCTTCAGCGTCACCGGCCGCATCGCGAAATAATAGCCGCCGGTGATTGCGCCGATGATCGCAAGCACCAATGCGAGGGAGACAAGCGCGGTGCGCCGCGCCGCTGATCGCGGCGACGTCGAGTTGGGCGTTTCGGCCAGGTCCGATTCCCCGGTCATCGATCTCCCGAACAGGCGCTTGAGGCTCAGTTTCATCTCGGCCGGCGATTTACGCCCGTAATTATAGCAAAATTCTTGTCCGGACGGGTTACATCTCCGTCATGGTTAGCGGATGGGCCAAATCCCCTGTGAACCTGGGCCATATGCACGGTGTTAGGGTAAAGTTCCCCTGAAGGACGGAGGCGATCATGGCAGAGCGGCTGACGGCGGAAGCACGCAAGCAGGCGCTGGGCGCCATACCGGGCTGGACCGAGGTCCCGGGCCGGGACGCCATCGGGAAAACCTTTGTCTTCAAGGATTTCAACGAGGCGTTCGGCTTCATGACGCGCGCCGCGCTGGTCGCCGAGAAGATGGACCATCACCCCGAATGGCGGAACGTCTACAAGACGGTGGAGGTGGTGCTCTCGACCCATGACGCCGGCGGCGTCACCAGGCTCGATATCGAGCTCGCCCAGAAGATGAACGCCATCGCCGGCTGACACCGGGCTTACATCTTGTCGGCGCCGGCAGCATCCCCATGTTGTGATCAGCAATGGATGCGGCGATCTGCCGCCCTGGCTGAACGGGGAGTTTGCAGGACATGGCTGCCGAACACAGCGTCGGTTTCGAGCCCGCCGATCGGCTCGCGGAGGATCGCGAGAGCGTTCGCCGTCGCTTCTGGCGCAAGCTGAAGCGTGTCGCCGCGCACCTGCCGTTCGCGGAAGATCTGCTCGCGGCCTATTATTGCGCGTTCGACCGGCAGACGCCGCGCCACGTCCAGGCCTCGCTGCTGGGCGCGATCGCCTATTTCATCCTGCCCTTCGACTTCGTTCCCGACGTGATGCCGATCCTCGGTTTCACGGATGATGCCGCCGTGCTCGCCACGGCCATCCGCATGGTTGCGAGCCACATCACCAGCGAGCATCGCGAAGCCGCCCGCGCCGCGCTGAAGCGCGGCGTGGACGAAGCGGAGGTGGCGCAGTAGGGGCAGTTCGACCAAGTCCACTGCTGTCATTCCCCGCGAAGGCGGGGAATCCAGTACGCCGCAGCCTCTCGATTCAATCGCTGACGTCCCGGAGTACTGGATCGCCCGGTCAAGCCGGACGATGACGGCTGTATGTGGAGCGACGAGACGCGCCCGCTACTTCTTCCCCGCCTCCGCCCGCGCGTTCTCCGCGTCCCACGCCTGGAATTGCTTGAACAGCGTTTCCTTGTCGGCATCTGACACTTTCGCGGCCGCGGGATTCTGCTTCAGGAATGCCTCGAAGCGCTGGCGCGTCACCGGCTCGACGCCGTGCTTGTCGAGCCATTGCTGCGCCACCGGCAATCTGTTCCAGCCGGCGAGCGGGGCGGGGAGCGAGACTTCCTTCCACTTGGGATGGAACGGCGGGTTCTGGAGCGCGGGGAATTTGGTGAAGAACGCGTCCACGAACAGCGCGAGCTTACGGTAACGCTCGGTGTTCGGCGCCCAATTATAGGCCGCGAGCACCGCGGGCACCGCGATCGTGTCCACGCTCTCGCCCTCCTTGATCAGGTTCGGATAGTCCTTGGCCGTGAGCGTCGCCGGCAGATAGTCGCTCTGCAGCGGCTTGGCGTAGTCGACCTTGGCGAGATGGAAGCGGCCGTCATTGCCGAAGGTCGAGACCGATTTGTACGGCTTGCCTCCGACCACGATGACGGCGTCGATCTCGCCGGACTTCAGCTTCTCCATCGCGATGCGCTGCTCGACATAGACGAAGTTCGCCTTGATCCCGAGCCGCTCGAACACCGTCAGTGCGGTGACGAAGGTCCCGCCATTGGGCAGGTCGACGCTGACCTTCTTGCCCTCGAGGTCCTTCAGCGTCGCGATCGACTTCGGCGCGATGACCTGCATCTCTTCATTGTAGAGCTTGGTCACGTAAGTGAACTGTTTCTTGATGTCCTTGGCAAAGCCCTTGCGCTCGAGATAGTCGAGCGTGTCGGCGCGCACGACGCCGAGATCGACGCCTTGCAGGAACAGGATGTCGGCGACGCTCTGCACCGAGCCGCGGCCGACGATCGGCAGCACGCGGATCTTGTTGCCGTCGTCGAGCACGGAGGCAAGGTCGGCGCCGAATTGCACATAGGTGCCGCCGATCGTGCCTGTGATCAGCGTGACGGTATTGGCGTTCAGCGCCTGCTTGGTCGAGTTCGAGCCGAACTGGAAGATGGCCTTCAGGCTGTCCGAGACCTTGGCCGGATCATATTCGGTCTGCTCGGCGCGGGCGGTGAAGGCACAGACGGTCATG
The DNA here is from genome assembly GCF_038969555.1 of Bradyrhizobium sp. B117. Classification (NCBI taxonomy): domain Bacteria; kingdom Pseudomonadati; phylum Pseudomonadota; class Alphaproteobacteria; order Hyphomicrobiales; family Nitrobacteraceae; genus Bradyrhizobium; species Bradyrhizobium sp. B117. The sequence goes on from NZ_CP152414.1 coordinate 113,737, forward strand.
ATGGCGGCGAGCGCCACTCGATAGACGTTACGCATGGTGTCCTCTGAAGAGTTCTAGTTCGAGAGCTGGCCGAGGCGCTGCCGCGCCTCCGCCGATCCGAGGCTTGCGGCGCGCTGGTACCAGTCGCGTGCGGTGGACGCGTCGCCAATGACGGTCCGCGCATCGCTGGTGCCGAGCACCGCAGGATCATAGGTTTGCGCCAGCAGCAGCGCGGCGGTTGCATCCCTCGCGTTGGCCGCGCGCTCGAGCAGCAGGCGCGCCGCGGCGATGTCGCCGACGCCGATCAGGCTCCGCGCGCGCGTCATCAATCCTGCCAGCGTGTCGGCGTCGAGCGTCCTGACGGGTTCGGGCGGTGGTGGTGCCGGCTGCGCCGCGACAGGCGCGGGCGCTTGCACGGGCGTCTGGGCTTGCAGCGCAGTCTGGTAGGCGCTCGCGATCGCTTCGCGGCTTGGCGCCGGCGGCGCCGGAACAGTCTGCGCGTCGGCGCTCGCCAGCACCGCATTGGTGACGCGGGCCGCGTCCTTGACCGGGGTCTGCCGTGCAGCCGGCGGTGGAGGGGCGAGGGTCTGCAGCGTCGAGGCGCCGGCATAGGCGGCGACGAGATCGCGCAGGTCGGATTGAAACACCCCGGCCAGGATCGTGGCCGCGGAAACCGCCAGAACCATCCCGAGAATGGCCGGGATGAACCTGGTTCTCGAGCGCAGCGCCTGCGGCGCAAATTCCCGCGGGTCCGGCGCCCCGAGCGGGTCGGACAGGAACAGCGGCATTGGATCGTCCTGTGGAAGATCAGCCCGTGCGGCGCGCGCACGGATGTAGTCCGCGGTGGACGATTGTGACACAGATTTATCGGAGTCGAACGCTCGCGACTCCCTGGACTGACGGTACGCCGTCGTCTCCATGGTGATGCTCCCCATTACTGACGCTACTCAGGGGCATCCCGGCTTCAGTCTTCTTATTATTGTCCAGAAGCGCCCCGCGAACTGGAACCGGTAAATCGCCGTCTGAATCAGCCCAAAAAACGACAGCGGTTTGCGCGAATCAGGAAATATTTGGGTTTGATTGCGGCAAGGCCGGGGAATGCACCGCCATTTTGGCGTATTCCGTTGAGGGTAGATTTACCAAGCGGGCCATGTGCGACGTCGCGCGAACAGCCGCGAGCGCCCATGCTGCCTGTCCCATCATCGGTGTCATGCCCCGCCACCGGGTCTCGCCTTCGGCGAGCCCGATGACAGGCTCCAGCGGGGCAGCCAGCACGCCGCTGCCTCGCGGTTAAGTCACTCGCGTCTCTGGAATATGCAGTCGCCTGGTCAAGCCGGGCGACGACAGTGAGTGTGTGAGGATTGCGTAGGTCGCATCCTCACGGATGCAGGATCACCTTGCCCATGGCCTGACGTCCCGCCAGCACCTTCAGAGCGTCGGCGGTCTGCGCCAGCGGGAAGGTGCGGTCGACATGCGATGAAATCTTTCCTTCCGCGGTCCACTTCACGAGCTTTTCGAGATTGGCGCGGTTCTTCTCCGGGTTGAGCCGGGTCCAGGCGCCCCAAAACACGCCGCGGATGTCGCAGCCTTTCAGCAGCGCAAGGTTCAGCGGCATTTTCGGAATGTCGCCGGCGGCAAAGCCGATGACGAGGAAACGGCCTTCCCAGGCGATCGAGCGCAGCGCCTGCTCGGCATACGCACCACCAACCGGATCGAAGATGATGTCGACGCCCTTGCCGCCGGTGAGTTTTTTCAAGCCTTCCTTCAGATCTTCCTTGGCGTAGTTCAGCGTCAGCTCGGCGCCGTGCGCCTTGGCGAATTCGAGCTTCTCGTCCGACGAGGCGCAGGCGATCACCTTCAGGCCCATCAGCTTGCCGAGCTCGCAGGCAGCGAGGCCCGTGCCGCCGGCAGCTCCAAGCACCGCGAGCGTCTCGCCCGGCTTCGGGCTCGCGCGATCTTCCAGCGCATGCAGCGCGGTGCCGTAGATGATGATGATGCCGGCCGCGCGGTCATAGTCGAGATTGTCCGGAATCTTCACGATCGACGCCGCCGGCAGCGCGATCTTCTCGCGCGCGCCATTGTGGCCGCAGGAGGCGACGACGCGATCGCCGACCTTGAGGTCAGTGACGCCAGGGCCGATGCTCTCGATCACGCCCGCGACTTCCGCGGCCGGCGAGAACGGGAACGGCGGCTTGATCTGGTACTTGCCCTGGATCATCAGGAGGTCGAAGAAGTTCAGCGCCGCCGCCTTGATCGCGATCACGGCTTCGCCGGGACCCGCCACCGGATCCGGCACCTCGGCGAGCACGAGATCGTCGGGCTGGCAATATTGCGAGCAGAGGATGGCTTTCATGGCGGCACCTTGGGGCGTTTCGAGTGGAGTTATGGTTGGGCCGGTTTTGCCGGATTTGGGCAGTGGCGACAATCCGGATTCTTTGCCGGATGCCATGTTCGGCCTATCCTCGTCATTGCGAGCGAAGCGAAGCAATCCAGACTATTTCCGCAGGACGGATTCTGGATTGCTTCGCTTCGCTCGCAATGACGGAGTGTTCGGAGACAAGGATTCAAACGATGTTTGAAACAGGTCTGCTCAGGGACAAGCGCATTCTCGTCACCGGCGGCGGCTCGGGGCTTGGCGCTGCGATGGGGCGCCGCTTCCTCGCGCTCGGCGCTGAGCTCGTGATTTGCGGCCGCAAGCTCGACCGGCTCGAAGCAACCGCGCGCGAGATGCGCGAAGAGATCGGCGGCAGGGTCACGACGATCGTCTGCGACATTCGCGATGGCACGGCTGTCGACAGCATGATGGACGCGATCTGGCGTGAAGCGCCGCTCGACATCCTCGTCAACAATGCTGCCGCGACCTTCATCGCTCAGAGCGAGCATCTCTCCTTCCGCGCAGCGGATGCCATCCTCGCACCGACGCTGCACGGCGCGATGTATTGCACGCTCGCCGCCGGCAAGCGCTGGATCGAGCGCCAGCACAAGGGCGTCGTGCTCTCGATCCTCTCGACCTCCACCATCACCGGCCGCGCCTTCACCGTTCCCTCGGCGATGGCGAAGTCGGCGGTGCTGGCGATGACCAAGAGTCTCGCCGTGGAATGGGGCCCGAAGGGCATCCGCACCGTCGCGATCGCGCCGGGCCCGTTCCCGACCGCCGGCGCATCGGGGCAGCTCCGCCCCGAGGGCCGCGACGAAGGCTGGACCACGCGCAACCCGCTTGGGCGTACCGGCGAGCACGGCGAACTCACCGATCTCGCCAGCTTCCTGGTCTCCGACCGCGCCGGCTACATCAACGGCGAGATGGTGGTGATCGATGGTGGCGCGCATTTGCGCAGTTCCGGCGCGGAGGATTTGTTGCGTTGGACCGACGCGCAATGGGCCGCGCAGCGCGCCGCGCGATCCAGGGCCTAGTCGCCGCGACTTCCGCTAACTGCCTTCCCAAATTGAGCTTTCCCGGCTATCCCTGCGCCGGGGACAACGCGCAGCCGGGCCATCTTCCAGTCACAATATTGAGGGAACCACTCCAGCATGTGGCGGGTGCTGATTTTAGCTTTGATGAGTGGCGTGCTGACCGGGGGAATCGCCGATTCCGCGCGGGCGCAGACGGCGCAACCCGCGCCCAAGCCTGCACCGGCTGCACCGAAAGCGGCTGCGCCGGCCGCAAAGACGGCGGCAAAGCCCGAGAGCAAACCGGCGGCCCCGCCCGCTGCGGTTGCCGGCGGCGCGGAGCCGACGCTGATCGGCCAGTTCGGCACCTGGGGCGCTTATTCGGCGACGCCCAACGGCAAGAAGGTCTGCTTCGCGCTGGCGAAACCCTCGTCGTCGAAGACCAATCCGCCGAATCGGCCGCGCGATCCGGCCTATGCCTTCGTCTCGACCCGGCCGGCGGAGAAGGTGAACAACGAAGTCTCGGTCATGATCGGCTACGCGCTGAAGCCGGGGTCGGAATCCTCGGTCGAGGTCGGCGGCGCCGCGTTTGCGATGTACACGCAGGGCGACGGCCTCTGGATCAAGAACGCGGCCGAGGAGGAGCGGATGGTCGAGGCCATGCGCAAATCCGCCGATCTCGTGGTCAAGGGCGTCTCGGCCAAGGGGACGGAGACGACCGACACCTTCTCGCTGAAGGGTCTCGCCCAGGCGCTCGACAAGATCGCCCAGGATTGTAGGCGGTAACGCCTAGTCGTTAAGGCTGAGGGCGATAAGGTCGCAATCGGCAGTTCCGGTTGCTATATAGGGGCGGTTCCAGATTTCTTCCGTCATTCCGGGGCGCGCGAAGCGCGAACTACGATGCCCGGTTGGGCACCTGAGAATCTCGAGGTTCCGGGTTCAGCTCTTCGAGCTGCCCAGAACGACCACAGCAATTAGGCCCATAGATGCAACCGACGACCGAGCCGCACAACGCAATCCTGGTGGAGAAGACTCCACTCGAAACCTATGTGCCGCCGGCAAAGCCGTCGCTGATCGGCCTGTCTCGCAATGAACTCGCCGATCGCCTCGGCGAGGTCGGCGTCGCGCCCGCCCAGCGCAAGATGCGCGTGCAGCAGCTCTGGCACTGGCTCTATTTCCGCGGCGCCCAAAGCTTCGACGAGATGACCTCGATCTCGAAGGGCATCCGCGCCGATCTCGCGCAGCATTTCACCGTCAACCGCCCCGAAGTCGTCGCCGAGCAGATCTCCAACGACGGCACCCGCAAATGGCTGCTGCGTCTGCCGAGCGGCGACAATGTCGAGAAGGCGCATGAAGTCGAGTGCGTCTACATCCCCGAGACCGATCGCGGCACGCTCTGCGTCTCCTCGCAGGTCGGCTGCACGTTGAATTGCTCGTTCTGTCACACCGGCACGCAGCGCCTGGTGCGCAACCTCACCGCCGGCGAGATCGTCGGCCAGATCATGGTCGCGCGCGATCGTCTGAACGATTGGGCCGATCGCGAGGACGGCACCCGCCGCGTCACCAACATCGTGATGATGGGCATGGGCGAGCCGCTCTACAATTTCGATGCGGTGCGCGATGCGCTTCTCATCGTCGGCGACAATGAAGGTATCGGTATCTCCCGCCGCCGCATCACGCTGTCGACGTCGGGCGTGGTGCCGAACATCGTGCGCGCCGGCGAGGAGATCGGCGTCATGCTCGCGATCTCGCTGCATGCGGTGCGCGACGAGCTGCGCAACGAGCTGGTGCCGCTCAACCGCAAATATCCGATCAAGGAGCTGCTGCAGGCCTGCCGCGATTATCCCGGCGCCTCGAATGCGCGCCGCATCACCTTTGAATATGTGATGCTCAAGGGCGTCAACGATTCGCTCGACGATGCAAAGCTGCTGGTGAAGATGCTCAAGGGCATCCCGGCAAAAATCAACCTGATCCCGTTCAATCCCTGGCCCGGCACGGCCTATGAATGCTCGGACTGGGACCAGATCGAAAAATTCTCCGAATACATCTTCAACGCCGGCTATTCCTCGCCGGTGCGTACGCCGCGCGGCCGCGACATCCTCGCCGCCTGCGGCCAGCTCAAGTCGGAGACCGAAAAGCTCTCGGCCCGCGAGCGCCAGGCGCTGCGCGCCATGGCGATGACGGATTAGCTAGACATGTGCGTGCTCTCGCCTCCTCGTCATTGCGAGCGAAGCGAAGCAATCCAGACTGTCACCGCGGAAGCAGTCTGGATTGCTTCGTCGCAAGTGCTTCTCGCAATGACGGAAGTGGTGGTTTTGGCATCATGTCCCTGATCGGCCGCCTCATCGTCATCTTCATCGGCTTCCTCGCCGCCTGCTTCGTCGGCGGGATGATCGTCGTCATTGCGCTGCTGTTTCCGGAGTTCGCCGATCTCGGCGCCGGCCCCGTGGATCAGGGCGCCATCGACATCCTGCTCGGCTTCGGCTTCATCTTCGTCTCGGGCTTTGCGCTGGTGCCTGCGGCGGTGATCGTCGCGATCACCGAGGCGCTCTATATCCGCAGCGCGCTCGCTTATGCCGTCGGCGGCGGTCTCGTCGGGCTCGCCTGCTATCTCGGTCTCGTTCCCTTCCACCCCGACACCTTGCAGTTCGAAGGCATCGTGCGGCGGCATCTGGAAATCATGACCGGCGCAGGCATCGTTGCCGGCGCGGTCTATTGGCTGATTGCCGGCCGCAATGCCGGCGCCTGGCGCATCCCGCCGCCCCCGCACAAGCCGCCTCCGCCGCTGCCGTCGAATTCGCGGCCGGATGTGCGGTGACTTTCTCACCCTCCCCTGGAGGAGGAGGATGGGCACTTCCGTTGGGGTTTCCATCCCTGCCCCACTCCGCTAAACCGCGCGCCATGAACCGGACTGGACTCTTCATCGCCCTGGCGCTGTGGCTCGTGATCGGCGTCGTTTTCGGCCTTTATCCCGAGCTCGATCTCAAGCTCGCGTCACTGTTCTTCGACCCCGAGACCAAGACGTTTCCGCTCAAGCTGAATGAATGGGCCGGCGTCGCGCGTGATGCCGCGATGTGGGTCTCCTGGGCGTTCGTGCTGCCGCCGCTGGTCGCGCTCGTGGTCAAGATGATCCGGCCCGACCGTCCCTTGATGGTGTCGGGGCGCGCGATCGTGTTCCTGCTCGTCACCATCATCCTGTCGGCCGTCATCATCACCAACCTCACCTTCAAGACCTATTGGGGCCGGCCGCGCCCGGTGGTGGTGACCGAGTTTGCCGGCGACCAGCAATTCGTGGCGTGGTGGGATCCGCGTGGCGACTGCGCGCGCAACTGCTCTTTTTTCTCGGGTGAGGGCGCGACCGCCTTCTGGACGCTGGCGCCGGCCGCGCTGGCGCCGCCGCCATGGCGGCCGCTCGCCTATACCGGCGCGGTCGTCTTCGGCCTCGTCACCAGTGGCCTGCGCATGGCTTTCGGCGGCCACTTCTTCACCGACGTCTCGACCGCCGGCCTCGTCACCTTCGTGGTGATCTGGCTCTTCTACGCGCTGATTTACCGCTGGCCGCGAACCCGGTTCTCGGACGCGGCGGTCGATGCCGCCCTGACCCGGCTGAACATGCCCGCCTACCGGCTGCGCCAGCGCCTGTTCGCCCGCAGAGCGGGCGCCGAACCCTCGGTTTGAGCCATTAAATGGGTGCCGAGCCCGGCGAAATTTGTTATTCGCCCGGTCAAGTTCCTTCCTGACACCAGCCCTTTGAGACCCGATTGGAAGCCCCATGACCACGATCCTGAAAAGCCTGCCCAAGGGTGAGAAAGTCGGCATCGCGTTTTCCGGCGGTCTCGACACCAGCGCGGCGCTGCTCTGGATGAAGCAGAAGGGGGCGCGCTGCTACGCCTACACCGCCAATCTCGGCCAGCCCGATGAGGCCGACTACAACGAGATCCCGCGCAAGGCCGAAGCGTTCGGCGCCGAGAAGGCCGTGCTGGTCGATTGCCGCACGCAGCTGGTGCACGAAGGCATCGCCGCGATCCAGTCCGGCGCCTTCCACATCTCGACCGGCGGCATCACCTATTTCAACACCACGCCGCTCGGACGCGCGGTGACCGGCACGATGCTGGTCGCGGCGATGAAGGAGGACGGCGTCAACATTTGGGGCGACGGCTCGACCTTCAAGGGCAACGACATCGAGCGCTTCTACCGCTACGGCCTGCTCACCAATCCTGCCTTGCGCATCTACAAGCCCTGGCTCGACCAGCAGTTCATCGACGAGCTCGGCGGCCGCGCCGAGATGTCGGCGTTCATGACGGCGCAGGGCTTTGCCTACAAGATGAGCGCGGAGAAGGCGTATTCGACCGACAGCAATCTGCTCGGCGCGACGCACGAAGCCAAGGATCTCGAGAGCCTCGACAGCAGCATCAAGATCGTCAACCCGATCATGGGCGTGCCGTTCTGGCGTGACGACTGCACTGTGAAGGCCGAGAAGGTCGTGGTGCGGTTCGAGGAGGGACAGCCGGTCGCGCTGAACGGCCAGACCTTCACCGATCCCGTCGCGCTGTTCCTCGAAGCCAACGCTATCGGCGGTCGCCACGGCCTCGGCATGAGCGACCAGATCGAAAACCGCATCATCGAGGCCAAGAGCCGCGGCATTTACGAGGCGCCCGGCATGGCGTTGCTGCACATCGCCTATGAGCGCCTCGTCACCGGCATTCACAACGAGGACACCATCGAGCAGTACCGCATCAGCGGCATGCGTCTTGGCCGTCTGCTGTATCAGGGCCGCTGGTTCGACTCGCAGGCCTTGATGCTGCGCGAGACCGCGCAGCGCTGGGTCGCGCGCGCCGTCACCGGCGAGGTGACGCTGGAGCTGCGCCGCGGCAACGATTATTCTATTTTGAACACGGAAAGTCCGAACCTCACCTATGCGCCTGAAAGGCTCAGCATGGAGAAGGTCGAGGATGCCGCCTTCACGCCGGCCGACCGCATCGGCCAGCTTACCATGCGCAACCTTGATATCGCGGATACGCGTACCAAGCTCGGTCTCTACTCGAAGACCGGCCTGCTCTCGAGCAGCGAAGGCTCGCAGATCTTCAAGCTCGAGAGCGACAAGGGCTGACACTCTCGCTCTCGTAGGGTGGGCAAAGCGCAGCGTGCCCACCACCTTTCCACGAAGGCAGTGATGGTGGGCACGGCGCGTGCGCGCCTTTGCCCACCCTACGAGTTCGCGGCCCGTGTCACCAGGCCGCGCGTAATCGCCCAAAACAAAAATGGCCGGGATCGCTCCCGGCCATTTGCATTTGTATGTGCCGTTACCGCGGCGGCGCGGTGCCGGGCGGGGGCGGCGGCAGCGAGGCCGTGCCGCCGTTGAGCAGCGGCGTGATGCGGCGGATGGTGACGCGCCGGTTGATCAGGCTCGGCCCTTGCGTCTGCTCCTTCAGATACTGCTCGCCGTAGCCCTGCGACGTCAGGTTCTCGGCGGGCACGTTGAACTGCTGCGTCAGCAATTCGGCCGCCGCCTGCGCACGGCGGTCCGAGAGCGACAGATTGTCGACCTCGTTGCCGACCGCGTCGGTGTGTCCCTCGATCAGGAACACCTCGCGCGGGTTGCGCTGGATCGCCTGGTTGAGGCCGTCGGCAATCACCTGAAGCCGGGCCGCCTGGTCCGGCGGGATGGTCCACGATCCCGTCTCGAAGTTGATCGTGTTGACGTCGATGCTCGGCATCTGCATGCGGACATTGGGGCTGTAGCGGATCTCGTCGAGCGAGTAGCGCCGATCGATCCGCTGCACCGGCGGTGCCTGCATGGTCGCGTAGATCACGTCCGGCGATGCTTCCTGGGCATCGACGATGTAGCGATCGTAGGGGATGTTCACGACCGGCGGCGGCACGTCGACATAGAAGCCGCCGACCGACCGCGGATCGCGGTAGCTGTTGTCGATGATGACGATCTCGCGCCCGCCAGGGTCCCTGCGGATTCGCCGTAGCAGCGAACCGTCCGGGCCGACCACGGTGATCACCTCGCTGCCATCGGGACGGATCACGACAGTGCGGGTTTCGCCGCCTTCGTTGAAGGTGCGGATGTCGCGGGCACCATAGCGGAAGCGGTAGAGATCGTTGCCGCGGACATAGGACTGCCCGCCCGGATCGCTGATGATGATGCGATCCGGCTCGGTGTAGACGGTACGGCCGCCCTCGATGACCTCGCGCCGCTGGTTGTGCATGTCGGCGATGGTCGCGCCGATCACGGCGCCGGCCACCACGCCAGCACCGATCGCGAGCGGCGTCAGGTCACGCTGCGGCGGACGCGGCGGAGGCGGCAACGGTGCTGCGATCGTCGGCGCGGCCTGGAAGGCCGGGGCGACCGTCGGCGGACGGTATTGGGCCCGGTCGGGCGGAGGCGTAGCAGCCGCGGAGCCGGGGACGACCGTCGGAGCTGCAGCGCCGGCGGGTGCCGCGGGCCGGGGCGGGAGACCGCCCGCCTGGGGCGGCGCAGCCGGAGCTCCGGCCGCGGGCGCGCCAGCAGGAGGCGTTCCACCCTGTTGGCCGGGCGTCGGCGTCGGGGCTGGAGCCGCGCCGGGCGTCGGCGTCGGCGTGGGAGCCGCGCCGGGCGCTGGCGCCGCCGCACCAGGGCGTCCGGGCGGCGGGGTCGGAGTGCCAGTGGGAGCCGGCGTGGCCGTGGCTCCCGGAGCCGGCGATCCCGCGGCCGGCGGCGCGCCCGGGCGTCCGCCGCCGGGCGGCGGTCCGCCGGGACGGCCTGCTGGCGTGCTGCCCGGAGCCGGCGTTGCGGTCGGCGCAGGCGTTGCCGCCGGAGCGGGCGTCGCTGTCGGAGTGGGAGTAGGCGCGGGCGCGCCGGGACGGGCCGCAGGCGCAGCCGCTGCAGGCGGGGTCGCGGGTGTCGGCGTCGCCGTCGGCGCAGGTGTAGGTGCAGGCCGCGCCGGGGGAGCCGCGGCCGGAGGCGGCGGCGTCGGAGTCGGCGGGTGAGCTGCGGGCGCCGGGGTCGTCGGAGCATGCTGCTGCGGAGCCGCGGCAGGCGGCGGCGCTGGCGGCGCTGGCGGCGTCGGCGCCGGACGAGCTGCAGGCGGTGGTGGAGGCGGCGGTGGCGGGGCGTGCTGCTGCGGAGCCGCGGCCGGAGGCGGCGACGGCTGCTTCGGAGCGGCAGGCGGTGGAGGCGGCGGCGGCGCAGCCGGGCGGGCCGCAGGCGGAGGCGGTGGCGGCGGAGGCGCTGCTGGGCGTGGCGGTGCGGCGGCAGGCGGCGGCGCGGCCGGCGGGTGAGGCGGTGCGGCAGCCGGCGGCGGCGCAGCTGGTGGGTGAGGCGGTGCAGCGGCGGGCGGCGGTGCGGCCGGACGTGCGGGCGCTGCAGGCGGCGCAGCCCCTGGCGGTGCCTTCGGCGGCTGCTTCGGTTTTCCGTCAGGGCCCGTTTCTTGAGTCTGGGCCTGCGCGACCACGAGCGGCGAAGCGCTTTGCGCATGCGATGCGGAGCTTGCCAATTGCATCGCGGTCAGAGCCGTGGTCGCAAGCAGCACGAAACGAAGGTTGGTCATGTGGTGAACTTCCCCGGAAGGTTCTTTGACGAAGTGTTGGGATGAACAGCTACGCGTTAGGCCGGATTGTGGCGAGCGAAGCAGTGGCGGGCCGATTTATTTCTGCATGTAAATCACGTCACTATAGCGACGTTCATTGCGCATTCAGACGCTGGTTGCAATCGCCTCACATGTGATGGTTCGTCTCATGTGTGATCCGCGGCGAAGTTGCATCCGTCGCAGGATTCGGCGTGAGCGGCCCGTTCGGTCCGCGTGGTGGAATCTCCTCAGGGATGCGGCCCGGCAGTTCGTCGGGCCGCGGTGATTCGCCGGGCTCGCGCACAGGCGGCGTGATTTCAGGCTGCGGGTTGCCCGGCGGAATTCCCGGTGGCGGCTCGCTCGGAGTGCCCGGTGTCGACGGCGGAATCTCGGGCGGTTCGATCGGCATCGGCATCATCAAGATCAGTTGTCCGGAAAACGACAACGATGATGCCGCGCCGATGTTCCTTGTCGCGGCATCTCGGAATCCGCCTATTCCGGCGCGTGGCAGACGGCTTCGATGTTGTGGCCGTCGGGATCGAGCACGAACGCGCCGTAATAGTTCGCGTGATAGTGCGGGCGGATGCCGGGCGCGCCGTTGTCGCGGCCGCCGGCGGCCATCGCCGCCTTGTAGAAGGCATCGACCGTGGCGCGGTCTTTCGCTGCAATCGCGACATGCACCGGCTTGTTCATCGCGCCCTCGGCACCGAACCAGAAGTCCGGCTTGCCGTCCGCGCCGAAGCCGGCTGCTGCGGCGTGACCGGTCTGCTCGGCCGTGACTTACATGATCAGGCCGTAGCCGAGTGGCGCCAGCGCCTTGGCATAGAACGCCTTCGCGCGCTCATAGTCGGAGACGGAAAAGCCCAAATGGTCGATCATCGCAAGCTCCGTTGTTCGTTCCTGTCAGCGCGACAGGAAGGTATTGCTCCGCGTCTTGCGCACGATCGCAAAGCCGCGCGCGACCATGTCGGCAATACAATCCTGCTGCCATTCGTTTTGTGACAGATGTTCGATCACCACCGCGCGCGGCCACAGCGATTGCGGCGCGTCGCGGAAGAAGCCGATCAGAACACGGTCCTCAAAGCCCTCGACGTCGATCTTGAGTGAATCGACCTGTGCGACGCCGGCCTCCTCGAGAATGCGCGTGAGCCGCAGCGACGGCACCTTGATCGCCTCGGCACTGGCGGTACCGGTGACGACATGCGTGGCGCCGAGATTGCCGCCGCCGCTCTCGATCATCAGTTCACCGTCGCTATCGCCGGCCGCGGCCTGCACCAGGCTCACCTGCGTTGCTCTCGATGCGGCATGGTTGAACGAGAGTCGTCCGAATGTCAGCGGATGCGGCTCGATCGCAACCACCTTGCCTGATGGGCCAACCTGCCGCGCCATGACCAAGGCAAAGGTGCCGACATTGGCGCCGACATCGACGAATGTGCCGCCCGCCGGCGTATGCTGGCGCAGGAAGTCGAGCTCGTCGAGATTGTAGTCGGGATTGAACAACGCGCCGCGCTCGGTCGCGCTGCCCTGGTGATAGAGCCGGAACGAGGCGCCCTGGTACTGCACGTCGACCGGGCCGCCGCGCAGCAGGTTCACCAGCCGCGACATCCACGGCCGGAACGCCCCGCGCTTCAGCCCCGACTGCTGCGTCAGGCGAATGATCGCGGCCTGCGCCGCATTCGGCGCAAACGCGCCGAACGGCGCGGTCGATGGGGCGGTGTCGGGCGTCAAGCAGGCGGTCCTCATTGCAGGCGGCGCATGCATAGCCGGTTTTGGTGGAGGCCACAATTTCAGTGTCGTCCCGGGGCGCGAAGCGAACCCGGGACCCATAACCACAGGGAGGCGTGTGGCGCGAGACGCCCACTCCGAGTCTTCGCCAAACCTCTCCCTGTGGGTATGGATCCCGGATCTTCGCTCCGCTTCGCTGCGCTTGTCCGGGACGACAGAGAGAGCGAGCCTCACGCTGCTTTCTTCGGCGCCTTGCGCTGCCTCAGGAATCGCCCGAGCAGTCTGCGCTTGCCTTTGCGCGGGATCAAATCCACGTCGCTGACGAGTTTTGCGCCGCCCTTGCGGCGCTCCAGCACGATCTTGCGGCTGTGGAAGGCTTCCAGCTCGACGCGATGCGCGACGCTGACGATGGTCGCCTTCGGCAGCTCGTCGGTGACCATTTTCATCATCTTGTCCTGGCTCTTCTCGTCGAGCGCCGAGGTCGCTTCATCGAGCACGACGATGTCGGGGTTGTGCAGCAAGAGCCGCGCGAAGGCGAGGCGCTGCTTCTCGCCGCCCGACAGCGTCTGGTCCCACGGCCCCTCTTCCTCGATCTTCTCCTTGAGATGATCGAGGCCGACCTTGTGCAGGGCCTCGCCGATCTCCGCCTCGCTCCAGTTCTCGGCAGCACCTGGATAGGCGACAGCACGGCGCAAGCTACCCGACGGCACGTAGGGCCGCTGCGGCAGCATGAACAACCGCCGGTCGGCATGGAAATTGACGCTGCCGCCGCCCCAGGGCCACAGCCCGGCGATGGCGCGCACCAGCGTGCTCTTGCCGGTGCCGGATTCACCGGCGACCAGAAGGCGCTCGCCGGGCTCGATCACCACTTCGGTCTCGCCGACGACAGCCGTGCCGTCATCGAGCGTGACGGAGAGATCCTTCAGCTCTAGCATGGCGTCGTTTTTGGTTTCACCGCGCTTGATGCGGCCGAAGCCGTCGCCCTGTTCGGCGCGTTCGAGACCGTCGAGCGACATCATCAGCGAGGCGATGCGGCGCGCGCAGGCATTCCAGTCAGCGAGCCGCGGATAATTGTCGACCAGCCAGCCGAATGCGCTCTGCACGATGGTGAAGGCGGACGCCGCCTGCATCACCTGCCCGAGCGTCATGCTGCCGTCGAGGAATTTTGGCGCGCAGAGCAACAGCGGCACGACGGGAGCAACGAGGCTCGAACCCTGCGACACCAGCGTGGTGCGCATGTGCTGGCCCGCAAGCAGCGCCCATTGCCGCAGCACGCTGGTAAAATTGCGGTCGATGCCGTCGCGCTCTTCCTCCTCGCCGCCGAGCAGCGCGATGCTCTCGCCGTTCTCGCGCACGCGCGTGAGCGTGTAGCGAAAATCGGCTTCCGCCTGGTTCTTGTCCTCGGACACCTGCACGAAGCGCCGCCCGATCACCATGATCGAGCCCGAGGCGATCGCGGCGTAGAGGATCGCGGCGATCACGAGAAAGCCGGGTATGGTGATCGCCGAGCCGCCGAGCGTCACGGTGAGCGCGCCGCCGATGGTCCAGAGCACGACGATGAAGGTCGCGGCCGACAGCAGCGCCGAGGTCACGCCGGCGAGGAAGTCGACCGGCGAATCGGTCGCGATGCGCAGATCCTCGGCGATGCGGTATTCCGGATTCTCGTGGTCGCCGCCGACGAGATTGAGCTGATAGTAGCGGCCATTCTTGAGCCAGCGCGTCAGCACGCTTGCAGTCAGCCAGGCGCGCCAGCGCCGCTGGATGCCCATGCGCGCGAACACTTGCGCGACGCCGAACACGATGCTGCCGATCGCGAGCGGGAAGAACACGGCGGTGAGATGAAACACGCTCGCCGCATCGCGCTTTTCGATGGCGTCGAAGATCGCGCGATTCCAGACATTGATGCCGTACTGGAAGCCGACGGTGAGGACGATCAGCACGACGAGGCCGATCGAGAACGGCCAGGCCAGCCGGTCGCCGTTGCGGCCCCAGAAGCCGCGCGCGCTGATCCAGAAGCGCGTCAGCAGATAATCCTTGCGGACCTGCTCGGCCTCCTCCGGCGACAGCTCGGGGTCGGGCTCGAGCAATTCGGGCGGTGGCGGGGCGACGTCATCGCCACTCTCGCCGGTGATCTCGACGATGGGCGGCTTGTCGCCCTGTTCGCGCTTTGCGGCCGGCTTCTGCATGCGCGGACAACGCAAAGGAAATCAACCGGTTCCCCTCGGTTCCGGAGTACCTGTCATTCCGCGGCGCCGTCGCGCACCCGGCGCAGCCGCGCAGCCCTGTAGAGAACCTGCGACAGCTCCTCGATCGAATAGGGCTTTTGCACGAGGTCGAAGCCGAGGCTGCGCTCCTGCGCGAGCGCCTCGCTGTAGCCGGTCGTCAGCACCACCGGCACGCCGATGCCGCGGTCGCCGATTGCGTGCGCGAGGTCGAGCCCGGTCATCCCCGGCATCACCACATCCGAGAACACGACGTCGAAACGGTCTGCATCGACGACGAGTTCGGCGAGCGCGTCGGTCGCGTTGTCGACGAGCGTGATGCTGTAACCGAGCTCGGTGAGGCCGTCGGCGGCGAAATTCGCCAGCTCGATATTGTCCTCGACCACCAGCACCGACATGCCGCTGCCGGCCAATGCCGGCGCGGTGTTCGGCGCCTGACGCTGCGGCAGCAGGTCCGCCGGCACGCGCGGCAGATAGAGCGAGAAGGTGCTGCCCTGGCCGACCTCGCTGATCACGGTCACCTCGCCGCCGGACTGCCGGGCGAAGCCGAACACCTGCGACAGGCCGAGGCCGGTGCCGTGGCCGACCTGCTTGGTGGTGAAGAACGGCTCGAAGATGCGGCCGAGCCGCGCGGCGGGAATGCCGATGCCGGTGTCGCTGACCGCGATGCTGACGAAGCCGTGGCTGCCGACAAGGTGGGCCAGCGAGTCCGGCACGGTCGTCGCCGGCTGCACGGCGAAGGTGATCCTGCCCTTGCCCTGCATGGCGTCGCGCGCATTGGTCGCCATGTTGATCAGCGCGGTCTCGAACTGGCCGGCATCGGCATTGACGAGGCAGGGCTCGGCCGGCAGCCGGATCGCGATCTCGATCGCCGAGCCGAGCAGCGTGGCGAGCATGTCGTGCAGCGATCGAATCCGCGCGCCGACGTCGAACACTTCCGGCTTCAGGGTTTGCCGCCGCGCAAAGGCGAGCAGCTGCGAGGTCAGCTTGGCCGCGCGCGCGACCGCGTCCGCGATGGCGGTGACGTAGCGCTGCCGCCGCTCCTCGGTCAGCTGCGGCCGGTTCAACAGGTCGACCGAGGCGCGGATCACCGTCAGCAGATTGTTGAAGTCGTGCGCGACGCCGCCGGTGAGTTGCCCCAGCGCTTCCAGCCGCTGGCTGTGCTTGAGCGCCTCCTCGGCCTCACGCCGCGCGGCGGCCTCGGCCTGGAGATGCTGGGTGCGGCGGAATGCCAACGCCAGCAGCAGGAACAGCAGCGCGGTGGCGGGCACGCCGAACACCAGATGCTGGCCGATGGTGGCGTACCAGCGCGCGCGAATCGCCGAGGTCTCGAGGCCCGCGCTGACATAGATCGGATATTCGGCGACGCGCCGGTAGCCGATGCGGCGCTCGATCCCGTCCGAGGCCCAGTCGATGGTCATGAGGCCGTGGTCCGGGTGAGCTGCGATCTTCTGGCCGACCGGCCCGGCTGGATCGAGCCGGAGATCGCGGTCGAGCCGCGGAAAATGCGCCAGCACCGTGCCGTCGGTGCGCCCGATCGCGAAGAAGCTGCCGGGGTCGGTGCCGATCCTGCCATAGAAGCTCTCGAAATATTCCGGCAGGACGGAAGCCTGGATCACGCCGATGAAACGGCCGTCGTCGGAGTCGCGGCGGCGGCTGACGCCGAAGAAGCGCGCGCCCTGATAGGGCGGACGCGGCGTCAGCGGCGTGCCGATGAAGGTGCCGATGCTATGGTCGACATGGGCGAGGAAATAGTCGCGGTCGGCAAACCTCTGCTCCGGCGGCGGCGAGACGAGGCTGTTGACCAGCGACCGTCCATCCGCATCGAAGATCCAGGCCGATTTCAGCTGCGGCAGCGAATCGGTCAGTCGCTTCAGGCGCTGATGCAGCGCCGGCTCGCGCGCGCGGATCGCATCGTCGGGAAGGCCGCGCACGACCTCGTTGATCTCGGCGAGGCTGCGGTCGATGGTCTCGAACACCTTGAGCGCGTGCTCATGGGCGACGTCGAGCGTGCGCTCGATCTCGCGGTCGGCGATGTCGTTGGTCGAGGTGTAGGAGATCCTGGAGGCGAAGACGAACAGCGCAATCGGGAGCGCCAGGGATGCAGCCATCATCCACTGCAACAGTCTCAGCGAGTTGCGTTGCGCGCCCTGCACGGTCGCTCCCGGTCCCTGGCCGGAGAGCTTACTTGAATTTCCCGCCGGGAAGGAAGCGGCTTATGAATGGAACCTTTGGTTGTGTTCCAAGGATTCGCGCGCGACGCGGGCCGTGGTAAATTCTACTCAAACTGACGTCGATCGTGGAATGCCCCGGCCGCGGCGGCCGGGGTCGTGGCATGATTGAGGCCTAGATCTGCCGCTCGACCATCTTGAGCTTGAGCTCGGCGATGGCTTCCGCCGGGTTCAGGCCCTTCGGGCAGGCCTTGGCGCAGTTCATGATGGTGTGGCAGCGGTAGAGGCGGAACGGGTCCTCGAGATTGTCGAGCCGCTCGCCGGTTGCCTCGTCGCGGGAGTCCGAGACCCAGCGGTTGGCCTGGAGCAGCGCAGCGGGGCCGAGATAGCGCTCGCTGTTCCACCAATAGCTCGGGCACGAGGTCGAGCAGCAGGCGCACAGGATGCACTCGTAGAGGCCGTCGAGCTTCTCGCGGTCCTCGTGGCTCTGGCGCCATTCCTTCTGCGGCGTCGGCGAGGTCGTCTTCAGCCACGGCTCGACCGAGGCATACTGCGCGTAGAAGTTGGTGAGGTCGGGGACGAGGTCCTTCACGACAGGCTGATGCGGCAGCGGATTGATCTTCACCGCGCCGTCCTTGACGTCGTGCATCGAGCGGGTGCAGGCCAGCGTGTTCTGGCCGTCGATGTTCATGGCGCAGGAGCCGCAGACGCCTTCGCGGCAGGAGCGGCGGAAGGTCAGCGTCGGGTCGATGTGGTTCTTGATCCAGATCAGCCCGTCCAGCACCATCGGACCGCAATCATGGGTGTCGACGTAATAGGTGTCGACGCTCGGATTCTTGCCGTCGTCAGGATTCCAGCGATAGACGCGAAACTCGCGCAGCTCGGTCGCGCCCGCGGGCTTCGGCCAGGTCTTGCCGCCGGTAATCTTGGAGTTCTTCGGAAGTGCGAATTCAACCATTAGTCCTGCCTCTGGTTTCTTTCGTCATGCGCGGGCTTGACCCGCGCATCCATCGTTGAAGGATGGATTGCCGGGTCGAGCCCGGCAATGACAAGCAGCAAATCAATACACGCGCGCCTTCGGCGGGATGTACTGCACGTCGTTGGTCATGGTGTAGTCGTGAACCGGGCGGTACTCGATCTTGACCTTGCCGGAATCGTCCAGCCAGGCCAGCGTGTGCTTCATCCAGTTCTTGTCGTCGCGCGCGGAGAAGTCCTCGCGGGCATGGGCGCCGCGGCTCTCGGTGCGGTTGGCGGCCGAGTTCATCGTCACCACCGCCTGCGAGATCAGATTGTCGAACTCCAGCGTCTCGACGAGGTCCGAATTCCACACCAGCGAGCGGTCGGACACGGCGATGTCGGTGATGCCGCTGTGGACCTTCTGGATCAGGTTTTGGCCTTCGCTCAGGACTTCGCCGGTGCGGAACACTGCGCAATTGTTCTGCATCACGTGCTGCATGCCTTCGCGCAGCTTTGCGGTCGGCGTGCCGCCGGAGGCGTAGCGATAATGGTCGAGGCGGCCGAGCGCGAGCTCGGCCGAGTTCGCCGGCAGCTCCGGCTGCTTGGCATTGGGTGTGAGCTTCTCGGCGAGGCGCAGCGCCGCGGCGCGGCCGAACACCACGAGGTCGATCAGCGAGTTGGAGCCGAGGCGGTTGGCGCCGTGCACGGAGACGCAGGCCGCTTCGCCGATCGCCATCAGTCCGGGGATCACCGCGTTATCGTCGCCGTCCTTCTTGGTCAGCACTTCGCCGTGATAGTTGGTGGGGATGCCGCCCATGTTGTAGTGCACCGTCGGCACGATCGGGATCGGCTCGCGCGTCACGTCGACATTGGCGAAGATCTTTGCGGATTCGGAGATGCCCGGCAGCCGCTCGGCGAGCACTGCGGGATCGAGATGGTCGAGATGAAGGAAGATGTGGTCCTTCTTCTTGCCGACGCCGCGGCCTTCGCGGATCTCGATGGTCATCGCCCGCGAGACGACGTCGCGCGAGGCGAGGTCCTTCGCCGACGGCGCGTACCGTTCCATGAAGCGCTCGCCCTCGGAGTTGACGAGATAGCCGCCTTCGCCGCGCGCGCCTTCGGTGACGAGACAGCCCGAGCCGTAGATGCCGGTCGGGTGGAACTGCACGAACTCCATGTCCTGCATCGGCAGGCCGGCGCGCAGCACCATGCCGCCGCCGTCGCCGGTGCAGGTGTGCGCCGAGGTGCAGGAGGCGTAGGCGCGGCCGTAGCCGCCGGTCGCGAGGATCACAGTCTGGGCGCGGAAGCGGTGCAGCGTGCCGTCGTCGAGCTTGAGCGCGATGACGCCGCGGCAGGTGCCCTGGTCGTCCATGATCAGGTCGATGGCGAAGAATTCGATGAAGAACTCGGCCGCGTGGCGCAGCGACTGGCCATACATCGTGTGCAGCATGGCGTGGCCGGTGCGGTCGGCAGCGGCGCAGGTACGCTGCGCCTGACCCTTGCCGTAGTCCATGGTCATGCCGCCGAACGGACGCTGATAGATCTTGCCGTCCTCGGTGCGCGAGAACGGCACGCCCCAATGCTCGAGCTCGTAGACCGCGTCGGGCGCGTTGCGCACCATGTATTCGATCGCGTCCTGGTCGCCGAGCCAGTCCGACCCCTTCACGGTGTCGTACATGTGCCAGCGCCAGTCGTCCTTGTGCATGTTGCCGAGCGAGGCGGAGATGCCGCCCTGCGCCGCAACCGTGTGCGAGCGGGTCGGAAACACCTTGGTGATGCAGGCGGTGCGCAGACCGGCTTCGCTGCAGCCGACCACGGCGCGCAGGCCCGCGCCGCCGGCGCCGACCACGACGACGTCATAGGTGTGGTCTTCGATCGGATAGGCTTTGCCGTTGGTGGCGGGAGCGCCGTTGCCCTTGCCATTCGTCTCGTTGGCCATGGGTTACACTCCGGATGACAGTTGGAGAATCGCGTAGATCGAGGCGAGCGCGACCGCGATCGAGAAGAAATTGTTGAGCATGATCGCGGTGAGCTTCAGCTTCTCGTTGTGGACGTAGTCCTCGATCACGACCTGCATCCCGATCTTCATGTGCCAGGCGCTGGCGATGATGAAGAGCACCATGATGATGGCGACCGGGAGCGAGCCGAGGATCTGCTTGGCGCCAGCCTGGTTGCGGCCGAGCAGCATCATGATGATCACCAGCACCGGGATCATCAGCAGCGTCATCGCCACCGCGGTGAGGCGCTGGCGCCAGAAGTCGGACGTGCCGGAATGCGCCGCGCCGAGATTGCGGACGCGGCCGAGCGGGGTGCGCATGCTGCGCTTCGGCGTATCGGTCGCGCTCATCGTCCACCTCCGATCGCGTAGGCGATGATCCAGATCAGCACCGTCAGGGCGATGCCGCCGATCGCTGCCCCCCAGGTCAGCGCCTCGCGCTCATTGGCCTTGAAGCCATAGCCGAGGTCCCAGACGAAATGTCGGATGCCGCTAAGCATATGGTGCATCAGCGCCCAGGTGTAACCGAACACGATCAGCCGGCCGATGATGCTGCCGGTGAAGGCCTGGACATGGGCATAGGCGGCGGGGCCGGAGGCCGCCGCGATCAGCCACCAGGCCAGCAGCAGGGTTCCGACGTAGAGGGCAATACCGGTGGCGCGGTGGACGATGGACAGGGCCATCGTCAGCGTCCAGCGGTAGACTTGCATATGTGGTGAAAGCGGTCGTTCGATCCGTGCGGTCATGGGCTTTGATGTTTTATGGCGGCCCAACAGGGCGCGCGCGGGGATCGCGAGAGGTCGGCTCTATTTACGGAGTCGGTTTCGCCTGCGCAATCACCAAATCGCCATAAATCGAACCTGCGTTCAGCTCTAGACCCTTGATGAAACAAGGCCAATCAGGTCTTGGTATACCAGAAGGTCGGTCCGCCAACGAAGAAGGGAATCCATATTCATCATTTCGAAAGTGCCGAGGCGCGTTGAAATTGCTATTGGAACACCTCTAAACGGACCATGCGTCCAAACCGGGCAGAGATCGGCCAAAGGCGTCGCCAGCCTCATTCACCCGGGCGCCGACCTTCCCCCTCACCATCCGATTTGATCCGGTCCGGATATGCGCAACCTGCATTCCACCCCGCCGCGGAGATCAGCGGCTGAGCGGATCGCTTCCGCGCCACCGCTCGACCAGGAAATCGATGAAGGCGCGAATCTTCGTCGAGCCCAGTCGCGACGGCTGATACAGCGCGTTCAGCGGCGCCGGCGCAGGCTCGTGCTCGCGCAGCAGACGTCGCAGGCGTCCTTCCGCCAGTTGTTTCTCCACCTGCCATGACGGCACGCGGACGATGCCCGCGCCGTTCTCGGCGGCGGCGGCGAGCGCATCGAGGCTGTTGACCCAGAGTCGTCCCGAGATGCGGATTCGCGTTCCGCCGTTCGCCTCGCGGCCGAATCGCCAGGTTGCGGCGCCCGGCGCGTCCGAAAACACCAGGCAATCATGCTGCGCCAGATCGGCAGGCGTATGCGGCTCGCCGCGGCGTGCGAGGTAATCGGGCGAGGCGCAGTGAATCATCTGCACTTCCGCCAGCTTTCGCATCACCAGTTGCGAATCCGGCATGCGCCCGACGCGAAGCGCCAGGTGAACGTCCTCCTCGATCAAATCGACATTGCGATCGACCAGCAGCAGGTCCACCGAGAGCGACGGATAGGTGCGCAGGAAATCGCCGAGCAGCGGTGCGATCAGCAGGCGCCCCATCAATGTGGGCGCGCTCACGTTCAGCCGTCCGGACGGCTCGCGGCGATTTCCGGCCAGGCCCTCTTCGATCTCCTTGAGCTCGCCCAGGATCGATTTGGCGCGCTCGTAGAGCATGCGTCCATCCTCCGTGAGCGCGAGCTGCCGCGTCGTCCGCATCAGCAGGCGCGTGCCGAAGTGGCGCTCGAGCGCGGAAATCTGCCGGCTCACCGATGTCAGAGAGCTCGGCAACGATCGCGCCGCCGCCGACAGACTGCCGTGGTCCACGGCCCGCACAAAGGTCGCCATCGCCGCAATCTGGTCCATGGCCATCCTTCCGCATATCGCAAGAGAGTATATCGACTGTCAGAGATAGCGCCGAAAAACGGAAGGGTCTACGTTGCGGTGGCTCCAAGCAGTCCGGGACTTCCCATGCCCACCCATGTCAGCCTGACGTCCATCCCCCACCGGCGCACCGCGCCCGCCCTCGCCGCCGCAGCAGCCGTCTGCGTCGCGCATTCGCGAGAGCTGCCGACGGATCGCCGCCGGTGAGTGGCCTCGAGGTTTTCGACGTCGTCGAGCTCGCGCTGCTGTTGATCGCAACCGGCGCGCTCTCGGGATTCCTGGCCGGCGTGTTCGGCATCGGCGGCGGCGCGATTCTCGTGCCGGTGTTCTACGAGTGCTTTCGCATTGCCGGCGTTCCGCTGGAGGTGCGCATGCCGCTCTGCATCGGCACCTCGCTGGCCGTGATCATCCCAACGTCGATCCGTTCGTTCCAGGCGCATTACAAGCGCGGTGCGGTCGACATGTCGATCCTGCGGGTGTGGTCGCTGCCGATCGTGATCGGCGTTGTCGCCGGCAGCGTGATCGCGCGCTATGCGCCGGAAAAACTGTTCAAGATCGTGTTCGTCTGCGTCGCCTGGTCGGCGGCCGCGCGTCTCATCTTCGCGCGCGAAGGCTGGAAGTTCGGCGATGATCTGCCGAAGGGCCCGCTGATGCGCGTCTACGGCTTCTGCGTCGGCATCCTCTCGACGCTGATGGGCATCGGCGGCGGCCTGTTCTCGAATCTCTTGATGACCTTCTATGGCCGTCCGATCCATCAGGCCGTCGCGACCTCATCGGCGCTCGCCGTGCTGATCTCGATCCCCGGCGCGCTCGGCTACATCTACGCCGGCTGGCCCGCGGCGGCGACGTATCCGAGCGTAGCGGCGCTGCAGATTCCCTTCGCGCTCGGCTACGTCTCGCTGATCGGCGCCGTACTGGTGATGCCGATGAGTCTCGTCACCGCGCCGCTCGGCGTGAGAGCCGCACATGCGATGTCGAAGCGGACGCTGGAGGCTGCGTTCGGGTGCTACCTGTTTGTCGTCGGCAGCCGGTTTGTGATGAGCCTGGTGGGCGGGCAGTAGCCGCCCCGCACTCCGTCATTGCGAGCGCAGCGAAGCAATCCAGAATCTCTCCGCAGAGGCAGTCTGGATTGCTTCGTCGCAAGAGCTCCTCGCAATGACGAGGCGAGAGAGCCGTCCCCTCATTTCTTCGCGTAAATATCCTTGTACGTATCCCGCAGCACGTTCTTCTGCACCTTGCCCATCGTATTCCGCGGCAGTTCGTCGACGACGAACACCCGCTTGGGCATCTTGAATTTGGCGAGCCGCCCGTCGAGCGCCTTCAGCACGGCGGCTTCGGTGATATCGGCGCCCTTGTTGCAGACCAGCACCGCCGTGACACCTTCGCCGAAATCGGCATGCGGCACGCCGATCACGGCGGACTCGATCACGCCGGGCATGGCGTCGATCTCGCTCTCGATTTCCTTGGGGTAGACGTTGAAGCCGCCGGAGATGACGAGATCCTTGCCGCGGCCGAGGATGTGGACATAGCCCTTGTCGTCGATCTTGCCGAGGTCGCCGGTGATGAAGAAGCCGTCGGGCCGGAACTCCGACTTGGTCTTCTCGGGCATGCGCCAGTAGCCCTTGAACACGTTCGGGCCCTTGACCTCGATCATGCCGATCTCCTCGCGCGGCAGCTCCTTGCCGGTCTCGGGCTCGGTCACGCGCACGGAGACGCCGGGGAGGGGAAAGCCGACCGCGCCGGGCACGCGCTCGCCGTCATACGGGTTCGACGTATTCATGTTGGTCTCGGTCATGCCGTAGCGCTCGAGCACGGCATGGCCGGTGCGCGCCGACCATTCACGATGGGTCTCGGCCAGCAGCGGCGCGGAGCCCGAGATGAACAGGCGCATATGCTTGGTGGTTTCGCGCGACAGCGCGGGATTTTGCAGCAGTCGCGTATAGAAGGTCGGTACGCCCATCAGCGCCGTGGCGCGCGCCATCAGCTTGATGATGAGGTCCGGATCGAGCTTCGGCAGGAAGATCATCGAGGCGCGGGCGAAGAGCGTCACGTTGGTCGCCACGAACAGGCCGTGCGTGTGGTAGATCGGCAGCGCGTGGATCAGCACGTCCTTGTCGGTGAAGCGCCAGTAGCCGACGAGCGAGAGCGAGTTCGACGCGAGGTTATCGTGCGTCAGCATCGCGCCCTTGGAGCGGCCGGTGGTGCCCGAGGTGTAGAGGATCGCGGCGAGATCGTCGCCGGCCCGGGTCACCGTCGCAAAATCGCTGCTGGCCTTGTCGGCGGCGTCCGTCAGCGAGCCCTTGCCGTCAGCTCCAAGCGTCTCGACCCTGGCCTTCGCCTTGGCGACGATCGGGGTAAGACCCTCGGCCTTGGAGGGATCGCAGACCACCAGCGACGGCTCGGCATCGCCGATGAAGTAATCGAGCTCATTCAGCGTGTAGGCGGTATTGAGCGGCAGATAGACCGCGCCGGCCCTGACAGTGCCGAGATACAGCACGATATTGGCGACGGATTTCTCCACCTGCACCGCGACGCGGTCGCCAGGTTTCACGCCGCGCGCGGCCAGCACATTCGCCATCTGCCCGGCCCGCGCGATCAGATCGCCATAGCTGATATGGCCACCGTCCTGCGTCTCGATCGCGAGGCGTTTGGGGTCGTCGAGGCCGTCGAACAGGCGGGAAAACAGGTTGGCGTTGGCTGCTTGGTTCATGCAAGATTTCCTCGACCGCAAGACTGACAAGGCCGGTCAAAACCGAGGGCTGGATTAGCAAAAACCGCCCCATTGAAGCAACGGAGACAGTTTGCATGACCAAAAACGGGAAACGCGTGGCCTGGGTCACGGGCGGCGGCAGCGGGATCGGGGAGGCCGGCGCCGAGGCGCTGGCGGCCGACGGCTGGACCGTCGTGGTTTCGGGCCGCCGCCAGTCAGCCTTGGATACCGTGGTTGCGAAGATCACCAAGGCCGGCGGCGCGGCCGAGGCCATCGCGCTGGACGTGGCTAACGCGGACCAGGCCCAGAAGGCGGCCGATCAGATCGTCGCGAAGCACGGCCGGATCGACCTGCTCGTCAACAATGCCGGCATCAATGTCCCCAAGCGCAGTTGGAAGGACATGGAACTGGAGGGCTGGGACAAGCTGGTCCAGGTCAATCTCAACGGCGTGCTCTATTGCATGCGCGCGGTGCTGCCGACCATGCGCAAGCAGCAGGACGGCTCGATCATCAACGTCTCATCCTGGGCCGGCCGCCACGTCTCCAAGATGCCGGGCCCGGCCTACACCACGACAAAACACGCGGTGCTGGCCTTGACCCATTCCTTCAACATGGACGAGTGCATCAACGGCCTGCGCGCCTGCTGCCTGATGCCGGGCGAGGTGGCGACACCAATCCTGAAGCTGCGCCCGGTGGTGCCGAGCGAGGAGGAGCAGGCGAAGATGCTGCAGTCCGAGGATCTCGGCCGCACCATCGCGTTCATTGCCTCGATGCCGCCGCGCGTCTGCATCAACGAGCTGCTGATCAGCCCGACGCATAATCGCGGATTCATCCAGACGCCGCAGAGCAGGGATTGAGGCGGGCAGACTGCTGCAACGGGCACACTGCCTTAACGGGCACACTGCCGTAGGGTGGGCAAAGCGAAGCGTGCCCACGCGTCTCAAACGCTAAGAGGTGGTGGGCACGGCGCTTCGCGCCTTTGCCCACCCTACGGCACTGTCTGCTCGGCTCGCGCGCATCGCACGGGCACGCCGCCCCATAGTTTCACCCATCACAAAGAATTTTTCCTCGAAACCGCATCTCAGGCCGTCCCGTAGTTCGGCCAACGACGGCGCTGCTGCTTCACCTCGAGACTGCCGCAAGCCGCCTTCGTTGCCCCAACTCAACGCCGGCCCTTGCCGGTCACCATTCAATCGGGAGACTTTCCATGTCGAAGCGTATTGCCTATCTCGCTGCTGCCGCCTTCAGCGCTCTGGCCATCACCGCGACCGTCGTCGCGCCTGTTCGTGCCGAGGAGAAGACCGTCATGGTCGGCGGTGCCGCGATGTTCCCGTCCAAGAACATCGTCCAGAACGCGGTCAACTCCAAGGACCACACCACGCTGGTCGCGGCCGTGAAGGCTGCCGGTCTCGTGCAGACGCTGGAAAGCAAGGGCCCGTTCACGGTGTTCGCGCCGACCAACGCCGCCTTCGGCAAGCTGCCGGCCGGCACCGTCGACAATCTGGTCAAGCCCGAGAACAAGGCGACGCTGACCAAGATCCTCACCTACCATGTCGTGCCCGGCAAGCTCGAAGCCTCCGATCTCACCGACGGCAAGAAGCTGAAGACCGCCGAGGGCGAGGAGCTCACGGTGAAGAAGATGGACGGCAAGGTCTGGATCGTCGATGCCAAGGGCGGCACCTCGATGGTGACGATCTCCAACGTCAACCAGTCCAACGGCGTCATCCATGTGGTCGACACCGTGCTGATGCCGGCGACGTAACACCGCGCAGCCCGGTTTCATCCCCCGAACCGGATGCGACGAAAACGGCGAGCCGGGGGCACCCGGCTCGCTTTATTGTGACCGGCATAGCCTGACGGTATCGATTCGATGCCGGACAGGGCGTAACGAAAGCGGCCGCAGCGGCGTATATTCTGTGTCAGACCACGTTCAGGACGGAACCATCATGTCGAGCCTCACAGTCTCAGGCGAGCAGGTCAGCGCCACCCCGGCCAAGGTGATCCAGCCGGCCTGGGTTCGCGTCATGCACTGGATCAATGCCCTCGCCATGATCCTGATGATCCTGTCGGGCTGGCAGATCTACAACGCTTCGCCGCTGTTCGGCTTCAGTTTTCCGCGCGAATACACGCTCGGTGGTTGGCTCGGCGGCGGCCTGCTCTGGCATTTTGCCGCGATGTGGCTGTTGATGATCAACGGCCTTGCCTATCTCATCACCGGCTTTGCCACCGGCCGCTTCCGGAAGAAGCTGCTGCCGATCACGCCGTCAGGCGTGCTCCACGACGTCAGGGCCGCGCTGACCTTCAAGCTCGGTCATGACGACCTCACCGTCTACAATTACGTGCAGCGCCTGCTCTATGCCGGCATCATCGTGGTCGGCGTGCTGATTGTGCTCTCCGGCCTCGGAATGTGGAAGCCGGTTCAGTTCTATTACCTGGTGATGCTGTTCGGCGATTATCCGACCGCGCGCTACGTGCATTTCTTCTGCATGGCCGCGATCTGCGCCTTCCTCGTCATTCACGTTTTGCTCGCGCTGCTGGTGCCGAAGAGTCTGCGCGCGATGATTATCGGGCGATAAAGGAGAATAGCGATGGCCAAGCGTTCATTCCTGATCCCCGGCGTCGACAAGCGGCTGCTGATCAAGGACTCCATCAAGGCGATGCCGGATTTTACCCGTCGCCGCTTCATCGCCGGCGGTGCCAGCCTGGGGGCGCTGACGCTGCTCACCGGCTGCGACGTGATCGACTCGTCCTCGGCTGAGACCATGCTGGCCAAGGTTTCGAAGTTCAACGATGCCGTGCAGGGCTTCATCTTCAATCCCGATGCGCTGGCACCGACCTTCCCGGAGAGCGCGATCACAAAGCCGTTCCCGTTCAACGCCTATTACGATCTCGACGACGCGCCCGATGTCGACGGCAAAGACTGGAAGCTCGAGGTGCGCGGCCTCGTCGACAACAAGAAGTCCTGGACGCTGGACGAGCTCTACAAGCTGCCGCAGGTGACGCAAATCACCCGTCACATCTGCGTCGAGGGCTGGAGCGCGATCGGCAGCTGGACCGGCACGCCCTTGCGCGATTTCCTCAAGCTGATCGGCGCCGACACGCGCGCGAAATATGTCTGGTTCCAGTGCGCCGACAAGGACGGCTACAACTCGCCGCTCGACATGCGCAGCGCGCTGCATCCGCAGACCCAGATGACGTTCAAATATGCGAACGAGATCTTGCCGCGCGCCTATGGTTTTCCCATGAAGATCCGCGTGCCGACCAAGCTCGGCTTCAAGAACCCGAAATACGTGGTCTCGATGGAAGTCACCAACGACTACAAGGGCGGCTATTGGGAAGACCAGGGCTATAATTCGTTCAGTGGGAGCTAGCTCCGCTGCCGTAGTGCCGTAGGGTGGGCAAAGGCGCGGAGCGCCGTGCCCACGCAGTGTTGGTGGGCACGCTTCCGCCTTCGCTCCTCGAGCTACGGCGGACAAGTCGCTTTGCCCACCCTACGGCACCGATGACTTGGCCGGCCCCACCTTGCGCTGGCACAGCGCTGCAACCGCCCCCAAGGCCAGCAGCGCTGCCGACACATTCAGCGCGTAACTCAAGCTCCCCAGCGCATCCGTGATCGCACCCACGACGATCGGGCCGAGCGTCTGGCCGACGCCGAACGAAATCGTCATCGCTGCGATCGCGGTTGGCCACATCTGCGGCGGATAGTTGAAGCGGACGAAGGCGGTGGTCGAGCCGACCACGGCGAAGAAGGCAACGCCGAACACCACCGCTGAAATCGCAAGCCATGTCGGGGAATGCCCGAGCATCGGCAAGCCGGCGCCGAGCGCGTTGGTGCCGAGGATGATCGCGGTGGCAAGCCCGCCGCGATCGAGCGCGAGCACGCCGCGCCAGGCCCAGGGCGTGACGAAGGCGCTAAGACCGATCAGGCCCCAGAATGCGGCCTGTGCCGCCGCACCGCCGCCGCCGTCGCGGACATAGGCGATCATGAAGGTCATGTAGGCGATGTAGCCCGCACCGAACAGGAAATACGCGGCGAGATAAATCAGCACGGGCAGGATCGCGAAGGTGGCGTGGCTGCCTTCGGAGAAGCGCGCGCCGCTCTCGATGCGAGTCAGGAACAGCGGCACGGTCATCGCCGCCGAGAGCAGCGTCAGCGCCCACCATACGATCCACCACGAGCCCGGCCCGAAATATTGCAGCGTGAACGGGGCGATCAGCCCCGAGGAGAGGATGCCGATGCCGGGCCCGGCATAGAACAGGCTGAGCAGGAAGTTGGCCCGCTCCGGGTGCGACTGCGCGATGGTTGCGGCGAGCGCGCCGCCGGCGACGAAGCCGGCCGCGGCGCCGAGGCCCAGCACGAGGCGGGCGAGGCTCAGCGCGACGAAATTGCCCGTCAGCGCGCAGGTGGCGAGCGCGGCGACGCAGGCCAGGGTCCCGCCGCGGATCGCCGCCGCCCAGCCGACCCGCTGGATCAGCCGCGACGCCGCAAGCGCGCCGACGAGATAGCCGACGGCATTGATGGTGTTCATGAAACCCGCCGCCGAGTAGGACCAGCCGAGGTCCTCCCGCATGTCCGGCAGCACCAAGGCATAGGCAAAGCGGCCGATGCCGAGCCCGACCGTCGCCGCCAGCGACAGGGTCAGGATCAGCCGCGCGGGATGTGCGTCGGGTCGAGGGCGGTCAGGCGCGTGCAAGGGGTTCTCCGGCCGGTGCAGTGTGGCAGGCCCGGTGCGCCTTGCACAGGCGCGGTGCGGCAATGGTGTCTTGCCAAGCACGCAACGCCGCTCTAGCACTCCGGCCGAATTCGATCTGAGAGGAAACGACCATGGCGACCCACAAATTGCTGCTGCTCCCCGGCGACGGTATCGGCCCCGAGGTGATGGGCGAGGTGAAGCGGCTGATCGATTGGCTCAATTCGGCCGGGATCGCCAAGTTCGAGACCGACACCGGCCTCGTCGGCGGCTCGGCCTATGACTCCCACAAGGTGTCGATCTCCGAGGGCGACATGGCCAAGGCGCTGGCCGCCGACGCCATCATCTTCGGCGCGGTCGGCGGCCCCAAGTGGGACGCGGTTCCCTACGAAGTGCGTCCCGAAGCCGGTCTGCTCCGGCTGCGCAAGGATCTGGCCCTGTTCGCCAACCTCCGTCCCGCCGTGTGCTACCCGGCGCTGGCCGATGCCTCCAGCCTGAAGCGCGAGGCGGTCGAGGGCCTCGACATCGTCATCGTGCGCGAGCTCACCGGCGGCGTCTATTTCGGCGAGCCCAAAACCATCACCGATCTCGGCAATGGCCAGAAGCGCGCCGTCGATACCCAGGTCTACGACACCTATGAGATCGAGCGCATCGGCCGCGTTGCCTTCGAGCTTGCCAGGAAGCGCAAGAACAAGGTGACGTCGATGGAGAAGCGCAACGTCATGAAGTCGGGCGTGCTCTGGAACGAGGTCATGACTCAGGTCCACAAGCGCGAATACCCCGACGTCGCGCTCGAGCATCAGCTCGCCGATTCCGGCGGCATGATGCTGGTGAAGTGGCCGAAGCAGTTCGACGTCATCGTTACCGACAATCTGTTCGGCGACATGCTGTCCGATATCGCGGCGATGCTGACCGGCTCGCTCGGCATGTTGCCCTCGGCTTCGCTCGGCGAGGTGGATGTGAAGAGCAAGAAGCGCAAGGCGCTGTACGAGCCGGTGCACGGTTCGGCGCCTGACATTGCCGGCAAGGGCCTCGCCAATCCCATTGCGATGATCTCGTCGTTCGGCATGGCGCTGCGCTACTCCTTCGACATGGGCGATCTCGCCGACAAGGTCGACGCCGCAATCGCCGCCGTGCTGGCGAGCGGCCTGCGCACCGCCGACATCAAGTCGGAAGGCACGACGGCTGCTTCCACCACGCAGATGGGCGAAGCGATCCTGAAGGAATTGCAGAAGCTGCACGCCTGACGGCAAGCACCGCACTCGTAGGGTGGGCAAAGCGAAGCGTGCCCACCAATAGATTGCGATGAGAGAGAGATGGTGGGCACGGCGCGCTGCGCCTTTGCCCACCCTACGGCAGCTGCTTCCGGAGCCATTCATGGATGCCTCACCCCGCCCCAAGATCGCAGAAACCGTCATCCATGAAACGGTGCGCCAGCGCGAAGCGCAGATCGGGCGCCGCTGCGAGATCCTCGCCAACACCCGCATCGAATATGCCTCGCTCGGCGACTACTCCTATCTCGGCGAGTCCTGCGACGTCGCTGACGCTGCCATCGGCAAATTCACCGCGATCGCCAATTCGGTGCGGATCGGTGCGCCCAATCATCCGATGGGCCGCGCGTCCCAGCATCGCTTCACCTATGTCCCCGAATATTACGAGGCGAGCGCGACGCGTGACCGCGACTTCTTCGCTGATCGCCGCGGCGACCGCGTCATCGTCGGCAATGACGTCTGGATCGGCCACGCTGCGATTCTGCTGCCGGGTGTCACGGTCGGCGACGGCGCGGTGATCGCGGCGGGCGCGGTCGTCAGCCGCGATGTCGCGCCCTACACGATCGTCGGCGGCGTTCCCGCGCGCCCCATCCGCAAGCGTTTTCCCGATTCCGTCGCGGCGAGCCTGCGCCGTATCGCCTGGTGGGATTGGCCGGACGAGCTCATCTTCGAGCGCCTCGGCGATTTCCGCTCCGAGGCGATCGAGGAATTTTGCCGACGCTATGACCCGGCTGCCAACGCGTAGCCTCAGCTGTCATTGCGAGGAGCGAAGCGACGAAGCAATCCAGAATCGTTCCGCAGAGAGATTCTGGATTGCTTCGCTGCGCTCGCAATGACGATGTAGAGGCAAGTGTGCCCTATGACACCTCGCAAAATCAAAAAGGCCGGGCGTGAAGCCCGGCCTTTTGATTCGGTCGCCGCGTCGCCTCAGTACAGCGGGAAATTCCGCGGATAGCCGCCGACGTCGGCCGGCGTCGAGAGCGGCTGGCGATCGATCGGACGGTTGTTGTTCTCGCGTGCGAAGGTCGGATAGCCGATCTCCGGCGGGAAAGCGTAATCCATGAACTTGCGGTCGCCCGGATTGACCTCGGTGCCGCCGTCGAGCCAGGAGCGCTTGCTCACATAGATGCGGGTGCGACCCTGCTGGTAGACCGAGTTGGGGCCGCTCGGGCCGTAATAGACCCGGCCGCGCTCGTCATAGCGCTTGGTCTTGGTGTCGGCCGCAGCCGGCGTCGCGAAGGCCGCGGCAATGACGGCGCCCGCCGCTAGCCAGGTCGCCAATTTGGTTGCCGCAGAAAATGTCGAGCTCATCACGTCCCCTTCAGGCGGCAGGCCGCCAGTCGATTTCGCCCTATACTAGCCCGGCCGGGGTGGTTGCAACTAGGTCTATTGGGTCACACCGGGTGGGAATAATCGTGCGCGCCGGCAAAAAGTTGCATCAATACCAGCCACTTGAGCTTGATGCCGATCAAAGCGCCCCGCGCAATTGCGCGTTGGCCGCGCCCAGCAGCCAGTCGGAGGCAGCAGCGCCCTCGCAGGCGCGGCGCTTCAGCTCGGCATGGGCGAAGAATTCCGCCAGTTTCGGCTCGTTGCCCGAAGCCAGCAGCGTCAGCCGGTTCAGCAGGCAGGCGACCGCCGCGCGCCGGGCGGGCAGCGTGTCGCCCTGGCAGGAGAAGCCGGAGATCTGCAGCGCCGGCTCCTCGTTGCGCTTGAGGTAGCCGAGGCAGGACGGCGCCGCCTTGTCCATGCCGACCGGCCGGAACAGGGCCACGGGGCCGAATTTGGTGTCGATCAGTCCGGCCTGCTCGAGCGGGGTGGCCGAACCCAGGCCCATCTGGATGGCGAGGTCCGCTGCCGCCGGACGGGCCACGTCGAATTCGCCGCCTTCCCGGTAAATCTCGAGCTCGGCTACGGGCTTGTCCGCCTCGCCGGCCCAGCGCATCACATCCCTACGGCCGCCTTCGGGATGCCTGAGGATGGTGTAAGAGGCTGTTTTATCTGATGAATCAAGCCGGCTCACAGCGAAGGCCGGATGCGAGCGGTCGGCCACGGTCCAGCCGGGCCTTGTGGCCGGCTCATCGTCCCGCATGTCGGGCAGCTGGTTGAGGGCCGCCAGCGCCAGGATGGCAAACAGGGCGAGCGCCCCCACATAGGCGAACAGGCGCGCCAGCGTGCCGACGACCTCGTCGGCGAAGGCTGCAAGCGCCAGATAGAGCTGGGTAGGAGTTTCGGCCGTCCTGGCCTCAGGCGATTGCATCCACGGCCTTCAGGCATGGTCCAACGTTGTCTTGGGGCCGGTTCTCGCATAGAAGCGCTGCTCTTCCTGTTTAAGCGTCAGCTTCGGGAACGGGCTTTTTCATCGGAGAGTGAACGATGGGTTACAAAGTCGCAGTCGTCGGCGCGACCGGCAATGTCGGACGGGAAATGCTCAACATCCTCGATGAGCGCAAATTCCCTGCGGACGAGGTCGTGGCCTTGGCGTCACGCCGCAGCGTCGGCGTCGAGGTCTCCTATGGCGATCGTACCCTGAAGGTCAAAGCGCTCGAGCATTACGACTTCTCCGACGTCGACATCTGCCTGATGTCGGCGGGCGGCTCGGTGTCGAAGGAATGGTCGCCGCAGATCGGCGCCGCCGGCGCGGTCGTGATCGACAACTCCTCGGCTTGGCGCATGGACCCGGACGTGCCGCTGATCGTGCCCGAAGTCAACGCGGCTGCGACCGAAGGCTTCAAGAAGAAGAACATCATCGCCAACCCGAACTGCTCGACCGCGCAACTCGTGGTCGCGCTCAAGCCGCTGCACGACAAGGCGACGATCAAGCGCGTCGTGGTCTCGACCTATCAATCGGTGTCGGGCGCCGGCAAGGACGCGATGGACGAATTGTTCTCCCAGACCAAGGCCGTCTACACCAATGACGAGCTGGTCGCGAAGAAATTCCCAAAGCGCATCGCCTTCAACGTCATCCCCCACATCGACGTCTTCATGGAGGACGGCTACACCAAGGAAGAGTGGAAGATGATGGCGGAGACCAAGAAGATTCTTGATCCCAAGATCAAGCTCTCCGCGACCTGCGTGCGCGTGCCCGTGTTCGTCGGCCACTCCGAGGCCGTCAACATCGAGTTCGAGAATCCGATCACCGCCGATGAAGCGCGCGAGATCCTGCGCAAGGCGCCCGGCTGCCTCGTCATCGACAAGCAGGAGCCCGGCGGCTACGCCACGCCGTATGAAGCGGCCGGCGAGGACGCGACCTATATCAGCCGTATCCGCGAGGACGCGACGGTGGAGAACGGCCTGGTGCTCTGGTGCGTGTCCGACAACTTGCGCAAGGGCGCAGCCCTCAACGCGATCCAGATCGCGGAAGTCCTGATCAACCGCAAGCTGATCAGCGCGAAGAAGAAGGCGGCGTAACCGGCGAATGGTGAGTTGCGAATAGCGAGTGGACCATTCGCCACTCGCTATTCGCCATTCGCTCTCTTGAATTCCTTCGCCGCCTTGTCCAGCACGAACAACGTGCCCTCGGCGACGCCGAAATAGGCGCCGTGCAGCTGCATCTGGCCGCCCTCGACGGCCTTCTGCACGAACGGGAATGTCGTCAGGTTTTCCAGGCTGCGGAACACCGCGGCCTTCTCGATGCGCTCGACGAACTGCGCCATGGTCTCGTGGTCGCGTTGCTCCACCACCTCGCCCGGCTTGATGAACATCTGCATCCATTTGCCGATGAAGTCGCCGGGCGTGAGCGGCTCGATCTTGTCGACGAAGGCGCGGATGCCGCCGCATTGCGCGTGGCCGAGCACCACGATGTGCTTCACCTTCAGCACCGTCACCGCATATTCCAGCGCCGCCGAGACGCCGTGCGCGTTGCCGTCGGGCTGGTACACCGGCACCAGGTTGGCGATGTTGCGGACCACGAACAATTCGCCGGGGCCGACGTCGAAGATCACCTCGGGCGAGACGCGGCTGTCGCAGCAGCCGATCACCATCACTTCTGGGAACTGCCCCTTCACCGACAGCTCGCGGTAGCGGCTCTGCTCGGTCGGCAGCCGCTGGGTGGCGAAGGCCTTGTAGCCTTCCAGCAAATGCTTCGGGAATGTGATCATGACCTATGCCTAACCATAGAGCCGGGGAACGAACAAGCCTTTCGAATAGGCAGGCCAAGTGCTATCGGCTCGGGGCAGAATGGACACGAGGAAACCGGAAGGAACGTCAGCATGACCCGCCCGCGCCGCAGCCATCTGTTCATGCCCGGATCCAACCCCCGTGCGCTGGAGAAGGCGAGGAATCTCGCCGCCGACGGTTTGATCCTCGATCTCGAAGATTCCGTCGCGCCTGACGCCAAGGCGGTGGCGCGCGACGGCATCGCCGCCGCGATCGCGGCCAAGGGGTTCGGCAAGCGCGAGATCCTGATCCGGACCAACGGCCTCGACACGCCGTGGTGGGCCGACGACGTCGCGATGGCAGCCAAGGCCTCGCCGGACGGCATCCTGGTTCCAAAGGTCTCCAGCGTCGAGGACCTCGACACGATCGGCCGCAAGCTGGCCGAGCTCGGCGCGGCGCCGACCGTGAAGGTCTGGGCGATGATCGAGACCGCGCGCGCGGTGCTGCATGCCGAGGAACTGGCCGCGGCCGGGCGCGATCCGAAGACGCGGCTGTCAGGCTTCGTGTTCGGCCCGAACGACATCTCGCGCGAGACGCGCATCCGCATGCTGCCGGGCCGCGCCGCGATGATCCCGATGATCTCGCACTGCATCCTGGCGACGCGCGCTCACGGCCTCGAGATCCTCGACGGTCCCTATAGCGACATCGCCAATTCCGACGGCTTTGCCACCGAATGCGCGCAGGGCCGCGATCTCGGCTTCGACGGCAAGACGCTGATCCATCCCTCGCAGATCGAAGCCTGCAACGTGATCTTCACGCCGCCCGAGGAGGAAGTCGCGCGCGCGCGAAAGATCATCGCGGCGTTCGAGCTGCCGGAAAACGTCTCGCGCGGCGCGATCCGCCTCGACGGTGCGATGGTCGAGCGTCTGCACGCCGACATGGCGCGCCGCACGATCGAGATCGCGGACGCGATCGCTGCGATGAGCAAGGGCTGAGATTGCCCTGAGCGCTTCGTCCTGCGCGACGACAGGGGGGAATTTGCGGCTGGGAACTCAGCTAATCCATTGATTTGGCTGATGCTGCGGCGCTGCTTTCGATCACGACCGCGCGAATAAGCGTCGCGGCCGCCGCCGTTGACTTGCGCAAGGCCCACGTCGCAAGGTAACTCCAGCAACAGTTGAACATATTTGGCCCAACCTTGGACGAGGTGTCCCCATGACGGCGCTTGCGGAAGTCGCGGCTCCTGCCAACCTGGTTGACGAACTCACGGCACACGCGGTGCGCAGCATCGAGGCCGCCGATCATTCCGCGGCTCCGTTTCCGCACATCGTCTTCCGCGAGTTCTTTCCGGAGGACTTCTACCGTGACCTGATCCGGAGCGTGCCCACTCAGGGCTACGATCCGATCACCGGGACCGGAACGCGCATGGCGCTGCGCCTCTACGGCGAGAACGTCGACAAGATCGAGCCGTCGCTGCGGCCGGCATGGGCTGCGGTGTCGGCCATGCTGACGTCGAAGAGCGTCGAGGAGGCGATCCGCAAGCGGCTGCATGACGGGCTCGAGATTCGCGCCCGTGGCGACAAGGTGGCCGGCGCCGACGATCTGACCTTGGTGGCAAAGCCGGTCGTCTACGTGGACAGGGACGGCTATCAGATCAAGCCGCATCCGGACACGCGCAAGAAGGTCGTGACGATGCAGCTCTATTGCCCCGCCGACGCCAGCCAGGAAGCCTTGGGGACGACGCTCTACAAGGCCTCGCTCAAGGGACTGCTTCATGTCGGCTCGTATTGCCTGGAGCCGGTGAAGACGATCCCGTTCCTGCCCAATGTCGGCTACGCCTTCGTGGTCCTGAAGGCCTATCACACGCTGACCAGGATGAGCTGGCACGGCCGCCCGCCGATCCAGACCGATCGCGACCGCGTCACCATCCTCAACACGTTCTATGTGAACGAGAAGGTCGGCTTCTAGAGCATGATCCGGAAAAGTGTGCAGCGGTTTTCCGAAAAGATCATGCTCAAACAACAACCTAAAGCGCGATGACGATTCGTCCCAATCTCATCGCGCTTTAGGCGTTTGATCTGGACCGCGCCGGGTTCGCGACTCGATCGCGAACCCCCAGTGCCGCCTCGCTCAGATCGTCTGGCCCCCGGACACCTCGATGCGCTGGGCCGTGACCCACCGGTTGTCGGGACCGAGGAGACTTGCAACCATCGGTCCGATGTCGTCGGGCAGGCCGACGCGGCCGAGCGCGGTCATTTGGGCGAACTGCTGGTTCAAATCCGGCATGTCCCGGACTGCGCCGCCGAGAAAATCGGTTTCGATCGCACCCGGGGCGACGACGTTTGCGGTGATGCCGCGTCCGCCGAACTCTCTGGCCATATAGACCGTCAGAACCTCGATGGCGCCCTTCGCGGCAGCATAGGCTGAGAAGCCGGGGAAGGATACGCGCGTCAGCCCGCTGGAGAAGTTAATGATCCGGCCGCTATCGGCGAGCAATGGCAGCAAGGCCTGCGTCAGAAAGAACGGTCCTTTGACGTGCGTGGCGAAGAGAGCGTCGAATTGCTGCTCTGTCGTTTCGGCAATCGCGGCCATTTCACCCTGACCGGCGTTGTTGACGAGGTGATCGAGCATCTCGGCGCGCCAATGCTCCGTCAGTGCCGCTCGGACTTTTGCGACGAACGCTGGAAAGGTCGATACGGCGGTGACGTCAAGCTCGAGCGCGACGGCCTTGCGTCCCAGCGATTCGATCTCGGTGACGACGTCGCGAGCGGCTGCGGCTCCGCTGCGATAGGTCACGATCACATCGCCGCCGTGCTGCGCGATCGCGAT
The DNA here is from genome assembly GCF_038969555.1 of Bradyrhizobium sp. B117. Classification (NCBI taxonomy): domain Bacteria; kingdom Pseudomonadati; phylum Pseudomonadota; class Alphaproteobacteria; order Hyphomicrobiales; family Nitrobacteraceae; genus Bradyrhizobium; species Bradyrhizobium sp. B117. The sequence goes on from NZ_CP152414.1 coordinate 151,393, forward strand.
CGCGGTATTGCGGCCAAGGCCGCGGCTGGCGCCGGTGACGAGAGAAATGGTGGGCATTGGCAGGTCCTCGAAAAGTTGCGGTGAACTCCGTTTGCCCGCCATCGATCATCCATTGTTGCCGGATTCTCGGATTGCCTTGCCCAACCCTCCCGAATGCAGCCGCGGGGGCTTGCCCAAAACTCCCGTTTCTCTGCCCGATCCGCTGGCCCGGATTGCTCGCGCGCCGAGCCCGGCCTAGAATTGGCGGGTGACCGAAACGCTGCTTCAGATCGCCAGCCGTTATTCCGCAGCTCATGCCGACGACAAGGGCCTTGCCTCCACGCCTTTCGCCGGCATCTCGATCATCCGCGAGAGCGCGCCGAGCGCACTTCAATATGCGATCTCAAAACCTCTCGTCGCTATGGTCCTGCAAGGGGCGAAGCGCGTCGCGACCGGCCGGACGTCTCTCGATTTCGGTGCGGGCGCTTCGCTGCTGATCGCGAGCGACGTGCCGACGGTCAGCCAGATCACGCGCGCGACAGTGGCGGCGCCCTATCTGTCGCTCGTCGTCGAGCTCGATCCTGTTGTCATCGAGGGGCTGGTCGTCGAGATGGGGGCGGTACCGTTCGTTCCATCCCAGCCGGTGCGTGTCGAGCCGACGGAGCAGGAGGTTGCAGACGTGGCGCTGCGGTTGCTGCGGCTGATCGACCGTCCTTCTTCCCTGCCGATTCTGCAGCGCCAGCTGGTGCGAGAGCTGCATTACTGGCTTTTGGCCGGCCGGCACGGTGGCGCCATCAGGGCGCTCGGCATCGCCGACAGCCACGCACAGCGGATCGGTCGTGCCGTTGCGATCATTCGCGCCGGCTACGCCAAGCCCCTGCGCATCGACCGGCTCGCCAAGGCCGCGGGCATGAGCCAGTCGGCGTTTCACTTGCACTTTCGCAGTGTCACGTCATTGACCCCACTCCAGTTCCAGAAGCAGCTTCGCTTGATCGAGGCCCGTCGCGCGATGCTGGCCGATGGCGCGCAGATCGCGACCGCGGCGCATCTGGTCGGCTACGAAAGCGTCACGCAGTTCACGCGGGAATATTGCCGGCTGTTCGGCATACCGCCCGGGCGCGACATGCGCGAGACGAAGCGCCGCGTCGAATCGGCGGCTTGAAGAGTTCCCCAATGGCGACGATTGACAGGATCTACATCCTCGACGGAGGCATTGCAGAGGTCGCAGACGGCTCGATCTATTCTCCGGGTATCAACGTCGGCGTCCCCATGACGTTGAGCTGCAATGCCTACCTCATCAGCCATCGCGGCGAATGGCTGATCTGGGATACGGGCATAGAGGATAAGCTGGCGAAGCATCCGGAAGGACGCATCATTGCCCATGGCATACGCGGCATCGTGCGTCGTCCCATCGCGGACCAATTGGATGAAATCGGGGTGCGGCCCCGCGATGTCAGTACGATCCTCCTTTCCCACGCGCATTTCGATCACATCGGAAATGTCGATCTGTTCGAGAATGCGAGATGGATCGCCCAGCGGGCCGAGTTCGAGGCCATGTTCGGAAACGAGCCTGAAGAATTCGGCTATTCGCTGCAGCACTACGAGGCGCTGAAGGAGCGGCCTTACCAGATCGTCGATGGTGACCACGACATATTTGGCGACGGCGCCGTGCGGATGATCTTCACGCCCGGCCACACTCTCGGGCATTGCTCGCTGATGGTGAGGCTGCCGCGGCGCGGCGTCGTGCTGCTGAGCGGCGACGTCGCGCACAATCGGGAAAACCTCCGGCACATGCGCGTGCCGTCCTTCAATGCGGACCAGCAGGCAACGGTCGCGTCCATGGCCAGAGTCGCCGAGCTGCTTCGCGTCGAGAACGCCGAAATCTGGATCAATCACGATACGGCACAGAGCGAGGCATTGCCTCACGCGCCAAGCTGGATCGCGTAAACGCGTCAATGCGGCGCGACGTCGGCGCGTTCGAGCGATTCCAGTGTCGAGGCATTGCCGCAATAGCCGTGATAGTTTTCCGCGGCGGTGCCGTCGGCGAGGTCGCGGTCGCACTGGCCCTTGTGATCGCAGAGCGAGCAGACCCGTTCCATGTCGCGCAGCAGCAGCGGCTGTGCGCGTCCGAGCCCCTCCGCGCTGATGCCGAGTTGCTCCAGCATCTTCGGCAGCTCGTCGGCGGCATGCTTGCCGTGACGGACCAGCTCCTCGAGGTCGTCCGGGGCAATCCTGAGATCGCTCGCGATCCGGTCGAAATCTCCACGGTCGAGCTGCCGCATCTCGTTCATCTCGCGGCGATGCTTCAGCCAGGCGGCAAAGGACTCGATGAGGTCCTGGACGAGGGGATACGGCCTGCTTGCGGTGCTCATGCGAGGCTCCATAGGGATCGTGGAACTGGAGCGAGACTACGCACAATGATGCAGGGGCGCGTTGCGCTGGATCAAATTCGACTCGTCTCCCCGACGCGGCAACGCGATCGAATGTAAGGCCGCGAACCCTCCACATCGTCATGGCCGGGCATAGCCGTCCGAAGGACGGCGTCGCTTCGCTCGCCTATGTCCCGGCCATCCACGCTTTGCGCAAGAAGAACGTGGATGCCCGGGACAAGCCCGGGCATGACGACCGACGATGGGTCCGAGCGCAGAAGAGCTACGCGAACCGCTCCGCTGCCCATGCATAGAGGCTGCCGGGTACCGCCGGCTGCTTGCTGCGTTCCTTGCCCGAGATGTGGAGGCCGATCACGTCGGGGTCGGTGACGATGCCGAGATAGCTCGATGGCTCGAAAAACAGTTTCGGCTCGGAATGCACCGCGTAGAACGATTTCTTCGGCAATGCTTTTTGAAGATCGCCCGAACGCTTGGCGAGGATGGTGAGTGCCGGCGGCCCGTAGATGGCGATGCGAAGGTCGGACAGGCGCTGCGAGCCGCCGCTCAGCCGTCGCATCGCAAAGCTCAGGCGATGGCTGAGCGAGAGCCATTCCGGGGTGAGCTCCTCCTGCTCCATCAGCGCTTCGAAGGCGCGAACGATCTGGTGTCCGCGCGGCAGATAGAGCACGGAGTTGCCGAGCCGGCGCGATCGCTCCCAGGCGAAGTACGGCTTTGCCGGATCGATCTCGACAGGCCTCAGCAGCACCACGTCGGCATCGAGCCAGAGGCCGAGGCCCATCGCCATCAGCTTCATGCGGAAGAAGTCGCTGAACTGGAGCGTGGTCCAGTCGCGCCAGCTGCCGTCCGGCTGCGGCGGCCGCAGGCGTTCTGAGAACGCGTGCGGCAGCACCGCCTCGGCATCGGCGTTCGCAACGCCCGCGGGCAGGCCGGGAATGGGGTCGAAGCTGTAGAGCGTGACCTTGTGCCCAGCGGCCAGCTGCGAGCGCAGACAGGTCTGGCGCAGCGCATCCATCGGGCCGTGCCAGAAGGTGACGATGTCGGGTAGCATCAGGGAAAAGCTATAGGCGATATCGAGGGCAAAGAAAAAGCCCCGGCGCGCCAGGCGCCGGGGCTCGAATGGGATGTCGATCTCAGGCCCAGGCGCGTTCGCGCTTGAGCTTGTCCTCGTAGCTGTCGATCGAGGCCTTCTTCTCCATGGTGAGACCGATGTCGTCGAGGCCGTTGATCAGGCAGTGCTTGCGGAACGGGTCGATCTCGAACTTGACCTTGCCGCCGTCCGGACCGCGGATCTCCTGGTTCGGCAGGTCGATCGTCAGCGTCGCGTTGGCGCCGCGCTCGGCGTCGTCGAACAGCTTGTCGAGGTCTTCCTGCGAGACGCGGATCGGCAGAATGCCGTTCTTGAAGCAGTTGTTGTAGAAGATGTCGCCGAACGAGGTCGAGATCACGCAGCGGATGCCGAAGTCGAGCAGCGCCCAGGGCGCGTGCTCGCGGCTCGAGCCGCAGCCGAAATTGTCGCCGGCGACCAGCACCTTCGTGTTGCGATAGGCGGGCTGGTTGAGGACGAAATCCGGGTTCTCGCTGCCGTCGTCCTTGTAGCGCTGCTCCGAGAAGAGCCCCTTGCCAAGGCCGGTGCGCTTGATGGTCTTCAGGTACTGCTTCGGAATGATCATGTCGGTGTCGACATTGATGATCTTCAGCGGCGCCGCGACGCCTTCCAGCGTGGTGAACTTGTCCATGGTTGCGCTTTCCCGGGTGGTTCTGGGGGAACCGGTATTTATCGCGATCGGGGCCAAAATCCTAGGCCGATTTCGGCAGATCTAGTCTGCTTTGGCCTCAATTGCCGCCATATCGTCGTCCGAGAGGCCGAAATGGTGGCCGATCTCGTGGATCAGGACGTGGCGGACGATGTGGCCGAGGCTTTCGTCGTGCTCGGCCCAGTAATCCAGGATCGGCCGGCGGTAGAGCCAGACCATGTTGGGCAGCCGCGCCACGTCGCCAAAACTCTGCTGGGGCAGGCCGACGCCCTGGAACAGGCCGAGCAGGTCGAACTCGCTCTCGCATTCCATCTCGTCGAGGACCTCGTCGGTCGGGAAGTCGTCGACGCGAAGAATCACGCCCTCGCAGAGCTTAAGAAACTCCGCCGGCAGGCGCTCGAATACGTCATGAGCCATCGCTTCCATCTCGGCCAGCGAGGGCGCTTTCAATTCCGTCCACATGCGCTTCTCTTAGCGCGGGTTCCGCGGCGATGCATCCGGCTTTATAGGTGGGCGTTGACGCCGCGCGCGAAAACGAGGAGCGTATGGCGCTTCAAGGGGTTGGCAGAGGTCGGTGGTGGTATGATGCGGGCGGGAACAGCGATACCGGTTCTACTGTGCATGGGGTTGTTTTCGACTTTTTTTGACGGCGCTCGAAGCCAGGTCCAGGCGCAGGCGGCCGGCCCCGAGATCCGGCTGGCCCAGGCGGCCTCGCCCGACGACGTCCCCTCGCTGCGCAGGCGGCCTCCGGCGCGCTTGCGCGTCACGCCCTATTACAGCCCCGACGGCGTCTATCCGCGCTACAACCCCGGTCCCGATGCGGTCCGTGAATGCAACGTTGCCTATGTGCAGGAGCACAGGCCCAGCGGCACCGTGATCACGCCGCATATGAGCTGCTACTGGCGGCGGGGCTGACGGGCCGGTTCAACGGGCAGCGCGGAGGCCTCGTGAGGGTGGTCATGGCGAGATGGATTGCACTAGCCGCCGTTGCCGTCGCGCTTGCCACCGGCCTGCCCCGTGCGTCCGCAGCACATAGGGTGACGATCCCCGAGGCCTCGGCGGGGATCGCGGTTTTCAATGCGCGACACGCGCGAACCCGTGAGATTGTGAGGCCTGCCGTGCGCCGTGATCCTCGCTATTACGCGCGGCCGGTTTACTACCGTCCCTATCCCTACGCCGTGCCTGCTCCCTTCGTGCTCGGCTACGGGCCGTTCTGGTGATCCGCTAACCGGACGGCGCAAATCCCTTGACCAGCAGCACCGTCGCCTGTGCGCCCGCCTTGCGATCGCGCGAGATGTCTTCGTACTCGGGTGAATTCGAGAAGGCGAGAAACGCAGCTTCGTCGGGAAACGACATCATGACGAGCTTGTCGTGCGGCCATGTGCCTTCGAGCACGCGCGGATGTTCATCGGCGGCGAGCAGGCGTCCGTTGTACTTCCTGAACACGTCGAAGAACCGCGCCTGATAGCGTTCGTAGGCTGCGCGGTCCGTCATCTTCAATTGCGCAATCGCATAGACAGTCATCTCGAATCCTCACCTCGCGGCCCTGCGTCGCAGCGCGTTGCCAGCAACGTCGTTCATTCACGGGGCGTTCACGTCGCTGTCCCTAACTTAATCTTGGGAGCGACTGCAAATGAACAGGGATGACTCGGGCCGGTCACGAGCGTCGCAACTCCGCTGTTCAGTCTCAGGGAGAAGTCCATGCTGAGGAGTTTGGGTCTCAGGGCAAGCCCGATGCGCTTGCTCGGGATCGCGGCGGCTGCGACGTTGATGCTGTCGACCGGCACTGCGCGACGTGCTGAAGCGCTGACCTTGATCAATCCGGTGACGTCACCCGCGACGAAAGCTGCGACCGACGGCCTCGTCACGCAGGTTCGTCACGGCGGTGGTGGCGGACATGGCGGTGGCTTCCACGGCGGAGGTTTTCACGGCGGTGGCGGCTTCCACGGTCGCGGCGGACATTTCGGCGGCTTTCGCGGCGGTGGCTTCCATGGTGGCGGTTTCCATGGTGGCGGCTTCCGCGCCGCGCCGGCGTTTCACGGCGGTGGCTATCGCTACGGCGGATTCCACCGCTACGGCGGCTTTCATCGCTACGGCATCTATCGCCCGCATTACGGCTATCGCCACTTCCACCGGCGCTATTATTACGGCGGCTACTATCCCTACTACCACTATCCGCGCCGCTGCCGGATCATCTGGACCTATTACGGCCCGCGCCGCATCTGCCGCTGGCATCGCTGGCACTATCCGTATCGCTATTGGTGATGTGATCGGAGTCGTCATGCCCGGGCTTGTCCCGGGCATCCACGATCTTTCTATGCACGCCTAAGAACGTGGATGGCCGGGACAAGCCCGGCCATGACGGAGAAACTCGCTAGAGCCAGTCCTTCAGCTTCCACGACGAAGCCTTCCAGCGCATCAAATTCTCGACCTTCCACTGCCGAAACATCGCCGGCGGCCAGCGGCTGAGCTTCGAGGTCTCCTCGACCTCCGGCTTGGCGACGATGCGCAACGGCGTGGCGCGCCGGCGGTGCTGGCGCGTCGCCTCGCTGATCAGATCGACATATTCAGGCTTGTTGGCCATCAGAAGTGTCCTCGCGAGATCGTCGCGAGGACACTGTCGGCGCTGCCGATTAACGGCGGTTTGCCGGGTTAGCTCAAATTGCAGGGATGGCTTAGCGCCAGTCCCTGACGTCGACGAAGTGACCCGCGATCGCCGCTGCGGCGGCCATCGCCGGCGACACCAGATGGGTACGGCCCTTGAAGCCCTGGCGGCCTTCAAAGTTGCGGTTCGAGGTCGAGGCGCAGCGCTCTTCCGGCTTCAGCTTGTCCGGGTTCATCGCAAGGCACATCGAGCAACCGGGCTCGCGCCATTCGAAGCCGGCCTTGATGAAGATCTTGTCGAGACCCTCAGCCTCCGCCTGCTCCTTCACGATGCCGGAGCCCGGCACCACCATGGCGTTGACGTTGGCCGAAACGGTCTTGCCTTCCGCGATCTTGGCGGCGGCGCGCAGGTCCTCGATGCGGCCATTGGTGCAGGAGCCGATGAAGACGCGGTCGAGCTTGATGTCGGTGATCTTGGTGCCGGCGGTCAGGCCCATGTACTTCAAGGCGCGGTGCTTGGAGAGACGCTTGGCCTCATCCGCGATCTTGTCGGGATCGGGCACGATGCCGGTCACCGAGATCACGTCCTCAGGGCTGGTGCCCCAGGTCACGATCGGCGGCAGTTTTGCCGCATCGAGGCGCAGCTCGTGGTCGAAATGCGCGCCTTCGTCGGAGCGCAAGCCCTCCCAATAGCGCATCGCCGCGTCCCAGGCCGCGCCCTTCGGCGACTTCGGCCGGTCGCTCAGGAAATCGTAGGCCTTCTGGTCGGGCGCAACGAGGCCGGCGCGGGCGCCGCCTTCGATCGACATGTTGCAGACCGTCATGCGGCCTTCCATCGACAGCGAACGGATCGCATCGCCGGCGTATTCCAGCACATAGCCGGTGCCGCCCGCGGTGCCGATCTCGCCGATGATGGCCAAGATAATATCCTTGCCGGTCACGCCGTTGGGCAATTTGCCGTCGACGGTGACGCGCATGTTCTTGGCCTTCTTCTGGATCAGTGTCTGCGTCGCCAGCACGTGCTCGACCTCCGAGGTGCCGATGCCGTGCGCGAGCGCGCCGAACGCGCCATGCGTCGAGGTGTGGCTGTCACCGCAGACGATGGTGGTGCCGGGCAGAGTAAAGCCCTGCTCGGGGCCGATGACGTGGACGATGCCCTGGCGCTTGTCGAACTCGTTGTAATATTCGATGCCGAATTCCTTGGCGTTCTCGGCGAGCGCCTTGATCTGCTCGATGCTTTCAGGATCGGGATTGGGCTTGGTGCGGTCAGTGGTCGGCACGTTGTGATCGACGACCGCGAGCGTCTTCTCGGGCGCGTGGACCTTGCGCCCCGTGGCGCGCAGGCCTTCGAACGCCTGCGGCGAGGTCACCTCGTGCACCAGATGGCGGTCGATATAGAGAAGGCAGGTGCCGTCGTCGGCTTCGTGCACCAGATGGTCGTTCCAGATCTTGTCGTACAGGGTGGTCGGCTTGGACATGAGCGTCAGCTCCGAAGGAATGTGTGTAAGCGATGAGCGCGGCGAGCGCGCGGGCAACCAAATCGTCAGCGCAGCTTTTAGGCTGCGCGCGTAAGCTCTGACGTTGCCGAGGTCGCGAAGCGTCCGAAGAACCGGCCAGGCAGCCGCGAGCGATCGTCGATGACGATGCGTTGGGGGCTTACGAAGCTGGTCAGATCTGGAAACATTCTAGGAATATATAGCAGGCCGATTTGGAAGCGCGAGGGCTTTGACGCGCACGGCTGACGCAACAAAAAAGCGCGGAGCCGAGCCCCGCGCTTTTGAAAAGCTTGCCTGGTGGCGAAAGCTTACTCGCCGACGGCGGCCTGACGGTCCTGCTTCTCGACGATGCGGGCCGACTTGCCGCGGAGGTTGCGGAGGTAATAGAGCTTGGCGCGACGCACCTTGCCGCGGCGCACCACCTTGATCGAGTCGATCATCGGGGAGAGCAGCGGGAATACGCGCTCGACGCCCTCGCCGTAGGAGATCTTGCGGACGGTGAAGCTCTCGTTGAGGCCACCGCCGGAACGGCCGATGCAGACGCCTTCATAGGCCTGCACGCGGGTGCGGTCGCCTTCGACGACCTTCACGTTGACGATCACGGTGTCGCCGGGGGCGAATTCCGGGATCTCCTTGGTGGCGGAGAGCTTCTCGAACTGCTCTTTTTCAAGCTGTTGGATCAGGTTCATGGGGTAATCTCCATCGGCGCGCCCAGCCGCAGATCGGGGGCTGCGCGAAATTCGTCTATCCAGCCATTGCGGATGTGGCCGCTCCTATAAGGCAAGCCGGAGCGTTTGTCACCCGTCTGTCTTGTTTTTTGGCGTTTTTTGGCGACGGGGCCGATTCGGGGGCTTGGGCGGGATTTGGGCCCATAAATCCGGCCGCCGGGCCTCTGTCAGGGCCTCGGATTGCGCCCGCCGCCAGCTAGCAACCTTGGCATGGTCGCCGGAGGTGAGGATGTCGGGGATCGGAACCCCCTCGAACAGCTGCGGGCGGGTGTATTGGGGATATTCGAGCAGGCCGTCCGAGAAGCTTTCCTCGGTTCCCGAGGCTTCCTTGCCCATCACCCCAGGCAGCAGCCGGACGCAGGCGTCGATCAGGGCTAAAGCTGCGATTTCGCCCCCGGACAGCACGTAATCGCCGATCGAGACCTCCTCCAGGCCGCGGCCGTCAATCACCCGCTGGTCGATCCCTTCGAACCGACCGCAGACGATCAGGGGCCCGGGGCCTTGCGCGAGCTCTTTCACGCGGCCCTGGGTCAGTGGCCGACCGCGCGGGCTCATCAGCAGGCGCGGCCGATCCGGAGCGATCTCGGCGGCATCAATCGCGGCCGCCAGAACATCCGCCCGCAGCACCATGCCCGGCCCGCCGCCGGCCGGCGTGTCATCGACGCTGCGATGGCGGTCGGTCGCAGAGGCCCTTATGTCCCGCGCCTCGATCTCCCACAGCCCGCCCGCCAGCGCCCGGCCGGCCAGGCTCACGCAGAGCGGCCCCGGAAACATCTCCGGAAACAGCGTCAGCACCGTCGCGCGCCAGGGTGAGGGGGTTGTCATGGTCTCTCAACTCTCGTCGTCCCGGGGCGCGCGAAGCGCGAGCCCGGGACCCATAACCACCGCTCTTCGTTTTGCGATGATCGGGGCCATCAGCTTAGCCAAAACCACGGCCTGTGGTTATGGGTCCCCGCTTTCGCGGGGACGACTCGCGGAGGGATCGTTGCCTTCGTCGTCGCCCTCGATCTCCTGCGGCAGCGCAATCACGACGCGGCCGCCTTTGAGATCGACCTCGGGCACTACCGCATTCGAGAACGGCAGCAGCATCGTCGGCCCCTTGAGCGGCGCGATCTCGATGATGTCGCCGGCGCCGAAATTGTGGATCGCGAGCACGCGGCCGAGCGCATCGCCGTCGGTGGTGACGGCGGCGAGCCCAATCAGATCGGTGTGGTAATATTCGTCCTCGTCCGTCGCGGGCAGTTTCTCGCGCGCAACGTAGAGCTCGATGCCGTTGAGGCGCTCGGCCTCATCGCGGGTCGTGACGCCCTTGAACGTCGCGACCAGATGATCCTTGGCCTCGCGCGCCGTTGCGACCTCGAACTGGCGCTTGCCGTCCTTGGCGAGAAGCGGACCGTAGCGGCGGACGGCAAACGGATCTTCGGTGAAGGTCCATAGTTTGACCGCACCGCGCACACCATGCGCGGCGCCGATCCGCGCGACGCAGACCAGCGCCGACATGATCTGGCCTTAGGCCTTCGCGGCGGCTTCGGCCTGCGCCTTGCGCTCCTTGCGCGGCACGGCCTTCTCGGGGTTGTTGCGCGCTTCGCGCTTCTTGACGCCGGCGGCATCGAGGAAACGCATCACGCGGTCCGACGGCTGCGCGCCCTTGGCGAGCCAGGACTTCACCTTCTCCATGTCGAGCTTCAGGCGGGTCTCGTTGTCCTTCGGCAGCAGCGGATTGAAATAGCCGAGACGCTCGATGAAGCGGCCGTCGCGGGGAAAACGCGAATCGGCGACGACGACGTGATAGACGGGACGCTTCTTGGTGCCTGCGCGGGCGAGGCGGATAACGACGGACATTCAGTTCTCCTTCAAAGTACGTTTTGTTCGGTTGATTGGTATTTTCGCGCCGCGCGAGACCGGTTGCGATCCCGTGCGACGAATTCCTCATTTCTTCTTGCCCGGGAAACCGCCGAGGCCCGGCAGCGTCGGCTTGCCGCTCAGCCCGGTCAGTCCGGGAAGGTTGGGCAGGCCGCCGCGAAGACCGGGCGGCAGATCCTTCGGCAGGTTGGGCAGACCCTGTCCGCCGCCGCTCTGCATCTTCTCCTGCAGCGCCTTCATCTCTTCGGGCGAGGGCATCTTCATGCCGCCGCCAAATCCCATGGCCTGCGCGATACCGGCGAGCGGGCCGCGCTTGCCCGAGCCCATGGCCTTCATCACGTCGGCCATGTTCCGGTGCATCTTCAGGAGCTTGTTGACGTGCTCGACGCTCTGGCCACTGCCGGCGGCGATGCGCTTCTTGCGGCTGGCCTTGAGCAGGTCGGGATGGCGGCGCTCGTCGCGCGTCATGGAATCGATGATCGCGACCTGGCGCTTCAAAATCTTGTCGTCGATGCCGGCGGCCGCGATCTGGTTCTTCATCTTGGAGATGCCGGGCATCATACCCATCAGCCCGCTGATGCCGCCCATGTTGGACATCTGCAGCAGCTGCTCGCGCATGTCGTTGAGGTCGAACTGACCCTTGCGCATGCGCTCGGCAGTGCGCGCGGCCTTCTCGGCGTCGATGTTTGCCGCGGCCTTCTCGACCAGCGAGACCACGTCGCCCATGCCGAGGATGCGGCCGGCGATACGGTCAGGATGGAAGTCCTCCAGCGCGTCGGTCTTTTCACCAGTGCCGATCAGCTTGATCGGCTTGCCGGTGACGGCGCGCATCGACAGCGCGGCGCCGCCGCGGCCGTCGCCGTCGACGCGGGTCAGCACGATGCCGGTGAGGCCGACGCGCTGATCGAAGGCGCGCGCGAGGTTCACCGCGTCCTGGCCGGTGAGACTGTCGGCGACCAGCAGCACTTCATGCGGATTGGCCGCTGCTTTGATGCTGGCTGCTTCCGCCATCATCTCTTCGTCGAGCGTGGTGCGGCCGGCGGTGTCGAGCAGCACGATGTCGTAGCCGCCGAGCTTGCCGGCTTCCAGCGCGCGTTTTGCGATTTGCGGCGGCTGCTGGCCCGCCACGATCGGCAGGGTCGGGATGTCGAGGTCGCGGCCGAGGACGGCCAGCTGCTCCATCGCCGCCGGGCGATAGACGTCGAGCGAGGCCATCAGCACCTTGCGCTTGTCGCGCTGGACCAGGCGGCGGGCGAGCTTTGCGGTGGTGGTCGTTTTACCCGAGCCTTGCAGACCGACCATCATGATCGGCACCGGCGGCACGGAATTGACGTCGATGGTCTGGCCTTCCGCGCCGAGCGTGTTGACCAGCTCGTCATGGACGATCTTGACCACCATCTGGCCGGGCGTGACCGACTTGACGACGGTGGCGCCGATCGCCTGCTCGCGGACGCGCTCGGTGAAGCTGCGCACCACTTCGAGCGCGACGTCGGCTTCCAGCAGCGCGCGGCGCACCTCGCGCATCGCGGCGTCGACGTCCTTTTCGGTCAGCGCACCGCGCCCCGTCAGACGATCGAGAATGCCACCAAGCCGTTCCGACAGATTGTCGAACAATGCCGTTGTCCTGTTGCTGTCCCCTGATGAGGGGCGCGCCGTTATTTTCCGCTGTCATGCCCCGGCTTGACCGGGGCATCCAGTACGCCGCGGCACCTCGGTTCTCGCCGAGCCGCCGCTGGAATACTGGATCCCCCGCCTGCGCGGGGGATGACCACTCACTTGGGTAAGCAATCTTCCAAACACCTTTACGCCCGAGGGCGCACAGCGCTGTCGGGCGTTGACCTCCGGCCTCCAGGGCCGGTCGGCGGGTCGAAAAGAAAGCCTTTCCGAGAAAGTGGCGGGGTTAAACGCCGCTCCCGCCCAAAAGTCAAGGAAAGTTAGGGTGCCGGGGCGCCTTTGCCGAGGCCAGGTCCTGAAATAAGGCCTTGAAATCTGGCCACTTCCGGCGACGGGTTCCTTTTTCGCCCGTCCCGCCCATATAGCCGGTCATGACTTCCCTCCGCTATCATCACTGAAGCCGCCCGTGCGCATCACCCGCCGCCGCCTGTTCGGGGTGCTGGCCGGGGCCGGCGCCCTCGTCGGTGTTCCGTCCTTTTGGATGTCCCGCATGAAAACCTATGATGGTCCCGTCTCCGATCATTTCGACGGCCTGCACTTCTTCGACCCCAACGGGGCGTCGCCACGATCGCTCGGCGAGGTCCTGCGCTGGCAGTTCGGCGGCGGCCGCAAGCGCGAGACCTGGCCGGACTGGGTCCCCAGCCCCCATGCCGACATCCCGCCCCCGCGGGTCGATGGCGACAAGGTGCGGCTCTCCTTCATCGGCCATGCCAGCTGGCTGATCCAGGCCGGCGGGCTCAACATCCTGGTCGACCCCGTCTGGTCGATGCGGGTCTCGCCGGTCGCCTGGGCGGGTCCGAAGCGGCACAACGATCCCGGCATCGCCTTCGAGAAGCTGCCGAAGATCGACGTCGTGCTGGTCTCGCACGGGCACTACGACCATCTCGACATCGCGACGCTGTCGCGGCTCGCCAAGAATTTCGCCCCGCGCGTGGTCACCCCGCTCGGCAACGACGTGACGATGCGGAGCTCCGATCCCACCATCAAGGTGGAAGCGTTCGACTGGCACGATCGCGTCGAGCTCGGCGAAGGCGTTGCGGTGCATCTGGTGCCGACGCGGCACTGGACCGCGCGCGGCGTGTTCGATCGTAACAAGGCGCTGTGGGCGAGCTTTGTCTTGGAGACGCCGGCAGGGAAAATCTATGTCGTCTGCGATTCCGGCTATGGCGATGGCGGGCATTTCCGTCGCGTCGCGGAGAAGCACGGGACGTTACGCCTCGCGATCCTGCCGATCGGCGCCTACGAGCCGCGCTGGTTCATGCGCGACCAGCACATGAACCCGGAAGACGCAGTGAAGGCGCTGGCCGATTGCGGCGCCGAGGCCGCGCTCGGGCATCATCACGGCACGTTCCAGCTGACGGACGAAGCGATCGACGCGCCGGCGAAAGCGCTAGTGGAAGCACTGGACGTCGCGAAGATTCCGCAGGAGCGGTTCGTCGCGATGAAGCCGGGGCAGGTGGTGGAGATTTAGCGTCAATCTCCGCTGTCGTCCCGGGGCGCGACGAAGTCGCGAGCCCGGGACCCATAACCACAGGGAGACGTTTGGCGAGGACTCGGAGTTACCGCCTGCGCGCAACAACCACTGCCTGTGGTTATGGGTCCCCGCCTTCGCGAGGACGACACCATTGGTGTTGCGGCGATGTGCCTCTTACGAAGCCCCGTCTTACTGCCCCTGCTTGATCGCCCAGCTCACATTCACCGTCACCGACAGCGTCTCCTCGCCCGGCGCGACCGCAGCAGGCGCAGCCATTGGCGCTGTCGCCATCCGCGCCTTGAACAGCGGCACCGGGCCGCCACCCTCGGATACACTGAGCGGCGCGCCCAGCGTCACGCCGGTGGCCTTGGCGTAGATCTCGGCCTTGCGGCGCGCATCGGCCACCGCCTGCTCGCGCGCATCGTCGAGCAGTTTTGACGCCTGCGTCACCTCGAACGAGATGTTGCCTATGTCGTTGGCGCCGGCGCCAACCAGCGTGTCGATGATGCCGGCGACCTTGGTCACGTCGCGAATTTTCACGGTGACGCGGTTACTGGCGCGGAAGCCGACGACAGGAGAGGCGCCGGTGGATTTGTTCTGGCCGTATTGCGGCTGCAGCGACAGCCGCGAGGTCTGGTAATCCTTCTCGGCGATGCCGGCGCCCTTCAGCGCCAGCAGCACCTTGCCCATCGCGGCGTTGTTGGCGTCGGAGGCCTCTTTCGCCGTCTTGGCGTCATTGGCGACGCCGGCATCGATCTGCGCAAGGTCCGGCGCTGCGGAAACATTGGCTTCGCCGCTCACCGTAATGGCGGAGGGAAAATCATCGGCGAGGGCAGGCGTTGCCAGCAGCGTGGCGGCGAAAGCGGCAGCGAGTACGGCAGGCTTCTTCATCTCTCTCACTTCAATGGCACGAACACGTTGATCACGAGCTTGTCCTCGGCCGTCTTCAGGGGATCGGTGAGGTACTCCTCGATGAAGGTGTCCTTGGCTTCCAGCTTCTTGTCGTCGAGGTGATTGGTGATCGCCTCGTAGGTGTTGTCCATGTTGTCGTAGGAGCCGCGATGGACGAATTTCAGCGCCTTGCCCTCCGGCGACTTGCCGATGCTCATGTCCTTGGACAGGTTCTTCGGATCCTGCTCGACCGGAATCTCGGCGAGGAAGGTGAAGCCGGTGTCGTCGGTCGAGGTGTAGACGATCATCGAATTGCCTGATGGCTTGATGCCCTGCTTGTCCAACAGCGTGTTCAGCGCCTTGAAGGCGTCGATCAGGGTGTCGAAGGCCGAGTCCCAATTGGCAGTGCCCTTGACCATCACGACCTTCTTGGCCTCGAGCGTGGTCTCCTGGCCGAACGGGTCGGCGGTCTGCACCGGGGCGGGCGTGGCCGCGGCTGCGGGCGGCGGGGCTGCCGGGCTGGGTGAGGCGCTGGCTGCGGGCGAAGGCGTAGCTGCAGGTGCCGGTGAGGCGCTCGCGGCCGGCGCCGGGCTTGCCGCTGGCGCGGGCGAAGCGCTTGCGGCCGGGGCGGGCGATGCCGACGGGGCCGGCGAAGGGCTTGCTGATGCGGCTGGTGCCGGGCTCGGGGTCTGCGCCAGGGCGCCGGACAGGCCAATCGACATGGCCGCCGCCGGGATCAGCGCGGCCAGAGCGAGACGACGAAAGCTGATCATTTTACTCTCCCCAAGACCTTGTACACCAAGGCCTAAATCCATCCTTGCGCCCGCCCGCGCGTCCCTCCCCGCGCGAGTCGCGCCGTTCTAACACGCGAGCGCCGAATTCGTCCCATGACAGATGCGTCATGGCAGCTCACCTTGGCAGTTCACCTTGGCAGACACCCTCGGTCGCCGCCAAATGACTGGCCAAGCCGGCAAGGATCGCCATATAAGGCAGGCGAAATTCGGGAATTTTCATGAGCGCGCTGGCCAACCACGCATTTGCCAAGATGAACGGCATCGGCAACGAGATCGTCGTTGTCGACATGCGCGATTCTGCCTCGCCCGTGACGCCGGACGACGCCCGCGCGGTGGCGTCCGCTCAAGGCGGCGTGCCCTACGACCAGCTCATGGTGCTGCAGAAGCCGCGGCTCGACGGCACCGAGGCCTTCATCCGCATCTACAACAATGACGGCTCCGAGGCCGGCGCCTGCGGCAACGGCATGCGTTGCGTGGTGCGGCGGATTTTCGAGAGGACCGGCCAGACCACGGCGACGTTCGAGACCGCGGCCGGCCTGCTCAATGCCTGGCAGGGTCCGGCGCCCGATCTCTACACCGTCGACATGGGCGCGCCGAAGTTCGGCTGGCAGGACATTCCGCTGGCTGAGGAGTTTCGCGATACCCGCTACATCGAATTGCAGATCGGGCCGATCGACAATCCGATCCTGCATTCGCCCTCGGCCGTGAGCATGGGCAATCCGCACGCGGTGTTCTGGGTCGACGACGTCAACGCCTACGACCTCGGCCGCTTCGGTCCGCTGCTGGAAAATCATCCGATCTTCCCCGAGCGCGCCAACATCACGCTGGCGCATATCGTCGATCCCCAGCACATCACGATCCGCACCTGGGAGCGCGGCGCAGGCCTGACCCGGGCCTGCGGTTCGGCGGCCTGTGCGACTGCGGTCGCGGCTGCGCGGCTGAAGCGCGCCGAGCGCAATGTCGAGATCACGCTGCCCGGCGGCAAGCTCGGCATCGAATGGCGCGAGCGCGACGATCATGTGCTGATGACCGGCACGGCGACCTTCGAATACGAAGGCAATTTCGATCCGGCGCTGTTCGCGCCGGTCGGGTAATGGCCGTCGACGTCGTCAGCTTCGGCTGCCGCCTCAACGCCTTCGAGGCCGAGGTGATCCGCCGCGAGGCCGAGGGCGCGGGGCTCGAAGACACCATCGTCATCAATAGCTGCGCCGTCACCAATGAGGCCGTGGCGCAGGCGCGCCAGTCGATCCGCAAGCTGAGGCGCGAGCGGCCTTCGGCGCGCATCGTCGTCACCGGCTGCGCGGCGCAGACGCAAAGCGCGATGTTCGCCGACATGGCCGAGGTCGACCGCGTCGTCGGCAATGACGACAAGCTGCGCGGCGAAGCGTGGCGCGAGGCGCGCAACGCTTTCGACCTTGGCGCCAGCGAGAAGATCGCCGTCAGCGACATCATGGCGGTCAAGGAGATGGCGCCGCATCTGATCGACGGCTTTGCGCGCGGCCTGCCGCGCGTGTTCGTGCAGGTTCAGAACGGCTGCGACCATCGCTGCACCTTCTGCATCATCCCCTATGGCCGCGGCAATTCGCGTTCGGTGCCGATGGGCGCGGTGGTCGATCAGGTGCGGACGCTGGTGGAGCGCGGTCATGCCGAGATCGTGCTGACCGGCGTCGATCTCACCAGCTACGGCACTGACCTGCCCGGCGCGCCGAAGCTCGGGATGCTGACCAAGCAGATCCTGCGGCATGTGCCCGAGCTCAACCGCCTGCGTATCTCCTCGATCGATTCGATCGAAGCGGACGCCGATCTGCTGGATGCCATCGCTGACGATGCGCGGCTGATGCCGCACCTGCATCTGTCGCTGCAATCCGGTGACGACATGATCCTGAAGCGCATGAAGCGGCGGCATTCGCGGAAGCAAGCGATCACGTTCTGCGACCAGGTCCGCCGCCTCCGCCCGGATATCGCGTTGGGTGCCGACATCATCGCGGGATTCCCGACCGAGACCGAGGAGATGTTTTTGCGCTCGCTCGATCTGGTCGAGGAGTGCGGCCTGACATTCCTGCACGTCTTCCCCTATTCGCCGCGCCCCGGCACGCCGGCCGCGCGCATGCCGCAGGTCGCGGGTGGCGCGATCAAGCAGCGCGCGAAGCGGTTGCGGGCGGCCGGTGAGGTGGCGCTACGGCAGCGGCTGCAAGCCGAGATCGGCGCGACGCGCGATGTGCTGATCGAGAGTGACGGGCAGGGACGCACGGAGCACTATCTGCCGGTGGCGATTGCGGGCGGACGTGTGGGCAGCGTCGTGCAGCTGATGATTGCCGGCAGCGATGGCGAGCGGCTGACCACGTAATCAGTGTCGTCGCCCGGCTTGACCGGGCGACCCAGTACGCCGCGGCCTCTTCGTATTCCATAATCGTCTCTGGAATACTGGATCACCCGCTTTCGCGGGTGATGACACCGTCAATTTGGCGAATGGCACGCCTTACTGCGCCCTGACCTGCCAGAACCTGAGCGTCCGCCGCGCGTTCTCCGGCGTCATCCGCGCAAAATGCCCTTGCGCTCTGACTATGTCGGCCGGCTTCATCGCGCCGGTGGCGTAACGGCTTTCGAGCACGGCGGCCGTGGTTTCCCAGCGGAGCTGCGCGGCCTTGCACGGCACCAGCAGGCCGTCGTCGCGCAGGCTCTGCATCAGCGGGCGAATCACCTCGACGGTCGAGCCGGACAGCGCGGCCAGAGCCGCGACGGTCTCCTCATAGCGCCGTTGCATGGCGAAGCCGAGCAGCGTCGCCTCGTTGAGCTGGCCGGCGGCCTTGAGACTGGCGATCGCGCGCTTGGCGCCTTCGAAATCGCGGACTGCAGACATCTCGCGCTCGACGCCGACCGTGACGGCCGTGATCGCGCCCTGGATTTCCTCGAACAGATGTGGCGGCGCGCGCGACAACAGGCGGGTGCGCACCGCATCCGTTGCCGAGCGCAGCAATTGCCGGCGCAGGTCCGACGGCAGATCGACGCGGACGCCGACACTGACGGCGAGCTCGGGATCGCTCTCGGCCTGTCCGACGATGAGGGCAAATCCGTTGCCTGAGACGCGCGCGCCCGGATTGGTCGCGAGGCGCCGGCTGACGCTGGGATAACGCCGCGCCAGCAGCGCGTCGGTGACGATCTCCTTCAGCCACCAGCGCCCGGCGACCGCGAGCAGATGCGGCTCGCCCTTGCTGGAGGCGATCTTCACGAGCTCGCCGTCGTCGAGGCGTGCGGATTCTTGCAGCACGGGGCCGGCGATGCGGATCTCGTCATTGTTGGCGAGGCGGCGGATGACGGAGGGCGGCGCCTGCGCGATCGGCGCGAGCTGCGCGCTGATCTCGGCCAAGGCAACGCGCGCGCCGATGTCGGCGATGGCGCGCAGCTCGATGGTGCCGATCAGGCGCTCGAGCACATCGTCGAACAGCGCGATCTGCTCGTCGTCAAAGCTGCCGGCGGAAGAGAGGAACAGATCGGTGACGCGCCGGGCGGTTTCCAGGCCCTTTTCCGCCGAGCCCATCCGAATCGCGGATTCGACCTCGTCGATGATCGATAGTTCGGCCTTGGACATGACGCGCAGCTCGTCCTGAGCGGATTGACGGAAGCTTGTTCTAAGCAACCGCTATCATTAGAGGCGAGCGCTGAAGGTTTCGTAAACCATGGGGCGGGAGCGGTTGGCGTTGGCGAGCCGCCGCCGCGAATGCGGTGCGCTCCCTCCCCCGCTTGCGGGGGAGGGCTGGGGAGAGGGTGTCTCCACAATCGAGAACCCCCAAGAGGAGAAAGCCCTCACCCGCGCCTTCGGCGCGACCTCTCCCGCAAGCGGGAGAGGTGAACGGCACCGCTGCTACTCCCCATTCCACCCGCACGCCCTGAGCTTCTCATGCATGTGCGGCGGGGCCGGCGCGACCACGCGGACCGGCTCCTTGTTCCGGGAGATCGGCACCACGATCTCGCGGGAATGCAGGTGCAGCTTCGGCTCGCCGAAGCGCGGGCCGTTGCCGTAAATGTTATCGCCGAAGATCGGCCAGCCGGATGCGGCCGAATGCACCCGCAATTGGTGGGTCCGCCCGGTCACCGGTTCCATGACGAGCCAGGTGAAACCGTCGCCCCGCCCCATCACCTTCCAGTTAGTGACGGCCTTCTGGCCTTCAGGGTCGGGCTTCTGCCACCAGCCGCGCTCGGCATTGAGCCGGCCGAGGGCTAAGTCGATCGTGCCTTCGTCCTCGGCAGGGCCGCCCTCGACCACCGTCCAGTAGGTCTTGCCGATCTTGCCGTGTTTGAACAGCAGGCCGAGCGACGCGGTCGCCTTGCGATGGCGGCCGAGCACGAGGCAGCCGGAGGTGTCCTTGTCCAGCCGGTGGGCCAGCACCGGCGGCCGCGGCAGGCCGAACCGGAGCGCATCGAAGGAATCCTCCAGATTGGGGCCGCCCTTGGGCCCGCGATGCACGGGAAGGCCGGCCGGCTTGTCGATCACCAGCATCAGGCCGTCGCGGTGGAGCACACGGGCCAGGATCTCGTCGGCGGTCAATTGGGGAACATCGAGCAATCGCAGGACTTTCGGTCAAGACTTTCGTTTGGCAGCCGGAACGGCTAACACACCACCAGTGCGGTGGATTTGGCATTCGCTCAGCGGCAGCCGCGAAATGCGAAGCGAATGCCAAATCCAGGGCCGCACTGGCAACAATATTTTCTCGTGCCGCTCTTCGATTTGAAGTTCCTAACCGGACTTGCGGCAAGAGAGTAGGAACTTCAAATCGGCGGCACGAGAACCATGAACGATACCACGTCAGATCCCCCCAAGCTGAGCTGGTGGCGCCGCCTGTCCAACGGGCTGAAGCGCACCTCGTCCTCGCTCGGGACCGCGGTCGCCGATCTCGTCACCAAGCGGAAGCTTGACCGCGCCATGCTCGACGACATCGAGGACGTGCTGCTGCGCGCCGACCTCGGCACTTCGGTCGCGGTGCGGATCGCGGACGCGGTCGGCACCGGGCGCTACGACAAGGCGATCTCGGCGGACGAGGTCAAGGACGTCGTCGCGACCGAGGTCGAGAAGGTGCTGGCGCCGGTCGCAAAACCCCTTGTGATCGATACGGCGAAAAAGCCGTTCGTCATTCTCGTCGTCGGCGTCAACGGCTCCGGCAAGACCACGACCATCGGAAAACTCTCGCAAAAATTCGCCTCCGAAGGCCGCAAGGTGATGCTGGCCGCCGGCGATACGTTTCGCGCTGCCGCCATCGAGCAGCTCAAGGTCTGGGGCGAGCGCACCAAAACGCCGGTCATCGCCGGCGCGCAGGGCTCAGATTCGGCGAGTCTTGCCTTCAACGCGCTGACGGCGGCGAAGGAGCAGGGCATCGACGTGCTCCTGATCGACACCGCCGGCCGGCTCCAGAACAAGGCCGAGCTGATGAACGAGCTCGAAAAGGTCGTGCGCGTGATCCGCAAGGTGGATGACACTGCGCCGCATGCCGTGCTGCTTGTGCTGGACGCCACCGTGGGCCAGAACGCGCTGTCGCAGGTCGAGGCCTTCCATCGCACCGCCGGGGTCACCGGCCTCGTGATGACCAAGCTCGACGGCACCGCGCGTGGCGGCATCCTGGTGGCGCTCGCGGAGAAATTCAAACTGCCGGTGCATTTCATCGGCGTCGGCGAGGGCGTCGACGATCTCGCCGCCTTCACAGCGCGCGATTTCGCCCGCGCGATCGCCGGAATCGAGTCATAGGTTTTCTTTCGTCATCCCCCGCGAAGGCGGGGGATCCAGTATTCCGAGGCGCCTGTGGTCTGCAACGAGCGGCGCGGTGTACTGGATGCCCCGCCCCCAGTGCGCAATTGCGCACAAGGCGGGGCATGACAGCAACAAAGGTCAGGTAATGGACAAGACCCAGCCGCATCCGCTGTTCAAGCTTGCCACCGAGCTCGGTCCGCTGCTCGTGTTCTTCTTCGTCAATGCGAAGTTCAATTTGTTCGCCGCCACCGGCGCCTTCATGGTCGCGATCGTCGCGGCGATGATCGCGTCCTATGTGGTGACGCGTCACATCCCGATCATGGCGGTTGTCACCGGCGTCATCGTGCTGGTGTTCGGGACGCTGACCCTGGTGCTGCATGACGAGACCTTCATCAAGGTCAAGCCGACCATCATCTATGGCCTGTTCGCCGCGATCCTCGGCGGCGGCCTCCTGTTCGGCCGCTCCTTCATCGCCGTGATGTTCGACCAGATGTTCAATCTGACGCCGCAGGGCTGGCGCATCCTCACGCTGCGCTGGGCGCTGTTCTTCGCCGGCATGGCGGTGCTGAACGAGATCGTCTGGCGCACCCAGAGCACGGACTTCTGGGTGAACTTCAAGGTGTTCGGGGTGACCACGATCACGATGATCTTCGCCATCGCCCAGATGCCGCTGACCAAGCGCTACGGCATCGAGCCGGCCTCGCTGGAGGCGAGCGAGGCTGAGGCGGGGGATGTGAGGAAGGGGTGACGGTCTTGGCTAAGATCCCGCCTTCAACGCCTTCTCCATCTGCGGCAACAGCACCGTCCGCAGATTGTCCGGCGTGATCGGCCCGACCAGCTTGTAGACGATCGTGCCCTCGCGGCCGACGACAAAGGTCTCCGGCACGCCGTAGACACCCCATTCGATCGAGGCGCGGCCGTTGGCGTCGACGCCGACGCGGCCGAACGGGTTGCCGTAGCGCCCCAGGAAACGCCGCGCGTTGTCGGCGCTGTCCTTGTAGTTGATGCCGACGAGCTCGAAGCGCTTGTCTTTTGCCAGTTCGGTCAGCAGCGGCGCCTCGTCGTGGCACGGCACGCACCAGGACGCCCAGACATTGACGAGGCTGACCTTGCCCTTGAATGCGGCAGGATCGAGCCCCGGCACCTGCGCATTGCCGGTCTGTAGTCCCTCGAGCGGCGGCAGCGTGGTCTGCGGCGCCGGACGACCGATCAGCGCGGAGGGGATTCGCGAGGGATCGCCGCTGCCGAGCCGGAACCAGAACAGGAGCGCAAGCGCTATGAAGGCGAGCAGCGGCAGCACCATCAGGAAGGTGCGGCGCTGCGGTGCCGCGGGTGTCGATTGTTCGCTCATGATCGATCCGTCGCGCTGCGGCCCGAGCGGCGCGTGACGCCGCTGCGGTCAAGCTCGCGCAGGCGCTCGGTCTGGCTGCGATAGTCGAGCACGATCCAGCCGACCAGGATTGCGACCACGAGAGCCACGGCGGCATAGGACGTCACGATGAAGGACGCATAGGGACCAAGCGACATCGTCATGCGGCCCCTTTTGACGCGTTTTCTTCACGCGAACCGGTGCCCATTTCGGTTGAAAACGCGATGCGGCTTGCCTGCATCATCTGCAGCGAGCGGACACGTCGGCGTAAAATCTCGTTGCGCATGGCGGCCAGATGCAGCGTGACGAACAGCAACGTGAACGCGATCGCCATCACCAGCAGCGGGACCAGGAACGACTTGTCGAGCGTCGAGCCGCCCATGCGCATCACCGAGGCCGGCTGGTGCAGCGTGTTCCACCAGTCCACGGAGAACTTGATGATCGGCAGATTGATCGCGCCGACCAGCGTCAGCACGGCGGCGGCGCGCGCCGCGCGCGAGGGATCGTCGACCGCGCGCCACAGCGCCATCAGGCCGAGATACATCAGGAACAGGATCAGCACCGAGGTCAGCCGCGCGTCCCATTCCCAATAGGTGCCCCACATCGGCCGGCCCCACAGCGAGCCCGTCAGCAGCGCGAGGAAGGTGAAGCTGGCGCCGATGGGCGCTGCCGCCTTCGCGGCGACGTCGGCGAGCGGATGCCGCCACACCAGCGTGCCGAGCGAAGCGATGCTCATCACGCCCCACACGAACATCGACAGCCAGGCATTGGGCACGTGGATGAACATGATCTTGACGGTCGCACCCTGCTGATAATCGTCGGGTGCGAGCGCCGATTGATAGAGGCCGATCGCGAGCAGGATGACGGTCGCGGCCGCAAGCCACGGCAGCAGCCGCGCGGTCAGCGCGAGGAACCGTGTCGGATTGGCGAGGTCGATCAGCGTCATGGTCTTTTGATTAATCACAGGTCAGCGCTCACGCAATCAGCATAAAAGCGCGCAGCGAAAGTTGATCGGGGTCAAGGACGGCCGAGCCATGGTCAGTCGAGCCCGTGCCGCAGGCTTGCCGCCGCCGCGAACGGGCCGATCACGAGGCTGACCAGCGACAGCGCGCACAGGATCGAGAACGGCGCGCCGAACGTCATGGGGCCGACGATCACGGCCTGCGAGGCCGCAACGCCGAAAATCAGCACTGGGATAGACAGCGGCAGCACCAGCACCGCCATCAGGAGCCCGCCCCGGTGCAGCGTCACCGCCAGTGCCGCGCCGATCATGCCGGTGAAAGTGAGGGCCGGAGTGCCTGCCAGCAGCGTCAGCGCCACCGCAGCGGTGGCGACCATGTCGAGATTGAGCAACAGGCCAAGCACGGGGGTTGCGACAATCAGCGGCAGCCCCGCCGCTAGCCAATGCGCCAGCGCCTTAGCCGCGCAGGCGAGTTCCAGCGGGGTCCGGCTCATGGTGATCAGGTCGAGCGAGCCGTCCTCGTGATCGGCCATGAACAGCCGGTCAAGCGTCAAAAGGCTCGCCAGCAGTGCGCCAAGCCACAGGATCGCGGGCCCGAGCCGCGACAGCAGCGCCAGATCGGGTCCCACCGCGAACGGCATCAGCACGACGACGGTCAGGAAGAACAGCACGCCGATCAGCGCCCCGCCGCCGACGCGGAGCGCGATCCTGATGTCCCGGCGGATCAGGGCGGAGAGGGCGGTCATGGGGGGCCTCCCGCGAGGCGGCCATGGGAGCCCGGCTCGCGCTCCCGGCAAACCGCGCTCCCTCCCCCCTTGCGGGGGAGGGCGGGGGAGAGGGGTAGCTCCGGGCGCGGTGCCTTTGAGGGGCGGATTGCAAACAGCAATGCACCTGCTTTCCCGACGCTTGAACCGAGAGGTCTTGCCGTGCGGCACCCCTCTCCCTGACCCTCCCCCGCAAGGGCGGAGGGAATGCAGAGAGCAGCGCCCGGCCGCTCGGAAAACTGAGGGTGCTTCGATTTCACGCCATCCCCCCGATCCGCAGCTCCCGCGATTCGATCCCGAGCGGCGCATGGGTCGCTGCGATGATCATCCCGCCGTGCCCCAGATGCTCCCGCATCAGCCCCCCGAACATCTCCTGGCCGGCGACATCCAGCGCATTGGTCGGCTCGTCCAGCAGCCAGATTGGCCGACGGACCGTCAGCAGCCGGGCCAGCGAGAGCCGGCGGCGCTGGCCGGCGGAGAGGAACGCGGCGGGCAGGTGGGTGGCGTGGTCGAGGCCGACAATGGCAAGGCTTTCAGCGGCGTCACCGCGCTCGCCGCCCAGGAAATCAGCCCAGAATGACAGATTTTCAGCCACGCTCAGCGCAGGCTTCAGGGCGTCGCGATGGCCGAGATAGTGGCACTGCTCGGCCAGCGTCATGTCGGCGTCGCCCCCGTCCAGTACGATCGTGCCGCCGGCCGGAACGAGCAGGCCGGCGATCAGCCGCAGCAGCGAGGTCTTGCCCGAGCCGTTGCGGCCGACCACCGCCACGGCTTCGCCGGAGACGGCCTCGAAATCGAGCCCGGCAAACACCTCGCGGCCGCCGCGCACGCAGGTGACCTCTCGCCCGGACAGCTGCATCTTGCCTGGTATCAACCCGTCCACCGTCGGGCCTCAGGAAAACTTGGGGTAGCGCATCAGAATTTTTGGCTCGCGACTTGCTGGGTTCGATTGTGGCTGTGGCGGCGCGGTTAGAAAGCTTCTATAAGCCCGGAACTACTTGATGCAGCAACTCAACCTGCCCCTGCAAGCGACCCAGCCTGCTATGCTGACGGTGTTAAAATACCCTGCCGGGTATAACTGACAATTGGGATTTCCTACATGACCTCGCTCGACAGCTTCAAATGCAAAAAGACCCTCAAGGTCGGCGCCAAGACCTATGTCTATTACAGCCTGCCCACGGCCGAGAAGAATGGTCTGAAGGGAATTTCGAAACTCCCCTATTCGATGAAGGTCCTGCTCGAGAATCTCCTGCGCAATGAGGACGGCCGCTCGGTCAAGAAGGAAGACATCGTCGCGGTGTCGAAGTGGCTGCGCAAGAAGTCGCTGGAGCATGAGATCGCGTTCCGCCCGGCCCGCGTGCTGATGCAGGACTTCACCGGCGTCCCGGCCGTCGTCGACCTCGCCGCGATGCGCAACGCGATGCAGAAGCTTGGCGGCGATGCCGAGAAGATCAACCCCTTGGTGCCGGTCGATCTCGTCATCGACCACTCCGTGATCGTGAACTTCTTCGGCGACAACAAGGCTTTCGCCAAGAACGTCACGGAAGAGTACAAGCAGAACCAGGAGCGCTACGAGTTCCTGAAGTGGGGCCAGAAGGCGTTCTCGAACTTCTCCGTCGTGCCGCCCGGCACCGGCATCTGCCATCAGGTCAATCTCGAATATCTCTCCCAGACGGTCTGGACCAAGAAGGAGAAGATGACGGTCGGCAAGAAGACCGGCACCTTCGAGGTCGCCTATCCCGACTCGCTGGTCGGCACCGACTCCCACACCACCATGGTCAACGGTCTCGCCGTGCTCGGCTGGGGCGTCGGCGGCATCGAGGCGGAAGCCTGCATGCTCGGACAGCCGCTGTCGATGCTGCTGCCGAACGTCGTCGGCTTCAAGCTGAAGGGCGCGATGAAGGAAGGCGTCACCGCGACCGACCTCGTGCTGACCGTGACGCAGATGCTGCGCAAGCTCGGCGTCGTCGGCAAGTTCGTCGAGTTCTTCGGCCCCGGTCTCGACAATCTCTCGGTCGCCGACAAGGCGACGATCGCCAACATGGCGCCCGAATACGGCGCGACCTGCGGCTTCTTCCCGGTCGACGCCGCCGCGATCGACTACCTCAAGACCTCCGGCCGCGCGCCCGCGCGCGTCGCGCTGGTGCAGGCCTATGCCAAGGCGCAGGGCCTGTTCCGCACCGCCAAGTCGGCCGATCCGGTGTTCACGGAAACGCTGACGCTCGACCTCGCCGATGTCGTGCCGTCGATGGCCGGCCCGAAGCGTCCCGAAGGCCGCATCGCGCTGCCGTCGGTCGCAGAGGGCTTCTCGCTCGCGCTCGGCACCGAGTACAAGAAGGCCGAGGAGCCCAACAAGCGCTTTGCCGTCGAAGGCAAGAAATACGAGATCGGCCATGGCGACGTCGTCATCGCCGCCATCACCTCCTGCACCAACACCTCGAACCCGAGCGTCTTGATCGGCGCGGGACTGCTGGCGCGCAACGCGGCCGCAAAGGGCCTCAAGGCCAAGCCGTGGGTGAAGACCTCGCTCGCCCCGGGCAGCCAGGTGGTCGCGGGCTATCTCGCCGATTCCGGTCTGCAGGCCGATCTCGACAAGGTCGGCTTCAACCTCGTCGGCTTCGGCTGCACCACCTGCATCGGCAATTCCGGTCCGCTGCCGGAGGAGATCTCGAAGTCGATCAACGAGAACGGCATCGTCGCCGCGGCCGTGCTCTCCGGTAACCGCAACTTCGAAGGCCGCGTGTCGCCGGACGTGCAGGCGAACTATCTGGCTTCGCCGCCGCTGGTCGTCGCGCATGCGCTCGCCGGCAGCGTCACCAAGAACCTCGCGGTCGAGCCGCTCGGCGAAGGCAAGGACGGCAAGCCGGTTTACCTCAAGGACATCTGGCCGACCTCGAAGGAAATCAACGCCTTCATGAAGAAGTTCGTGACCGCCTCGATCTTCAAGAAGAAGTATGCCGACGTGTTCAAGGGCGACACCAACTGGCGCAAGATCAAGACCGCCGAGAGCGAGACCTATCGCTGGAACATGTCTTCGACCTATGTGCAGAACCCGCCCTATTTCGATGGCATGAAGAAGGAGCCGGAGCCGGTCACCGACATCGTCGAGGCGCGCATCCTCGCCATGTTCGGCGACAAGATCACCACCGACCACATCTCGCCGGCCGGTTCGATCAAGCTCACCTCGCCCGCCGGCAAATATCTCAGCGAGCACCAGGTGCGCCCGGCCGATTTCAACCAGTACGGCACGCGCCGCGGCAACCATGAAGTCATGATGCGCGGCACCTTCGCCAACATCCGCATCAAGAACTTCATGCTGAAGGGCGCTGACGGCAACATTCCGGAAGGCGGTCTCACCAAGCACTGGCCCGACGGCGAGCAGATGTCGATCTACGACGCCGCGATGAAGTACCAGCAGGAGCAGGTGCCGCTCGTCGTGTTCGCCGGTGCCGAATACGGCAACGGCTCCTCGCGCGACTGGGCCGCGAAGGGCACGCGTCTGCTCGGTGTGCGCGCCGTGATCTGCCAGAGCTTCGAGCGCATCCATCGCTCCAACCTGGTCGGCATGGGCGTGCTGCCGCTGACCTTCGAGGAAGGCACCTCGTGGCAGTCGCTGGGTCTGAAGGGCGACGAGAAGGTCACGCTGCGTGGCCTCGTCGGCGACCTCAAGCCGCGCCAGAAGCTGACCGCCGAGATCGTCTCCGGCGACGGTTCGTTGCAGCGCGTTTCGCTGCTCTGCCGCATCGATACGCTGGACGAGCTCGACTATTACCGGAAC
This sequence comes from Bradyrhizobium sp. B117, assembly GCF_038969555.1. NCBI lineage: Bacteria > Pseudomonadati > Pseudomonadota > Alphaproteobacteria > Hyphomicrobiales > Nitrobacteraceae > Bradyrhizobium > Bradyrhizobium sp. B117. The sequence continues at coordinate 179,652 of NZ_CP152414.1, forward strand.
GGCGGCATCCTGCACTACGTGCTGCGCAAGCTCGCGGCCTAAGCGCGAATTTGTGAACAGTGGCTCACCGCGACGTGAGTAGAAGGTTAAACGAAGGCGGCCTATCACAGGGCCGCCTTCGCGCGTTTGCGGCATGCTTCAGATGGGCCCGCCCGGCGGAAATCCCGCCCAGGACGGTTGAATCTGCCGCGCCCCGTAAGATTACGGTGACCTTCAGGCGATAAGTTTCCCCTAACGACTGACGATGTGTGACGTTCGACATGACGACAATGATGGCTTCTAATCTGGCTTCGCGCTGGTCCGGTGCATTCTGGTCGGGAGCGCTCAGCATCTGCGCCATCGTCGCCATCATCCGTCCCGCGCACGCCGATCCGCGCGCCGTTGTCGAATTGTTTACCTCGCAGGGCTGCTCGTCGTGCCCGCCCGCCGACAAGATCATCGGCGATCTCGCCAGCGACCCCTCGATCATCGCGCTGAGCATGCCGATCGATTATTGGGACTATCTCGGCTGGAAGGACACGCTGGCGGATTCGCGTTTCTCGGCGCGGCAGCGTGCCTATTCGCGCATGCGCGGCGACCGCGAGGTCTACACGCCGCAGGTCGTCGTCAACGGCTCGGCGCACGTCATCGGCAGCGATCGTGCCGGCATCGAGAATGCGATCGGCAAGACCGACAAGAGCGGTGGCGTGATGAGCGTGCCGGTGACGATGTCGCTCTCGGGCAAGCAGATCAACGTGTCGGTGGCCGCGAGCAAGGAGCCGGCGGTCTCGCATGGCGAGGTCTGGATCTGCTCGGTCGCCAAATCGGTGCCGATCTCGATCGGCCGCGGCGAAAATCGCGGACAGCAGATCACCTATCACAACGTGGTGCGCAATTTGCTCAAGGTCGGCGACTGGACCGGTCGCTCGGAAAGCTGGACCGTGCCGCTCGAGAACCTCGCGCGCGACGGCGTCGACGGCGCGGTGGTCTATGTCCAGGACGGCAGCCGCGACAAGCCCGGCCCGATGCTGGGCGCGGCGTACACGTCGCTGCACTGATTCTCTCTAGCGTCGCACTCGCACCAACTCGTCATGTGGAGAGCGAGAGTATGCGCGAGATCGTCTCAGGAGATCTTGTCTCCCGTCATTCCGGGGCGCGCGAAGCGCGAGCTATGGTGCGCAATTGCGCACCTGAGAATCCATCGATCCACAATCCGAGCTGAGAAATGGATTCCGGGCTCGCGCCAAGCGGCGCGCCCCGGAATGACAGCGCGTCAGAAACAATCCGACCCAAACAAAAAAGGACCAACTTGCGTTGGCCCTCCTTGTCGCGCGTACAGACCCGATCCTGTTCGACCCCGGGGGGCTGGGGGCTGAGGAATCCGGAACCGAAAGGACCGGGCCAACGCACTCGAATCTTTTCGCAGTGCAGGGCGGCGGGCGCTTGGCGGAAAAGCGGCGACAGTATGATTCCTGCTAACGATCCCGTGACGCTTTGCCGCGACAAAGTTCCACTTTTGCGTGTGGGCGGATTCGTACCCCATCAGGCCGGTTGAGCCCAGAGCTCTGTCCCGGATTCGCAAGAGCCCTTGCGGCGCGGAGCGGTTGGCGCAATCATGTGATTGTCATGATCCGCGGTTCCGGGGACGGTTTCGCGGGCGCGGTCATGCTGTGTGCGATGAGGAGGCGCCCATGAGCCTGACGACGGAGGATGCCGATCCGAGCGAGCAGCGCGCGGCGGCGCGGCCCGTCGCGGCGAATGCGCAGCCGAACCGGGTGACGTTCAACCGGCTCGAGCTGCACCGTATTCTCAATCTCTACGGCCGCATGGTCGCCGACGGCGAGTGGCGCGACTATGCTATCGACTTCCTGAAGGACCGCGCGGTGTTCTCGGTCTATCGCCGCGCCTCGGAAGTGCCGATCTACCGCATCGAGAAGGACCCGCGCCTCGCGCGCAAGCAGGGCATGTACAGCGTGATCTCGGCAACCGGCCTGATCCTGCGCCGCGGCCACGAGCTCGAGCGCGTGCTGCTGGTGATCGACCGCAAGCTGGCGGTGGTCTAGCAGCACGACCGGTGCCGTAGGGTGGGCAAAGGCGCAAAGCGCCGTGCCCACGTCCTTTCTCTATCGCCGCGAATGGTGGGCACGCTATCGCTTTGCCCACCCTACGAGACCTACCTTGTCGGCACCGTCTTCGCGCCCTCGCCGAGGTCGCGCTGCATCATCACCGTGTCCAGCCAGCGGCCGAACTTCAGCCCGACATTGGGATGGGTGCCGATCATCTTGAAGCCGCCCCGGGTGTGCACGCCGATCGAGCCGGCATTGGCGGAATCGCCGATCACGGCGATCATCTGGCGGAAGCCGCGCGCCTCGCATTCGGTGATCAGCCGGTCCAGCAGCAGCGAGCCGATGCCGCGGCGGTGGAAACTCGGATCGAGGTAGATCGAGTTCTCGACCGTGAAGCGATAGGCCGGCCGTGGCCGGTAGGCGCCGGCATAGGCATAGCCGGCGATGCGGCCGTCGAGCACGGCGACGAAATAGGGATAGCCGCCGTCGATCAGCGCGCGGTAACGGCGCGTCATCTCGGCTAGGTCGGGCGGATCCAGCTCAAACGTCGCGGTGCCCTCGCGGACGGCCTGCTGGTAGATGGCGGTGATGGCGGAAAGGTCGGCCTCAAGCGTGGGCCTGATTTCAGGTGCGGACATGGGGGCGAGATTAGAGCCTTCCCGCTGGTGCTGGAAGGGGCCCGGCTGTCTCTACACCCGTCATTGCGAGCGCAGCGAAGCAATCCAGAGATGCGTCCGCGGAGGGACTCTGGATTGCTTCGTCGCAAGGGCTCCTCGCAATGACGAGGAGAGACCACCGCCCCCAAACAAAAACCCCGGCCTCTCGGCCGGGGTTCGTGTCCGTTCTCTCGGGTCTGGCGCTTAGTCGCGCTGGCCGAGGAGCTGCAGCAGCAGCGTGAACAGGTTGATGAAGTTCAGGTACAGCGACAGTGCGCCGGTGATGGCCGCACGCTCTGCGATGTCACCGCCGGCCGAGGCGTAGCCGTAGATGTAGTCGTTCTTCAGCCGCTGGGTGTCCCAGGCGGTGAGGCCCGCGAACACCAGCACGCCGACCACCGACACGATGAACTGCAGCATCGAGCTCGCCAGGAACAGGTTCACCAGGCTCGCGATGATGATGCCGATCAGGCCCATGAACAGGAACGAGCCCATGCCGGTCAGGTCACGCTTGGTGGTGTAGCCGTAGAGGCTCAGTGCACCGAAGGTCGCCGCGGTGATGAAGAACACCCGCACGATCGAGGTGTGGGTGAACACCAGGAAGATCGACGACAGCGAGATGCCCATCAGCGCCGAGAACACCCAGAACAGGATCTGGGCGGTCGAGGGGGCAAGACGGTTGATGCCCGCCGAGATCACGAACACCATCGCGAGCGGCGCGAGCATGAACAGCCACTTCAGGGGGCTGACGAACATCGCGTAGCCGAACGGGGTCAGGAACAGCTTGCCGACACGGACGGCTTCCGGCGTCGGAACGTCGGTCACGGCAGCCATGTAGACACCGAGCGCGGCCAGGCCGGTGATGGCGAGGCCAATGCTCATGTAATTGTAGATGCGCAGCATGTAGGCGCGCAGGCCGGCGTCGACCGTCGCGGCGTCAACACGCCCGGCGGCCCTGCCGAAAGGAGAAGCGTAGTTACGGTCTAGGTCCGACATGGTCGAATTCCCGTTGGTTGGCCGGTCCGGCATGAGGGTCGCCATGCCGCCGGTTCGTCAAGTTCTATCCGGATACCGAGGTCTGCCGACATTAAATTTGGCTAACAATCGGGGGCTCCGAACCCATTCGATATGTGGGAAACTAACACATTCGCTGCAACCGTCCACGCGCGGCTGAATGTCGCCCTCGGGCACAATCCTGGCGAGCGGACGTGGTTAATCGCAGGAATCGTGCGATTCCGCTACCGCACGGCCTCCCGCTACATTTTGTCACAAATTCCGCAACACCGTAGCCGGCTTTTTGTTCAACGCCAGCAGCGTGCCGGCAAGCCCCAGCCCCACGGTGACGACCAGTGCGGCCGCGACCACGCCGGCGGCGCTGCCGGCCTGCCAGACGAAGCTCAGGGTCATCAGCCGCGTCACGATCATCCAGGCGGCGATACTACCGGCGATCACGCCGAACACCGCGGTGGCGAGCCCGATCAGGAGGTATTCGAGGGCATAGGCGCCGAGCAGCCGCAGCCGGGTTGCGCCCAGCGTCTTCAGGATCACCGCATCATAGACCCGGTGGCGGTGGCCGGCGGCGAGCGCCCCGCCCAGCACCAGGATCGCCGAGATCAGGGTCACGGCGCTGGCGCCGCGGATCGCCAGCGCAAGGTTGGTCACGACCGAGCCGACCGTCTCCATCACCTCGCGCACGCGCACGCTCGTCACCATCGGATAGGCATCGGCAACCTGCTTGATGATCTTGCCGTCGCCGGCCGCATCGCCCCCGGTTTCGGTCAGCGTCGCGATGTGGGTGTGCGGCGCGCCCTTGAAGGCGTTCGGCGAGAACACCAGCACGAAATTGATGCCCATGCCCTGCCAGTCGATGGTGCGCAGATTGCCGATTTTGGCCGGAATGTCGCGGCCGAGCACGTTGACGACGATCTCGTCGCCGAGCTTGAGGTCGAGCCCGTCGGCGATCTTCTTCTCCATCGAGACCAGCAGCGGACCGGAATAGTCGGGGCTCCACCATTTGCCCTCGACCACCTTGGAGCCCTTCGGCAGCTCGGCGGTATAGGTCAGGCCGCGGTCGCTTTGCAGCACCCACTCCGAATCCGTGGTGGGCTTGAGGTCCTCGGCGCGGACCCCGCGCGCGGCGACGATGCGCCCGCGCAGCATCGGCACATCCTCGACCTTCGCGCCGGGCGCGATCTGCCGCAGATAATCGTCGAACTGCTCGGCCTGCGTGCTCGGGATGTCGATGAAGAAGAACGAGGGGGCACGATCAGGGAGCGCCGCCAGGAACTGCCGGCGCAGATTGCCGTCGATCTGGGTGATGGTGACGAGCACGGCCAGTCCGAGACCGAGCGACAGCACCACCGAGGGCGTCAGCGCGCCGGGCCGGTGGATGTTGGCGATCGCCAGCCGCAGCATCGGCAGCCGCGTCCGCGGCAGCCGCCGCGCAATTCCCATCAACAGCGCGGCGATGCCGCGCAGCAGGGCGAACACGACGACGGAGGATGCCACGAACACCGCGGCGATGCGCTTGTCGAACGAAAGCCCGATCACGACCGCGACGAGCAGCGCGATCACGACGCCCATGAACACGAGATAGCTCGCGCGTGGCCGGTGCCATTCGGAGCTGATGGTGTCGCGGAACAGCGCGGCCACCGGCACGTCGTGCACCCGCCCGAGCGGCCACAGGCCGAACGCGAGCGCGGTGAGCAGGCCGTAGACGAAGGACAGCGCGAGCTCGTCGGCATGCACGGCCGGCACTACCGGCAGCGGCAGCAATTTTCCGAACAGGCCGACGATCGCGAACGGCATGGCGGCGCCGAGCGCAAGGCCGATCACCGAGCCGATGGCGGCGAGCAGGAGCACCTGCGCGAGGTAAATGCCGAAGACGTCGCGGCCGGTGGCGCCGACCGCCTTGAAGGCCGCGATCACCTCGAGCTTGCGGTCGATATGGCTCTTCACGGCATTGGCGACGCCGACGCCGCCGACCAGCAGCGCGGCGAGGCCGACCAGCGTCAGGAACTGCGTGAAACGGTTGATGTTGCGCTCGAGCTGCGGCGAGGCGTTGGAGCGGCTGCGAATCTCCCAGCCGGCCTGCGGCGCCGCGTTGCGCGCATCGTTGATGAAGGCTTCGGTGGCGCGCTCGCTGTTGGCGCCATCGGGCAGCTTCACCCGGTAGACCCAGCGCACCAGGCTGCCGGGCTGGATCAGCCCGGTGGCGCGCAGGCCGGCCTCGCTGATCAAAAAGCGCGGACCGAAGCCGATGCCGCCGGCGAGCTTGTCGGGCTCGGCCTCGACGGTCGAGCGGATCTGGAAGGTGGCCGAGCCGATGGTGACGCGGTCGCCGGTCTTGAGGGACAGTCGCGCCAGCAGCGTCGGATCGGCCGCCGCGCCGAACGCGCCATCGCGCTCGGCGAGCAGATCCGACAGCGGCATCGGCGGGGACAGCGTCAGCTGTCCCAGCATCGGATAGGTGCCGTCCACCGCCTTCATCTCGACCAGCGCGAGCTTGCCCTCGGCGGAGCGCGCCATGCCGCGCAGGGTCGCGGCGGTCGAGACGGTGCCGCGCGAGCGCAGGAAGCTGACCTCTTCGGGCTTGGCCTCGCGCTGGAACAGCACGAAGGAGACGTCGCCGCCGAGCAGCGTGCGGCCCTCGCGGGCGAGGCCGTCGGAAAGGCTCGCCGAGACCGAGCCGACGCCGGCGATGGCCATCACGCCGAGCGCGATGCAGGCGATGAAGACGTAGAAGCCGCGCAGGCCGCCGCGCAATTCGCGCAATGCGTAACGCAGCGACAGCGCGACGGCGCTCGGCTTCGCGAACGGTTCGGCGACAGTGCTCATGCCGGCGCGGTCTGCGTGTCGATGCGGCCGGAGCGCAGGCGGATCACGCGATCGCAGCGATGCGCCAGCGAGGAATCGTGCGTGACCAGCACCAAGGTCATGCCGCGCTCGGCATGCTTGCTGAACAAGAGATCGACGATCTGCTTGCCGGTGGCTTCGTCGAGATTTCCGGTCGGCTCGTCGGCGACGAGGATGGCCGGATCAGGCGCCAGCGCGCGGGCGAGCGCGACGCGCTGCTGCTCGCCGCCGGACAGCTGCGTCGGATAATGATGCAGGCGGTCGCCGAGCCCGACCGATTGCAGCTCCTGCGCCGCGCGCTTGGCCGCATCGGGATTGCCGGCGAGCTCGAGCGGCACGGCGACGTTCTCCAGCGCCGTCATGGTCGGGATCAGATGGAAGGACTGGAATACGATGCCGACCTGTCGGCCGCGGAAGCGGGCCAGCGCGTCTTCGTCGAGGGCATTGAAAGGCGTGCCGTTCACCACCACCTCTCCGCTATCAGGACGCTCCAACCCCGCCATCACCATCAGCAGCGTGGATTTGCCCGAGCCTGACGGGCCGATCAGGCCGATCGTCTCGCTACGGCCGACCCGCAGGCTGATATCCTTGAGAATGTGAACGCGTGCCGCGCCCGTACCCAATGAGAGATTGACGTTGGAGATGGCGATGGTGTCCGACGAGGTGTCGGCAAGCGAAGAGGGATCGATGCGAGTGTCCATGGTCCGGTCATATGGCAAGTCCGCACGCGCGGTCGAGAGGCGTTGCGGATTCTTCATGCACATAGCCGTGTTGATGCTCGCTTTGATGACGATGGCGAACCCGGCCTGGGCGGACGCGACAAAGCCGGTCAAGCTTGTCGTTCTCGGCGATTCCTTAAGCGCCGGCCTCGGCCTCCCGGGCCAGGAGGCATTCCCTATAAAACTTCAAAAAGCCTTGCAAGCCAAGGGTATAACCGTCGACATGACCAATGCGGGGGTGTCCGGCGACACCTCCTCCGGCGGCCGCGACCGGCTCGACTGGTCGGTGCCCGACGGAACCGATGGCGTGATCGTCGAGCTCGGCGCCAACGACGCGCTGCGCGGCATCGATCCCGACTTGACGCGCAAAGCGCTGACCGACATCGTTGCGCGTCTGAAGGAGCGCAAGATCCCGGTGATGCTGTGCGGCATGCTGGCGCCGCCGAATTACGGCGCCGAATATGCTGCGCGCTTTAATTCGATTTATCCGGATCTGGCGAAAACATTCGACGTGCCGCTCTATCCGTTCTTCCTCGACGGCGTCGCGGCCGACGCCAAGCTCAACCAGGCCGACGGCATTCATCCGACAGCGGCCGGCGTCGACATCATCGTCGGCAGGATCATGCCCACCGTGGAGGCATTCGTTGGCACGATCCACGAGCAACGACGTTGAAAAACAGGCAGCGCTAACCCTAATTCCCAGGGTTTTTCCGGGGTGAGGCGCGGCATGCTTCGCAGAGTCACACAACTGCGATAGGAATCAGGGTACCGGTGATTCGTCGCCGGCTCTAATTTGGATATGGTCCTTGCCTCGAGGGTCGTACCCAAGCATCGGGAGTGCTGAACGATGCCGCGTTTGTTCACTGGTCTGGAAATTCCGGCCGAGATCGGCCAGTCGCTTTCCAATCTCAGGGGCGGCCTTCCCGGCGCCCGGTGGATCGATCCCGAAAATTATCACGTCACCTTGCGCTTCATCGGCGATATCGACGGCGCCTCCGCCAACGAGATCGCCTCGATGCTGTTTCGCGTCGACCGCAAGCCGTTCGAGGTGAAGGTGCAGGGACTGACCAGCTTCGGCGGCCGCAAGCCGCGCGCGGTGGTCGCCACCATCGCGCCGAGCAAGCCGCTGATGGAATTGCAGGCCGAGCTCGAACGCATGATGCAGCGGATCGGTCTCGACCCCGAGGGACGCAAGTTCATCCCGCACGTCACGCTGGCTCGTTTGCATGACGCCACCGACCGCGACGTCGCCGACTATCTCTCGATCCGTGGCTACTTCCCGAGCAAGGCCTTCATGGCCGAACGTTTTGTCTTGTTCTCGTCGCGCGCATCGACCGGCGGCGGTCCGTATGTCGTCGAGGACGCCTACGAGTTGTGTGAGTAGCGCCGACGCCGCGATGTACGAAATAGTGGGTCCGCACGCCGCTGCGTCCGGGACACGGAACGCATAGGCCCCGCACCAATTCACGGCTTGCAATTTCCGCCCATCTCTGGCGGTAAAGAGCCATGCTCTCCACCCCGAACTCCTCATTCCGCGAGGCCTACCAGGCCCAGATCGCATCCGGCGCGATCGAGCCCGATGCCGCGCAGGCCGAGGTCGCCGAGGCCTATGCGGCGCTCGACCTGCGGCTTGCGAACTACAAGCCGCAGCGCAAGCAGGGCCTGCTCAGCCGCCTGTTCAGCAGCGACAAGGACGATGCGCCGCGCGGGCTCTACATCCATGGCGAGGTCGGCCGCGGCAAGACCATGTTGATGGATCTGTTCTTTCAGCAATCGAGCGTCGAGTACAAGCGCCGCGCGCATTTCCACGAGTTCATGGCGGAAGCGCATGAGCGCATCTACGACTATCGCCAGGGCATCGCGCGCGGCGAGATCGCCGACGGCGACGTCATCGCGCTGACGGCGACGGCGATCTTCGAGGAGAGCTGGCTGCTCTGCTTCGACGAATTCCACGTCACCGACATTGCCGATGCGATGATCCTGGGGCGCCTGTTCGCCAAATTGTTCGAGCTCGGCACCGTTGTGGTTGCGACCTCCAACGTCGCGCCCGACGATCTCTACAAGGGCGGCCTGAACCGGTCGCTGTTCCTGCCCTTCATCAAGCAGATCACCGACCACATGGACGTCGCGCGGCTCGACGCCCGCACCGACTTCCGCCTGGAGAAGCTCCAGGGCGTGCCGATGTGGCTGACGCCGGCGGATGGCGATGCGGACGCCGCGCTCGACCGCGCCTGGTCCAGGATGACCGGCAACGCCAAATGCAAGTCGCGCGATATTTCGATCAAGGGCCGCACCCTGCACGTGCCGTGCTCGGCCCATGGCGTGGCGCGCTTCAGCTTCGCCGATCTCTGCGAGAAGCCGCTCGGCGCATCCGACTATCTCCGGCTCGCGCACGACTACCACACCATCCTGGTCGACCATATTCCAGTGATGGACTTCTCCCAGCGCAACGCCGCCAAGCGCTTCATCACGCTGATCGATACGCTCTATGACAATGCCGTGAAGCTGATGGCCTCGGCGGACGCCAACCCGATCTCGCTCTACCTCGGCACCGAGGGCAACGAGGCCATGGAGTTCAAGCGGACCGCCTCGCGCCTGATCGAGATGAGCTCGGAATCCTATCTGGCGCTGGCCCACGGCCGCAAGGATTCCACCGCCAGCGGCTCCACCAAGGGGCTGGTGGAGACTTAAGTCCTATTTGCCAGCGCTGTCATTCCGGGGCGCGCGAAGCGCGAGCCCGGAATCCATACTCCCGATGGTGGTTATGGATTCCGGGCCTGCGCCTGTCGGCGCATCCCGGAATGACGGCGTAGAGTTTGCTGGCCGGATTCTCAGCAAGCCCGACAAATGGGCATCCACCGACTTGAACGAGGGAGGCGAAAGGGATAACCACCCATCAGTTTTCCCTCCTTACGTGTCTAAAGGACAGGTTCACATGGCGCGCGACAAGATTGCTTTGATTGGCTCCGGTCAGATCGGCGGAACGCTGGCTCATCTCATCGGCCTGAAAGAACTGGGCGACGTGGTGATGTTCGACATCGCCGAAGGCGTGCCGCAGGGCAAGGCGCTCGACATCGCACAGTCCTCGCCGGTCGACGGTTTCGACGCGCATTACACCGGCGCCAATTCCTACGAAGCGCTCGACAACGCCAAGGTCTGCATCGTCACCGCCGGCGTGCCGCGCAAGCCCGGCATGAGCCGCGACGATCTCCTCTCCATCAACCTCAAGGTCATGGAGCAGGTCGGTGCCGGCATCAAGAAGTACGCCCCCGACGCGTTCGTCATCTGCATCACCAACCCGCTCGACGCGATGGTCTGGGCGCTGCAGAAGGCCTCGGGCCTGCCGCACAAGAAGGTCGTCGGCATGGCCGGCGTGCTCGACTCCGCGCGCTTCCGCTACTTCCTGGCCGACGAGTTCAACGTCTCGGTCGAGGACGTCACCGCCTTCGTGCTCGGCGGCCATGGCGACACCATGGTGCCGCTGGTGAAGTACTCCACCGTCGCCGGCATCCCGCTGCCCGACCTCGTCAAGATGGGCTGGACCTCGCAGGCGCGCCTCGACGAGATCGTCGACCGCACCCGCAACGGCGGCGCCGAGATCGTCAACCTGCTCAAGACCGGCTCGGCCTTCTACGCGCCGGCCGCGTCGGCGATCGCGATGGCCGAGAGCTATCTGCGTGACAAGAAGCGCGTGCTGCCCTCTGCCGCCTATCTCAATGGCGAATACGGCGTGAAGGACATGTATGTGGGCGTGCCCGTCGTGATCGGCTCCAAGGGCGTCGAGCGCGTCGTCGAGATCGAGCTCGCCGGCAAGGACCGCGAGGCCTTCGACAAGTCGGTCGGCGCGGTGCAGGGCCTGGTTGACGCCTGCAAGAAGATCGCACCCGATCTTCTCGGCCGCTAAGGCGCAAACAATCCCGCCGAAGACCGAAACCCGGTCTTCGGCGGTTTCACTTCCGGGGCCCGGCTGACCGGGCGGGCTTTCGGCAAGTTCAGCAATTCCGCAGTCCAGAGATCTCGAAGTCAAAGAATCCGGGTTGCAGTTCCTGTGGTATATGGTATGCCAGCCACAAGACTGAGGTGGGCCCATAGGGTCACCGCCCGCGGGTTCAGGGAGCGACCATATGAATATCCATGAATATCAGGCCAAAGCGCTGCTGGGTGAGTTCGGCGTACCGATCTCCAAGGGCGTCCCGGTTCTCAAGGCCGCCGACGCGGAGGCCGCCGCCAAGGCGCTGCCCGGTCCGGTCTATGTCGTGAAGAGCCAGATCCACGCCGGCGGCCGCGGCAAGGGCAAGTTCAAGGAAGCCTCAGCCGGCGACAAGGGCGGCGTCCGCATTGCCAAGTCGGCCGCCGAGGTTTCCGAGTTCGCCAAGCAGATGCTGGGCGCAACGCTGGTGACCGTGCAGACCGGCCCCGCCGGCAAGCAGGTCAACCGCCTCTACATCGAGGACGGCTCCGACATCGACAAGGAGTTCTATCTCTCGATCCTGGTCGACCGCGAGACCTCGCGCGTCTCCTTCGTCGTCTCGACCGAAGGCGGCGTCAACATCGAGGACGTCGCGCACAATACCCCTGAGAAGATCGTGACCTTCTCGGTCGATCCCGCGACCGGAATCATGGGCCATCACGGCCGCACGGTCGCGAATGCGCTGAAGCTCTCCGGTGATCTCGCCAAGCAGGCCGAAAAGCTCACCGCGCAGCTCTACGCCGCCTTCGTCGCCAAGGACATGTCGATGCTGGAGATCAACCCGCTGGTCGTGACCAAGCAGGGTCAGCTCCGCGTGCTCGACGCCAAGGTGTCGTTCGACGACAACGCGCTGTTCCGTCATCCCGAGGTGCTCGCGCTGCGCGACGAGACCGAGGAAGACGCCAAGGAAATCGAGGCGTCCAAGTACGACCTCAACTACGTCACGCTCGACGGCAACATCGGCTGCATGGTCAACGGCGCCGGTCTCGCCATGGCGACCATGGACATCATCAAGCTCTACGGCATGTCGCCGGCGAACTTCCTCGACGTCGGCGGCAGCGCCAGCAAGGAGAAGGTCGCGGCCGCGTTCAAGATCATCACCGCCGATCCCAACGTGAAGGGCATCCTGGTCAACATCTTCGGCGGCATCATGAAGTGCGACGTGATCGCCGAGGGCGTCACGGCTGCGGTTCGTGAGGTCGGCCTCAGCGTGCCGCTGGTGGTCCGCCTCGAAGGCACCAATGTCGAGCTCGGCAAGAAGATCATCCGTGAATCCGGCCTGAACGTGGTGCCGGCCGACAATCTCGACGACGCCGCGCAGAAGATCGTGAAGGCCGTCAAGGGAGGCTAAGGCCATGGCCCAGGACCATCTCGCCGCATCATCTCCGCTTGCAGAGCATGCGCGTCTCGCCGCGTTCGCCGGCGAATGGGATGGCGAAGAGACGGTCTTCCCGTCGCGCTGGACCAAAGGCGGACCGGCGACCTCGCGCACCGTCGCGCGCATGGATCTCAACGGGTTCTACCTGATCCAGGACTCGGTGCAGATGCGTGACGGCAAGCAGGTCTTCGCGACCCACGGCATCTTCACCTACGATCGTGACGACCGGACCTACAAACTGTTCTGGTACGACTCGCTCGGCTACACGCCGCCCTCGCCCGCTTCCGGCGGGTGGGTCGGCAAGACCCTGACGCTGGTGCGCGGCTCGCTGCGCGGCAATGCGCGCCACGTCTACGAGATCATCGACGACAATTCCTACTCGTTGAAGATCCAGTTCTCGCCGGACGCGGAAGGCTGGGCTGACGTCCTCACCGGCGTCTACCGCCGCATCCACTGACCCTCTCACTCTGTTAGTTTCGCGAAAGCAGACCTCATGTCCATCCTGATCGACAAGAACACCAAGGTCATCTGCCAGGGCTTCACCGGCAAGAACGGCACCTTCCATTCCGAGGCTGCGCTCGCCTATGGCACCAAGATGGTCGGCGGCACCTCGCCCGGCAAAGGCGGCTCGATCCATCTGAACCTGCCGGTGTTCGACACCGTGCGCGAGGCGCGTGAGAAGACCGGCGCCGATGCGTCGGTGATCTACGTGCCGCCGCCGGGCGCGGCGGATGCGATCTGCGAAGCCATCGACGCCGAGATCCCGCTCATCGTCTGCATCACCGAAGGCATTCCCGTCATCGACATGGTGCGCGTGAAGCGCTCGCTGGCCGGCTCCAAGTCGCGCCTGATCGGGCCGAACTGCCCGGGCGTCATGACCGCCGGCGAGTGCAAGATCGGCATCATGCCCGCCAACATCTTCAAGACCGGCTCGGTCGGCATCGTCTCCCGCTCCGGCACGCTGACTTATGAAGCCGTGTTCCAGACCTCCCAGGAAGGCCTCGGCCAGACCACCGCGGTCGGCATCGGCGGCGATCCGGTCAAGGGCACCGAGTTCATCGACGTGCTCGAAATGCTGCTGGCCGATCCCAAGACGGAATCGATCATCATGATCGGCGAGATCGGCGGTTCCGCCGAGGAGGACGCCGCCCAGTTCCTCAAGGACGAGGCCAAGCGCGGCCGCAAGAAGCCGATGGTCGGCTTCATCGCCGGCGTCACCGCACCTCCCGGCCGCCGCATGGGCCATGCCGGCGCGATCATCTCGGGCGGCAAGGGCGACGCCGGTTCCAAGACCGAAGCGATGCAATCGGCCGGAATTACCGTCTCTCCGTCGCCCGCACGCCTCGGTCACACGCTTGCCGAAAAGTTGAAAGGCTAATTCACTTCTTCGTGCTTTTCCGGGCGAAGTTTCGCAGCAAATAGGGTAAATGGTGCCAGTCGCGTCGGGCCTCTGCCGGGGAGCCCGACGCCAGCGCCGTTTGTTATGCGCGAACCGAAATCGCCAGGAACTCAAGTATGTCTCGCCAGGACGCGAACGCAGCCTTTGCCCTCTCTTCGTTTTTGCAGGGCACCAACGCCACCTACATCGACGAAATCTACGCCCGCTACGAGAAGGACCCGTCCTCGGTCGATGCCGAGTGGCAGGAGTTCTTCAAGAGCCTCAATGACCAGCCGGGCGACGTCCGCAAGAACGCGGAAGGCCCGTCCTGGGAGCGCGACAACTGGCCGCTGACCCCGAACGACGACCTGACCTCCGCCCTCGACGGCAACTGGGCTGAGGTCGAGAAGGCGGTCGGTGCCAAGATCGCCGCCAGGGCGCAGGCCAAGGCAGGTGACAAGGGCGCCGACATCTCCTCCGCCGACGTGCTTCAGGCGACGCGCGACTCCGTCCGCGCCCTGATGCTGATCCGCTCCTACCGCATGCGCGGCCACTTCCACGCCAAGCTCGATCCGCTCGGCATCGAAGCCCAGCGCAACCGCGAAGAACTCGATCCCCGCACTTACGGCTTCAGCGAAGCCGACTTCGACCGCAAGATCTTCCTCGACCATGTGCTCGGCCTCGAATTCGGCACGCTGCGCGAGATCACCGCGATCTGCGAGCGCACCTACTGCCAGACGCTCGGCGTCGAGTTCATGCATATCAGCAATGCCGCGCAGAAGGCCTGGATCCAGGAGCGGATCGAGGGACCCGATAAGGAGATCTCGTTCACTCCTGAAGGTCGTCGCGCCATCCTGACGAAGCTGGTCGAAGCCGAGGGTTTCGAAAAGTTCTGCGACACCAAGTTCACCGGCACCAAGCGCTTCGGACTCGATGGCGGTGAAGCGCTGATCCCCGCGCTCGAGCAGATCATCAAGCGCGGCGGCAATCTCGGCGTGAAGGAAATCGTGCTCGGCATGCCGCATCGCGGCCGCCTCAACGTGCTGACGCAGGTGTTGGGCAAGGCCCATCGCGCGCTGTTCCACGAGTTCAAGGGCGGCTCGGCCAATCCCGACGCGGTCGAAGGTTCGGGCGACGTCAAGTACCACCTCGGCGCCTCATCGGACCGCGAGTTCGACGGCAACCGCATCCATCTGTCGCTCACGGCCAACCCCTCGCATCTCGAGATCGTCGATCCCGTCGTGCTCGGCAAGGTCCGCGCCAAGCAGGACCAGCACGGCGATCCGCCGGATATGCGCATCTCCGTGATGCCGCTCCTGATGCACGGCGACGCCGCGTTCGCCGGCCAGGGTGTGGTCGCGGAGTGCTTTGGCCTCTCGGACCTGAAGGGCTACCGCACCGGTGGCTCCGTGCACTTTATCGTCAACAACCAGATCGGTTTCACCACCTATCCGCGTTACTCGCGCTCCTCGCCCTATCCGTCGGATGTGGCGAAGATGATCGACGCCCCGATCTTCCACGTGAACGGCGACGATCCGGAAGCCGTCGTGTTCGCCGCCAAGGTCGCCACCGAATTCCGGCAGAAGTTCCACAAGCCGGTCGTCATCGACATGTGGTGCTATCGCCGTTACGGCCACAACGAGGGCGACGAGCCCGCGTTCACCCAGCCGGTGATGTACAAGCGGATCGCGGCCCATCCCTCGACCCTCACTCTCTACTCCAAGCGCCTGATCGCCGAAGGCGTGGTCACCGAGGGCGAGGTCGACAAGCTGAAGGCCGACTGGCGCTCGCGGCTCGATGCCGAGTTCGAGGCCGGCACCTCCTACAAGCCGAACAAGGCCGATTGGCTCGACGGCAAGTGGTCCGGCTTCAAGATCGCCGACCAGGAAGAGGATGCGCGGCGCGGCGTCACCGGCGTCGACATCGCCACGCTGAAGGATATCGGCCGCAAGATCACCAAGGTGCCGGATGGCTTCCGCGTTCACCGCACCATCCAGCGTTTCCTCGATAACCGCTCGAAGGCGATCGACACCGGCGCCGGTATCGACTGGGCGACCGGCGAAGCGCTGGCGTTCTGCTCGCTGCTCAATGAAAACCATCACGTCCGCCTGTCCGGACAGGATTCGGAGCGCGGCACCTTCTCGCAGCGCCACTCGGTCCTGATCGACCAGGAAGACGAGAGCCGCTACACGCCGTTCAACCATCTCGGCCACGAGCAGGGCCATTACGAGGTCATCAACTCGCTGCTGTCGGAAGAGGCCGTGCTCGGCTTCGAATACGGCTACTCGCTCGCCGAGCCGAACACGCTGACCCTTTGGGAAGCCCAGTTCGGCGACTTCGCCAACGGCGCGCAGGTCGTGTTCGACCAGTTCATCTCCTCGGGCGAACGCAAATGGCTGCGCATGTCCGGCCTCGTCTGCCTCTTGCCGCACGGCTATGAGGGCCAGGGACCGGAGCACTCCTCGGCGCGCCTCGAGCGTTACTTGCAGATGTGCGCGGAAGACAACATGCAGGTGGTCTACCCGACCACGCCGGCGAACTATTTCCATGTGCTGCGCCGCCAGCTGCATCGCGAGATCCGCAAGCCGCTGATCCTGATGACGCCGAAGTCGCTGCTGCGCCACAAGCGGGCGGTGTCGCGTCTCGAAGAGCTGGCGAAGGGTACGACCTTCCACCGCATCCTCTATGATGACGCCCAGATGCAGCCGAACGAGGCGATCAAGCTCGTTCCGGACGAGAAGATCCGCCGCATCGTGCTGTGCTCCGGCAAGGTCTATTACGACCTCTACGAGGAGCGCGAGAAGCGCGGTATCGACGACATCTATCTGATGCGCGTCGAGCAGCTCTATCCGGTGCCGCTGAAGGCGCTGGTGGCCGAGCTGTCGCGTTTCAAGAAGGCCGAGATGGTGTGGTGCCAGGAAGAGCCCCGCAACATGGGTGCCTGGCACTTCATCGAGCCCTATCTGGAATGGGTGCTGAACCAGGTGAACGGTGTGAGCCGGCGTCCGCGTTATGTCGGCCGCGCCGCTTCCGCCGCGACCGCGACTGGTCTGATGTCCAAGCATCAGGCGCAGTTGAAGGCATTCCTGGACGAAGCACTGAGCTAGACAATTTGGACTGAGTCATGCCCCGCGAAAGCGGGGCATCCAGTACTCCGCGCCGTTTGTGATGATCACCAACGTCTCGGCGTACTGGATCGCCCGCTTTCGCGGGCGATGACATTTGAAATTCATGACCGCATTGGCGATCCCTTAAGGAAAAGACCATGACTGAAATTCGTGTGCCGACGCTCGGCGAATCCGTCACCGAGGCCACCATCGGCCGCTGGTTCAAGAAGGCCGGCGATCCCGTCGCTGTCGACGAGCCCTTGGTGGAGCTCGAGACCGACAAGGTCACCATCGAGGTCCCGGCGCCCTCCGCGGGCACGCTGAGCGAGATCATCGCCGCCGATGGCGCGACCGTTGCGGTCGGCGCGCTGCTCGGCCAGATCACCGACGGTGCCGGCGCTGCCAAGCCCGCCGCCGCACCTGCCAAGCCTGCTGCAGCTCCGGCTCCCGCCGCTGCTGCTCCCGCGCCTGCTCCGGCCGCGAAGGCGCCGCCGGCCGATGCGCCGCTCGCCCCGTCTGTGCGCAGGATTTCGGCCGAGAGCGGCATCGACGCTTCCACCGTTCCGGGCTCCGGCAAGGACGGCCGCGTCACCAAGGGCGACATGCTGGCTGCGATCGAGCGTGCGGCCTCCGCGCCGACGCCGGTCAACCAGCCCGCCGCCGCCGTTCAGGTGCGTGCGCCGTCGCCGGCCGATGACGCCGCCCGCGAAGAGCGCGTCAAGATGACCCGCCTGCGCCAGACCATCGCGCGCCGCCTCAAGGACGTGCAGAACACCGCGGCCATGCTCACGACCTTCAACGAGGTCGACATGACCAACGTCATGGCGCTGCGTGCCCACTACAAGGACGCGTTCGAGAAGAAGCATGGCGCCAAGCTCGGCTTCATGGGCTTCTTCACCAAGGCCGTCGTGCAGGCGCTGAAGGACATCCCGGCCGTCAACGCCGAGATCGACGGCACCGACCTGATCTACAAGAACTACTATCACATCGGCGTCGCCGTCGGCACCGACAAGGGCCTCGTCGTGCCCGTGGTGCGCGACTGCGACCACAAGTCGATCTCCGACATCGAGAAGGGCATCGCCGATTTCGGCCGCCGCGCCCGTGACGGCCAGCTCAAGATCGACGAGATGCAGGGTGGTACCTTCACCATCACCAATGGCGGCATCTACGGCTCGCTGATGTCGACCCCGATCCTGAACGCGCCGCAGTCCGGCATCTTGGGCATGCACAAGATCCAGGAGCGCCCGATGGTCGTCGGCGGCAAGATCGAGGTCCGCCCGATGATGTACCTGGCGCTGTCCTACGATCACCGCGTCATCGACGGCAAGGAAGCCGTCACCTTCCTGGTTCGCGTCAAGGAGAGCCTGGAAGATCCGGCGCGCCTGGTGCTCGATCTCTGATCCCTGATGCTCTGCGAGCGCCGTCGCCATTCGCGACGGCGCATGTCGAACCATGGAGGCGCGCGTGACGGATAAGGTCGTTGTCATCACCGGCGGCAGCCGCGGCATCGGGCGGGCAACCGCGCTTGCGGCGGCCGCGCGCGGCTTCCGCGTCGTATATGCCAGCAACAAGCAGGCCGCCGACGAGGTGGTCGCGCAAATCGAGGCTAGCAACGGCAAGGCCATCGCCGTGAAATGCGATGTCGCCGAGGAAAGCGACATCCTCGATTTGTTCAAGGAAGCCGACAAGTTCGGCACGCTCGGCGCGCTCGTCAACAATGGCGGCATCGTCGGTAAGAGCGGCGTGCGCGTCGACGAGATGTCGGCCGAGCGCATCCAGCGCGTCATGGCCGTCAACGTCACCGGCTCCATTCTCTGCGCGCGCGAGGCGGTGAAGCGGATGTCGACCAAGCACGGCGGCAAGGGTGGCGTCATCGTCAATCTGTCGTCCGTCGCTGCCAAGCTCGGCTCGCCGAACACTTACGTCGACTATGCGGCGTCCAAGGGTGCGATCGATTCCTTCACCATCGGCCTCGGCTATGAGGTCGCGAGCGAAGGCATCCGCGTCGCCGGCATCCGTCCCGGTCTGATCGACACCGAAATCCATGCCGCCGGCGGCGAGCCCGACCGCGCCCATCGTCTGGCCCATCTGGTGCCGATGAAGCGCGTCGGCACAGCAGACGAAATCGCCAACGCCATCGTCTGGCTGCTGTCGGACGAGGCGTCCTACGTTACCGCAGCAACTCTCGATGTGTCCGGCGGACGCTGACGCGCCGGCGGACGCTGACACATCCTCATCACGCTAAACCTTACGGGACTTTCTCTCATGGCTACCTACGATCTCGTCGTCATCGGCACCGGACCGGGCGGTTATGTCTGCGCGGTGCGCGCCAGCCAGCTCGGCATGAAAGTCGCCGTGGTCGAAAAGAACGCAACCCTCGGCGGCACCTGCCTCAATGTCGGCTGCATGCCGTCCAAGGCGCTGCTGCACGCCTCCGAAATGTTCGAGGAAGCCGGGCATTCCTTCGCCAAGATGGGCGTGTCCGTTTCCGCGCCGAAGCTCGAATTGCCCGCCATGATGAACTTCAAGCAGCAGGGCATCGACGGCAACGTCAAGGGCGTCGAGTTCCTGATGAAGAAGAACAAGGTCGACGTGCTCAAGGGCACCGGCAAGATCCTCGGCACCGGCAAGGTCGAAGTCTCCGCCGATGGCAAGTCGCAGGTCATCGAGACCAAGAACATCGTGATCGCCACCGGCTCGGACATCGCGCGCCTCAAGGGCATCGAGATCGACGAGAAGCGCATCGTCTCGTCGACCGGGGCGCTGTCGCTGGAGAAGGTGCCGGGCAGATTGCTGGTCATCGGCGCCGGCGTGATCGGGCTTGAGCTTGGCTCGGTGTGGCGCAGACTCGGATCCGAAGTCATGGTCGTCGAATTCCTCGATCGCATCCTGCCCGGCATGGACGGCGAGATCGCGAAGCAGTTCCAGCGCATCCTCGAAAAGCAGGGATTTGCGTTCAAGCTTGGTTCGAAGGTCACCGGCGTCGAAGCGAATGGCAAGGCACTGCTTGCGAAAATCGAACCGGCTGCGGGTGGCGCGGCCGAGACCATCGAGGCCGACGTCGTGCTCGTCTGCATCGGCCGCGTGCCGTACACGGATGGGCTCGGATTAAAGGAAGCCGGCGTTGCGCTCGACACTCGCGGCCGCGTGCAGATCGATCCGCATTTCGCCACCAGCCTGAAGGGCGTCTATGCCATCGGCGACGTCGTCGCAGGCCCGATGCTCGCGCACAAGGCCGAGGATGAAGGCGTTGCGGTTGCCGAGATCATCGCCGGCCAGGCCGGCCACGTGAATTACGACGTTATCCCAGGCGTCGTGTATACCACGCCGGAAGTGTCCTCCGTCGGCAAGACCGAGGAGGAGCTGAAGCAGGCGGGCGCGGCTTATACCGTCGGGAAGTTTCCCTTTACCGCCAACGGCCGCTCCAAGGTCAACCAGACCACCGACGGCTTTGTGAAGATTCTCGCAGATGCGAAGACCGATCGCGTGCTCGGCGTGCACATTATCGGCGTCGAGGCCGGCGAAATGATCCATGAGGCCTGCGTTCTCATGGAGTTCGGTGGCAGTGCGGAAGATCTCGCCCGCACCTGCCACGCGCATCCGACCCGCTCGGAGGCCGTCAAGGAAGCCGCGCTTGCAGTGGGCAAGCGGGCCATCCATATGTAGGCGAAGCCCAGCTCCGAATCGGGCGGGAAACACATGCTGCGCCGCTTACTTCAACCGCTCTGGGTCCTGCTGGCGATCATCTTCCTGATCGAAGCCTGGCTGTGGGACCATCTCGAGCCGATCGTCGCACGGGTTGTCGCAGCCATCCCGCTCGCACGGTTCAAGCAATGGCTGACGGAGCGCGTCGATGCGCTGCCGCCGGCCATGACGCTGATCGTGTTCGCGGTGCCGATCATCCCGCTGTTTCCGCTCAAGCTGATCGGCCTGTATCTGCTCACGCATCAATACTGGCTGACCGGCGTCTCCACGTTCCTGTTCGCAAAGCTGCTCGGCGTCGGCGTCACCGCGTTCGTGTTCGACGTCACGCGCGACAAGCTGCTGGAGATGCACTGGTTCGAGCGGCTCTACGATCTCGTCATGAAGCTGCGCGCCAAGGCGCACCTCTTGGTCGACCCGATCAAGCGCCGCATTCGCGAACTGATCGCCGGCAACGGCGAAGGCTGGTCCTCCCGCACGCTGCGCCTGATCCAGCGTTTCAGGAAGAGCGTGCACGAGGCGCGGTAGCTGCTCGCTGCAGAGGCTGCTCGCCGCAGGCTCTCACTGTCATCACCACACACTCAACTGTCATCGCCCGGCTTGACCGGGCGATCCAGTATTCCACCAGCAGTCGTGATTGAACCGAAGGGCCGCGGCGTACTGGATGCCCCGCCCCCGTGCGCAATTGCGCACTAGGCGGGGCATGACACCATTCGAGTGGCGGCGCGTGTACCGCCACACGCCCCTCAATGCAAATGCAGCAGGTGCGGCCACCACAGGCCGAGCGCGGTCATGATCAGGCCGGCGAGGGTCAAGATGCCGCCGACATAGGCGAGCGCGAGCATGCCGGTGATGATGGTGGCCGAGGCCAGCACGATGCCGATCTGGAAGGCGGCCGATGCCAGCTCGAAATGATGATACTTTGCGGTCGCCTCGTCGCGCTCGTGCTCGGCGTGCTTGGCCTTCTCGGCGAGCTGTTCGGTGCCTTCGCCGGTCTCCGGCTCGGAGCGGTAGCGCTGCGCGGTCTTGGTCCAGTCGTCGATCTGCTTCTGCACGAGCGCCTTCTGGGCGTCGTCGGTGGTGGCGCCGAGCGTGAGCTTGCCCTGCTCGGCCGCGGTCACGACCACGGTGCGGCGGATGCTCTTGGCCTGGAAGAACGCCCAGAGATTGGCGGCCTCGACGTTCTTGCTGATCGCTTCGGTCTGCGCACCCTTGCCGAGCGTCTCCGAGATCGCCAGAAACAGCGCCAGCACGGCGATCAGGAGCGCGATCTTCTTGTTCGACCCGGACGCGTGTTCGGCGTGCTCGGCATGCTCCATGCTTTCATGTGCGCTCATACAAATCCCCTCCTGTCGTGGCGCCCCACGATTGACCGAACCGCGGGCGCCGCGCAAGAGGCACGCACGCTGTGACAGCTTGATGTCAGGATCGAGCGGCTATTCAGCGCTGGTTCAGCAATGGCTCAGCGCCGCGGATGCGCGCTGGCATAGACTTCGAGAAGGCGCTCGGAATCGATGCCGGTATAGATTTGCGTGGTCGAGAGCGAGGAATGGCCGAGCAATTCCTGGATCGCGCGCAGATCGCCGCCGCGCGAGAGCAGGTGCGTGGCGAAGGAGTGGCGCAGCGCGTGCGGCGTCGCGCTGTCGGGCAGGCCGAGCGCGCCGCGCAGTCGCTCCATCGCGAGCTGGATGATGCGCGGGCTGAGCGGTCCGCCGCGTGCGCCGACGAAGATCGGTCCCTCGGCTGGCAACGGATACGGGCACATCGCCGCGTATTCCTGCACGAGCTCCAGCACGTTCTGCAGCACCGGCACCATGCGGGTCTTGTTGCCCTTGCCCGTGACGACCAGCACGTCGCCTTCGCCGGGCCGCGGCACCTCGCGGCGCTTCAACCCCAACGCTTCGGAGATGCGCAGGCCCGAACCATAGAGCAGCGCCATCACGGCGGCATCGCGCGCCAGGATCCAGGTCTCGCGCTCCTCGCCGGCACGCTCGTCGGCATCGGCAAGACGTTTTGCCGACGCCATCGGCAATGGCTTCGGCAGGCTCTTGGCCACCTTCGGCGCGCGGATCGCGGAGAGGGCGCCGACCTTGCCTTTGCCCTCGCGCTCGAGGAAGCGGCCGAACGAGCGCAGGCCCGCCAGCGCGCGCATCAAGCTGCGGCCGGCAATGTCGTCGGCGCGGCGCATCGCCATGAAGGCGCGGATGTCGGTGGCTTCAAGCGATGCGAAACGCGCCAGTGTCACGCGCTCGCCCCAATGATTGCAGAGGAAATCCAGGCACTGCCGCAGATCGCGGCCGTAGGCCTCCAGCGTCTTCGGCGACAGCCGCCGCTCGGCGCCGAGATGCGCCAGCCAGCGCGTCATCTCCTGCGCGATCGAGGGATCGGCGCTGGCGAGCTCGATCTGGGGGGCGGCCGCTTTGCTCATGCGCTCTGGACGTAATGATTCCGCACAGTATATCGCATCACATCCGTTTACTGTTCGCTAAGGCCGCCTCGCGGCGCTAGCCTGAAGGCCGCAAGGTTCCGATTCTCCCTCCAAAGACCTTTGATGGATCACACGTCGCGCAGCAACGCCGCCCCCACCAATGCGAGCCGCATGGTCGACGTGCTGGTGCCGGTCGCGCTCGACCAGACCTATTCCTACAAGGTGCCGCGTGGGATGGAGCTGAAGGCCGGCGATCTCGTTGGCGTGCCGCTCGGCCCGCGCGAGGTGCTGGCCGTGGTCTGGGGCGAGAACGCCAACCCCGATCCGCGCCTGCACAACCGCCTCAAGGAGGTCAGCGAGAAGCTCGACATCCCGCCCTTGAAGCCCGAGCTGCGCCAGGTGGTCGATTGGGTCGCCAATTACACGCTGAGCCCGCGCGGCATGGTGCTGCGCATGTGCCTGCGCATGGGCGAGAATCTCGGCCCCGAGCGCGTGCGCCCGGGCGTGCGCCTCGTCGGTGATCCCCCCAGGCGGCTGACGCCGGCACGCCAGCGCGTGATCGAGGTGTTGTCGGACCGGCTGCTGCACGGCAAATCCGAGGCCGCCAAGGAAGCCGGCGTCTCCGCCGGCGTGATCGACGGGCTCGTCGACGAAGGCACGCTGACGGTCGAGCCGATGCCGCCGCCTCCGCCGCCACCGGCACCCGATCCCGATTTCGGCCGTCCGGATTTCTCGCCGCTGCAGCGTGCCGGCGTCGATGCAATGCGCGCGCTCGCGGCCAACGGCACCTTTCACGTCGCGCTGCTCGACGGCGTCACCGGCTCGGGCAAGACCGAGGTCTATTTCGAAGCGGTCGCGGAAACGATCCGCCGCGGAAAACAGTCGCTGATCCTGATGCCGGAAATCGCGCTCACCGGCCAGTTCCTCGACCGCTTTGCGCAGCGCTTCGGTGTGCGCCCGATCGAGTGGCACTCCGAGCTGACGCCGCGCACCCGCGCGCGCAACTGGGCTGCGATCTCCGAAGGCACAGCGCCCGTCGTGGTCGGCGCGCGCTCGGCGCTGTTTCTGCCTTACGCCAATCTCGGTCTCATCGTCGTCGACGAAGAGCACGACCAGGCCTACAAGCAGGACGAGGGGGTGCATTATCACGCCCGCGACATGGCGGTGGTGCGTGGGCACATCGCAAAGATCCCGGTCGTGCTGGCCTCGGCGACGCCGTCGGTGGAATCCGAGGTCAATGCGCGCAAGAACCGCTATCAGCGCGTCGCGCTGCCGTCGCGCTTCGGCGGCCAGCACATGCCGCATATCGAGGCCATCGACCTGCGCCGCGAGCCGCCCGCGCGCGGCCGCTTCATCTCGCCGCGGCTCGCGGGCGAGATCAGGACCGCGATCGAGCGGCGCGAGCAGGCGCTCTTGTTCCTCAACCGCCGCGGCTATGCGCCGCTGACGCTGTGCCGTGCTTGCGGCCATCGCTTCGCCTGCACCATCTGCGATGCCTGGCTGGTCGATCACAGATTCCGCCAGCGCCTCGTCTGCCACCATTGCGGCTTCTCGATGCCGCGCCCGCATCTCTGTCCGAACTGCTCGGCGGAGGAATCGCTGGTCGCGGTCGGCCCCGGCGTCGAGCGCCTGCAGGAGGAGGCGGCCGCTCTGTTTCCGGACGCGCGCACCATGGTGCTGTCGAGCGATCTCATCACCTCGATCGAGACGATGCGCTCGGAGCTCGCCGAGATCGCGGAGGGCCGCGTCGACATCATCATCGGCACCCAGCTCGTCGCCAAGGGCCACAATTTCCCGCGGCTCAATCTCGTCGGCGTGGTCGATGCGGATCTCGGCCTCTCCAACGGCGATCCGCGCGCGGCGGAACGCACCTGGCAATTACTCAACCAGGTGATCGGCCGCGCCGGCCGCGAGCAGGGCCGCGGCGTCGGCTATCTCCAGACCCATCAGCCCGATCATCCCGTGATGAAGGCGCTGATCGCCTGCGACCGCGAGGCCTTTTACGACAGCGAGATCGACCTGCGCGAGAGGACGCTCTATCCGCCGTTCGGCCGGCTCGCGAGCCTGATCATCTCCGCCGGCGACCGCCCGAGCGCTGACGGTTTCGGCCGCAAACTGGTGGCGCTCGCCCCGCGCGACGAGCGCGTCGTGGTGCTCGGCCCGGCGGAAGCCCCGCTCGCCGTGATCAAGGGCCGTTACCGCTTCCGCATCCTGGTGAAGTCCGCGCGCGGCTTTGACCTCTCGGATTATCTGCGCAACTGGCTCGCGGTCTGCCCGAAGCCGACAGGCAATCTGAAGCTCGAAGTCGACGTCGATCCGCAGAGCTTTTTGTAGCGCTGGCGCCACAAGACACCCTGTGCTCCCTCCCCCCTTGCGGGGGAGGGCGGGGGAGAGGGGTGGCCCCGGAAACGGTGTCAGTGAGTGTGGCAAATTTTTTTAAGGCGATGGAGAGCGTCCCCGTGTGAACCCCTCTCCCTAACCCTCCCCCGCAAGGTAGTGCAATCGCATGTGAATTTCACGAGGATTGTCTGCGGGCTTGCTCCGCCTCTCCCGCTTGCGGGAGAGGCCGACGCGCTCGCAGAGCGCGGCGGGTGAGGGCTCTTTCCTCTTGGGGATTATCCCGTTGCGGAGGCACCCTCTCCCCAACCCTCTCCCGCAAGCGGGAGAGGGAGCCCAGTGCCGATGCCGCCGCATCGTGCAACTCATATGCGATTGCCCTGCCCCGCAAGGGGGGAGGGAACGCAGTGTGCCCTCCATCCACGTCATTACGAGGAGCCCTTGCGACGAAGCAATCCTGCGGAGCCTGTCATCGGGCCGCGCTACGCGCGGACCCGGTGGCCCGGAATGACAGGGAATAAAAAAGCCCGCGGTCCCCCAAGACCGCGGGCTTGTTTTACGCGCGCATCAAACTGATGAAATCTGCGCGGGCAATGTGAGGCGCCTTGAACGCCTTACGAGACGACTTCCGCGGTGACGCGGCCGACACCGGCGCCGGTGAGGCCGATGGCGCGGGCAGCGCCCGTGGAGAGGTCGAGCACGCGGCCGCGGATGAACGGGCCACGGTCATTGATGGTGACAACCACGCTCTGGCCACGGTGGGTGACGCGCAGCTTGGTGCCGAACGGCAGCGAGCGGTGTGCAGCAGTCAGGGCGTTCTGGTTGAAGCGCTGGCCCGAGGCGGTGCGGCTGCCGGATTCGTTGCCGTAATAGGAGGCCATGCCGGAGAAGCTGTGCCCCGTGCCCGATGACGGGGTCATCGACGCATTGGCGTTGCGCCAATCCGAGCCGGCGTTGGTGTCGGCCTGGGCGTCGTGGCGGTGATGATGATGACGGTGATGCCGGGATTTGGCGGAAGCTTCGGTGGCAGTTCCACCGACGATGAGAGTTGCGGCAACAAAGGCAATCGCCGTGCGCGGCCGGGTCACGGTGCCCAGCGTCTTCAAAGACAGCATTTATCAGTCCCTAAGCTAGTATTGCCACATATGTGGCAAGTGGAGCCCCCATCAGTTTGTGAGCGGGACGGCGTTTCGATTCCTAATGAGGCATGAATTGGGCAGCAAATCCATTATGTGTCGTCATGACATATCTTGTGACTGGCATCGATATTGCAGCCGGTATTCCGTAGTCTCGCGCTTTAATAATCTGTTAACCTCTATATTACTTGCGAATACTGTAAAGCGAAGTCGTTGTTCCCGATCTTTAGAATTCGATAAGTATTCGGCGGCTCACGCCGGCGCGCGAAATGTCACGCCTCAGCGATCCGTGTTCATGGCCGCTATGCGCTGAGGGCGGGAACGAAATGCCGAGATGCCGCCGTAACTGTCGCGGCAATTCCGTGGCACGGCAGGTTGTCTGGCAGGTTGCCTGACACCTCGTCATTTCGCGCGAGCGACTGCGACGAACTGGCGAACGAACCTCGTGCCTTTAATTTGGCGTCATGTTGCACGTGCGCGCCTGCTATGTTAGCAAAGCCGCGATTTTAACGGATCCGGCACCTCCCGTGTCGGCCGAAAATCGAAGTCCCGCTTGAATTCCAAGGGCTTGGATCGCTAGGCGCCGCTTCGTGGCGACGGTTTTTCCCTTGCGAGTTTGACAGCAAAAAGAGCGCGTCTGTGGCTGCAGAAGATACGTCCGTTTCAGGTGTGTCGGGCCGTTATGCAACGGCCTTGTTTGAACTGGCCCGCGACCAGAAAGTGGTCGATGAGGTCAAAGCCGATCTCGACAAATTCGATGCCTTGCTGAACGAGAGCGCCGATCTCAAGCGCCTCGTCCGCAGCCCGGTGTTCGCGGCCGACGCCCAGTCCAAGGCGCTTGGGGCCGTGCTGGACAAGGCCGGCATCGCCGGCATCTCGGCCAATTTCCTCAAAGTGCTGACCGCCAACCGCCGCCTGTTCGCGGTGGCTGACGTCATCCGCGCCTATCGCGCCCTCGTCGCCAAGTTCAAGGGCGAGACGACGGCCGACGTGACCGTGGCGGAAGCGCTCTCTGACAAGAATCTCGACGCCCTCAAGGTTGCCCTGAAGTCGGTGACCGGCAAGGACGTCGCGCTGAACGTGAAAGTCGATCCCGCGATTATCGGTGGCCTCGTCGTCAAGCTGGGCAGCCGCATGGTCGATGGTTCGCTTCGCACCAAACTCAATTCGATCAAGCACGCGATGAAAGAGGCAGGCTGATGGACATCCGCGCCGCGGAAATTTCCGCGATCCTCAAGGACCAGATCAAGAATTTCGGCCAGGAAGCTGAAGTCTCCGAAGTCGGACAGGTGCTGTCCGTCGGCGACGGTATCGCCCGCGTCTATGGTCTGGACAACGTCCAGGCCGGTGAAATGGTCGAGTTCGAGAACGGCACCCGCGGCATGGCGCTGAACCTCGAAACCGACAACGTCGGCGTCGTTATTTTCGGTGCCGACCGTGAAATCAAGGAAGGCCAGACCGTCAAGCGCACCCGCGCCATCGTGGACGCGCCGGTCGGCAAGGGCTTGCTCGGCCGCGTCGTCGACGCGCTCGGCAACCCGATCGACGGCAAGGGTCCGATCCAGGCCGACAAGCGCATGCGTGTCGACGTCAAGGCGCCCGGCATCATTCCGCGCAAGTCGGTGAGCGAGCCGATGGCGACCGGCCTCAAGGCGATCGACGCCCTGATCCCGATCGGCCGCGGCCAGCGCGAGCTGATCATCGGCGACCGTCAGACCGGCAAGACCGCGATTGCGCTCGACACCATTCTGAACCAGAAGCCGCTCAACGCGCAGCCGGACGAGAACATCAAGCTGTACTGCGTCTATGTCGCGGTCGGCCAAAAGCGTTCGACCGTCGCCCAGTTCGTGAAGGTGCTGGAAGAGCAGGGCGCGCTCGAATACTCGATCGTCGTCGCCGCCACCGCCTCGGATCCGGCGCCGATGCAGTACATCGCCCCCTTTACTGCCTGCACCATGGGCGAATTCTTCCGCGATAACGGCATGCACGCCGTCATCATCTATGACGATCTGTCCAAGCAGGCCGTCGCTTACCGCCAGATGTCGCTGCTGCTGCGCCGTCCGCCGGGCCGCGAAGCCTATCCGGGCGACGTGTTCTATCTGCACTCCCGCCTGCTCGAGCGCGCGGCGAAGCTCAGCAAGGATCATGGCTCGGGCTCGCTGACGGCGCTGCCGGTCATCGAAACCCAGGCCAACGACGTGTCGGCCTACATCCCGACCAACGTCATCTCGATCACCGACGGCCAGATCTTCCTGGAAACCGACCTATTCTTCCAGGGTATCCGTCCCGCGGTGAACGTCGGTCTGTCGGTGTCGCGCGTCGGTTCGTCGGCGCAGACCAAGGCTACCAAGAAGGTCGCCGGCAAGATCAAGGGCGAGCTCGCGCAGTACCGCGAAATGGCGGCGTTCGCGCAGTTCGGCTCCGACCTCGATGCCTCGACCCAGCGCCTGCTGAACCGCGGCTCGCGCCTGACCGAGCTCCTGAAGCAGCCGCAGTTCTCGCCACTGAAGATGGAAGAGCAGGTGTGCGTGATCTGGGCCGGCACCAACGGCTATCTCGACCCGCTTCCGGTCAACAAGGTGCGCGCGTTCGAGGACGGCCTGCTGTCGCTGCTGCGCGGCAAGAATGCCGACATCCTCAATTCGATCCGCGACAGCCGCGACCTCTCGGATGACACCGCCGCCAAGCTGAAGTCGGTGGTCGAAGGTTTCGCGAAGAGCTTCGCGTAATAAAGAACCGTCATGGCCGGGCTAAAGCGCGAAGCGCGTCTTCGCAATTGAAGTCCCGGCCATCCACGCATCACCGCGTGGAGGGGAAAGACGTGGATGCCCGGGACAAGCCCGGGCATGACGAAAGGATAGGGTCGCGGTCGAGCCACAGGCTGATCGCTGGGGACGAAGAATGGCGTCACTTAAAGACATGCGCGTCCGCATCGCCTCCACCAAGGCGACGCAAAAGATCACCAAGGCCATGCAGATGGTCGCGGCCTCCAAGCTGCGCCGCGCGCAGACCGCGGCGGAAGCCGCGCGTCCCTATGCCGACAAGATGAGCGCGGTGATCTCCAACATCGCCGGCGCCGCTGCGGGGTCGCCCGGCGCGCCGCCGCTGCTGGCCGGCACCGGCCGCGATCAGGTCCACCTGCTGCTGGTCTGCACCGGCGAGCGCGGCCTGTCCGGCGCCTTCAACTCCTCGATCGTGCGTCTTGCACGCGAGCGCGCCTTGGCGCTGATCGCGCAGGGCAAGGAAGTGAAATTCTTCTGCGTCGGCCGCAAGGGCTACGAGCAGCTGCGCCGCCAGTTCGACAAGCAGATCGTCGAGCATCTCGACCTGCGCAGCGTCCGCCAGCTCGGTTTCGTCAACGCCGAGGACATCGCCAAGAAGGTTCTGGCGCGCTTCGAGGCCGGCGAGTTCGACGTCTGCACGCTGTTCTATTCGCGCTTCAAGTCCGTCATCGCGCAGGTCCCGACCGCCCAGCAGATCATTCCGCTGGTGGTCGAGGAGGGCGCTGCCGCCAGCACGACGTCTTACGAATACGAGCCGGAAGAGGACGAGATCCTCACCCGCCTGCTGCCGCGCAACCTCGCGGTCCAGATCTTCCGCGCGCTGCTCGAGAACAACGCCTCGTTCTACGGCGCGCAGATGAGCGCGATGGACAACGCGACGCGCAACGCCGGTGAGATGATCCGCAAGCAGACGCTGGTCTACAACCGCACGCGTCAGGCGCAGATCACCAAGGAACTGATCGAAATCATCTCGGGCGCCGAAGCCGTCTAGCAAGGACGCATCGAGACCCATCAACGCAACAAACATCCCGGTCAGCTGGCCGTGGTCTAGAAGTTCGGATCGAAGGAGACATTCAATGGCAGCCCAGGTCGGTCGCGTCACCCAGGTCATCGGCGCCGTCGTCGACGTGCAGTTCGAAGGCCACCTCCCGGCCATTCTCAATTCGCTCGAGACCAAGAACGGCGGCAACCGCCTGGTGCTCGAAGTTGCCCAGCATCTCGGTGAGTCCACCGTCCGCACCATCGCGATGGACACCACCGAGGGTCTGGTCCGCGGCCAGGAAGTCACCGACACCGGCGCTCCGATCCGCGTCCCCGTCGGCGAGGGCACGCTCGGCCGCATCATCAACGTCATCGGCGAGCCGATCGACGAAGCAGGTCCGGTCAAGACGGAAGGCCTGCGCGCGATCCACCAGGAAGCGCCGACCTACACCGACCAGTCCACCGAAGCTGAAATTCTCGTCACCGGCATCAAGGTCGTCGACCTCCTCGCGCCTTACGCGAAGGGCGGCAAGATCGGCCTGTTCGGCGGCGCCGGCGTCGGCAAGACCGTGCTGATCCAGGAGCTGATCAACAACGTCGCGAAGGCGCACGGCGGTTACTCCGTGTTCGCCGGCGTCGGCGAGCGGACCCGCGAAGGCAACGACCTCTATCACGAGTTCATCGAGTCCAAGGTCAACGCCGACCCGAAGAATCCGGATCCGAGCGTCAAGTCGAAGTGCGCGCTGGTGTTCGGCCAGATGAACGAACCGCCGGGCGCCCGTGCCCGCGTCGCGCTCACCGGTCTGACCATCGCGGAAGACTTCCGCGACCAGGGCCAGGACGTGCTGTTCTTCGTCGACAACATCTTCCGCTTCACCCAGGCCGGCTCGGAAGTGTCGGCGCTCTTGGGTCGTATTCCTTCGGCGGTGGGTTATCAGCCGACGCTCGCCACCGACATGGGCGCGCTGCAGGAGCGCATCACCACGACGCAGAAGGGCTCGATCACCTCGGTGCAGGCCATCTACGTTCCGGCCGACGACTTGACCGACCCGGCGCCCGCGACCTCGTTCGCGCACTTGGACGCGACCACCACGCTGTCGCGCTCGATCGCTGAAAAGGGCATCTATCCGGCCGTGGACCCGCTCGACTCGACCTCGCGCATGCTCTCCCCGCTGGTCGTCGGCGAGGAGCACTACGCGGTCGCCCGTCAGGTCCAGCAGGTGCTGCAGCGCTACAAGGCGCTCCAGGACATCATCGCCATTCTCGGCATGGACGAGCTCTCGGAAGAGGACAAGCTGACCGTGGCCCGCGCCCGCAAGGTCGAGCGCTTCATGTCGCAGCCGTTCCACGTCGCCGAAATCTTCACGGGCTCGCCGGGCAAGTTCGTCGACCTCGCCGACACCATCAAGGGCTTCAAGGGCCTGGTGGAAGGCAAGTACGACCACCTGCCGGAAGCTGCCTTCTACATGGTCGGCACCATCGAAGAGGCGGTCGAGAAGGGCAAGAAGCTGGCGGCGGAAGCTGCCTAAGGGGCGAATGGCGAATAGGGAGTAGCGAATAGACGCGCTGCTCCCACTCGGTTCGCTACTCGCCATTCGCTATTCGCTACTCGCAGGTACACCATGGCCACCTTCCACTTCGATCTCGTCTCTCCGGAAAGGCTCGCATTCTCGGGCGAGGTCGACCAGGTCGACGTCCCCGGCTGGGAAGGCGATTTCGGCGTGCTCGCCGGGCATGCTCCCCTCGTGGCTGCGGTGCGGCCGGGTATTCTGACCATCATCGCCGGCGGTCGGAAGCAGAAGGTCATCGTGACCGGTGGCCTCGCGGAAGTGTCCGACGATCGCCTGACCGTGCTGGCCGACGTCGCCACGTCGATCGAGGAGCTTGATCGGGCGCAGTTCGCTGACAAGATCGCCGAAATGCAGGAAAAGCTGTCCGAGCAGGAAGGCTCCGAGCTCGATCTCGCGATCGCGCGACTCGACCACTACAAGAGCATCCAGCACGAGCTCAACACCACGGCTATGCATTAAGCCCCGGGGCACCGCTCCGGGGCTCAAGCCTAAAATTCCTGAACAGGTTCAGCGCTCGTCACCGACCGTGGCGGGCGCTGAAACTTTGTTGCACCGCGCCGAAGATAGCGGCATTCTGCGCCCGCGAATTTGTTCCGGGGCTGGGTGCAGATGAAACGCAAGATCGCGGCGATTTTCGCAGCCGATATTGCCGGGTATTCGAGGCTGGTCGCGGAGGACGAAGAGGAGACGCTGCGGCGTCTCGCCTCCTACCGCGAGGTCGTCGACGATTTCATCGCCAAGGCGGGCGGTCGCATCTTCAACACGGCGGGCGATGCCGTGCTCGCGGAATTCCCGAGCGCGGTCGATGCGGTACGATGCGCGATCGACATCCAGGAATCCCTGCGGACCCGCAACATGGCGTACCCGCCGAGCCGGCAGATGTCGTTCCGCATCGGCATCACCATCGGCGACGTGGTCGAGCGCGACGGCGATCTGTTGGGCGACGGCGTCAATATCGCGGCCCGGCTCGAGGGCCTCGCCGAGGTCGGCGGCATCTGCGTCTCCCGCGCGGTGCACGAGCAGGTCGCCAACAAGCTCTCGGTGCAGTTCGCCGATATCGGTGCGCAAGAGGTCAAGAACATCCCGACGCCCGTGCACGCCTACATGGTGGCGATGCGGCGAGAGGACGGTACCTACGCCAAGCCGCAGGTGAAGAAGGCGGGTGCGAAGCTCGCTGCCGCGCCGGTGTGGATGTGGCCGCTCGTGGTTGCCGTCGTCTCGATCGTTGCCATCGTCGTCTCGGGCTTCCTCTACAACACCAAGCTCAAGCAGACGGCGACCGCCGCATCGACGCCGGCGGTCACACCCGGTGCCGTGCCGAGCGCAACGCCGGCTGCGGTGGCCGCGTCGCCGAGCCCAACGCCGACCCAAATTGCAAAGGCGCCGACGGCCCCGATGGCTCCGCCGAATGCCGGCGCTGCGATGGCTCCGATGCCGGCGCCGTCACCATCCGCCGTGCCGATGACGGGCAAGCTTGCCGCCGACAGCGTGCCCTTCATCAACGAGCGCATCCGCAATTACCTTGCCGGCGACTATTCCGCGGCTGGCGACTACAAGGCCTTCGCGCTCAATATCGGCGGCTTCACCGGCTCGGTGTTGAACCAGCCGAGCGAGGAGGCCGCGCGCAACGGCGCGATCGAGCAGTGCCAGAAGCGCGCCGATGCCGCGCAATCGCCGCGGCGCTGCGAGCTCTATGCGGTCGGCAACGACGTCGTCTACGCGCACGGCAAGCCGCCGATGCCGCCGGCTCCCTATTTCCGGCATGACGCCATGACCGAGCGGGCGTTCGCGTCGAAGGATTTTCCGATCGTGCGCGAACAGCAAAAGGTGCGGCTTGAGAATATGTTCGCGCCGGCGGCGAAATCGCGGACGGTCGCGCTCGGCCCAGGCGGGCAATATTTCATGGTGCTCGGCGCATCATCCCCTGAGGACGCGGCGCGGCGTTCGCTGGAATCGTGCGGCGCCATCGCCGGCGTCGCCTGCATGATCGTCGCGGTCGACGACAATTTCGTCGTGCCGATCCCGACCCTGTTCAGGATCACCGGCTTCTTCCATGCTGCCAGCAATCCCTCGATCGTCGCCGACACCCGCGACGACGTCGTGCGCAAGCTCGGCGATGCCATGGGCTGGAATGCGGTTGCCGTCGGCACCGCAGGCCGTCCCGGCCTTGGCCTGAAGGCCGCCGACGAGCAGACCGCCGTCAATGCCGCACTCGCCGAGTGCGCCAAGCGCGACAGCGATTGCCACGTCATCGCCATCGGCCCGTTCACGGTGGGGCCGACGAACTAGCACTTGCTTTGATAGCGCCCCACTAGCGCACCAACAAAGGTGCGTTCCCTCCCCCTTGCGGGGGAGGGCTAGGGAGAGGGGTAGCCCAGCAAAGGGTGCCGGTTGTTGATACGCTGAAGCCGGTGAGCGATGGAAAGAATCCCCGTGTGGCACCCCTCTCCCCAACCCTCCCCCGCAAGGGGGAGGGAGCGAGAGAGCGGTGCCTTCCTTACGCGCACCCCTGACAAAAATTCTCAAATGATTTCAATCCCCATTCTACTGTGCATGGGGTTGTTTTCGCCGCTTCAGTTTCCGAATGCCGCAAACTTGCGCGCCACGGCGCGGTAGACCTCACGGCGGAACGGCACCACGAGGTCGGCAACGCGGTCGAGGCGCTCCCAGCGCCAGGCGTCGAACTCTGCGGGCTGGTTGTTGCGCGGTGTCAGCGGACCGATCTCGTCATCGCGGCCGGTGAAGCGCAGCGCGAACCATTTCTGGCGCTGGCCGCGGAATTTCGCCAGCCGATGCGTCTGCGGTCCGTCATAGGGCGGGAATTCGTAGGTCAACCAGTCGGTCTCGCCGAGATAGTCGGCGCTGACGACGCTGGTCTCCTCCCACAGCTCGCGCATCGCCGCGTCGCGCAGATTCTCGCCCTCGTCGACGCCGCCCTGCGGCATCTGCCAGTCGAGGCCCGGCAGGATGATCTCGGGCCCGTCGCCCTTGAAGCGGTGGCCGATCAGCACGCGGCCGTCGGCATTGAACAACGCGATGCCGACGTTGGGGCGGTACGGTTTTTCGTTGGTCATCTCAGTCATTCCGGGGCGCGCGGAGCGCGAGCCCGGAATCCATAACCACAGGCTGGTGTTGCTTGAAAGGCCGTGGTTGCCATCTCCTGTCCAACGTCTCCCTGGGGGTATGGATCCCCGCGTTCGCGGGGATGACAGCGAGGGCGTGGCAGCTAGTCATCGGCCAGCGCGGAAAATTCCTGCACCACGCGCTCGTAGACCGGGCGCTTGAACGGGATAATCAACCCGGGGAGGTTCTTCATCGGCTCCCAGCGCCAGCTGACGAATTCGGCCTTGTGGCCGCCGCCGCCGGGCTTCTCGACATTGATCTCGCTGTCCTTGCCGGTGAAGCGCACCGCGTACCATTTCTGGCGCTGGCCGCGATAGCGGCCCTTCCAGGCGCGGCCCGCCACCGTGCGGGGAATGTCGTAGGTGAGCCAGTCCGGAACCTCGCCGAGCCGCTCGACCGAGCGCACGCTGGTTTCCTCATAGAGCTCGCGCCGCGCCGCTTCCCAGGTGTCCTCGCCGGGATCGACGCCGCCTTGCGGCATCTGCCAGACATGGCTGTCGTCGACATGCTCTATGCCGCCGGCGCGGCGGCCGATGAAGACCAGTCCCTTTGGGTTGATCAGCATCACACCGACGCAGGTCCGGTAGGGCAGATCCTCGTAACGCGCCATTCCGCCAGACCTCTCCGCGTGCTGTCGGGTGGGCTCGAACAGGCCCCGCCGACCCCGTGCCGCACCAATCCGTTGATTTAGCTGGATTTTGATTTCAGCATCACGGTTGTCAATGGCACCAAAAGGATACCTCGGTCGCTCAACGTCCTGGTCCAGGCACCGATGCGCTCGATCGAGACCGGCAGGGCCGAGGCGGTGCCGATTGCGGCGCCGCGCTCGCGCGCTGCCGCTTCGAGCTTGTTCAGGGCGCGGTCGATCTCGGTCGGGGTCGGCACCGCGTCGATCGCGATGTCGCCCTTTCCGAACGGCATCGCCTGGCTCCCGGCGACCTGGGGCGCGATGCTGCGCGGCGAGGAGCCGTCGTCGAAGAAGCCGAGGCCGCGCTTGGCCGCCTCGCGGATGACCGGCTGCATTGCCGCGTCCGTCGCGATGAAGCGGGCGCCCATGAAATTGGTGATGCCGGCATAGCCTTGCATCCGGCTCAGGTGCCAGTACAGGCGGTCCATGTTCTGGTCGGTGGTGAGCGAGGTCAGCAGCGTCTGCGGCCCCGGATCGTTGTCCGGGAAGTCGTAGGGCTCCATGGGGATCTGGAGGAAGATCTCGTGGCGCTGGGCGCGGGCGCGTTCGGCGAGCTTCCCCGGATCGGCACCATACGGCGTGAAGGCCAGCGTCACCGCGGCCGGCAGCTTCATGATGGCATCGGTAGTTTTCGCCGCGCCGACGCCAAGGCCGCCGATCACGATCGCGACCACCGGCATCTTGGCGGCCTTGGCGCGATCGGCGTCGGCCGCGTACACGTTGAACGGCTTCAGGTCCCCGGCGACCACGGGGATCATCCCGTAGCGCGACTTCTCCAGCAGTTTCGGATCAATCCCGGCCATGACGGGCGGCGGGGCGGATGCGGCCGCCACATCGCCCTTGTCAGCGGCATCGCCGGCGCCGATCACGACGTCATGGCGCGTGCCGGTGGAGCCGTCGATCATGGTGACGGTCTTCTGCTCGCTTGGCTGCTTCGCCGTTTCCCTTGTCTCTTGCTTGCTCGCATGACCCTGCGCTTGGCCCTGCTCCTGATGGCCGGAGGCGACCGGCTTCTCGTCGGTCGCTTTGGGCTCCCGGATCGCCATACGCGCCATCGGCTCGCCGCCGAGCGGATCCTTGTTGAAGATGGCGAAACCGGCGAAGGTGACGAGGAACAGGCCGAGCATGACGGCGAGGAGCTGCATGGCCGTGAACGGCAGCCGCAGCCGGCGTTTGCGGCGCGGCTTATCCTGTCCGAGCGGGGCGCTCAGATCATCGGCCGTTTCAGTCATGCGAGATCCCGAATCACTCCACCGACGATACCACGCCGGGGTCAAGTGGCGGCAGGCCGGGAGAGGCCGGGGACGCGTGATCGAATCGGACGGAGGTGCGCCCCCTCTCCCGCAATCGGGAGAGGGGAGGAAGCGCCGCTCTTCCGGAGCCGCCGGCCTGAGTTCTAAAGCAAAAGGGCGGCTCTGGGAGCCGCCCTTTTTCCTTGGATCGGTTTGATGCGCCGACTTAGTTGGCGGCTTTGGGCCTGTCGGCCGTCGCCTTGTTGTCGCCGCCCGGCGTCGGCGCTGCGGAAGCGCTGTTCTTGATGCCGTGGAGCAAATCGTCGGCGAGCTTGAGCGCCTTGTCGTCCTTGGCGTCCGGCGGGACGTAGGACTGCGAGCCGGTCTTCTCGTCGCCGTCGTTCTTCAGATGGCCGCGCAGCGAAGCCTCGCCCTTGGTGTCGGTGCGCGACTTCAGCTCGTCCGGCACGTCCTGCAGCACTTCGATGTCGGGCACGATGCCCTTGGCCTGAATCGACTTGCCCGACGGCGTGTAGTAGCGCGCCGTGGTCAGGCGCAGCGCGCCATTGCCCGAGCCGAGCGGGATAATGGTCTGCACCGAGCCCTTGCCGAACGAGCGCGTGCCGACGATGGTCGCGCGCTTGTGGTCCTGCAGCGCGCCGGCGACGATTTCCGACGCCGAGGCCGAGCCGCCATTGACCAGCACGATGACCGGCTTGCCCTTGGTGAGGTCGCCCGCATGCGCGGTGCGGCGCTGGGTCTCCTCGGCATTGCGGCCGCGGGTCGAGACGATCTCGCCCTTCTCCAGGAACGAGTCGGAGACGGTGACCGCTTCCTCGAGCAGGCCGCCCGGGTTGTTGCGGAGATCGATGATGTAGCCCTTGAGCTTGTCGCCGATCTGATTCGAGAGGTTGGCGACCTCGCGCTTCAGGCCTTCGGTGGTCTGCTCGTTGAACGTGGTGATGCGGATATAGGCGATGTCGTCGGCCTCGATGCGGGCGCGCACCGAGCGGACGCGGATGTTGTCGCGCACCAGGGTGACGTCGATCGGATTGTCCTGGCCCTTGCGGATGATCTTCAGCTTGATCTTGGTGTTGACCGGACCGCGCATCTTCTCGACCGCCTGGTTCAGGGTCAGGCCCTGCACCGCCTCGTCGTCGAGATTGGTGATGATGTCGTTGGCCATGATGCCGGCGCGCGAAGCGGGCGTGTCGTCGATCGGCGAGACCACCTTGATCAGGCCGTCTTCCATCGTGACCTCTATGCCGAGACCGCCGAACTCACCGCGGGTCTGCACCTGCATGTCGCGGAAGCTCTTGGCGTCCATGTAGCTCGAATGCGGATCGAGGCCGGTGAGCATGCCGCTGATGGCGGATTCGATCAGCTTGGTGTCGTCGGGCTTCTCGACATAGTCGGAGCGCACGCGCTCGAAGACGTCGCCGAACAAATTGAGCTGGCGATAGGTGTCCGCGGTCGCGGCTCGCGCGCTCGAGCCCATGAACACCGCGCGGGGCTGGGTCACGAACAGCGTCAGCGCCGCACCGGTGGCCGCGCTGAGGAGGATAACTGAAGTCTTGCGCATCATCCGCGAACCTTCTCGCCTTCATTTGCGGCCCACCATGGGCCTGGATCGATTGGAGTGCCGTCTTTGCGGAACTCGACATAGAGCACAGGTTGACTCGCATTCGTGGCGAGAATGGAGGCGACTTGAGAGGTCGACCCCATGGTCGCGACCGGCTCCCCCGTGAGCACAAACTGTCCGATGTTTACCGAAATGCGCTCCATCCCGGCGATCAGGACATGATACCCGCCCCCGGCATTGAGGATCAAGAGTTGTCCATAGCTGCGGAATGGGCCGGAATAGACCACCCAGCCGTCACACGGCGTTGTGACCTGGGAGCCGGGCTTGGTGGCCAGGGAAATGCCCTTCTGGACCCCGCCGACCCCGTCGGAACCGCCAAAGTCCCTGATCTTGTTACCGTTAACCGGAAGCGGCAGGAGCCCCTTGGCCGAAACGAAGGCAATTGCAGGGGTGGTCCGGGAGCGGTCCTTGAAAGCGGCCGGGCCGGACTTTGCGCTGGCATTGGCACTGGCGGCCGCCTTGGCCTCGGCCTGCCTTGCGGCCTCGGCCGCCTTCTCGGCGGCTTTGGCGGCGCTCTGCAGGTCCTGCTCCATCTTGGTGATCAGCCCCTGGAGATCGCCGACCTGTTTTGAAAGCGCGATGGCGCGCGAGCTCTCGGCATCGAGGTCCTTTTCGCGTGAGGCCTGCTGGCGCTGCCGTTCGTCGATCAGGGCGGCGAGGCGGGTCTGGTCGCTCCTGACCTTGTCGCGGTCGGAGGCGAGCTGGTCGCGTTCGCTCGCGATGGTCTTGCGTAGCGCCACGAGCTCGCCGATCTCACTTGCGATCTTCTCCGCGCGGCCGCGCAATTCCGGCACAACCGCGCCGAGCAGCATCGCCGTGCGCAAGGATTGCAGCGCATCCTCGGGCCGCACCAGCAGCGCCGGCGGCGTGCGCCGGCCGGCGCGCTGCAGCGCCGCCAGCACCTCGACGATGTCGGCGCGGCGCGAATCGAGCGAGGAGCGCATCTCCTGCTCGCGGCCGTTGAGTGTACGCAGCCGCGCTTCGGCCTCGTCGATCTTGGTCTCGACGGAGCGCACATTGGCGGCGGTGTCGATCAATTGCTGATTGAGCTGGGTCCGGTCCTGGCCGAGCGAGGTGATCTCGGCCTTGAGCTTGGCCTGCGCCTCCTCCGCGCTCTTCTGCCTTGCGCGCGCGGCCTCGAGCTCCTGCTCGCGCTGCTTGATCGCGTCGGGCGAGACGGCGGCGGTCTGCGGCGCCGGCGCTGTGGTCTGAGCTTGCGCGAGACTTACGCAAGCTTGCGCGAAGCTTGCGCCCGAGACGCTCGCAATCAGCAGCAGGTTAAGGGCGGGCGCTCGCATCGAGTCTCGGACAAAGGTGCTTGTTGTGGCGCGCATCACGCGCGGTGATAGGGGTGGCCGGCCAGGATGGTGGCGGCCCGATAAAGCTGTTCCAAAAGCATGACGCGGACCATTTGATGCGGCCAGGTCGCAGCGCCGAAAGCGATCGCGAGCTTGGCCTTACGGCGCAATTCGGGCGAAAGTCCGTCCGCCCCTCCGATCACGAAGATAGTATGACCGGCACCCTCGTCGCGCCAGCGCCCGAGATGCCGTGCGAATACGGTGGAGTCGAGATTCTGGCCGCGCTCGTCCAGCGCCACCAGGATCGATTTCTCGGGAACATGCGCGGAGATCGCCGCGGCCTCTTCGGCCATCCGCGTCGCGGCGTCACGCGCGCGGCTTTCGGGGATTTCGTGGATGCTGAGCTCGCGGAAACCGAGCTTGCGGCCGGCTTCGTCGAACCGCTCGAAATAGCGGTCGGCAAGCTCCCGTTCGGGGCCCTGCTTCAGCCGGCCCACCGCAATGACAGCAACGCGCATGATATCTTCAGAGTCGTGTTTTCGGGGCCGCGCGCAGGTTGCGCGCGCACGACGCTAGCATGCGCGTCAGCCGATTCGAAATCGGCTCGATGAGCCTAGATCGCCTTCGCCGCCCCTGGGCCCTGGGTGTACAACCGCTCAAGGTTGTAGAACTCGCGGACCTCGGGTCTGAACACGTGCACGATCACATCGCCGGAATCGATCAGCACCCAGTCGCAATTGGGCAAGCCCTCGACATGGATGCTCTTGATGCCGTTTTCCTTGAGGCCCTTCGTGACGTTGTCCGCGATCGCGCCGACGTGCCGGTTCACCCGGCCGGTGGTGACGATCATGTAGTCGGAGTACGCCGATTTGCCGCGAAGGTCGATGGTGACCGTCTCTTCCGCCTTCATGTCCTCGAGGCGGGAGAGGATCAGGCTCAGCGTCTTGTCGGCGTCGGGTTGCGCCTGCAAGGCCGCTTTGGTCGATGTTTTACGCGTAGGCTTGGCAACCTTGGGTAAAACAGACTTGGACAATACAGATGTGGTCAGGGACCATTCCTTTCACTGTATCGCGAACGCCGAATCCGGCGCCCACCGGTTACACTACATCATGTGGGGTTAAGGGTTTCAATATGCCAGACAGCCCCAAATCCCACGACTCCACACACGCCCTCTCACGTGGTTCCCTTCCAGCTCCCGTCCGGGTTCCGCAGGCCGGTTGAGGAGAGATTCAGCTTCAAACCGGTCAGAAAGACCCAGGCCGGCGCCGGCCGGTCCGCAAGCAAGGCTGCCTTGTCCTCGGGCAGGCGGTAGCGCGCGAGGGCCTTGGCGGCGGGCGAGGCGAGGGCACGGAAACTCTTCGGCGGGCGATCGATCACGGCCATCGGCACCTGGGCGGCGATGCGCCGCCAGTCCTGCCAACGATGGAATTGAGCGAGGTTATCGGCGCCCATAATCCAGACAAAGCGCAGGCCCGAGAAGCGGCGGCGCAAGGTGTTGATCGTGTCGATAGTATAGCGGGTACGAATGACGGATTCGAGACAGCTCACCTCGATCCGCGGGTCATCAGCGACGTCGCGCGCGGCCTGCATGCGCTCGCCGAGCTCATGCAGATTGCCGTTCTCCTTGAGCGGATTGCCGGGGGTTACCAGCCACCAGACGCGATCGAGTTGCAATCGCGTCAGCGCGAATCGGCTGATCGCGCGATGGGCCTGATGCGGCGGATTGAACGAGCCGCCGAGCAGGCCGATGCGCATGCCCTCGGTGTGGGGCGGGACCGCTTGCGCCACGAACCGCGGCACGACGAAATTGTTGCTCAATGCCCGCCCCGCGACGTTGCTTACGGCCGCGTCTGCCCGGTGCCGTGAACGCGATACTTGAAGCTCGTCAATTGCTCGGCACCGACAGGGCCGCGGGCGTGGAAGCGGCCGGTGGCGATGCCGATCTCGGCGCCGAAACCGAACTCGCCGCCATCGGCGAACTGCGTCGAGGCGTTGTGTAGCACGATCGCGGAATCGACCTCGCTGAGGAATCTCTTCGCCGCCGCGTCATCCGCGCTCACGATCGCATCGGTGTGGTGCGAGCCGTGATTCTGGATATGCGCGATCGCGCCGTCGACGCCGTCGACCACCTTCGCCGCGATGATCGCGTCGAGATACTCCGTATCCCAATCGTCTTCGCTGGCAGGTTTTACACGCGCGTCGGCTTTTTGAACGGCATCGTCGCCGCGCACTTCACAGCCGGCGTCGATCAGCATCTCGACCAGCGGCTTCAGGTTTGTGCCGGCAGCGGCGCGATCGACCAGCAGCGTCTCGGCCGCACCGCAGACGCCGGTCCGGCGCATCTTGGCGTTGAGCACGATCGACTTCGCCATGGCGAGGTCGGCGCTGGCATCGATATAGACATGGTTGACGCCTTCGAGGTGCGCGAACACCGGCACGCGCGCTTCCTGCTCGACGCGGGCGACGAGGCTCTTGCCGCCGCGCGGCACGATCACGTCGACGGCGCCGTTCAATCCTGAGAGCATCATGCCGACCGCCGCGCGGTCGCGCGTCGGCACCAGCGTGATCGCAGCTTCGGGCAGGCCGGCTTCGCGCAGGCCCTGCACCAGGCAGTCATGGATGGCGCGGCAGGAACGGAAACTGTCGGAGCCGCCGCGCAGGATCACGGCATTGCCGGACTTCAGGCACAGCACGCCGGCATCCGCCGCAACGTTCGGCCGGCTCTCGAAGATCACGCCGACGACGCCGAGCGGCACGCGCACGCGCTCGATGGTCATGCCGTTCGGCCGCTGCCAGCTCTCGGTGACGACCCCGATCGGATCGGCGATGCCGCGCACAATGCCGATGCCCTCGGCCATCGACTCGACGCGCGCCGGTGTCAGCGTCAGGCGATCGATGAAGGAGGCGGTCATGTTGCTCGACGCGCGGGCCTCCGCGACGTCCTCGGCATTGGCGGCAAGGATCGCGGCTGAGTTCGCGCGGATCGCCCGCTCCATGGCTTCCAGCGCCCGGTTCTTCTGCTCCGGCGGCGCCAGCGCCAGCACGCGCGCGGCGGCGCGGGCCTTGGTGGCGAGATCGGACATCAGCGCCAAGAGATCGCCAGTCCGATCGGCATTGCCGTCAAGGGCTTTGAGGGGGGCGGCCATGGGGTCAAACCTTCTGCTAAGGCGGTGTCCTAGCACGGAAATCCCGCGTCTGCGAAGGGCGGGGAGGGTATGGCTGGGCTTCGGTCGGCGGGATCGGGGTTCGGCCACTGGCCTATCCCCGGCGTCATGGCCGGGCTTGACCCGGCCATCCACGTCTTAGCCGGGCCAAGGAAGTACGTGGATGCCCGGGACAAGCCCGGGCATGACGGCAAAGGCCTTACCCACCCACCACCAGGTCGTCGCGATGGATCATTTCCGACCGCCCGCTGATGCCGAGGATGGCCATCACGTCCGGGGAGGAGCGGCCCTTGATCCGCTCGGCGTCGTCGGCGTCATAGGCGATCAGGCCTCGGCCGACCTCGCTGGTATCGGGGCCGCGCACGATCACGGCGTCGCCGCGGGCGAACTGGCCCTCGACCTTGATCACGCCGGCCGGCAGCAGGCTGGCGCCGGCGCGCAACGCCGCGACCGCGCCGGCATCGATCGTCAGCGTGCCCTTCGGCTCCAGCGAGCCGGCGATCCAGCGCTTGCGCGAGGTGATGGGATTGGCCGGCGTCAGGAACCAGGTGCAGCGGCCGCCATTGGCGATCGCCTGCAAGGGATGCTCGATCTTGCCGGAGGCGATCAGCATATGCGTGCCGCCGGTGGTCGCGATCTTGGCGGCCTCGACCTTGGTGCGCATGCCGCCGCGCGACAGCTCGGACTCGGCGTCTCCCGCCACCGCCTCGATCTCGGAGGAAATGCTTTCCACCACCGGGATCAGTTTGGCATTCGGATTGTTCTTCGGCGGGGCGTCGTAGAGCCCGTCGATGTCGGACAGCAGCACCAAGAGGTCCGCGCTCGCCATGGTGGCGACGCGCGCGGCGAGGCGGTCGTTGTCGCCATAGCGGATCTCGTTGGTGGCGACCGTGTCGTTCTCATTGATCACGGGGATGGCGCGCCATTCCAGCAGCTTGCCGATGGTGGAGCGGGCGTTGAGATAACGACGGCGCTCCTCGGTGTCCTGCAGCGTCACCAGGATCTGGCCGGCCCCGATGCCGTGCGCCCCTAACACCTCCGACCAGATCCG
Organism: Bradyrhizobium sp. B117; assembly: GCF_038969555.1. NCBI lineage: Bacteria > Pseudomonadati > Pseudomonadota > Alphaproteobacteria > Hyphomicrobiales > Nitrobacteraceae > Bradyrhizobium > Bradyrhizobium sp. B117. Next base: position 223,896 of record NZ_CP152414.1, read on the forward strand.
CGCCAGCGCGATCTGGCCGACGGCGGCCGCGGCCTGGCTCTCTTCCAGCTTCAGCGGGCCGCGCGGCAGCTTGAGGCGGCTGCGGCCGAGCGCGATCGAGCCCGAGGACACGACGAGGACGTCGCGGCCCTCGCGGTGCAGCTTGGCCATGTCGTCGGCGAGCGCGGCCAGCCAGGAGGCACGCACCTCGCCCTTGTCGGAATCGACCAGTAGCGCGGAGCCGACCTTGACGACGATGCGGCGGAATTGACTGAGTTCAGGACTGGCCATGTGGGTATGTGCTGGCGCGTGCGGCGAATTGCTCTGGAAACGGCGGAGCGAAAAGGCGGCGCCGATGAGCCCTGCTTTTGCAGCAGGATGGTGACCGGCGCAAGGCGGCCAGGATGGTAAACGGCGAAGGTCGGCCTTGTCTTAAACGCTGGCCCGGCTCTAATGCCGCCAAGCAATAATGGGCTGGAGGGGACGCGAATGGATCGCCGCAAATTCATCGCCGGATGTCTCGGTCTGCCGCTGCTCGCGCAGGCGGGCGATGCGCAAGCGCAGGCCGGGCTGAGCAAGGTCATCTTCCCGTTCGCGGCGGGGGCCGGCGGTGACACGCTGTGCCGGCTGATCGCGCAGGAGATGGCGCCGGTGCTGCAACGGACCATCGTGGTCGAGAACCGTACCGGCGGTGACGGCCTGATCGGCATCAAGGCGGTGAAGGGCGCAAGTCCTGACGGCAGCATGGTGCTGGTGACGACAGGGCCGACCATGTATTTGCTGCCGATGGTGGAGACGACACCGAGCTTCGACACGGCCAAGGACTTCATGCCGGTGTCGCTGCTGGCGCGGTTCGAATTCGCGTTGGTGGTCAGTCCGGCGATGGACGTCGCCGATTTCAAGGGATTTGTCGCCTGGTTGAAGGCGCATCCGAACAAGACCTCGTTCGGCGTGCCGAGCAACGGCACCATTCCGCATTTCATGGGTTCCAAGCTCGAGAAAGATCTCGGCATTCCGCTCACGCGCGTGCCCTATCGCGGCAGTGCGCCGATCCTCAACGACCTCGTCGGCGGCCACATTTCTTTTGGGATCACCACACTAGCCGACGCGCTGCCGCAGCATCGCGCCAAGGGCGTGAAGATCATCGCGGTCTCGAGCGCCGAGCGCTCGCCATTCGCGCCTGACGTTCCGACGCTGAAGGAAAGCGGCATCGATCTCGTCGCGGACGCCTGGTACGGCATGTGGCTCCCCGCCGGCAGCCCGCCGGAGTTTGCGAGCAAGCTCGGCGCCGCCGCAAGCGCCGCGCTCGCCAAGCCCGAGGTGAAGGAGAAGCTCACCGCGATCGGCTTGATCCCGGTCGGCAGCAATGCGGAAGAATTGTCGAAAGAGCTCGCCGCGAATACGGCGTTCTGGCAGCCGATCGTGAAGGCGACGGGGTACAAGATCGAGAACTAGGTCTCTCCTCCCGTCATTGCGAGGAGCCCTTGCGACGAAGCAATCCAGAATCTCTGGGGAAAAGAACTGGATTGCTTCGCTGCGCTCGCAATGACGGCGTGGATGGATGTTCGATTGTATCGACGATGCAGAGTCGCGGAGAGCAGCTCACATCTTCCCGCGCTGCGCGATGCCGTCCTTGATTGCGGCAAGCTCTTTCTCATCCCAGATGCCGATCAGGACGCCGCCCTTTACCTGGAGCTGGTTGTCCGCATAGGCCGCGATCTTCTCGCGCGGCGTGGTGATGTGGTCGTTCGGATGCAGCGCCCAGTCGAACAGCTCGGCCTGGAGCCGGACGATGATCGCGGCGCATTCAGGATCGTCACCGCGGTCGACATATTCCTGCGGATCGGTTTCGAGATCGTATAGCATCGGGCGGAAGCCTGAGGCGTGGATGTACTTCCAGCGGCCGTCGAACACCATGAACAGGCGGCAGCGCTCGATCGGCTGGTTCAGCTTCAGCCGCACGTCCTGCATGGCGTAGTCGTATTCGGAGAACGCCACCTTGCGCCAATCCGGCGGCGTGGGCCCGCGCAGCAGCGGCAGCAGTGAACGTCCCTCGAGGATGTGGCCCGGCACCTTGCCGCCGAAATAATCGACGAAGGTCGGCGCAAGGTCGATGCCTTCCACCAGCGCGTCGCTACGCATGCCGCGCGTGGCATCCGCCTCCTGCGAGGGATCGATGATGATCAGCGGGATTTTTGCCGACTGTTCGTGGAACAGGTCCTTCTCGCCCATCCAGTGATCGCCGAGATAGTCGCCGTGATCGGAAGTGAACACGATCATGGTGGTGTCCAGGAGGCCGCGCGCCTCCAGAAATTTCATCAGCACGCCCATCTGGTCGTCGATCTGGGTGATCAGGCCCATATAGGTCGGGATCACCTTCTCGCGGGCCTCGTCGCGCGCCATGTTGCGGGAGTAGCGCATGTCCATGTAGGCGCCGAATACCGGATGCGGGCTCGAGCGCTCGCGCTCGGAGCGGATCGCCGGGATCATGTCATCGGTCGAATACATGCTCGCGTAGGGCTCCGGCGCGATATAGGGCCAGTGCGGCTTGATGTAGGACAGATGCAGGCACCACGGCCTGCCGTCCGTCTCGGCTTCGCTGATGAAGTCCATTGCGCGCCGCGTCATGTAGGGCGTCTCGGAATGCTCGTCCGGCACGCGCGCGGCCTTGTCGGCGTGCACCAGCAGCCAGCCGTTCTGCAAGCTGCCGTCTTCCGCGGCGCCAGAATTGGCCCAATGCTCCCAGGGATTGGTCGCTTCAAAGCCCTGCTGGCGCAGATATTCATCGTATTTCGGGCGCGGCCGGCCGGTCGGATGCAGGCCGTCGTCGCGCTCATAGGGCTCGAAGCCGCATTCGGCGACGTGCACGCCGATCATCGACTCCGGCGGGATGCCGAGCGCCTTCATGCCTTCGAGGTCGGGCGCCATGTGGGTCTTGCCGACCAGCACGTTGCGCACGCCGATCTTCTTGAGGTGATCGCCGAGCGTGGGCTCGCCGACGCGCAGCGGCCAGCCATTCCAGTGCGAGCCGTGCGAGCGCATGTAGCGCCCGGTGTAGAACGACATCCGTGACGGGCCGCAGATCGGCGATTGCACGTAAGCCTTGGTGAAGAGCACGCCACGCTTGGCCATGGCGTCGATGTTCGGCGTCCTCAGCGTGGGATGGCCGGTGCAGCCGAGATAATCATAGCGAAGCTGGTCGCACATGATCCAGAGAACGTTTTTCGCGCGCGCCATGCGTCGCCCCTGCATTTTCTTGATTGGTTGATGCTGCGCTATCGCGGTCGGGATGGCAACCTGCCAGTGATGCGCGCGCCCGGAGCCATACACTCCTCTGTCGTCCCTGCGAAAGCAGGGGACCCATAACCACAGGAAGTGGTTTGGCGAAGACTAGTCGTTCGGTACTGCAACCATCCGCAACCGATAGATCACGCGGTATGGGTCCCCGCTCCCCGTGCGCAATTGCGCACTAGGCGGGGACGACGGCGGGGCGCGAGTTTAGGCCGACCACGGCTCCGCTTCGGCCGCGCTCTTGGCCTTGCTCGACACCGGGCTCTCGCCGATCACGTCGGCCAGCGCGCGCAGCGCTTCCTTGACGCCGTCGCCTGTCACGCCGGAGAGCAGCAGCGGCGTCTTCTTGGCGGCGCGCTTCAGGCGGTCCTTCTGCTTCTTGAGTTCGTCCGGCTCGACAGCGTCGATCTTGTTCAGCGCGACGATCTCGATCTTGTCGGTGAGCTGCCCGCCATAGGCGTCGAGTTCCTTGCGCACGGTCTTGTAGGCCTTGCCGGCATGCTCGCAGGTCGCATCGATCAGATGCAGCAGCACGCGGCAGCGCTCGACATGGCCGAGGAAACGATCGCCAAGGCCGGTGCCTTCATGCGCGCCTTCGATCAGGCCGGGGATGTCGGCAAGCACGAATTCACGGCCGTCGGCGTTCACGACGCCGAGCTGCGGATGCAGTGTGGTGAAGGGATAGTCGGCGATCTTCGGCCGCGCCGCGCTGACCTTGGACAGGAAGGTCGACTTGCCGGCATTGGGCATGCCGACGAGACCGGCATCGGCGATCAGCTTCAGCCGCAGCCAGATCCAGCGCTCCTCGCCCACCTGGCCGGGATTGGCGTTGCGCGGCGCGCGGTTGGTCGAGGATTTGAAGTGCGCGTTGCCGAAGCCGCCATTGCCGCCCTCGGCCAGCACGAATTTCTCGCCGACCTTGGTGAAGTCGTGGATCAGCGTCTCGCGATCTTCGTCGAAGATCTGCGTGCCCATGGGCACCTTCAGCACGATGTTCTTACCGTTGGCGCCGTGACGATCCGAGCCCATGCCGTTCTCGCCCTTCTGGGCCTTGAAGTGCTGCTGGTAGCGGTAGTCGATCAGCGTGTTGAGGCCGTCGGCGACCTCGATGATGACATTGCCGCCGCGGCCGCCATTGCCGCCGGAGGGACCGCCGAACTCGATGAACTTCTCGCGGCGGAACGCCACGCAGCCGTTCCCGCCGTCACCGGAGCGGATATAGACCTTTGCTTCGTCGAGGAATTTCATGGGCCATAGGTAGGCCAGCCGGGCTGGCGCGGCAACCCGGGCTTACCCGCAAATTGGCCGAATTTCCGCGAATTTGACCCCTTGCTTAACCAACCGGGCGCCGGCTCTCACCCGTCGTCCCGGGGCGCGCAACGCGCGAGCCCGGGACCCATAACCACAGGGAGACGTTTGGCGAAGACAGGTCATTACTATCTCGTGAAACGACACAGGCCTGTGGGTATGGATCCCCGCGTTCGCGGGGATGACGGTTAGAGGGGCCGGCGGCGGATCAGGAATTTCTGCATGCCCTCCAGCACCAATTCCTTGCGCTGGTTGAACACGGTGCTCCGCAGCGTCACCGTGCCGGTCGTGCGGCCCGGCACGAGCTCGGTGACCTCGAGCGCGGGATAGATCGTGTCGTCGGCGAAGACCGGCTTGAGGAACCGGCTCGACTGCTCGAGGAAGCCGACCAGGGATTCCTCGACCATGAACGGAAACAGGCCGGCGCCGGGCGCGGTGTGGATCAGGGTCTGGAAGCCGTGGGCGAGCAGGTGCGGCATGCCGCGGCTGCGGCAATATTCCACGTCGTAATGCACGGGATGGGTGTCGCCGCTCGCGGTCTGGAATGCCGCGAACACCGCGGTGGTCTGGGTCCGGCTCGGCAGCACGAACCGTTCGCCGACCACGAAATCCTCAAACCAGCGTTGCGTGGGGATCATGCGATGCTGGGCCGGATCGAAGTCGGTCATGTCGATGCTCTTTCGTTCGTGGGCGGCCTATCGCTACCGCGACGCGAAGAGTGCGACAATCCGTTCAATTCGGCTTGCGCGGGCTTGTCGCGGTGGCTCACGTCATTAAAACGACCGCAAGCGACTCTATTCGCCGGATTCCGCCGCTCTCTCAGCCGTCATTGCGAGGAGCGAAGCGACGAAGCAATCCAGACTGCCGCTGCGGAGACAGTCTGGATTGCTTCGCTTCGCTCGCAATGACGACCCCTCACAGTTCGATCAATGCCCTTCTTCAAAAATCTCTCCGCCTATGACGATCGCTCCGCGCGCCTGGCCGGCATTGCGCTGATGGTGCTGTCGATCTTCATGTTCTCGTTCGGCGACGCCATGGGCAAGTTCCTGGTCGGGACCTATTCGGTGGGGCAGCTCCTGTTCCTGCGCGCCTGCGCGGCGCTGCTCTTGCTGTCGCCGCTGATCTGGAAACAGCGTCACCAATTCCTGAATCTGGAGCGGCCACGATTGCAGCTCTTCCGCGTCATCCTGTCGACGCTGGAAGTGGCCGCCTTCTTCCTCGCGACCGTCTACCTGCCGCTTGCCGACGTCATCACCTATTATCTCGCCGGCCCCATCTTCGTCACCGCGATGTCGGCGATCTTTCTGGGAGAGAAGGTCGGCTGGCGGCGCTGGACCGCGATTCTGATCGGCTTCTGCGGCGTCTTGATCGCGCTGCGGCCGTCGGCGCAGACGGTGAGCCTGCCGGCGCTGATCGCGCTCGGCGGCAGCCTGTCGTTCGCGACGTTGATGCTGATCACGCGCAGCCTGCGCAAGACGCCCGACATCGTGATGGCGTCCTCGCAATTCATCGGCACGTTCTCGCTAGGTGCTGTGCTGTCGGCATTCCACTGGGTGCCGCCGACGCCAGGCAGCCTCGTGTTCTTCGCGCTGGCCGGGCTCATCTCGGTCACCGCGCTGTTCTGCGTCAACCGCTCGCTCAAGCTCGCGCCTGCGAGCGTCGTGGTGCCGTATCAGTATTCGATGATCGTCTGGGCCGTGATCTTCGGCTTCGTCGTGTTCGGCGACGTGCCACAGGTCGCCACCATCGTCGGCGCCGCCATCATCATCGGCGCGGGGTTCTACATCTATCTGCGGGAGCGCGATCTGGGGCGCGAGAGCGCGGAGGTGAATCCGCCGGTGTAGCCGCAACGTCGTCCCGGGGCGCGCGCAGCGCGAACCCGGGACCCATACCCACAGGAAGTCGTTTTGCGAAGACTCGGAGTGGGTGCTACGCCTCACACTCCTCCCCGTGGTTATGGGTCCCGGGTTCGCGCTGCGCGCGCCCCGGGACGACAGCTGTGAACGCGGCAGCGCCTCGCGCTTTACCTCATCCGTCTCGCGCTGCTCCAGCTCTTCAGCGACGACCACACCCCGCGCGAGAGGCGGAAGCAGTCGACCGGCGTCGAGGAGCCCAGCGCCAGGAAGCGGTGCAGCTGCACGCCGCTCCATTGGAAGCCGCACTTCTCCAGCACCTTGCGCGAGGCCGGGTTGGTGACGCGCGCGCCGGCGTAGAGGTGGTCGTCCTCGAACTCCTCGAAGAAGAAGTCGATCGCGCCGCGCGCGGCTTCCGTTGCAAAGCCCCGGCCCCAATGCTCGACGCCGAGCCAATAGCCGAGTTCGGCATTGCCAGGGGTGGAGCAGTCGATGCCGACCATGCCGAGCGGGCCGCTGTCGTGCTCGATCAGGAACACGGTCTCGCTGCCGAACTCGGACGTGGCCCGGATGAATTCGACGGCGTCGTCCTGCGAATAGGGATGGGGGAGGCGGCGGGTGTTCTCCGCGACGCGGCGATCGTTGGCGAGCTGGGCGATGGTCCTGACGTCGGCGAGGGTCGGCCGCCGCAAGGTCAGCCGCTCCGTGGCGACGACGCTCGGTCTCGCCTCCCGCAAGGTCACGCTCGAGAAATCCTGCAACATGTCCGGCTCCGTGAAAGTCACTAAGTGAAAGTGAGCAAGTCAAAGAAAAGGGGAGGCCGGTTTCCCGCCTCCCCTTGGAGCCTTCGATCTCTAGGATCTCTGGGACTCCGCCGGTTTGGTAGGACCCGGCGGACTCCAAATTGATCCACCGTCTATTCAGCCGCCTCTGCGATCGGGAGTACCGATACGAAGGTGCGGCCGTTGGCTTTGGCCTGGAACGCAACACGACCTTCGACCTTGGCGAACAAGGTGTGGTCCGTGCCCATGCCAACGTTAAGGCCCGGATGCCAGGTGGTGCCGCGCTGACGCGCAATGATGTTGCCGGGAGTGACGATCTCCCCGCCGAACGCCTTGATGCCGAGGCGCTTACCCTTCGAATCGCGTCCGTTGCGCGATGAACCGCCTGCTTTTTTGTGAGCCATGGCTCGTCTCCGAAATCCTGCGTAGTTCTAGGTCAATTCCTTGACGGAATCATTTCAAAACGTCGCACGCATCAATTCGTGAATTGGCGTGATCGGTTTTCGTTACTCGGCGGCTTCCTTTGCCACCTTCTCCTTCTTCGGCCGCGGGCCCTTGGTGGGCTTGGCGTTATCCGTCAGGATCTCGCTGACGCGCAGCACCGTGATCTCGTCGCGGTAGCCGCGCTTGCGGCGCGAGTTCTTGCGGCGGCGCTTCTTGAACGCGATGACCTTCGGCCCGCGCTTGTGGTCGAGCACCTCGACCGCAACGGACGCGCCTGCGACCGTCGGAACGCCCAGCACCGGCGTGTCGCCGCCGAGCACCAGAACTTCATTCAACTGCACGATCGAGCCGACTTCGCCTTCGATCTTGCCTACTTCGAGAACATCATCCGGCACGACGCGGTATTGCTTGCCGCCGGTTTTGATGACTGCGAACATCGTTTTTGTCTCCGTGTTCAATCCCGGCCTCGCGACGAGAATCGTCCGGGCCGGCTTTTTGTCAGTCGCTATGGGTTTATCTGCGTTTTGTGCGGGTGGGAGTTATCCCTTTGAAAACCCACGCAAAAACAAGCGGCGCGAGAAACGCCCCGCGCCGGCTGTGGGACTTATAGCCGCTGGTCCCCGCAAGTCAAGGAAAACCGCCGAAACGGCCCGGATTTGAAGGATTTGGGCCGTTTCCACGGTCTCAGCGAATCTTGGCCCAAGCTGCAACCAACGAGTTCCCCCGCCGTTAGTCCCGCCGGAACAGGTATGCGGGCAAGGGCTCCCAATGGCAACAGACGAACTGGTCAATACGACGGGCATCGCCCAGCACGGGGCGGAGCGGCTGCCGTCGGTGGACGTCAACAGCTTCAACCTCGAGATCAAGGACGAGGACGGTTTCCTCGGCGACCGCGCCAGCAAGAGCGCATTCCGCGAGATCCTCGACCGTTGGCGCAAGCCGCTGCGCAAGACCGGCGAGGACCCGTTCGGCAAGGAGCCGTCGGAGAGCATCAGCAAGAAGACGCTGGACGCCATCCTGATCGGCGACGACACCGAGGCTTCCGCGGTGGTGCACAGCGCGATCGAGGATTTTGCCCAGGAGCTCGCCTACGTCACCCGCCGTTTCCTCAAGACCAAGGCCTGGGCCAAGACCGAGCGCATCGTGGTCGGCGGCGGTTTTCGCGATTCCCGGCTCGGCGAGCTCGCGATCGCGCGCACCGAGATCATCCTGAAGTCCGAGGATTTCAAGATCGATATGATGCCGATCCGCCATCACCCCGATGAAGCCGGCCTGATTGGTGCGCTGCACCTGGCGCCATCCTGGATTTTCGAGGCCCATGACAGCATCCTTGCGGTCGACATCGGCGGCACCAACATCCGCTGCGGTCTGGTCGAGACCGGCTGGAAAAAGGCAAAGGACCTGTCCAAGGCCAAGGTGGTGGACTCCGAGCTGTGGCGTCATGCCGACGACGAGCCGACGCGCGAAAGCGCGGTGAAGCGGCTGACGAAGATGCTGAAGGCACTGATCACCGGGGCCGAAGCCGAAGGCTTCAAGCTCGCGCCCTTCATCGGCATCGCCTGTCCCGGCGTGATCAACGCCGACGGCTCGATCGAGAAGGGCGCGCAGAACCTGCCGGGCAATTGGGAGAGCAGCAAGTTCAACCTGCCGGCGAGCCTGATCGAGGGCATCCCCGAGATCGGCGAGCACGACACCGCGATCCTGATGCACAATGACGGCGTGGTTCAGGGCCTCTCGGAGGTGCCGTTCATGCAGGATGTCTCGCGCTGGGGCGTGCTCACCATCGGCACCGGGCTCGGCAATGCCCGCTTCACCAACCGCCGCAAGGAGGGCAACGGCAAGGACCGAGATTCTACTGAGAACGGCAAGAAAAAGAGCAAGTCGGACTAACCAGCGTTTTCAAGCGAAGTGGACGCCGGTTCGCGTCAGGAAAACGCGCAAAACATGGATTCGATGCCCCGTTCCGACTTCGTCGGAACGGAAGCGGCGCCGGAGTAACCTTGACTGGTTAGGTTAAGGACCGCTTTGCGTTGCGGCGCACCGGCTGCACGCTAGGGTCGAATCGTCGCCTCACCCTGGCCGGCGAAGCCGCCCTTCCTGGCCAGCATTTCAATGAGCGGCACCGGGACCGCCAGTGTTTACCGCGTCTGGCGGTCCCACCCGTTTTCAGCTCCAGCCGATGCGCTGAAAGAACGTCGCGATTTCCGCGGCCGCGCGATCAGGGTCTTCCCGATGTGGGAAGTGGCCGACGCCGGGGAACATCGCGAGATCGAGCGCGCGGAAGGTCTCGCCGAGACGGTCGGTCCAGGAATAGGGAAATAGCGGATCGTGCTCGGCCCAGCGCACGCCGGTCGGCACAATGATCGGCGGCAGTCGCGGCGCTTCGCCCTTCATCATCGCGACCCGCCCGGCATGCGAGGCCCGATAATGCGCAAAGCCGCCGGCGAGATTGCCGGGCTTGAAGAAATTGTCGGCGAAGGCGTCGAGGACATCATCGAAGGCATCCTTGCGATGCGCCCAGCCCTTGAGGAAGTGGCTGATATAAAGCCGGCAGCTCTCCCGGCTCGCGCCGACCAGCGCAGGCGCCATCTCCATCTGGTGGAAGGACTGGTACCAGATGTGGTTGAGCCGATCTGGGGCCGCCATGCGCGGCCCGATGCCGGGATAGACGAAATCGAAGAGGAACAGCCCCGCCAGCCGCTCCGCCGCCTGCCGGGCCAGCGGCTGCATCACGGCGCCGCCGACATCGTGGCCGACGACGCCGAATCGGTCGATGCGGAGCGCCTCCATCAGCGCCAGCATGTCCGCGGCATGGCCGTCCGGGCCGTACGCCCGTCCGGCGTGTCGCTGTCGCCGAAGCCGCGCAAATCGGGCGCGATCAGGGTGAAGCGGTCCGCCAGGCGGGCCATCACCGGCTTCCAGGTCAGCCAGAATTCCGGCCAACCATGCAGCAAAAGCAGCGGTTTTCCGCCTCCAGCGCGGACCACGTGGAAATTGGCCCCATTGGCCCTGACCGTGAGATGCTCCATGGCGGTTCCTCCAGGGCTGACGAACGGCGGGCGAAAGAGGCAGCGGATTTTCCCTTTTCGCGCCTTGTCTGGCCAGCCGTCCTCGCCTATTAACGCCCCCAACCACAGGGGCCGCAGCTCCTATATGGCGCCTTCAGGAGAGGTGGCAGAGTGGTTGAATGCACCGCACTCGAAATGCGGCATAGGTGCAAGCCTATCGGGGGTTCGAATCCCTCCCTCTCCGCCAGTTAAGCGTAAAGCCCCGCCCCAAATACAGCCTCTCAGCACCGCAGCAGCGTCTGGCGTCGTCCCCAGGCCACCGCAGTCTGACGCCGCACTTGCGATGGGCCGCCCAGCTTCTCCACAATGCCCCCGTCATGGCCCCGCCCGAGGACCCTCCCGATGACGGCTAAAATCGACCTCCTGACGCTGCAGCTGTTCGTTGCGATCGTCGAGGAGCAGAGCATCGCGAAGGCGGCGGAGAAGAAGAACATTGCCGCGTCCGCGGTCAGCCGGCGCATCTCTGATATCGAGGACCGTTTCCAGGTCGAGCTGCTGCATCGCCATTCCAAGGGGATCGAGCCGACGCCGGCCGGGTTCGCCCTGCTCGAGCATGCCCGCATCATCCTGGGAAACCTCTCTAGGCTCGAGAGCGAGCTGACCGGCTACCGGCAGGGCAAGCGCGGGTTGATCCGGGTCTGCGCCAACAAATCCGCGATCCTCGAAGCCCTCGCCGATGAGCTCAGCCTGTTCCTGGAACGGCATCCGCTGGTCCACATCGACATCGAGGAGGACTTAAGCCCCGCGATCGTCCGCGCGGTGGTGGAGAACCGGGCCGACATCGGCATTTTCGGCGGCAACATCGACGGACAGGACCTGGAGCTGCTGTCCTATCGCAGCGACAGCCTGGTCGCGCTGGTCACGCGCGACCATCCGCTGGCGGGCCGGAGCAACGTTCGCTTCCGCGAGCTGGTCGATTTCGACTTCGTTAGCCTCGAGAAGGGCAGCTCGATCGAGACACTGTGCGTCAGGGCCGCTGCGGCGCTCGGGCAGCACCTCAAGGTGCGCATCCGCGTCAGCAGTTTCGATGCGCTGTTCCGCGTCATCGATGCCAGGATGGGAGTGGGGGTCGTGCCGCTCGAGATCGTTCGCGGGCGCTATGGCGTCGACAGCCTCGTCACCATCCCGCTCGATGAGTCCTGGGCGCGGCGCGAGCTGGTCATGGGCGTGCGCGACTACAAATCGCTGCCACCGGTCACGAAACTGCTGGTGGACCATTTGCGCAACCCGGATGATGCGCGTCTCACCGCGAGCAGCGGCTCCGACCGGCTGACGGTCGTCCGCAGCAGGAGCTGACCTCGCCGGTGCCAACGGCCTGCCATCGCCGGCCGCGATGGCCGACTGCCCAACCGTCACTGCACATTTGCGGAACGCTCTTTTATCCTCCTTCCCAACATCTCTGCCGGTCGGCATGATCGGCAGCAATACGGCACATCAGATGCCGGATAGGGAGGACGGATCGTGGACACGCACGGTCGTACGCTGCTGGCCAAAATCTGGGACCAGCATGTCATCGCCCATGTCAGCGATGATACCGATCTGCTTCATGTGGATCGCCATCTGCTGCATGACCTCGGCGGCTCCCGCGGCCTGCTCGACCTGAAAAGCCGCGACATTCCGGTCCACAATCCCGAGCTGACCTTTGCGACGCCCGATCATGCGATTTCGACCGCGTCCGGGCGAGCCGGCACGATCAAGTCTGGGTGGGAGCTGCTGGCGGCATTGCGGACCGAGACATCGGCCAGCGGCATCCAGCTGTTCGATCTCGACCAGCCCGGGCAGGGCATCGTCCATGTCATCGGGCCGGAGCTCGGTCTCAGCCTGCCCGGCTGCCTGATCGTCTGCGGCGACAGCCATACCTGCACCCATGGCGGGCTCGGCGCTCTCGCCTTCGGCATCGGCTCCAGCGAGCTCACCCACGTGCTGGCGACCCAGACCATCATCCAGCGCCGGCCGAAAACCATGCGCGTGACGTTTGACGGCCGGATGCCGTTCGGTGTCACGGCGAAGGATCTCATCCTTGCCTTGATCGGCCACGTCGGCGCCGCCGGCGGCACCGGCTATGCCGTCGAATACGCCGGCAGTGCCATCAGGGACATGCCGATCGAAGGGCGGCTCACCATCTGCAATCTGTCGGTCGAGCTCGGCGCCAAGATGGGGCTGATCGCGCCGGACGATAAAACCTTCGATTACATCCGCGGCCGTCCCTATGCGCCGAAGGGCGAGATGTGGGAGCGGGCGGTTGCGGCATGGCGGGCGCTTCGAAGCGACAGCGACGCCGTGTTCGATCGCGAGGTGTCGATCGATGTCGGAGCCATCATCCCCCAGATCACCTGGGGCACCAGTCCGGAGCACGTCCTTGGTGTCGATGGCCGCATCCCGGATCCCGCGAATATCGCTGACCCCGCTCGCCGCAGCGCGATCGAGATCGCGCTCGACTATATGGGCCTGAAGCCGGGCGCGCCCATCGCCGGCACGAAGGTCGATTGGGTCTTCATCGGCTCCTGCACCAACAGCCGCCTCAGCGATCTGCGCGCCGCGGCCGAAGTCGCGCGTGGCCGCAAGGTTGCACCAGGCGTGCGCGCCTGGGTCGTGCCGGGCTCGGAGACCGTCAAGCGCGATGCGGTGGCGGAAGGGCTCGACAAGATCTTCATCGATGCGGGCTTCGAATGGCGCGAGCCCGGATGCTCGATGTGCCTGGCCGCCAACGGCGAAACCGTGCCGCCCGGCCAGCGCTCGGTGTCGACGTCGAACCGGAATTTCATCGGCCGGCAAGGGCCGCGGGCCCGCACCCATCTGGCGAGCCCGGCCATGGCCGTCGCGGCGGCGATTTCCGGCGCGATCGCCGACGTCCGGACGATGGAGCGATAGATGCCCCAACCCTTCACCAAACTGACCGCGACGGCCGCGCCGATCATGCGCACGAATGTCGATACGGACGTCATCATCAGCATCAACCGCATGGTCGGAAATTCCGTTCGCGGCAGTCTCGGCAAATGGGCGTTCGGCTCGCTCCGCTATCTGCCTGACGGCTCGGACAATCCCGAGTTCATCCTCAATCGCGAGCCTTATCGCCAGGCGGAAATCCTGGTGACCGGGCCGAATTTCGGCTGCGGCTCCTCGCGCGAGGCGGCGGTGTGGTCGCTGCAGGAAATGGGCATCCGCGCCATCATCGGATCCGGCTTCGGCGACATCTTCTTCGCCAACTGCTTCCAGAACGGCATCCTGCCGGTGGTGCTGGACAAGGCCGTCATCGACAGCCTCGCCGCGGAGATCGAGGCGAGCCAGGGCGCGGGACGCCTCAGCGTCGATCTGGTGGAGCAGACGGTCACCTCGCCGTCGGGCGAGCGGCATGTCTTCGAGATCGATCCGCGCCGGCGTTCGGGTCTGCTCGAAGGCCTCGATGAGATCTCGCTGACGCTGCGGCGCGACCCCGAGATCCGCGCATTCCAGGCATCCGACCGCGACGCGCGGCCGTGGATTCATCTTGCAGGACTATCGGCATGAATACGCTCTCGAACATGATCAAGGTCGCCGTGGTCGGCGGCGAAGGCATCGGCCCTGAAGTGACTGACCAGTCGCATCGCATTCTCAAATGGTTTTCGGCCCGGCGCGGCATTCCCGTGGCGCTGCGCGAAGCGCAATATGGTCTCATCCCTTATCTCGCGACCGGCAAGGTGTTGCCGGACGATACCGCCGAGGCGATGGAGGAGGCCGACGCGATCCTCTGGGGCGCGACCGGTGGCCCGGAGACCACTGAGGTTCCTGCCGCAGCGCGCAAGGCGGGAAGCCTGCTGTCGCTGCGCAGCAAATACGACCTCTATGCCAATCTCCGGCCCATCGTTGCCAGTCCGGCGCTGGCGGATTCGGCGCCGCTCAAGGCCTCCGTGCTGAAGGATGTCGACTTCATCATCATTCGCGAGCTCACCAGCGGCATCTATTTCGGCGAGCCGCGCGGCATCGAAACGCTGCCCGACGGCCAGCGCCGCGGCTTCAACACCCAGCAATACACCACCAGCCAGATCCGTCGCGTGGCGCGGACCGCGTTCGAGCTGGCGCGGACCCGCAAGGGCCGGGTCTGCTCCGTCGACAAGGCCAATGTGCTCGAGACCAGCGTGTTGTGGCGCGAGGAGGTGACGGCGCTGCATCAAGCGGAATTTGCCGATGTCGAGCTGACGCATCTCTATGTCGACAACGCCGCGATGCAGATCGTGCGGGCGCCGTCGCAGTTCGACGTCATGGTGACCTGCAACATCTTCGGCGACATTCTCTCCGATTGCGCCGCGATGGCGTCGGGCTCGCTCGGCATGCTGCCGTCGGTCTCGCTCGGGCCGCCGGACCGGCTCGGACGCCGCAAGGCGCTCTATGAGCCGGTCCACGGCAGCGCGCCTGACATTGCGGGCAAGGGCATCGCCAATCCGCTCGGCTCGATTCTCAGCGTTGCAATGATGTTGCGCATCACCCTCAATCGGCCTGATGATGCCGTGCTGCTGGAGAAGGCCGTGGATACGGCCCTGGCGGCCGGCGCAAGGACCGCCGATATCGCCGAACCCGGCGCAAGAAAACTTTCGACCCAGGAGATGGGCGATGCGGTGCTGAACGCGCTCGACAAGGTGGCCGGCAAGGAGAGGGAGCACGCGTGATGAGAACCAGGATCACCAGACGGTCCGCGCTGACGATTGTCGCCGGCGCAGGTGTCTCCATGACGGCAGGG
This sequence comes from Bradyrhizobium sp. B117, assembly GCF_038969555.1. Taxonomy (NCBI): domain Bacteria; kingdom Pseudomonadati; phylum Pseudomonadota; class Alphaproteobacteria; order Hyphomicrobiales; family Nitrobacteraceae; genus Bradyrhizobium; species Bradyrhizobium sp. B117. The sequence continues at coordinate 239,335 of NZ_CP152414.1, forward strand.
CGGGCCTGGGCAGATGCGCCCTCTGGCCGCGTGATCTATCCGGTGGCCATTCCCGTCTATCAGTCCCAATTCGTCGCCGACCGGGCCGGGTTCTTCAAGGAGGCTGGTCTCGACTGCAAGCTGATCCAGGGCGGCAGCGGCGTGAAGACACGCGAGATCATCGCCTCGTCCCAGGGCGATATCGGGATCGGCGACATCACCCACCCGATGCAGCTCAGCAATCACGGCCGCAGCGCGCGGGTCCTGATGCCGGTCGATACCCGCAGTAACGCCGCGATCTTCATCATCCGCAAGGATCTGTTCGATCAGGGCATCACCACGCTCGACGCGCTGGCGAAGTGGAAGCGGCCCGACGGACGAAAGCCGATCGTCTCGGTGTCGTCGCTTGGCGGCACCAACCACGTCTGGGCCTCCTACTACATGGAAACCATGGGACTGGACGACAAGGTGACCTGGATCGGCACCGGCAATGTCGACACCATGATGGGCACGTTGAAGACGAAACAGGTCGACGTTCTCATCAACTCGCCGTCGATCCTGAAGGATTCGGTCGAGCAGGGCTGGGGCGCATTGTTGTTCGACGGAACGGACGAGGCGGTCTGGGCCAAATATATCGGCGGCAAGGTTCCGGTGACGTCGCATTTCACGCTGCAGTCGAGCATCGACAAGGACCCCCAGAAGATGCAGGCGTTCGTCACCGCGCTGTGGCGCGCCACCCAGTGGATCAAGGGGCACTCGCCCGAAGAGATCTATGACGCGATCGAGCCTTATGTCGGGAGCACGTCGCGCGACGCCAACATTTTCGACATCGGCGTCATGAAGAAGATCACCGACTACGATTGCATCATCGACGAGGCCAGCTTCGCACGCGGTCAGAAGGTCTGGTTCCGCGAGATGACCGGCATCAAGCCGCTCGCAATGGGTGATGTCGTCAACACCAGCTTCATTGAAGCCGCACGCAAGGCCTATCCGGCTTGAGCGTGCAGGCATTACATTTGCCACAGCTCGATGCGCCGCCCGACATGCGGCGCATCGACGTGCGCGGATTGTGCAAGACCTTCCAGCTCGCGGGTACGGCCATCGAGGCGGTGCGCGACGTCTCCTTCAACGTCCGCCGCGGCGAATTCGTCGCTCTTCTGGGACCGTCCGGCTCGGGCAAGAGCACCGTCCTCAACATGATCGCGACGCTGCTCAAGCCGACCAGCGGTCAGATCCTGATCGACGGAACGCCCGTCATTCACGGACGGGCGACGCCGAACGTCGGCTATGTGTTCCAGCGCGATACCCTGTTTCCCTGGCGTACCGTCGCCGACAATATCGGCTACGGCCTCGAGCTCGCGGGTGTCCCGGCGGCGGAGCGAAAGGATCGTGTCAATACGTGCCTGATGCAGGCCGGGCTCGAGGGCTTTGGTAACGCCTATCCTTCCGCATTGTCGGGCGGCATGCGCCAGCGCGCAGCCTTGATGCGAACGCTGGTGGTCGAGCCGCAGGTTCTGCTGATGGACGAGCCGTTCGGCGCGCTCGACACCCACACCAAGATCGACATGCACGACGTGCTGCTTCGCATCTGGGAACGCGAGCAGCAGACCGTGCTGTTCGTGACCCACGATCTCGGCGAAGCGCTGACGCTGGCGGACCGTATCATCCTGTTTTCCGCCCGGCCCGGCCGGATCAAGGAGAGTTTCGATGTGGATTTTGCCCGCCCGCGCAACGCCGTGAAGATCCGGGAGACGCCGCGTTACGCCGAGCTGTTCCAGCTGATCTGGCACTCGCTCGGCGAAGAATTCATGAAGGGCCGCAAGCCATGAGGCGAGCGCGCAGCCACGGCAGAACATTGGCGTGGCAAATATTGATCTGTGTCTGCCTTCTGTCGATCTGGCAGTGGGGATACGCCCTGCACGGGCGACTTCCATGGCTGGTGCCGGATCTGCTCGATCCGTACTTCGTGTCCAGGCCCTCCGACATCTTCGAGCATTTCCTGATTCTGAGCTGCCTCAAGTCCAAGCTCGGCGTCTTCAACGGCTGGTTCAATGGCGAGTTCGCCCGCTGCATGGCACGCTCGGAAAACAATCTCTGGATCGCGACCGCCGTCACGCTGAAGAACACCTTCTTCGGCTTCGTGACCGGCGTCGGCAGTGGCTTTGCCGCAGGCCTCGTGCTGGGCCGTTCGGACCGGCTGAGCGCGATTTTTCAGCCGTTCATCACCGCAGTGAATTCGATTCCCCGCATCGCGCTGGCGCCGATCATCGTGCTGGCCTTCGGCATCGGCGATACCTCGAAGGTCGTGACGTCGTGGATCGTGGTCGTCTTCCTCGTCTTCTTCAACACCTTCGAAGGCGCGCGCTCGATCGACGAAGGTTTTGTCAACGCGGCGCGGTTGCTCGGCGCCAGCGAGTGGCAGATCACCCGCACGGTGGTCATTCCCTCGACCATGGCCTGGGTGTTCGCCTCGCTGACGCCCGCGATCTCCTTCGCCCTGATCGGGGTGATCGTCGGCGAGTTCATCGGCGCGGAACGGGGAATCGGTCGCCTGATCATCGAGTCCGAAGCGCGCGCGGAGGCCTCGGGAATGATGGTCGCCGTCATCGTCCTGATGCTGGTCGGTGTCGCGCTGTCCGCGCTGATCTGGCGGTTGCAGGCCTATCTACTGCGCTGGCAGCAGCACAATCTCGCAGAATAGCCGGACTGCGGGGCGCGTCCTTGTCACGGCCCCGTCAGCATTGTCCGCGCCGTCGCGACAAACGCCTGCGCCGCCGGCGACAGCGTCCGGCCCTGCCGCTGGAGCAGTGACACCGGACGCGTGATGGCCGGGCGCACCAGCGGTCTTGCGATCAGTGTCGGAAACTGGTCGGCCGGCAGCATGGTCGCGGGAAGGATGGCGAGGCCGAGGCCCTGAGCAGTCATGGCGAGCGCGGTGTTGATCAGCGTCACTTCATAGGTCGGATTGAGGTGCTTGCCCTGCGTGCCGAGCGCCTGGTCGATCTGCATGCGGATCCGCGTCTCGCGGCGCATCGCGATCGTCGGCATCTGCGCAAGCTCATCCCATGTGAGGGAACGCCGCGCGGCAAAGTCGGCGGAGCGGCGGCCGATCGCGCTGAGGCGCCCGCTGGTCAACGTCTCGATCGTCATGTCGGCGAATTCGCCTTCGACGCTGCCGATCGCGAACTCCGCATCGGTCGCGGTCAGACGCGGAACGAGATCGTCGGCGGCGACATCCCGCATGTCGATCTCGATGTCGGGATGGGCGGCGCGGAATTTCGCCAGCACCCGCGGCAGCAGCGCGGAGGCGGCGCCCGCGGAGGCGAGAAACGCGACGCGGCCGGCGCGAGCCTGCGCGAGGTCGCGCATGCGCCGCGACAGGCCCTGCGCATCGCTCAGCATGCGTTCGGCGGCGTGAAACGCCTCGTCGGCGGCCAGCGTCGGTTGCACCGAGCGCGTCGAGCGGTCGAACAGCTTGACGCCGAGCTGGCTCTCGAGCTGCTGGACCAGAAGGCTCGCCGCCGATTGCGTGATCCCGAGCTCGCGCGCGGCCCGCGTGATGCTGCGCGTGCGGTACACGCCGGTGAAGGCCCGCAGCTGCCGCAAGGTGACATTCATAGGCAAAGCTCATGAATTGATGAGTTCTTTCTGGCTTATCTTATAAGCGAGCCTGCAATAAAATGCATGCTATGCGGACGGTGAATCCGCCGGGCAAGAGGAAACGAGCATGAGGACACAGGTGCTGGTGGTGGGCGCCGGGCCCGTGGGATTGACCGCGGCCATGGATTTGGCCTCGCGCGGGATCGACGTCGTGGTCGCGGAAATCCGCCACGCCGGCGATCCGCCCAGCGTCAAATGCAATCACGTCTCGGCGCGCTCGATGGAGATCTTCCGAAGGCTGGGCGTCGCCGCAAAGTTGCGCGACGCCGGGCTCCCTGCCGACTTCCCGAACGACTGCTCGTATCGGACCACGGCGACCGGCATCGAGCTTTGCCGCATCGACATTCCCTCCCGCGCGCGCCGCTACAGCGCCACCGGCGGCCCCGACACCTGGTGGCCGACGCCCGAGCCGCCGCACCGGATCAACCAGATCTATCTCGAGCCGATCCTGTTCAGCCACGCCGCGGCTCAGCCGCGCATCACCATTCTGGCCCGCACCGAGGTCACCGACATCGAACAGGACGCCGACCATGTCGTCGCGCAGGCGCGCAATCTCGACAGCGGAGAGACCCTCCGCATCGAAGCCAGCTTCGTGATCGGCTGCGACGGCAGCCGTTCCCTCGTCCGCAAATCGATCGGGGCGAATCTGTCCGGCACGCCGGTGATCCAGCGCGTGCAATCGACCTTCATCGAGGCGCCGCAACTCAAGCAGCTGATGGGCGCGCACAAGCCGGCCTGGATGGTGCTCTCGCTCAATCCGAGGCGCTCGGGCACGACGGTCGCGATCGACGGCCATGACCGCTGGCTGATCCACAATCATCTGAGGCCCGATGAGCCCGAGTTCGACTCGGTCGACCGCGACTGGTCGATCCGCGCCATCCTCGGCGTCGACGAGCGCTTCGAGTACAAAATCCTCAGCAAGGAGGACTGGGTCGGGCGCCGCCTCGTGGCCGATCGCTTCCGCGATCGCCGGGTGTTCATCTGTGGCGACGCCGCGCATCTGTGGATGCCCTATGCCGGCTACGGCATGAATGCGGGCATTGCGGATGCCGTCGATCTCTGCTGGCAATTGGCGGCGCATCTCAACGGCTGGGCGCCGGCCGCGATCCTCGATGCCTATGAGGCGGAGCGTCAGCCGATCACCGAGCAAGTCTCGCGCTTTGCGATGGATCACGCGATGAAGATGATGGCGCAGCGCGGCGGCGTCTCAGTGGAGATCGAGGACGACACCCCCCGCGGTCACGCAGCGCGCGCGGCGCTGGCGAGGGCGGCCTACGATCTCAACGTTCAGCAATATTGCTGTGCAGGATTGAACTTCGGCTACTATTACGATGCCTCGCCGATCATCGCCTATGACGGCGAAACCCCGCCGGCCTACACGATGGGCAGCTTCACGCCCTCGACCGTGCCGGGCGCCCGTGCGCCGCATCTGTTCCTGCGCGACGGACAATCGCTCTACGACGCATTCGGGCCGGGCTACACATTGCTGCGGTTCGATCCGGCGATCGACGTGGCTCCGCTGAAATCCGCCGCGGCGGAGCGCGGCATGCCGCTCGCGCTGGTCGACATTGCCGCAGACGAAGCCAACGGCGCTTATGCTGAAAAACTGGTGCTGGTGCGGCCCGACCAGCACATCGCCTGGCGCGGGCAGGCCGCGCCGGAAAATCCACCGGGCTTGCTCGCGCGCATCACTGGCGCTGCGGCGTAACGAGAACGCAACTGGGGAGGAGAACGTGTTTCACGTTGCAAAGCGCCGCATCCTGGCCGTGCTGACGGCCGCGACTTTCGCCGTGCTGCCGCTGGAGCCCAGCGAGGCGGCCTATCCGGAGCAATTGATCAAGATCATCGTGACCTTCCCGCCCGGCGGCAGCGCCGACACCGTGATCCGTGCGCTCGAGCCGGTGGTCACCGCCGAGCTCAAGCAGGGCCTGGTGATCGAGAACCGCGCCGGGGCAGGGGGCAATATCGGCATGGCCGCGGTCGCGCAGGCCGCGCCGGACGGCTACACGCTCGGCGTCGCGCCCGCAGGTGCGCTGACCGTGAACCCGCACCTCAATCCGTCGATGCCGTTCGATCCAAAGCAGCTCGCGCCCATCACGTTGCTTGCGGAAATCCCCTTCGTGCTGGTCGCCTCCGCCAACGTGCCGGCGCATTCGGCGGCGGAGACGATCGCGCTCGCCAAGGCAAAGCCGGGTGCGCTGTCGATCGGACATGGCGGCAATTCCACGGCCATGCATCTGACGGCGGCGCTGTTCACGCAGAAGACCGGCATCGCCATGGAGCTGGTGCCCTATCGCGGGACCGCGCCGGCGACGGTCGATGTGCTCGCCGGCCACGTCCCCTTCGCGGTGCTGGACATTCCCGCATCGAAGCAGCTGATCCTCGAGGGCAAGCTCAACGCGGTCGGCGTGTCCTCGGCGCGCCGTCTGTCATCCCTTCCCGATGTGCCGACACTGGCCGAGAGCGGCATCGCGGGTTTCGAATCCGTCGGCTGGTTCGGGCTCGTTGCCCCGGCCGGCACGCCGCCCGCCATCGTCGGGAGGCTGAACGAAGCCTTCGTGAAGGCCCTGAAGGATCCGTCGGTCGCCGAGAAGATCCGGACCCTCGGCGCAGAGCCCGCGCCAACTTCGCCGGAGCAGTTCGGCCGCTTCATCGAGAGTGAAAGCACAAAATGGGGCAAGCTGATCAGCGAGGCCGGCATCAAGGCGAACTGAATGTCATCTGCGGCGCCTTCTCGTCGGCCATCATGCCGGCGCCGTCATCAACGCCCGCCGCATCACGTCCCACATCCGCGGCTCGTTCATGTGCGTCACGTTGAACCGCATGAAGTTTTGCGCGGTCTGCGACACGCTGAAGACGTTGCCGGGCGCGAGCACGACGTTCTCATTCAGCGCTGCGCGGGCGACCTGCGTGGCATCCTGTCCGGCCGCGAGGCGGCACCAGAGGAAGAAGCCGCCGCGCGGCATCAGCCAGGGCTCGATGCCAAGAGCCTGAAGTTTGCGCGCGACGTCGCGGCGCGTGCGTGTGAGCCTTTGCCGGAGCTCGTCCATGTGCTTGCGATAGCTGCCGCCGGCCAGGACGGCGGTGATGATCTCGGTCGCGACCGGGCTTGGGCCGCCGAAACTGGTTGCGACCTGGAGGTCGACGAGATGCTCGATCCAGTCGGGCCGCGCGGCGATGTAGCCGCAGCGCACCGAAGCCGACAGCGTCTTGGAGAAGCTGCCGATGCGGATCACGCGGTTCAAGCCATCCAGCGCGGCCAGGCGCGGCGAGCGCTCCGGCTCGAAGTCGCCGAAGATGTCGTCCTCGATGATGGTGAGGTCGTGGCCCGTGGCCGCGGTCAGGAGCCGGTGCGCAGTCTGGAGCGAGATCGTCGCGCCAGTCGGGTTGTGCAGCGCTGAATTGGTGATGTAGAGCCGCGGCTTCTCGCTGCCGAGAATCTGCTCGAAGCGCGCGATGTCAGGGCCCGACGGCGTGTAGGGTATGCTGACGATCCTGACCTGATGCGCGCGCAGCAGCGCACGAAAATTGAAATAGCAGGGGTCGTCGACCAGCACGGTGTCGCCGGGCCGCAGCAGGAAGCGGCAGATCAGGTCGGTCGCCTGCGTGCCCGAGCCGGTCAGCATCAGCTGGTTGATCGAAGCCTCGATCCCGTCTTCGGCGAGGCGCGCCAGCAGCAGACGGCGCAGCGCGAGCGAGCCGGACGTCGAGCCGTAATTGGTCAGCACGCTCGCCTCGGTCCGCGCCAGCGCGCGGGCGGCGCGGCGTAAGGCCTCTTCGGGCATCCACTCCGGTGGCAACCAGCCGCAGCCGGGTTTTGGCACGGCCGGGTCGGTATCGAGCGATTGCCTGGAGACCCAGAACGGGTCGACCTCGCGGTCGCGGCGCGGCTCGGCCTCGGCAAGTGCCAGCGGCGGCGCCGCCGTCGGTGACACATAGAAGCCCGAGCCGCGGCGGGGGCGGATCAGGCCTTCGGCGGCGAGCCGGTCATAGGCTTCGACGACGGTGGACGGCGAGACGCCCATCGCTGCGGCAAGGCGGCGGATCGACGGCAGGCGGTCGCCGGCACTGAGCGCGCGGCCCGCGACCTTGGCGCGGATCGCGCTCATCACATCCAGGGTCCGCGTTCCGCCGCGTCCCTTCGCTTGCGCCGTGCCGTCCAAGGTGTACTGCCTTCCATACCCATACAGCTCTTCCGGATTGTACTGGATTGTCGCTGGTCTCGCCAGCGCAGAACGCCGAGGATGGCGACCCAACAAGCGAGATGAAAATGCAATCTGCGGGCAGCGGCTGGGGCAGCGGACTTCCAAACGGTCTGTTGGGCGTCATCATCTTCAGCGGCTCGCTGCCGGCGACGCGCGTCGCGGTCGGCGGCTTCTCCGCGCTGTTCCTGACCTCCGCGCGCGCGATCATTGCCGCGCTGATCGGTGCGGCCGTGCTCCTCCTGCTCCGTCAGGCGCGGCCGGAGCGCAAGGATCTCGCTTCGCTCGCGATCGTCTCCATCGGCGTCGTAGTCGGCTTCCCCTTGCTGACCGCACTCGCGCTCCAGCACATCACCTCGGCGCATTCGATCGTCTTCATCGGCCTCCTGCCGCTGTCGACCGCGATCTTTGCCGTGCTGCGCGGCGGCGAGCGTCCGCGGCCGCTGTTCTGGCTGTTCGCCGTACTCGGCAGCGCGACGGTGGCGGGCTTTGCCGTGTCCAGCGATGGCTCGGCCTCGCTCACCGGCGATCTGCTCATGGTCGCCGCGATCGTGCTGTGCGGGCTCGGCTATGCGGAAGGCGCCGCGCTGTCGCGCCGCGTCGGCGGCTGGCAGGTGATCTCCTGGGCGCTGCTGCTTGCGTTGCCGCTGATGCTGCCGCTCGCGATCTGGGCATGGCCGCCGACGTGGAGCGGCGTCGGCGCGCCGGCCTGGATCGGGCTCGCCTATGTCTCGGTCTTCAGCATGTTCGTCGGCTTCATCTTCTGGTACCGGGGACTCGCGATCGGCGGTATCGCGCGTGTCGGCCAGTTGCAGCAGCTCCAGCCGTTCTTCGGCCTCGCGCTCGCAGGCCTGCTGCTGCACGAGCCGGTCGCCTGGAGCATGATCGCCGCGACCGCGCTCGTGGTCGTCTGCGTGTTCTTCGCACGGCGGTACGCGTGAATGCAGTGCAATTCCTGACCAGGCATGTGCGAGCACCAATGTTGATCTAGATCAACGTCCGTGCCGGCACGCGGTATCTCATGGCATGAGGAGAGTTATCTCCCTGATGCATCGCGTGCCTATTTCGCAACGACGTAACAACGCATGGCCGATATCCCCTCTGCAGGTTGGCTGATGTGGCGGTGATCGGCAACCTCGCTCGATCGACAAAAATGCGCCCATCGTTGCGAGAGTATCCATAATTCAATTCGATCTCTCGAGATCAGAGTAGGTTTGGGAGTAGCGTCATGAACATGACTCGTCGGAATCTCTTGTCTGGCGGTTTGGGAAGCGCGATCTCGGCACTTGCACTCTCGGTCGGCCGAGCGGATTACGACGGTCCTTTGTTGAGCGCGGTTGAAGGTGGCGAAGATTTCTGGCTTGCCACCGACGCCTATGTGTTCGGCTATCCGCTCGTGACGATGGAGATGACGCGGCGGGTCATGACCAATATGGCTGCCGTCGAGGGTACGCGCGGGCCTATGGGGCAATTCATCAAGCTGCGGACCTATCCCGACGCAAGCTTCAGGGATGTGACGGCTCCGAATGCGGATACGCTCTACACCAGTGCGTGGATCGACGTGGGAGACGAGCCGTGGGTCGTCAGTATCCCCGACATGAAGGACCGCTATTTTCTGTTTCCGATGCTTGATGGCTGGACAAACGTATTCCAGGTCCCGGGCAAGCGCACGACGGGGACCAAGGCGCAGGTCTATGCGATCACCGGCCCGGGTTGGAAAGGCAAGCTCCCTGCCGGCGTGAAGGAATACAAGTCGCCGACGAGCATCGTATGGATTCTAGGTCGCATCTACTGTACCGGCACACCCGAGGACTACGCGGCGGTGCACGCCGCCCAGGATGAGTGCAAGCTCTTCCCCCTGAGCGCCTACGGGCAATCCTACACGCCTCCACCTGGCAAGGTCGATGCGGCGATCGACATGACCACGCCGGTGCGCGATCAGGTCAATCGTATGGACGCCGTGGCATATTTCAGCCTTCTGGCTCAACTGATGAAACGCAATCCGCCGGGAGCCGCCGACGCTCCTGAGCTGGCCAAATTCGCGAAGATCGGTCTCGTTCCGGGCAAGGATTTTGACGCGAGCAAGCTCGACGCCGATTTTGCGAAGCGCATCCCGCAAGTCGGTTTTGACCGGATCATGATCCAGTTCAAGGTCAACAAGGCCATCAGGAACACGAACGGCTGGGCATTCGACACGGAGACCGGCGTCTACGGCACCGACTACCTCAATCGCGCCCTGGTCACAGCCATCGGGCTCGGTGCCAACCGAATCCAGGATGCCTGCTATCCGACGTCGCAGAAGGACGTCGATGGTAAAGATTACGTCGGCAGCAACAAGTATGTGATGCGCTTCCCGAAGGGGCAGCTTCCTCCTGTCGGCGGTTTCTGGTCGCTGACGATGTACGATGAGAAGTATTTCTTCGTCGCCAATCCGCTCAACCGCTATTCGATCAGCGCTCGTCAGAATCTCAAGCCCAATCCGGACGGAACGATCGACCTTTATATCCAGAAGGATTCGCCTGGAACGGACAAGGAGTCGAACTGGCTGCCCGCACCCGCCGGCAAGTTCGTTCTGATGCTGCGGATGTATTGGCCGAACGAGAAGGCGCCTTCGATCATCAACGGCAGCTGGTCTCCGCCGGCCGTCAGGAGGGTTGCGAGCAGCTGATCGCAAGGGGCCAGCAGGCGCAGCCGCGGTGGGAGCACTCAAGCTCATGGGCTGGCAGAACCTGAGGAGGTCAGGATGAAGGTTGCGCTTTTGTCGGCGGCACTTCTCGGAGGCCAGCTGGTCACGCCCGTTTCTGACCGCGTCCCCCATTTGAATGTGGAGGTCCTGTGCAAGGCGACGGTGGCTGATGACAAGGCAAACGGAGTCGTTCTGGGGCAGAGCCTCGAGAAATGCATGAGTGATGAAACAGACGCTCAGCAACAGCTGAGCGCCCTTTGGACCGCAAATGCCGGTCCCGTTCGGGATCGCTGCGAAGCCGAGGTAACCTCAATCCCCTACGCCCAAAGCTACGTTGATCTTCTGTCTTGTATTCAGTCTGCTGAATCGGCGAACCCACGGCCCTCGGCGCCTCTCAAGGGCGCAAGCAAGAATCGAAATGCGAAATAGCTCTCGGTTTGGGTGAGGCGATGGCCTCACTCGCCTCCCATCACGGTCCGGGTCAGCGCGCTCCGTGCAAACTTCTTCAGCGGCATCGGCTTGCCGAACAGATAGCCCTGCACGTGGTCGAAGCCGAGCTCGTTCGCGGCGACGAGGTCGGCGCGGCTCTCCACGCCTTCGGCGATGGTGCACGCGCCGTAGCCGTGCGCGAGCTCGACGATGTGGCGGCACACCGTGCGCTTGAGGCGATCATTGCCGCTGCCGGTGACGAAGTGCCGGTCGGCCTTCAGCTTGATGAAGGGAATCTTGTCGAGGTCCATCAGCGACGGCCAGTTGGCGCCGAGATTGTCGATCGACAGGCCGATGTTGTGTAGGCGCACCTCGCGCGCGACCTCGGCGAGGAGATCGAGGTCGCGGATTGCCTCCTCGCTGTCGATTTCGATCGTCAGTCCGCCGAAGGCCGGATGCGTCGGCATGCGGCGGCAGAGGTCGCGCGCGGCCTGCGGCTCCTTCAGATATGACGCCGGCAGGTTGATCGAGAGATCGACCGGGCTCTGCTGCTCCAGGAGATAGTGCCAGTCCTGCACGGCGCGCTCGATCACGAATTCCGACAGGTCGCGCAGATGCGGATCGTGGGGCTCGGGAATGAAATAGGCGGGCGGCACGACGCCCCAGGTCGGATGCCGCATCCGCACCAGCGCCTCGGCGCCGCTGCGGATCAGCGTGCGCGCGTCGATCTTGGGCTGGTACCAGAGCTCGAGCCAGCCGGCATGCAGGGCCTCGCCGACATACACAGCCGGGCTCGGCGCCGGCTCCTCCGGCAGCAGCATCGCGATGCGCTCGCGCAGCGTCTCCGCGGCAAAGGGCGTCGTCAACGGCGGCAGCATCGCAAGGCCATACTCCTCGCCGACCTGCTGCACCGCCTTGACGATGATCGACTCGCGGGCGCCCACGGTCAGAACCTTGCCGTCGAAGGCCTCGCGCACCAGCGTCTCCAAAAACTTGCCGGGCTCGATGCCGTCGGCGGCGATGCCGAGCAGGATCAAATCCGGCAAGTCGCTGGTCAGCACGGCTTGCAGCTCTTCGGCGCTGGCGCATTCGCTGGTGACGAAGCCGAGATCCTCCAGCACCTCGGCGAGGAAAGCGCGCAGGTGGCGCTTGCTGTCGGCGACGCATGCGCGCGGCATCATTTTTCGCCGTCCGAAGGTTTTGGGCCTTCGTCCGGCGAGCTCAACAAGTTCATCGTTCATCGCAAACCACTCCCGTTCCGCGAATGGTGTTAGCGATGGGAGCAGTTTCAAATATGGAGGGCTTCAGCCGATTGTTGAATTATCTGGGTAACGTTAAAGCACGCAGCTCGTTTAAAATTGTTCGGATTTCGCTAGAGAAGTTTTTACGTCTGAGCGTGCGTGACGGCTGTGTGACACCGTCATCGCGGAAGATTCCCGAACGTCGCGGCCGGTGCGCAGGAAGCAGCGGTGTCCTGCAATAGGACGAAGCCGTTTGCGTTTCGCCCAATTGAATAATGGACGCCTCAATTGCTTGTGGCCTTGTCGTGTTGGGCCATCCCGATCGCCTTGTAATCGTAGGTCGGATAGAACTCGGTGCGGTAGGGGCCCCCACGCGGTGTCCTCGATGATGCGATTGACTTCGCGTAAGCGCGAGGCCGGCAGGCGCAGCGTGATCACCTGGCCGATTCCCATCATCACGTACCAGCTCACGACCTCGACGCCGGGCGGCGGGAAGGATTTGTAGTAGCCCTGCTTCTCGAGCTGCGCGTTCAGCTCGTTCAGCGGGCGGGACTGGTCGTGCTTGAAGAAGATGGTGAGCAGCACCGCATTGTCGGCGGTCGGCGCGGCATTGCCTTGCGGCGGCGACGTCTGCGCTGTCGTCGCCGATGTGAGCGCCAGCGCGCCCGTGAGCAACGCCACCATCGTCAACGTCAGTCGAGCCGGTCTCATCGCGACCTCCTTCTCAATGCTTCTGCGGCGCATCGGAGGATAGTTGCGGCGGCCATGAGCGACGAACTCATTTTCGCGCGATGCGCGCAAGTTCCGCCTTCGCTCGTGACAGTTCTGCGACAATGGGTCCGGCCGCGACGGCCCAAATGTGAAATACCTCACATGCGCATTGCTGCACGTGCGCTATTGCTCCGCACAGCCGGTGGTGGGCTGTCGAGGATTGCAGCTATGTCGATGCGGCGAATGATCTATTGGTGGTTCAGGTTCGTGCTGTCAGGGCGATTTATGGATCGCTTCCTGTGCCTGCCGCGTTAGCCGCGCGAGATCAGGTCTGCCCGATCAATTTGCGAAACGCGGCCGCGCCGTCCTGCACGGCGTCGCGTCCCTTCCAGGCCAGATAGGAGAGCTTGCCGCCAAGCGTGTCGTGGCTGCGCAGCCGTCGTGAGCCGAGGATGTGCCCGACATTGGAGGGGAAGCGGCTCACCTCGGCGGACACCAGTGCCGCGATCGCGTCCATCAATTGCTGAAGGCGGACCCCCCATTCGCTGGCCTCGATGCTGTCGATGCGGACCTTGAGCGCATATTCGGTGTCGTAGATCTCGGCGAGCAGGTCGCGCGCGACCAGCACGCGGTTGTGCCGGAGCGCGACCCGCAGGGCGAGGCGCTTGTCATCGAGCCTGTCGAGCACCATCGGCACGACGCAGGCATAGGGCGTCGCGGCGACGTCGGCGGCGCTCTTGCTGGCAGCCGCCTTGGTGGCGAGGCGCGCCAATTGCCAGGACGTCTTCAGGCGCCGTGCCACCAGCGTCAGCGCGTAGGGCAGCGCTTCGGGATGGGCCTTCTTGAAGGCGTCGAGCTGCGCGGTGATCTGCGCGACCTGGCCGTCGTCGAATTTCGCGATCTTCTCGGGCAGCTTTTCGTTGAACTTCGGCAGCGCGTCGCCGGCGCGCAGCACATGCTGCATCTTCCTCACGTCGTCGAAGGCGGTGCGCGAGGCGGTGTACTGCGCGAGCTTGCCGCGCGCGAACTCGGCGCTCTCGGCTGAAGCCAGCGTGTTCTCGAGGACCTTGATGACCTTGGTCTGGAAGATCGAGGCGGTCTTCAGCACTTCCTTCGGGTTGTTGGCGGCGACCTGGTCGTTGATCGCCTTGATGTAGTCGCGCGCCATGGTCGGCAGCAGGTCGCGGCAGATCCACTCCCAGATCGGGGTGAGGGTGTTGCGCGAGATCCGCCCCAGATTGGCATGCTCAGGCGCGCCGTCGATCAGCAGCAGCTCGAGCGGCGCGAAGAAATAACGCGACGGGTTGGTGGCGCGCGCCTGGTTGGATCCGTCCTTGCGAAACTCGGCGCGCAGGCGCGCTTGGATCTCGGCCGAGCCCGGCATGTCGATGCCGCAGAGCTCGAGCCGCTCAAGCTCGCTGAGCAGACAGCTCCGCGACAGCGGCGTCAGCCTCTGCAAGAACTCGGACAGCCGATCGATCTCGTTCATGGCACGCAATCTTTCGCAGCGTTTCCCACCAAGCCCTACAGGGCTCGAGGCGGGGAGGCATTTGCGCGCTCTCAATCCTGCCAAGAGAAGCAAGTCATTGTTAATTAATCCGTAAAAACCGGGCGCCGCGAGGTCCGGCCGGGACGCCGTGGTTAAGGAGGTTGCCGCGCGCCGGCTCGGGTTCCGAGCGGAAATCTCAACTCTGGCGCGGTGAGTAGTCGCGGCCCGCAAGCACAAATTGTGCCGAAGTCGATATTTCAGCACAAAACCGTCAAAATCACCGTAGTCTTACGGAGCAAAAAGTTAACCACAGACCGGGGTGGGTTCCGGTAAACGAACCACATGGGGTCACAGAATGATACGGCCACTGATTCGCGGCCGTCGGAATGGTACGAGAGCGCTGCTCCAGCTGATGAGCTCGATTTCGTCCGCCTGAACGCGGCCCGGACCAAGGCTGCCGACGAAATGGCCGCCGCCATCGCCCGCGAGCTCAACGGCCCCCTGACGGCGCTGCTGCTCTACATGGGCGAGATCAAGCATCACAGCGATCAGCTCGCGCCTGTCACCGGCGACCGTGCCTATTTGCAGCGGGTGGTGGAGAATGCGCTGGCGCAGACCGAGCGCGTTTGCGGCCTCGTCAAGCAGCTTGCCGGCCCTCACAAGGGTGTCCTGCCGGCCCCGTCCGGCGCCGAGGATGCAGAATTGAAGCCGGCCCGCGCGGCGCAGCCGCAGCGCCTGCCCAGCGCCGAGCTTATCGGCCTGTCGGGCCAGAAGCGGCTGACCAAGCGCGAGCGCGAAGTTCTGCGGCTGATCAGCGAGGGCTATTCGAACAAGCAGGGCGCGCTGCGGATGCAGATCAGCCCGC
Organism: Bradyrhizobium sp. B117; assembly: GCF_038969555.1. Taxonomy (NCBI): domain Bacteria; kingdom Pseudomonadati; phylum Pseudomonadota; class Alphaproteobacteria; order Hyphomicrobiales; family Nitrobacteraceae; genus Bradyrhizobium; species Bradyrhizobium sp. B117. Next base: position 254,597 of record NZ_CP152414.1, read on the forward strand.
GCACGTTCGAGAGCCATCGCGCCGAGGCGATGCGCAAGCTCGGCGCGCGCAACACCGCGGACCTCGTCCGTGCGGCGCTGCTGCATTCGATCGATTGAGATCCATGTGTTGCCCGGGCCTGAGACAGGCCGGGAACCCCAACGCGCTCAGAAATAGTCTTCGGCGAAGGGACGCGCGCGCGAGCCGGACCGCAGCGGCTTGGGCTCTTCCTTCGGCGCGTTCGGGATGATCGTGATGGTCCAGCGCGGCGGCGTGCTCGATTCCTGCTCCAGCACCGAACGAACGAAACCAGTCACCGTCGCCTCGCCAGACTTCACCGTCGCCATCCGGCCGTTGAACTGTGCGATGCGGAAGCGACGGACCTCTTTCTGGTCCGCGGTCTCATAGGTGAACATGGAAACCCTCCTGGTTTCCGGCGACTATCACCACCTATGATTAGCCATCTCTAAAAATCCCAAACCGTAGAAGTACGGCGGGCTTTCATAGAGTTTGCTACCTCTGCGGCTCCTGCGCGCGCGCCGCGTCAAAGGCGCCGTCCATCAGGTCCAGCAGATCGCGGAATTCGATCTCGTCAAGCGTTTCCGCGGTCTGCTCCAGCCGCAGCGCCAGCGCCGCGAGCCTGACATAGCCGAACGTCCCGGCCGCGCTCTTCAGCGAATGCGCTTCACGCGCGATCCTGGCGTGGTGCTGCGCGAGCGCCAGCGTGCGGAACAGTTGCAGGCGTGCGCAGGTCTCGCTCCAGAACACGGTGCGCACTTCCTGGGCGCCGTCCTCGCCGATCTCCGCCACCAGCGCTGCATACGCACCCGGCTCGCGCACGGGTGCGGCATCGATCGCTTTCCGAACAGGCGCGACGGTCACTTCAAACATGGCTTTGCCTGTCCTGATTGCGGTTCACCGGTCGCGCGGCGCGTGCGGCGCGAGCCCCGTGTCTACGGCATCCGCATTTCAGTTCCGGTAGCAGGACGGAGCGTGTTTGCGCGCCGGCGTTAGCCGAAGGTTTACCATGCGAGGGCGCCGCTCAGTGCGAGCCGAGCAGCCGGTCGTACTGGGCCTTCACGGTGGCGTAGCATTCGCACGCGGTCTGGCGCAGCCCGTCCAGATTGAGGATCTGGATGTGCCCGCGGCTGTAATGGATGAAATTAGCCTGCTGGAGCGTGTTGGCGACCAGCGACACGCTGTTGCGCCGAGCCCCGATCATGTGCGCCATCGCCTCCTGGGTCAGCAGCAGCCGATAGTCGCCCGACAAATCGTGGGTGTGCAGCAGGCAGCGCGACAGCCGCGATTCCACCGGATGGGCGACGTTGCAGCCCGCGGTCTGCTGGACCTGGGCGTACACCGCCAGCCCGTGGCGCGTGAGCAGCGTCCGCAGGCTGCTGCTCTGCTCGGCCGCGCCGCGCAACCGGTCGAGATCCATCACGGACGCGACGCCGGGAACCAGCACGATCGCCGTGTTCAGCGCGCAGGCGTCGCCCATGGTGGAAAGCGTCCCGAGCAAGCTGTCGCGGCCGATCATGGCGACCTGCACATGCTCGCCCTTGGCGAGCTTCACCACCAGCGAGATCACGCCGCGGTGCGGGAAGAAAGCGCGCCTGAGCGTCTCGCCGGTCTCGACCAGCACCGCGTCATGCGGCAGATCCACGGTGCGCAGATGCGGGCGGATCAATTCATAATCGTCTGCCGACAGCGCGGACAGGAAACCGTTGGATGGGCGCACCATCGTTTCCAAAGCTGTCTCCGTCTCCTGCGCCAGCAAAGTCGGGGCAAGCGAAATCGCTCCCCGCACGAGCAGTTTCATCATCTGCCCGTCGGGATATATTGGCAATTGGGACAAGATGTCCGGTCGCGCCGATCGCCGCGTCGCTGTGTGCGTCACGGCATGCAGCCAGCGCCATCGTCACGGCAAGGCGCCGATCAGGCGCATGTGCTGGGCTTTCACCGCCGAATAGCAGCCGCAGGAGGTCGTTTCCAGCGCCTGCAGGTCGACGATTTCGATCTGGCCGCGGGTGTAGTGAATGATGCCGGCCTGCTGGAGCGCATGTGCGACCAGCGAAATGGCGTTGCGCCTGACGCCCATCATCTGCGCCAGCGCTTCCTGCGTCAGCGGGAGCATCTCGCTGTTGGAGAGGTCGCGGGCCCGCAACAGCCAGCGCGCCAGCCGCGCCTCGACGGAGTGGAGCGTGTTGCAGAGCAAAGATTGCTGGGCATGCGCGAGGAGGGCCTGCTCATGGCGGACCATGAGGCTGCGAAACGGCGCGCTTGCGGCGGCCACCGCCCGGAACGCCGCGATTTCCAGCATGGATGCAGCTCCGGGGAATAAGACCACCGCGTCCGCCGGCGCGATGCCGTCGGCCAGCGCCGCGCCGGCGCCGACGACGCTGTCGCAGCCCAGCATCGCGACCTCGATCATCTGTCCTTCGGCCAGACCCACCGTGATGGAGACGGAACCGCCATGCGGGAAGTAGACGTGTTTCAGCGCGGCGCCCGCCTTCCCCAAGACAGACTCCCTGACCATTGCCACCGTCGTCAGATGAGGGCGCAGCAGATCGAAGTCTGCCGCGTCGAGTCTTTGCAGCAACTGGTTGGGCGGGCGGCTGCTCGCGGTCATGCAGGTCAATCCGGCGCATGCAATGGATGATCGGCGCCGCGCACCGTTCGTCATTCAGTTGCACGGCAAGAGATTCTATTGCAAAGGTTGTGTATCGTCCATATCGCCGTTAGGGGCAGACAGCCTGCCGCATTGGCGGCGAAGCAAAAACCGGCGCTATTCGCTCACGGGTTTGCGTCCCGATCCCTGCAGCCATCGCAGGAAAAAGCGGCAAGGGCGCTTTCATGTCGCCGCCATCAACGATTGCCTAGCGGAGCATCGTCCCGCTGGCGACGTTGCCGCGGCCGCGCGGCTGGGTTACCGCGGCGCGGGTCGCCACGGCCGCGAGGTAACCGTCCGTTTACTGCAAACGCGAACTTCGTAACTCCATGCAAGCGGGGAATCGATGGCCGCGTGAGCGCTGCCGCTGCCGGGCCACGCGATTCGATGTCGCGCGCCTCACGTGTATCGCCCTTCAGAAGCAGGACTTTCTCGCGCGGCTCGTCGCGCCGTTGTCGTTGCGTTTACCTCACGTGCTTTGCGGCCGCAGCGCGGCACCGGTTTTGCTGAAAAACGCTTTCGCATCCGGCCGAACGGCAAATTTCTCTTCAATATCCGTATTAGGACGGAGGCTGAAATTAACGGGACCGTGAAAGGGGATGTCTAACGATCCAGAAGCGGACTTCCGTCGATTGCCAGGCGCGACGGCTCGGGCGTCCAGATGCAGGTCGAGGTCAGTAAGGCGTAGCTCATGGATGATCTGTTGCGGGAGTTTTTGACGGAGACCAGCGAGAGCCTGGACACCGTCGACAATCAGCTGGTGAAGTTCGAGCAGGAGCCGAACAACGCCAAGATCCTGGATAACATCTTCCGCCTGGTCCACACCATCAAGGGCACCTGCGGCTTCCTCGGCCTGCCGCGGCTCGAAGCGCTGGCGCATGCCGGCGAGACCCTGATGGGCAAATTCCGCGACGGCATGCCGGTGACCGGCCAGGCCGTGACGGTGATTCTGTCCTCGATCGACCGCATCAAGGAGATCCTCGCCGGCCTCGAGGCGACTGAAGCCGAGCCCGAAGGCAACGACCGCGATCTCATCGACAAGCTGGAAGCGATGGTCGAGCAGGGCATGGCGGCCATGTCCGGCTCGGCGCAGCCGATGCCGAGCGGCGCTGCTGCTCCAGTCGCTGAGGCCCCGCCGCTGGTGCCGGAAGCACCCGCCGCTGCACCCGCACCCGCAAAAGAAATGACGACCGGCTCGCTGATCGAGCAGACCCTGGAGCGTCCCTTGCGTCCGGGCGAAGTCTCGCTCGACGAGCTCGAGCGCGCCTTCCGCGAGACCGCGATCGAAGCGCCGGCGCCTGCGCCAGTCGCGAAGGCCGAGCCGGCACCTGCGCCGGCGGCCGCGGCTCCCGCTCCCGCAGCGAAGGAAGCCAAGGAAACTGCCAAGCCCGCCGCCAAGGAGAAGGCCGCGCCGAAGAAGTCGATGGCCGACGAGAGTGTCGGTGAGGGCGACCGCATCGCCAACCAGTCGATCCGCGTCAACGTGGATACGCTGGAGCATCTGATGACCATGGTCTCCGAGCTGGTCTTGACCCGCAACCAGCTGCTGGAGATCTCCCGCCGCAACGAGGACACCGAGTTCAAGGTGCCGCTGCAGCGCCTCTCCAACGTCACCGCCGAGCTGCAGGAAGGCGTCATGAAGACGCGCATGCAGCCGATCGGCAATGCCTGGCAGAAGCTGCCCCGCATCGTCCGCGACCTCTCCAGCGAACTCGGCAAGCAGATCGAGCTGGAGATGCACGGCGCCGACACCGAGCTCGACCGCCAGGTGCTCGACCTGATCAAGGACCCGCTCACCCACATGGTGCGCAACTCCGCCGATCATGGCCTGGAGACCCCCGCCGAGCGCCTGGCTAGCGGCAAGGGCGAGCAGGGCACCATTCGCCTGTCCGCCTATCACGAGGGCGGCCACATCATCATCTGCATCGCCGACAACGGAAGAGGCCTCAACACCGAGAAGATCAAGGCCAAGGCGCTCTCGTCAGGTCTCGTCACCGAGGCCGAGCTCGAGAAGATGAGCGAAGCCCAGATCCACAAGTTCATCTTCGCGCCGGGCTTCTCCACCGCGGCCGCCATCACCTCGGTGTCGGGGCGCGGCGTCGGCATGGACGTGGTCCGCACCAATATCGACCAGATCGGCGGCACCATCGACATCAAGTCGGTGGCGGGTGAAGGCTCAAGTGTCACCATCAAGATCCCGCTGACCCTCGCCATCGTCTCCGCGCTGATCGTGGAAGCCGCCGGCGACCGCTTCGCGATCCCGCAGCTCTCGGTGGTCGAGCTGGTCCGCGCCCGCGCCAACAGCGAGCACCGCATCGAGCGCATCAAGGACACCGCGGTCCTCAGGTTGCGCAACAAGCTGCTGCCGCTGATCCACCTCAAGAAGCTGCTCAAGATCGACGACGGCGCCGCCTCCGATCCCGAGAACGGCTTCATCGTGGTCACGCAGGTCGGCAGCCAGACTTTTGGCATCGTCGTCGACGGCGTGTTCCACACCGAAGAAATCGTGGTCAAGCCGATGTCGACGAAACTGCGTCACATCGACATGTTCTCCGGCAACACCATTCTGGGCGATGGCGCGGTGATCATGATCATCGACCCCAACGGCATTGCCAAAGCGCTCGGCGCCGCCGGCTCCTCGGCCCATGACATGGCCGACGAGAACGGCGCGCATCACATCGGAAGCGGCGAGCAGACCACCTCGCTCCTCGTGTTCCGCGCCGGCTCGTCGCAGCCCAAGGCGGTCCCGCTTGGCCTCGTCACGCGCCTCGAAGAGCTGCCCGCCGACAAGATCGAGTTCTCCAACGGCCGCTACATGGTGCAGTACCGCGAGCAGCTGATGCCGCTGGTGGCGATGGAGAGCGTCACCATCGCAAGCCAAGGCGCCCAGCCGATCCTGGTGTTCGCCGACGATGGCCGCTCCATGGGCCTCGTCGTCGACGAGATCATCGACATCGTCGAGGAACGGCTCAACATCGAGGTCGGCGGCTCCTCCTCCGGCATTCTCGGCTCGGCCGTGATCAAGGGCCAGGCCACCGAGGTGATCGACGTCGGCCACTTCCTGCCGATGGCGTTCGCCGACTGGTTCACCCGCAAGGAGATGAAGCCGTCGATGCACTCGCAGTCGGTGCTGCTGGTCGACGACAGCGCCTTCTTCCGCAACATGCTGGCGCCCGTCCTGAAAGCCGCCGGCTACCGCGTCCGCACCGCGCCGACCGCGCAGGAGGGCCTTGCGGCACTGCGCGCGCAAAACTTCGACGTGATCCTGACCGACATCGAGATGCCCGACATGAACGGGTTCGAGTTCGCGGAAGTGATCCGCTCCGACAACAACCTTGCGGCAACGCCGATCATCGGCCTGTCGGCGCTGGTGTCGCCGGCGGCGATCGAGCGCGGCCGGCAGGCCGGCTTCCACGATTATGTCGCCAAGTTCGACCGTCCCGGCCTCATCGCGGCGCTGAAGGAGCAGACCGCGGGCGCGGCCGGCGCCTCCGAGCTGAGCCGGGCGGCGGCGTAAGACGGCGGATCAGGAGATACGCAGATGAGCAAGAAGACGCAAGTTGGCGAAGGCGCCATGGTCGAATACGTCACCGCAATGATCGGCGGCCAGCTGTTCGGCCTGCCGATCTCGCGCGTCCAGGACGTGTTCATGCCCGAGCGCGTCACCCGCGTGCCGCTGGCCTCGCGCGAGATCGCCGGCGTGTTGAACCTGCGCGGCCGCATCGTCACCGTGATCGACATGCGCGCCCGTCTCGGCCTGCCCAAGGTCGAGGACGGCAAGGCGCCGATGGCGGTCGGCGTCGACCTTCGCGGCGAATCCTATGGTCTCCTCATCGACCAGATCGGCGAGGTGCTGCGCCTGCCCGAGGACGGCAAGGAGGAAAACCCCGTCAACCTCGATCCCCGCATGGCCAAGCTCGCCGGCGGCGTCCACCGTCTCGACGGCCAGCTCATGGTCGTCCTCGATGTTGACCGCGTGCTCGAATTGAAGACCGAAGTGCAGATGGCTGCGTGAACCAACGAAACATCGAAGCCGGAGAACCAAAATGAAAACCTGTTTGGTGGTCGATGATTCCAGCGTCGTGCGCAAGATCGCGCGCCGGATCCTGGAGGGCCTGGAATTCCAAGTCACCGAGGCCGAGGACGGCTCCAAGGCGCTCGAGATCTGCCAGAAGCAGCTGCCCGATGCGGTGCTGCTCGACTGGAACATGCCCGTGATGGACGGCTTCGAGTTCATGGGCCACATGCGCCGTCTGCCCGGCGGCGACCAGCCCAAGGTGGTGTTCTGCACCACCGAGAACAACGTGGCTCATATCGCCCAGGCGCTCAGCGGCGGCGCCAACGAGTACATCATGAAGCCCTTCGACAAAGACATCATCGCCGATAAGTTCGCTGAAGTTGGTTTGATCCCGGTCGGACAAGCCATGGTCTGAGTGTGTCTGGCCTGACGTTCGGGCCAGAGTGTTCCCAGTACAGCTTCGAAGAGGCTATCCGTGACCCCGACCGAGTACGAGTATCTGCGTAAGTTCCTGAAGGACAATTCGGGTCTCGACCTGTCCGCAGACAAGCAATATTTGATCGAAAGCCGCCTGCTGCCGCTCGCCCGCAAGGTGGGGCTGTCCGGCATCGCCGACCTCGTGCAGAAGCTGCAAGCCGGCTCACGCCAGCTGATCACCGACGTGGTCGAAGCCATGACCACCAACGAGACCTTCTTCTTCCGCGACAAGGTCCCGTTCGATCATTTCCGCGACACCATCATGCCCGAGATCATCAAGGCGCGCGCCGGCAAGCGCAGCGTGCGCATCTGGTGCGCCGCCGGCTCGACCGGGCAGGAGCCGTATTCGCTGGCGATGTGCCTGAAGGAATTGGGCGCGGCCCTCACCGGCTGGCGTATCGAGATCATCGCGACCGACCTGTCGCAGGAGGTGCTGGAGAAGGCCAAGGCCGGCATCTACAGCCAGTTCGAGGTGCAGCGCGGCCTGCCGATCCAGATGCTGGTGAAATATTTCAAGCAGACCGGCGAGACCTGGCAGATCAATCCCGAGCTGCGGGCGATGATCCAGCACCGCCAGCTCAATTTGCTGCACGACTTCGCCCAGCTCGGCACCTTCGACGTCATCTTCTGCCGCAACGTGCTGATCTATTTCGACCAGGACACCAAGATCAACATCTTCAACCGCCTGGCGCGCCAGATCGAGCCCGACGGCTTCCTGGTGCTCGGTGCGGCCGAGACCGTGGTCGGACTGACCGATACGTTCAGGCCGATCCCGGAGCGGCGCGGCCTCTACAAGCCGAACGATCCGCGTGCCGCAGTTGCCAAGCCGGTGCTCCCCGGTGCGGCGCCGCGCATGGCGGTCATGGCAGGACGATAGGCATGGCCGAGGATGGCAAGGGCACCGAACGCGTGACGTTCAGTCGCGGCTATGATGTCTGCATCATGGCCATCGACGGCACCTGGCGCCGCGACTGCAAGCTCAATGCGATCTCCGACACCGACGCCATCCTCACGGTGGAAGGCTCGATCCAGGGATTGAACCTGAAGGAGTTCTTCCTGCTGCTGTCGTCCACCGGCCTTGCCTACCGCCGCTGCGAGCTGGTGCGGGTCAACGGCGCCGAGATGGACATCCAGTTCCTGCGCGGCAAGAACCGGAAGAAGCGCGGCGCGGCCGGCGGCCACGACGCGGCGGCCTGATCGGCAGCGCGCCTGCGCAGGACTGCGCGCTTTCCGCGACGTTGCTTTATATTTGCTGAAACATCCGGAAGAATTTGCCGCGGCGGTTTTACGTCGCCTAAGCGCGAACCGTGTATCCATTGCCGGTCTCAATCTCAGGAATACGGCAATGCCCAGAAGTTCCCTCTCCCCTGTCACGTCCAACCTGCCCGACGTCGCCGAGCGGCGTGCGCTCCAGCTGCTGGTGGTCGACGACGACGCCACGCAGCGCAGCCTGATCACAGTCGCGGCCAAGCAGGCCGGCCACGAAGTCACCGTGGCGCCGTCCGTGGCGGAAGCCATCGAGAAGCTCCGCGCCGCGCGCTTCGACTGCGTGACGCTCGACCTCGTGCTGGAGGACGGCGACGGCGTCGACGTGCTGCGCGAGATGGCGGAGGCGAAATTCGCCGGTGCCGTGATCGTCATCAGCGGCATGGACGGCAAGCGCCGCAGCGCCGCCCGCAGCTTCGCCCGATCCGTGGGGATCGAGCTCCAGAGCCTGCCGAAGCCGCTGGACCTCGCGGCCCTGCGCATCAGCCTCGCCAATCTCGGCAAGACCGCGATGGGCCTGCCGGCGATTCACACCTGGGGTGGTGTCGCCACCGACGCGATCGTGGAACGGCACCGCGCCTGAAGCGCGGAGCTGCCATGCGATCAGCCGCGGCAGGTCAGCCGCGCTGACTGCGACTTACGCTGCGCCGCCAGATTCCGACAATTGCTGCAGGGCGTGGCTGAGCTCCGCCCGGCAGGCGTTGAGGGCGGCGCTCGCGGTGGCATAACGCGGCGTGACGTCGTCGAGCACGACGATCTCGGTGGAACCCGCGGTAGCGCTATCGTCTTCGTCCTCCATCGCCGCGTCGATCAGACGCATGCTGATCTCGATGCGCGCGATCAGAGAGCGAAGTTCGGCTGCGATCAACTGACGGCTGTCAGTATCGGCCATCGCGGCGAGCGGGGGTATGCCGGCGTAATTTAGCATGGATATTCTCCGTACCCCGCAATTAGACACCCTGCCGCTACTTGTGCGTTAAGTCCATGTCCCGTACAAATACGGGTGGGCCGAATCCGCGCCGAACGCCATAACGGGATGGCGCGGACGCGAGTCCTTCATGCCAACTGGATGTGGCACATGGCCGAACAAAGCTCTCGCGGTGAAATCTTCGTGGTCGACGATGACCCTGCCGTTCGCGACACCTTGTCGATGGTGTTGAAGGCGGCGGGCTATGAGGTGATCTGTTTTGCGGACGGCGCTGCGCTGCTCTCCGTCGCGCGAACCCGCACACCGGCTGCGATCCTGCTCGACGTGCACATTCCCGGAAAGTCGGGCCTCGACATCCTGAAGGAGCTGCATGGCGAGGACTATCCGGCACCGATCTTCATGATCTCCGGGCAGGGCGACATCACCATGGCGGTGGGCGCCATCAAGAGCGGCGCGCTCGACTTCATCGAGAAGCCGTTCCGCGGCAGCGAGATCGTCGGTCGGCTCGACGAGGCGATCGGGGCCTATGCGCGCAGGCAGGCGGAAAACGCCTCGCCGAAATTCGGCTCGCTGCATTTCCCAGGACGCGAGCCGTTGACGCGCAGGGAGCGCGAGGTGCTGGAGCAGTTCGCCTCCGGTGCGTCCAACAAGGAAGCCGGCCGCACCCTCGGCATCAGCCCGCGCACCATCGAGGACCATCGCGCCAACATCATGAAGAAGCTCGGCGCGCGCAACGCCGCCGACCTGATCCGCATCGTGATGACCGCGGCCCAGCGCGCGTCGTAAAATGGTCTCGTGCCCCGGACGCGGTGCATCATGAAATGATGCACCGCTGAGCCGGGGCCCATCTCTCCGATCTCCGCGCTGGATCGTTCTGGGTCCCGGCTCTTGCACTGCAGCGCTGCGCGCTGCAGTGCGTCCGGGACACGAGAGCGTGGCATCACCCGTTCAGCGCCTTGCGGATCATCCGCGCGAGGTCCGATTTGCGGTAGGGCTTCGCCAGCAGCAGCACGCCCAAATCCAGCCGGCCGTGATGGATGATCGCGTTCTCGGTATAGCCTGATGTGTAGACCACTTTCAGATCGGGACGCGTCTTCGTCAGCTCGTCGGCGAGCTGCCGTCCGTTCATCTTGCCGGGCATGATGACGTCGGTGAAGAGCAGATCGAACGGCTTGCCGGCGGCGACGATCGCAAGCGCCTCGGCGGCGTTCGCGGCCTGCAGGGTGACGTAACCCAGCGAATGCAGCTGCGCCAGCACGTAGTCGCGCACCAGCCGGTCGTCCTCGACCACGAGGATCGTCTCGTGTCCGCCCTCGATCGTCGCTGGCGTCACACCTTCGCCGACCACCGTCGGCGTCTTGCCGGGCGGCAGGTACATCTTGATCGTGGTGCCGTGGCCTTCCTCGCTGTAGATCTTGATGTGTCCCGCGGACTGCTTGATGAAGCCGTAGACCATCGAAAGCCCGAGCCCGGTGCCCTTGCCCGGTCCCTTCGAGGTGAAGAACGGGTCGAACACCTTCGCCAGCATGCTCGCCGGAATGCCGGTGCCGGTGTCGCTCACGGCGATCAGCACGTAATGCCCGGGCCTGACATCGTTGACGCTGCCATAGACCTCGTCGAGATAGGCGGCGCCCGTCTCCACGATCAGCTTGCCGCCGCCGGGCATGGCGTCGCGGGCGTTGAGCGCGAGGTTGAGGATCGCGGTGGTGAGCTGGTTGGGATCGACGATCGCGACGCAGTTCTCGTCCTCGAACACCGATTCGATCTGGATCTGCTCGCCCAGGGTCGGCCGCAACAGCTTCGCGGTGTCGATGATCAGCGAATTGATGTCGATCTCGCGCGGCTGCAGCGGTTGCTTGCGCGCGAAGGCGAGCAGATGCTGGGTCAGCTCGGCGCCGCGCGCGGCGGCCTCGTCGATCATCTTGGTGATGGCCGCGAGCTGCGGCTCCTTCTCGACCGCCTCCGCCAGGATCTCGATCGTCCCGGTGATGACGGTGAGGATGTTGTTGAAGTCGTGCGCCACGCCGCCGGTGAGCTGGCCGACCGCCTCCATCTTGTCGGCGTGGCGGATGCGCTCCTCGGCCGCGATCTTGTCGGTGAGGTCGCGGTAGAACACGTTGAACAGCAGGCCCTCGCGGCGCTTCAGCGCGGTGACGCTCAGCTCGGCCTTGAATTCCTTGCCGTCCCGCCGCCGGCACATGAGCTCGCGGCGGCGGTTCAGCGTCCTGCCGTCCTCCTCTTCGAGGAAACGCTGCAGGCCGGCCCTGACCCGATCGCGTTCGCTCTCGGCCACGATCAGGTCGATCGTGCTCTTGCCGAGCACCTCGTCGCGACGCCAGCCGAACAGCTGTTCTGCCTGCGAGTTCCAGTTCAGGATCCGGCCGGCGTCGTCGGTCTGGACGAAGGCATCGAGCGCGGTCTCGACGATGTTGCGGGCGAGCCGTTCGCTCTCCCGCAGGGATTCCTGCGCGAGCCTTGCCTCCGTCATGTCGCGCCCGACGAAGAAGAAGCGGTGCGCCTGCTCGGACCAGCTGCCGAGCCATGACAGCCAGACCTCGTGCCCGTTCTTGTGGAAGCAGCGGGTGTCGTCGAGCTTGGGGCGCTCGCCGCGCCGCAGCGCGCGCATCTGCGCGCGGGAATGCTCGAGATGATCAGGGTGAACGAAATCGGCGCCGCTGCGGCCGATCATCTCGCCCGGCCGGTAGCCGAGAATGGTCTCGCTGCTCGGGCTGATCTGCGCGACATGGCCGTGTGCGTCCATGATCATGATCAGATCCTGCGAGGTGTCGAAGATCTGGCGGCGCTCCTCGAGCTGCTGCTGGAGCACCCGCTCGGCCCGCCGCGCCTCGGTGAGGCTGCGCGCGCTCCCGGAGGCGCCGACGATCTCGCCCGAAGGTCCCCTGATCGGCGAGAGGCCGAGCGAGATCTCGACCGGCGTGCCGTCCTTGCGCAGGCGCACCGTCTCGAAGCGCTCGATCGGCTCGCCGCTCGCGATCCGCCGCAGATAGTCCTTGCCCTGCTCGCGGCGGTCAGGCGGGACAATGATGGAGGTGGGCTGGCCGATTGCCTCGTCCGCCGAATAGCCATAGAGGCGCTCTGCCGCCGGATTCCAGCCGGTGATGATGGCCGCGAGCGTCTGCATCACGATCGCATCGTCGGACGATTCGACCGCGGCGCTGAACAATTGCTCGCGCGCCGCATGATGGCTGCGTGCAGCCTCGGTACGGCGATGCTCGCGGACCTCGCGCTCGAGCGCGGCTGTTTTCGCCCGAGTCTCATCGACCATCTGGGCGAACGCGCGCGCCAGCACGCCGGTCTCGCCGCTGGCGTCGACCGGAATGTCCGCCGGCCGTCCGCTGCCGATGGCCTCCACCGCGGCGGTCAGGCGGCCGATCGGGCGGGTCAATGACCGCGCCAGCAGCACCGCGAGCGCAGCCGCGGCGAGGACGGCGAGCACGCCGACGAGCAGCGACGTTTTCTGAATCGCGGCCGGCACACGGCCGAACACGGCCGGGGGAACGGTCACGATGATTGCGATCCACTCCTTGCCCGCAAGCAGCGCCGGCGCGAGCGCCGCGCCGCTTGGCCGGCCCGCTGCGTTGGTCGTGAGGTGCGTCGACACGTCAGGCGTGCCGGCCGCGGTCGAAAAAAACGGAAAATCATTGCGCCAGTTGGTGGGATGGCCATGCAACGAGCCGAATTCCCGCGTGCGATCGGGATGGACGAGATAGTCGTCACGCGAATTCACGACATAGATTTCCCCTCCCGAGTTCGTCGTCGCGCGGACGCGCTCGAGTGCCGGACGCATGTCGATATTGGCGACGATGATGCCGAACGGCTTGCCCTCCGGCGTGAACAGCGGTGTCGCGACCCGCAGGGTCGGACTGTGCAGGTCCGTGGTCCCGCCCTGACGGGTCGCGAGGTCAATCGGCGACACGTAAATCTCGCCCGGCGCGAGCTTGATCGTTTCCTGGAAGTAGGCTCGGTCGGTCTTGTGCGCCAGCTCGCTGTCTGGGACGATCCGTGCCGCGCCATTCGGGCCCGAGCGATCGACCCGGACCAGCTCGCGCTGGTCGTCGTCAAGGCCGATGATTCGAAACTGCCCGTAGCTGGGCTTGGCCTCGATCTCGGCCACGAGCCGCGTCGCGATGCGCTCGCGCCAGGTCTGCTCCGAGACGCCGTCAAATGCATCAGTTCCGCCGCCGATATGCGCGCGGATCAGGCCGTTGATTGCCGCGGCGGAGCGATAGCCGATCAGATCGCCGCGAACGCCGGAAACGTAGAATTCGAGATTGGTCGCCAGCAGCCGCGACTGGGCTTCGACCCGCTCCAGCACGCGCGGAATGACGGCTTGCGTGATGTTGCGATAGCCGAGCCAGCCGACTGCGGCCACCGTCACCGCCACCAGCAGGATCATCGCGATGGCTAGCCGCGTCGCCAGCGTCATGGGGATGTTCGCTGGACTTCCCGTTTGGCGGCGCTTGTTCTGGACTGGAGCCGAGGAGGCGCCCTCGTCATCGCTGGCCGGAGCTGACATCGGACCTCTCCGGCAGAGCCGCCTTAAGGCAGTCATCGACCGCGGCGAGCAGGGCGCCGGGCCCGAACGGCTTTTGCAGGCTCGCCGCCGCGCCGAGCTTGATCGCCATCTTCAGGAAATCCGGCTCCGCATAGGCGTTCGGCGCGGCCGAACGGCCGGAGATCACGATGATCGGAACGGCCCGCCGCTGTGCCCGGATGTGGCGCATCGTCTCCAGCCCGTCCATGCCGGGCATGAATATGTCCAGAAACAGCAGGTCGAATGCACTGGCTCCGAATAGGGAAAGCCCCTTGCGGCCGTCGCCGGCGACTGTCACGTGATGCCCGGCCCTCTCCAGGAGCAGCCGGATCGTGATCTGCACGGCGGGGTCGTCATCCACGATCAGGATGTTGGCCACGTCTGAAATCCTCCGGGGCGGAGGGGAATAGTCCAGCGCCCCCAAATCAAACCATCAAATATGAAATTGTTGCGCGGATTCCGCCCAGGCTGCAAGCACTTCGCGACGATGCGACGGTTTCCCGGCGCGCCTCGTCCTGGTGCCGCCATTATGCATGCTTTCGTGCACATGGCTTGGCCGGATTGGTAATTGAGGCGGTGGAACTGTCCTTCGCGCCGGCCGCGGGATGAGCGCGGCCAATCGCAGCTAGTCGGTCAGGTACTCAGGATAGCGAGCCCGGATCTTGTCCAGCTCGCTCAGGGTGCCCGACAGGTGCTTGCGCAGGTGCTGCTGCGCGGTATCGGGGTCACCGGCCTCGATCGCGCGCGTGATCAGCTTGTGATGGCGGACGATGTTCTGGGCCTTGCCGGGTGAGGGCAGATGCAGCCGGCGCAGCCGGTCGATATGTCCGCTGCGGCTGCGCACCAGCGACCAGAGGTCCTGCTTGCCGGCGGCGGCATAAAGCTGCGCGTGAAAATCATTGTCGCCGGCGATGAAGCTCTCGAAATCTCCGGCCTTGGCGGATTGCTGCTGCAGCGCGATCGCGTGGTCGAGCCGGATCACCAGGGCCGCGTTATGCTCTTCCGCGAGCAGCCGGACGATTTCGAGCTCCAGCGCCTGGCGCAGAAAATGGGCCTGCTCGGCGCGGCCGACATCGACCCGGCTGACCACGGTCGCGTGCTGCGGAAACACCTCGACCAGCCCTTCTTCCTCCAGCCGCATCAGGGCGTCGCGGATCGGTGTCGAGCTGACACCGAATTGCGCGGCGAGCTCCGTGCGCGACAGCGGCGCGCCCGGCGGCAGTTCGAGCGCGAGAATGGCGTTGCGCAGCCGCTCGAACACCTGCGGCGCGGCTTGCCGGGCCCGGTCGAGGCGGGCGGCCGCACGCGGCGCGGTATGGACGGTTTCCATGGTGATGGCTCCGGCAGGCTTGCCTTTGATGCACTAATGCATTAGTGCATCAGTAAGATCGCACGTCAATGGCGGCCGGAGGAAACGAACAACAATGATGAAGCAATTGCAGCGTGGCCTGGCGGCCATGGCCCTGATCACCGCCGCCGCCCTTTTCGCGCCCGCAGCGCAGGCGCAGCAGAAATCCGAGATCGCGCTGTCGCGCCAGCCCGGCATCTTCTACATGCCGAGCCACATCATGGAGAAGCTGAAGCTGATCGAGAAGCATGCGGCCGCTCTCGGCGTCTCCGGCGTCACCACCAAATGGATCACCTTTTCCGGCGGCGGCGCGCAGACCGATGCTCTGCTCGCCGGCGGCGTCGACATCCTCAACACCGGCACCGGCAATCTGCTCCTCTTGTGGGATCGCACCCGCGGCGGCGTGAAGGGCATCGTCGCGAGCTCGGCGCAGCCGATGACGCTGATCAGCCGCGACGACAACATCAAGTCGATCAGGGATTTCGGCCCCGCCGACAAGATCGCGGTGCCGACGGTGAAGGTGTCCACGCAGGCGATCGTGCTTCAGATCGCCGCCGCCGAAGCGTTCGGCGCCGACCAATGGTCGAAGCTCGATGCCAACACCGTGCAGCTCGGCCACCCCGACGCCTATGCGGCGCTGTCCAATCCGAAGCACGAGGTGCACACACACTTCTCGATCCCGCCCTTCACCTTCCTGGAGCTGAAGAACGTGCCGGGCGCGCATGTCGTGCTGAACTCGCCCGACGTGATGGGCGGCCCGCTCAGCCAGGCGCAGTTCTTCACCACGACCAAGTTTGCCGACGCCAATCCGAAGATCATCCAGGCGGTGCGCGATGCCACCAAGGAAGCGCAGGATCTGATCCGCAGCGACACCAGGCAGGCGGTCGAGATTTACAAGGAGATCACCGGCGACAAGACCTCGGTGGAAGAACTGCTCGATCTCCTCAAGCAGCCCGGCATGATGGAGTGGAATCTCGAGCCGCAGGGCACGATGAAGTTCGCCGCGCATCTCTACAAGACCGGGACGCTGAAGACCCAGCCCAAGGCCTGGACTGACTACTATCTTCCCGTCGCGCACGACCTGAAGGGCAACTGATGGCGCTGCTCGACGTCAACTCCGTGACGCTGCGCTACAAGACATCCAGCGCCGTCGTCACCGCCACCGAGAGGGTGAGTTTCACGGTCGACAAGTCCGACCGCTTCGTGCTGCTCGGGCCGTCCGGCTGCGGCAAGTCCACCTTGCTCAAGGCCGTCGGCGGCTACATGTCGCCGAGCGAAGGCCGCATGAGCATCAGCGGCCGCGAGATCCACGGCCCCGGCGCCGACCGCATGATGATCTTCCAGGAGTTCGACCAGCTCCTGCCGTGGAAGAGCGTGCTCGCCAATGTGATGTTCCCGCTGCTGACCGCGCGAAAGCTCTCGCGCAAGGACGCCGAGGCGAAGGCGCGGGCCTATATCGAGAAGGTCGGCCTCACCCGCGTGGTCGATGCCTATCCGCACACGCTGTCCGGCGGCATGAAGCAGCGTGTCGCGATTGCGCGCGGCATGGCGATGGAGCCGGATATCCTGCTGATGGACGAGCCGTTCGCCGCGCTCGACGCGCTGACGCGCCGGACCTGCCAGGACGAGCTGCTCCAGCTCTGGAGCGAGACCAAATTCACCGTGCTGTTCGTGACGCATTCGATCGCCGAGGCGATCCGCATCGGCAACCGCATCCTGCTGCTGTCGCCGCATCCCGGCCGGGTCAAGGCCGAGGTGGTCGACGTCGACAAGGTCTCGAACGAGAACGGCAGTGCCGGCCGGCTGGAGAAGGAGATCCACGATCTCCTGTTCGCCGGCGAAGCAACGGCGCACTAAGGGAGCCGCGCATGGGCGAAGCGAGAATATTGCTGCGTGACGCGCAGATCGCCGTCACCGGGGCAGGCGAGGTCGAGCGCAAGCTGAGTGTGCTTGAGCTGCTCTGGAACGACGGCTTTGTGCGCAAGACCGTGATCATCCTGTTCCTCGCGGCGGTCTGGGAGGCCTACGGCGTCTATCTCGACAATCCCCTGCTGTTTCCGACGCTGCACGACACCATTGTGACGCTGTACGACCGCGTGAAGGACGGCACCATTCCGATGCGGGCCTGGACCTCGCTAAAAGTGCTGTTCATGGGTTATTCCGCCGGCATCGCGCTTGCCGCGATCTTCACCATCCTCGCCATCTCCACTCGCATCGGCACCGATTTCCTGGAAACGGTCACGGCCATGTTCAACCCGCTGCCGGCGATCGCGCTCCTGCCGCTGGCGCTGATCTGGTTCGGGCTCGGCAATGGCAGCCTGGTCTTCGTGCTGATCCATTCGGTGCTGTGGCCGGTCGCGCTCAACACCCATTCCGGCTTCAAGAGCGTGTCCAACACGCTGCGCATGGTCGGGCGCAATTGCGGCCTGCGCGGATTGCCTTATGTGGCGAAAATCCTCATCCCCGCAGCGTTCGGCTCGATCCTCACCGGCCTCAAGATCGGTTGGGCCTTCGCCTGGCGCACCCTGATCGCGGCCGAGCTGGTGTTCGGCGTGTCCTCTGGCCAGGGCGGGCTCGGCTGGTTCATCTTCGAGAACCGCAACCTCCTCGACATACCTGCGGTTTTCGCGGGCCTCTTGACGGTGATCATCATCGGGCTCTTTGTCGAGAACCTGATCTTCCGCGCCATCGAGCGGAACACCGTCCAGAAATGGGGCACCCAATCATGACCAAGAAGAAAATCACGCCCGACCAGCTGCGCAGCGCGCGCTGGTTTGCACCCGACGACCTCCGCTCGTTCGGCCATCGCTCCCGCACCATGCAGATGGGCTACGCTCCCGAGGAGTGGAAGGACCGCCCGATCATTGCGATCCTCAACACCTGGTCGGATGCGCAGCCCTGCCACATGCACTTCAAGTCGCGCGTCGACGACGTCAAGCGCGGCATCCTGATGGCGGGCGGCCTGCCGGTCGAGCTGCCGGCGCTGTCGCTGTCGGAGTCGCTGCTCAAGCCGACCACCATGCTCTATCGCAATCTCCTGGCGATGGACGCGGAAGAGCTGCTCCGCAGCCATCCCGTCGACGGCGTGGTGCTGATGGGCGGCTGCGACAAGACCACGCCGGCGCTGCTCTTGGGCGCGACCTCGATGAACATCCCGGCGATCTACCTGCCGGCCGGTCCCATGCTGCGCGGCAACTGGAAGGGCAAGACGCTCGGTTCCGGCTCGGACGGCTGGAAATATTGGGACGAGCGCCGCGCGGGAAAGATCTCCGACAAGGACTGGCTCGACATCGAGGCCGGCATCGCCCGCAGCTACGGCACCTGCATGACCATGGGCACGGCCTCGACCATGACCGCGATCGCGGAAGCGATCGGCATGACGCTGCCGGGCGCCTCCTCGATCCCCGCGGCCGACGCCAACCACATCCGCATGGCCAGTGAATGCGGCCGCCGCATCGTCGAGATGGTGTGGGAGGATCTGACGCCGAAGGTGATCCAGACCCGCAAGGCGTTCGAGAATGCGATTGCGGTCGCCATGGCGATGGGCTGCTCCACCAATGCGATCATCCATCTGATCGCGCAGGCCCGCCGCGCCGGCCAGGACATCGGCCTCGACGATTTCGAGATCGCGAGCCGCAAGGTGCCTGTCATCGCCAACGTCCGCCCGAGCGGCGATGCCTATCTGATGGAGGACTTCTTCTATGCCGGCGGTCTGCCGGCGCTGATGGGGCAGATCAAGCAGCATCTGCATCTCGACTGCGTCACGGTGACAGGCAAGACGCTGGGCGAGAACATCGAAGGGGCCGAGGTGCACAATGCCGACGTCATCCGCGGCGTCGACAATCCCATCTACAAGGAGGGCGCGCTCGCCGTGCTCAAGGGCAATCTTGCGCCCGACGGCTGCGTCATCAAGCCTTCCGCCTGCGCGCCGCGCTTCCTCAAGCACACGGGTCCGGCGCTGGTGTTCGACGACTATCCGTCGATGAAGAAGGCGGTCGACGATCCCAACCTCGACGTCACCGAGGATCACATTCTCATCCTGCGCAATGCCGGGCCGCAGGGCGGGCCGGGCATGCCGGAATGGGGGATGCTGCCGATCCCGACAAAGCTCGTGAAGCAGGGCGTGCGCGACATGGTGCGCATCTCGGATGCGCGCATGAGCGGCACCAGCTACGGCGCCTGCATCCTGCACGTCTCGCCGGAATCCTACATCGGCGGCCCGCTGGCGCTGGTGCAGAACGGCGACCGCATCACGCTCGACGTCGCCGCGCGCACCATCAATCTCGACGTATCAGAGGCCGAGCTCGAAAAGCGTCGTGCCGCCTGGAAGCAGCCCGAGCGCCGCTTCGAGCGCGGCTATGGCTGGATGTTCACCAAACACATCAAGCAGGCCAATGACGGCTGCGACTTCGACTTCCTCGAGACCGATTTCGGCGCGCCGATCGGCGAGCCGTCGATTTATTAGTGACCCTGTCATTCCGGGGCATCGCGAAGCGATGAGCCCGGAATCCATAACCACGATCGTGAGTATGGATTCCGGGCCTGCGCCGTTCCGGCGCATCCCGGAATGACGAAAGAGAGAGTATGAGATGACAAAACTCAGCGAAGCCACCCGCAACAAGCTCAAATCCGTCTCCACCGCCACCGTCGCCACCGCTTTGTTCAAGCGTGGCCTGCGCATCCAGATGATCCAGGATGTGCATCCCGTCGGCCCCGACCAGCCGACCATGGTCGGCGAGGCCTTCACGCTGCGCTACATGCCGGCGCGCGAGGATCTCAACACCATCGACGTCTTCAAGGACCGCTCGCATCCGCAGCGCAAGGCGGTGGAGGACTGCCCGCCCGGCGCCGTGCTGGTGATGGACAGCCGCAAGGATGCGCGCGCGGCCTCGGCCGGTGCAATCCTGGTGACGCGGCTGATGAAGCGCGGCGTCGCCGGCGTCGTCACCGACGGCGGTTTTCGCGATTCGGCCGAAATTGCAAAACTCGGCATTCCCGCTTACCACCATCGCCCCTCGGCGCCGACCAACCTCACGCTGCACCAGGCGATCGAGATCAACGTTCCGATCGGCTGCGGCGATGCGCCGGTGTTTCCCGGCGACGTCATCCTCGGCGATGCCGACGGCGTCATCGTGATCCCCGCACATCTCGCCGACGACATCGCCAACGAGACCTTCGAGATGACCGCGTTCGAGGATTTCGTCACCGAGGAAGTCGGCAAGGGCCGCGGCATTTTCGGTCTCTATCCCGCCACCGATCCGCAGACGCTCACCGATTTCGCGGAATGGCGGAAGAAGAACGGCCGCTGAAACCAAAACTACAGCAGATCAAGAAACAGGCCGGCCGCATCAAGCGCCGGCCTTTTAACAAGCAGGGAGGACTTATATGAACTTCACGCGACGTAACCTCATGGCCGGCGCTGGCGCGGCGGCAGCTTCGACACTTCTCGCCCGCGCCGCCGGTGCCCAGGCGTTCGCGTTCACGCCGAACCAACGCTATCCCGATCCCGCCGTCCAGGTCCTCGATCCGAGCTTTGGCAAATACCGGCTCTATTCCTCGACGGTCGAGCAGGTCGCGACCGGCATGCGCTGGGCCGAAGGGCCCGCCTATTTCCCCGAGGGCGGTTACCTCCTGTTCTCCGACATTCCCAACAACCGGATCATGAAGTTCGACGAGAAGACCGGGCAGACCAGCGTGTTCCGGGCCAATGCCAACTACGCCAACGGCAATGCGCGCGACCGCCAGGGCCGCCTCGTCACCTGCGAGCACTCCGTCACCCGCCGCATCACCCGCACCGAGAAGGACGGCAAGATCACCGTGCTCGCCGACAAGTTCGAGGGCAAGCGGCTGAACGCGCCGAACGACATCGTGGTGAAGTCGGACGACAGCATCTGGTTCACCGATCCCTTGTTCGGCATCAACGGCGAGTGGGAAGGCAAGAAGGAGAAGGCCGAGCAGGCCACCACAAACGTCTACCGCATCGCCAAGGACGGCAAGCTCAGCGCCGTCCTCACCGACCTCGTCAATCCGAACGGCCTTGCCTTCTCGCCGGACGAGAAGAAGCTCTACATCGTCGAATGGAAGGGCACGCCCAACCGCAGTATCTGGAGCTACAATGTCGGCGACGACGGCTCGCTCAGCGGCAAGACCAAGCTGATCGATGCCGCCGACCAGGGCTCGCTCGACGGTTTTCGCGTCGACCGCGACGGCAATCTCTGGTGCGGCTGGGGCTCCAACGGCGCGCTGCAATCCGAGCCGACCGACATTGGCGGCCGCAAGGTGTTTCAGCTCAAGGGCAAGCCGGAGGATCTCGACGGCGTGATGGTGTTCAATGCGGACGGCAAGCCGCTCGCCTTCATCAAGCTGCCCGAGCGTTGCGCCAATCTCTGCTTCGGCGGGCCGAAGAACAACCGGCTCTACATGGCGAGCAGCCATTCGGTTTATGCGCTGTATGTCGAGGCGCACGGGGCGGTGTGAACTTTCGCCTCTCCCCGCTTGCGGGGAGAGGCCGGAATTTGCGACAGCAAATTACGGGTGAGGGGGAGTCTCCGCGAGTCTCTATGCCACCGTCCTTGCGGAAGCCGCCCCTCACCCCAACCCTCTTCCCGTAAGAACGGGGAGAGGGAGAAGATCAGGCCTCGGCCATCCCGGCCGCCCACAGCGCGAACGCATACACGATCGCCACCTCATCCAGCCGGTCGAACCGTCCCGATGCGCCGCCGTGGCCGGCGCCCATGTTGGTGCGCAGCAGGACGGGGCCGCCGCCACTCATGGTGGCGCGCAGGCGCGCGATCCATTTGGCGGGCTCCCAATAGGTGACGCGTGGATCGGTCAATCCGCCCATCGCCAGGATCGCCGGATACTCCTTCGCCGCGACATTGTCGTAGGGCGAGTACGACAGAATGGTACGAAAGTCCTTCTCGCTCTCGATCGGGTTGCCCCATTCCGGCCATTCCGGCGGCGTCAGCGGCAGCGTGTCGTCGAGCATGGTGTTGAGCACGTCGACGAACGGCACCTCCGCGACGATGCCGGCGAACAACTCGCCGGCGCGGTTCGCTACCGCACCCATCAGCATGCCGCCGGCCGAGCCGCCATGACCGACGATACGCTTGGCGCTGGTGTATTTCGCGGCGATCAGCGCGCGGGCGCTGGCGGCAAAGTCGTCGAACGAGTTCGTCTTCTTCTCGCGCTTGCCGTCGAGATACCAGCCCCAGCCCTTGTCGGCGCCGCCGCGGATATGGGCGATGGCGTAGACGAAGCCGCGATCGACCAGCGACAGGCGGTTGGCGCTGAACGAGGCCGGCATCGCCATCCCGTAGGAGCCGTAACCGTAGAGCAATAGCGGCGCCGTGCCGTCGAGCTTGAGCCCGCGGCGATAAAGGATCGACACCGGCACCTCGGCGCCGTCATGCGATTTCGCCATGATGCGCGTGGTGACGTAGTCGGCCGCATTATGGCCGGACGGGATTTCCTGGCGCTTGCGCAAGCTGCGCGTGCGCTTGACCATGTCGTAGTCATAGACTTCCGACGGCGTCGTCATCGACGAATAGGAGAAGCGCAAGTTGGTCGTCTCGAACTCGTAGGAGCCCATCGTATCGAGCGAATAGGCGGCCTCGTCGAAGGCGATGGCGTGCTCGTCCCCGCCGGTGAGATCGCGGATCACGACCGACGGCAGCGCATTGGCGCGCTCCAGCCGCACCAGATGGCCCGCATAGAGATCGAGGTCGATGATGTAGATGCCGGGACGATACGGGATCAGGTCGCGCCAGTTCTTGCGCTCGGGCGAAGCGAGCGGCGCGGTGACGATCTTGAAGTCGATGGCGTCGTCAGCATTGGTGAGGATGAACAGCTCGTCGCCACGGTCGGCGAGCGAATATTGCACGCCCTCCTCGCGCGCCGCGACCAGGCGCGGCGGCGCCTCGGGGTTGGCGAGGTCGATCAGCCGCTGCTCCGAGGTTTCGTGATCGCCGCCCGCGATCACGCAGAAGCGGCCGCTGGTGCTCTCGTGCAGATGGGTGAACCAGCCGGAATCCTGCTCCTCATAGACCAGCGTGTCGTCGGCCTGCTTGGTGCCGAGCCTGTGCCGCCACACCTGCATCGGCCGATGATTGTCGTCGAGCTTCACATAGAAGAAGCTCTTGCAGTCGGCGGCCCAGACCACGCCGCCATCGGTCTCCTCGACGAGATCGCCGAGATCTTTCCCCGTCGCCCAGTCGCGGACGCGAATCGAAAAATATTCCGAGCCCTTGGTGTCGGCGCTCCAGGCCTGCAGCTTGTGATCGTATGAGTGCCGGCTGCCGCCGAACTTGAAATATTTGTGGTCCTTGGCGAGCGCGTCGCCGTCGAGCACGATATGCTCGTTTCCGCCGTTGCGCGGCATACGGCCGAACAGCTCGTGCTGCCCGCCCTCTCGGAACCTACGGAAATAGGCGAAGGACCCGTCCGGCGACGGCACGCTGGAATCGTCCTCCTTGATCCGTCCGCGCATCTCGCGCACCAGCGTCTTCTGCAAGGACGAGGTGTGGCCGAGCAGGCTCTCGGTGTAGACGTTCTCTTCATCCAGATATTTGCGGATATCAGGGTCGATCACCCCGGGCTCGCGCAGCACCTCCTGCCAGTTCGCGTCCTTCAGCCAGGCATAGTCGTCGGTCACGGTGATGCCGTGCCGCGTGAAGGAATGCGGCCGGCGCGGGGCGACGGGGGGCTTCGAAGGGGTCTTGGCGTGGGTCACTCGTTCCTCATCATCTCTCGTTCGCGCGGGGGGTACAGGTCTCTCTACAATTTCATTCGCGGAGAGAGGCCCCTCACCCCAACCCTCTCAGGGCGAGCGTAGCTCGTCCCGGCCCGTAAGAACGGGGAGAGGGAGGGGCACGCACCGTGTTCCACCTTATATCGTTCCGATTTCACGGAATGCCAGCGCCGCTGCGCCAAAGGACTGCGCCAAGTCGCCGGGTTGTTGATCCGTCCCTTGTATGCTTTGACGGGCCATACCCCCCGCGCTGGTCCAGCCTGATGCTGTTCAACTCCTATCCTTTCATCCTGCTGTTCCTCCCCGCTGTGCTCGCCGGCTATTTCTGGCTGGGGCGGCGCAGCAATCTGGCGCCGGTGATCTGGCTGGCGCTGGCCTCGCTCACCTTCTATGCGATCGGAAGCTGGCAATTCGTGGCCCTGCTGCTGCTCTCGATCGCGTTCAATTATGGCATCGGCCATCTCCTCATCCGGCCGGAGCTCGCCCCAACGCAACGCAAGGCCACGCTCGCGCTCGGCGTTGCCGGCGATCTCCTCGTGCTCGGCATCTTCAAATATGCCGGCTTTGCCACCGAGAACATCAACGCTTTGCTCGGCACGCATCTTGCGATTCACATCCTGCTGCCGGTCGGCATCTCCTTCTACACCTTCACGCAGATCGCGTTCCTGGTGGACGCGTATCGCGGCCAGGTCGCAGCTTACGCGCTGCCGCATTACGCCCTCTTCGTGACCTACTTTCCGCATCTGATTGCGGGGCCGATCCTTCACCACAAGGACATGATCCCGCAATTCGAGCGCAAGGAGACCAAGCATCCCGACGCGCATCTCATGCTCTGCGGCGTCATCATCTTCGCCATCGGCCTGTTCAAGAAGACCTGCCTTGCCGACGGCATCCAGCCACTGGTTGCGCTCGCCTTCGAGGCGCGCTCGCCGAGCTTCGACCAGGCCTGGTGCGGCGCGCTCGCCTACACGTTCCAGCTCTATTTCGACTTCTCCGGCTACTCCGACATGGCGATCGGGATCTCGCTGATGTTCGGCATCTTCCTGCCGGTCAATTTTAACTCGCCCTACAAGGCCACCAGCATCGTCGATTTCTGGCGGCGCTGGCACATGACGCTGTCGCAGTTCCTGCGCGACTATCTCTACATCCCGCTCGGCGGTAACAGGCGCGGCCGCGTGCTGCGCTACGTCAACCTGCTGGTCACGATGCTGCTCGGCGGCCTCTGGCACGGCGCGGCCTGGACGTTTGTCGTGTGGGGCGCGCTGCACGGCGCCTATCTCTGCGTCAACCATGCCTTCAACGCGCTGGTGCCTGATGTTCCGGCATTGTTTGCGCGCCCGGCTCGCATCGCCGGGGCCGTGCTGACCTTTCTCGCTGTCGTCGTCGCCTGGGTGTTCTTCCGCGCCGAGAGCGTCGCATGGGCGCTGCGGATCCTCCACGCCATGGCCGATCCAGCGAATATCGTGTTCGGCCGCGAGGAGATCGCGGCGCTGGTGATGATTGCGGTCTACGCGGCGCTGGTGTGGCTCGCGCCGAACACGCAAGACATCATGGGCTACGATCACGGCAACCGCCGGGTCGGCGAGGCCTTGCGGGCCGGGCGCATGCGGCCGCTGGTCCTCTATGCGGCATCGCTGGTGCTCGCGTTCGGCGTGCTGGGCATCCAGAGCCACAGCGAATTCATCTATTTCCGGTTCTGATGCGCAGGCCGTTCACGCATCTGAAGCGTCTTCTGCTCGCGAGCGTCCTGTGCGTGCTCGGCGCAGCCGCGCTCGTCTATGTGGTCGATCCCCTGCAGCTGTTCCGCACCTCGCATCTCGCCTTCTATTCCGACGATACGCGGGTGCAGAACGCCGGGCTGATCCGCAGCCAGTCGTTCGACACCGCCTTCATGGGCACCTCGCTCGCGATTCATTTCCGCCAGAGCGATATCGACCGCGCGCTTCGTGTACGTTCGCTCAAGCTGGCGATGACCGGCTCCAACTCGCGCCAGCAGGCTTTTGTGCTGGAGCAGGCGATCGACCGCGGCGCAAGGCGCGTGATCTGGGAGATGGACGACTTTATTTTCGTCGATGCCGCGGGCATCGAGGCCGACCCCTATCTTTCCGTCGATCTCTACCGCAGGACGGCCAAGGGCATCGCGTCCTATCTGTTCAGCGCCGCGATGGCGAAGGAGTCCTTGTTCGCCTTGCTGCGGTCGATCCCTCCTCTGCGAGAGCCGCTGACCCGGGCGGCGCCTTATCTGCCCGTCAAGTTTGCGCTGGCTGACGTCGATGACATCTATGCGTCGCCGCGGGATGTTGACCTCGCGCGCGATTACAATGCGAAGAAGACGCTCGCCTCTTTCGCCTACATCACCGCGCCTGCGCGCATCCGCTTTCTCGGCGAAGGCTACGATTATGATGCGATGGTGCGGCATTTCGAGCAGGACGCCATCGGCCTGATCACGCGCCATCCGGACGTGACCTTCGACGTCTACTTCCCGCCCTATTCGATCCTGCAATTCGTCGCGATGCGCGATGCCTCGCCGGAGACGCTGAAGATCGTGATGGATCTCACGGCGGTGATCGCGCAGCGATTGACCCAGCTCCCCAATGTGCGCCTGCACGATTTCCGCGCGATCAAGGCCGTGACGCACGATCTCAATAACTACGGCGACGTCATCCATCATTCGCCTGAGGTGGACGCGATGGTGCTGAAATGGCTGGCGAGCGGGGAGCATCGCGTCGATCCGAAGAAGCCGACGGCGTCGCTGGATGAGCTGAAAGCGCAGGTCGAAGCGTATCGCGTCGAGTACTGATCTTTCCCTCTCCCCTTGTGGGAGAGGGTGGCTCGCCGCGGAGCGGCGAGACGGGTGAGGGGTACCTATCCGCGCGCGAAGCCGCCTGTTGAGCCCGCGGAAGCAACCCCTCATCCGGCGCTTCGCGCCACCTTCTCCCACAAGGGGAGAAGGAAGAAAGAAGAGACGTTCGCAGGGATGACGGCGGCTTGTTACACCGCCACCTCTTCACCGAGATACGACACCGCCGCTTCCAGCCCGCCCTTGCCGTGGGGGATCTTCAGTGCGTTCAGGGCGATCTCGACCACCCCGAGCGTGCCGAGCAGCATCGGCGCGTTGACATGGCCCATATGGGCGATGCGGAAGGCTTGCCCCGAGAGGTCGCCGATGCCGGTGCCGAGCACGACGCCGCATTTGTCCTTGCAATAGCGTTGCAGCACCGCCGGGTCATGGCCGTTGCTCATGGTCACCGTCGTCACGGTGTTGGAGCGCTCGTTCGCCTCCGCGACGTTGAAGCCAAGCACCTGGCCTTCGGCCCAGACCGAAACCGCGCGGCGCGCGGCCTCGCCGAGCAGGCTGTGGCGGCGGAAGGCGTTCTCCAGCCCTTCGGCGTGCAGCATGTCGATCGCCTGGCGCAGCGCGAACAACAGATGCACCGGCGCGGTGCCGGCATATTTGCGATAGTTCTCGGTGCCCTCGCGCTCGCTCCAGCTCCAATAGGGCGTCGACAGATTGGCCTTCTTGTGCACCTCGAGCGCGCGGGCATTGGCGGCGACGAAGCCGAGGCCGGGCGGCGTCATCAGGCCCTTCTGCGAACCGGACATCGCGACGTCGACGCCCCATTTGTCCATCTCGAACGGCATGCAGCCGAGCGAGGCGACAGTATCGACCATGTACAGCGCGGGATGGCCGGCCGCCTTGATCGCCTTGCCGATCGCCTCGATGTCGTTCTGCACGCCCGAAGCCGTGTCGACCTGGACCACCACGACGGCCTTGATGCTGTGCTCCTTGTCGCGGCGCAGGCGCTCCTCGACCTCGTGCGGACGGACCGCACGGCGCCAGTCGCCCTTGAGCACCTCGACCTCGGCGCCCATCAAGGCTGCCGCATTGCCCCAGCCGATCGCGAAGCGTCCGCTCTCCAGCACCAGCACCTTGTCGCCGCGCGACAGCACGTTGCTGAGCGCGGCTTCCCAGGCGCCGTGACCGTTGGCGATGTAGATGTAGGACTTGCCCTTGGTCGCAAACAGTTTCGAGATGTCGCCGAGCAGGCTGTCGGTCAGATCGTGCATCTCCTTGGAGTAGATGTCGATCGCCGGGCGGTGCATCGCCCGCAGCACCTCGTCGGGCATCGTGGTGGGCCCGGGGATGGCCAGAAATTCCCGGCCCGCGCGAACGGTCATTGCTGTTGGTCCTTGTTGTTGGAGGACAGGCTGGTAGGTCGCTGATTCCTACTTTTACGCGGCGCTGGGGCCTGAGAAAAGCGCCGAAAATGCAGGCCTGAAGTGGGTTATCTCTTAGTCTCCCGGCAGCCGGCCGCTTCCGCCTCTTCCACCGAGCAGAACCAGCGGGTGCCCTTGCTGATCTTCATCTTGATCTGCGTGTACCAGCGGCTGGTCGGCTGGTGATAGATGCACTCGCCCGATGTGTTGACGTTGCCCTTGATGGTGCAGTCCGGCGAGGGCGCGACGGGGCCCGAGGCGGACGCGAGCAGCACCGCATGCGCGCCCTCCGGCGGCTTGGTCGCGCCCAGGATCGGGGTCTTCTTGTTGCGCACCCGCCAGTCCCAGGGTGCGATGAAGGCGCCCTGCCACATCCCGGCTTTTGCCTCACGCGCGGCAACCTCATCTGGCTCGTAATCATGGGAGATGCGGGTATAGGCCAGCGCCCAGCCGCTGCGCACCAGCCATTTCTGGATGTCCTCGCCGCCGACCTCGCAGCGCGCCACGGTGCGGCCACGCCGATCGATCGATCGGGCATGGCAGACCCAGGTCTTGCCCTCGGTGTATTTGGCGAGCTCGTCGCGGGCGGCGACGCCGCAGGTCCAGCGCTCGCCCTTGGTGTTGAGGCAGAGCTGGTCGGACGACGGCGCGTCGACGCCGCCGAGCCGGATCCGCGTGTTGCCGATCACGACGGAATCGCCGTCGCGGATCTTCGCCGTGCCGGTGATGTCGGCGGCCTCGGCCAGCGACGGGACGAGGAAACACAGCGCAATCAGGAATTTTCGCAACATGCCGGTCCGCGTGTGATGAAAATGTCGATAGAGGCGCGCAATTGTGGTCGGCTTTTGGCCTCGCGGCCAGCTTATGCCTAACGGATAGGCTTTCAACTTCCTGTCATTTGCGACGGCCTTCGTGCGGTCGACGGTGCCGTAGGGTGGGCAAAGCGAAGCGTGCCCACGATGTCTTGCGTGGCGAGAGATCGTGGGCACGGCGCTCCGCGCCTTTGCCCACCCTACGAGACCTGCGTCGGGGGCACGAGTCACCCCCGCGCCATCGCCCTTTTCGCCACGGCCAGCCCCATCAACACGAACGCCGACGTCACCTCCGGCCCGCCGACCAAAATCCGCGTCGGCGTCTTCATCTTGTTCCATTCGTAGGCGCGGAACGGGCCGCGGCGGCCGCCTTCGCCGAGCCCGGAGACGATCACGTTCAGCGCCGGCGCGAAGGCGCGCGGATCGGCGCCGAGATGGCCGAGCGCGATCAGCGCCAGCGCGGCGTCGAACACGTTCATCTCCGCGGCCATCAGCTCGCCCTTGACGTAGGACAGCACGCGGTGGCGGATGAAATCGAAATCGCCGTTGGGATCGATCAGAGCCTGCGCCGCCAGCGGCAGCGTCAGGAACGCCGCATAGCAGCGGCCGAAATAGGCGCTGTAGAGCTCCGGCAGGTAATAGATGTGCGAGCGCGGATTGGCGAAGGCGCCGCTGGCGGCGAGACGCTTCTGGAAGCCGATGATCCGGTGCACGGTGGCGAGCCGCGCCGGCGTCTCCAGGATCTTCCAGCGCGCGAGGTTGCGAAAGCTCACCTCGAGAATGTCGAGATTGAGCGTGGGATCGAGATCGTTGCCGTAGGGCCGCTCGCCCTTCAGGTTGTCGATCCAGGTCGCAACGCCGCCCTCATAGTCGATATTGTCGTTGAGCGGCACGGTCACGCGTGGTTCGTTGATCCCGGCGCGTACCTGATAGCCGGCATAGAAATCCAGCAGCGGCTGGTCGATGATCGCATCAAGGCAGCCGGCCTGCGTCGCCGCCGAGATCGAGCACGCCGTGGTGTCGCAATCCGGCACGTAGACGCCGAAGCCGAGGTCCTGCTTGATCTGCGCGAAATAGCGCGAGAAGCGCGGATGCGGCGGAGGTGCCAGCGCGGTGATGACGTTGAACCGCGCGCCGTCGACGCCCTCGACCTCCTCGCGGCTGATATTGACGCAGAAATCCACCATGTCGGCGATCGCGCGCTCGGCTGCCGTCTTGTCCGCGGGCGAAGCCAGCCCGGTCTCGACATAGCTCAGCAGCGCCTCGATGAAGAAGGCGTCGTAATAGGCCGAGCGGTGACGGATCTGCACCGGCTCCCACATCGGCTCGGCGATGCCCTTCCAGGGTGGATTGACCACGGCGGCTGCGTGCGAGCGCGCGATGAAGACGCGGGCGAGGTTGAACAGCAGCGATGAGTTCTTGTAGCCGCGCGCGTTCAGGCCCGTCAGCGCCATGATCAGCTCGCGTCCGCGGAAGTCGGGATCGCCGATCAGGTTGAAGGCGGCATAGGTCGGCAGGAAACCGTTCTTGCGATACGAGCCGAGGAGATGCTGCGCGCAGTCGCGGATCACGCCGTCGATCTGCGATTGCTGCGGCAGCGCCGCGGTGAACGCCGCTGGCGGCGGCTTGGGATGATCGAGGGCCATGCAGTCGACGAGATCGGCGACGGGCTGGCCGACCGCGGCCCAGTCCGGCTCGGCATCGTCGCGGGCGCGGGCGAGCGCCTCGCGCAGCCGGGTCAGCTTCGCCTCCTCGCGCAGCTCGGGCAGGCCGGCGCGACGGAGCAGCAGGCGCAACGCGGGATTGCCGAGCGCGGTCTTGTAAAACTTGGCCAGATGCGGATCGCCGCCGGTGGTCACCGCCAACACGGGATCGCACACGTCATAAAGAGAAGGGCCATCCTTGCGCGCTGTCAGCGCCCGGCAGGCGGCACCGGCGAAATAATGAAAGCTCATGAAATACCTGGTCGCGGGGGCCTTGGTCAGGAGCGGCCCGGCACGCTCCCATCCGCGCGCCACCCCCTCGCCAAGTCTTTGAAAAAGCTACCCGGATTCGCGGGAAAAACAAATGTGACGATGGTCACGGAAAAAACCGGCACGGAGGCTGCATGATGAGGCTGCGGAAGGCCACGGGGACGCAAAAAATCCACATATTGGGCCGGGAGAATTAGTTAATACATTCAGTGTCTTAGCTCAAATTTAGGACAATCTATTGCCCCGCGGGCGATATCCGGTTAAGGGTTTGTTTGGTGCGGCGCCGCAAATTGCGCGCAATTCGGGGGCACATCCCCGGCCAATCCCTCAAACCTAAAGCCGCTATCGCGCTACTCAAACTGTGTGCGCGCGCTTGGCTGGTCTTTGGCACTGACAGGAATGAAGCGAGATGAATTTAAGGCAGCTCGACATTTCCCGACGCACGATCGCAGTCGCCGCAGCCCTCATCGGCACGGTCTCGCTTGTGATCGGCGCCCATGCTGCCCTCAACATGCGTGCGCTCGATGCCGCCAAGGCCGTCTCGACCGACCAGGTCACCGGCTCGATCGGCCAGACCTCGCGCCTCGCCCTCGTCATCGGCAATGGACATTACCCCGACGCCAGCGCGCCGCTGACGCAGTCGATCAACGACGCCCGCGCGCTGTCCTCGAGCCTGCGCAAGAGCGGCTTTGACGTCGACATGGTGGAAGACGCGACCAAGGACGACATGATCCGCGCCGTCAACCGCCTGAAGTCGCGGATCAAGCCCGACACCGTCGTCATGCTGTTCTTCGGCGGCTTCGGCGTGCAGGCCGGCCGCGAGAGCTACATGCTGCCGGTCGATGCCGTGATCTGGAAGGAAAGCGACGTCCGCCGCCATGGCGTGTCCATCGAGGGCGTGCTCGACATGATGAAGCAGCAGGGCGCCAAGGCCAAGCTGGTCGTCGTCGACGCCTCCCGCCGCAATCCCTATGAGCGCCGCTTCCGCTCCTACAGCCACGGTCTTGCGCCGATCAGCGCGCCCGACAATGCGCTGATCCTGTCCTCGGCCTCGCCTGGCAAGGTCGTCGATGACGGCAAGGGCGAGCACAGCGTGCTGATCAGTGAGCTGCTCGGCAATCTCAATGCGCAGAGCAGCAGCGCCGAAGCCGTCTTCAACAAGACCCGCGTCGCCATCTCCCGCGCCTCCGAAGGCGACCAGGTCCCGACCGTGTCGTCCTCGCTGCTCGAAGACGTGCAGTTCGACCAGGCCGGCGGCTAGTTCGCGGCAATCGCAGCTCTTGTAGGGTGGGCAAAGGCGCAAAGCGCCGTGCCCACCATCTTTTACGTTTCGATAGAAAGACGTCGATAGAAAGACGTGGGCACGCTCCGCTTTGCCCACCCTACGATAGCCGTGCCTTAGCGCACGTCTGCCTCTCCACCGTCATTGCGAGGAGCTCTTGCGACGAAGCAATCCAGGATCCCTCCGCGGAGAGATTCTGGATTGCGTCGCTTCGCTCGCAATGACGGCTGAGACTACTTCGCCGCTTCCGCGGCCATCGCCGGGCGTACCGGATCGCCTTCGCGCAAGAGCGCGCCGGCGCGGGCGATGACGATGTCGCCTTCGTTGAGGCCGTCGCGGACCTCGATATTGCCGCCCGACATCAAGCCGATCTCGACGCGCTTGGTCTCGACGCGGTTGCGGCGGATCACCTGCACCACGGTGCCGGCGGAGGAATATTGCACGGCGGTGAGCGGTACCGCGACGTTGCAGCTCTGCCCGGTCTTGATCAGCGCGCGCCCGCTCGCGTTCAGCAAGAGCCGCTTCTGCGAGGAGATGCCGATATAGACCATGCCCTGCTGGATGTTCGGCTCGACGGTCGGCCCGATGCGGCGCACCTTGCCGTCGAGATCGCCGGCGCCGGCGATGCGCACCGTCGCCTGCTGGCCAACCGCGAGCTTGCCGATATCGGTGGTCGCGACCAGGCCGACGAGGTCGTATTCGCTGCGCGCCACGATCGTGAACAGGGCTTCGCCCTTGGCCGAGGCGAAATTGCCGATCTGCGCCGTCGAGGTCGCGATCACGCCTGCCACCGGCGCGGTGACCTGAAGCGTGCCGCCTTCGGGCAGCGCCAGCCGCGCCAGCACCTGGCCGGCCGTAATGGTGTCGCCGGCTTCCGCCAGCACCTCCGTCACCTTCAGGCCGGGACGCTCGGGCCGCACCGAGGTTTCCTCGCGCGCGATGATCGTGCCCGTCGCCTCGACGATGTCGGAGAAGCAGGATTTTGCCGCCTTCAGCACCGTGACCGCCGGCCCCTTCGGCGCCTCGTCTTCGGCGGCTCGCGCGAATGGAGCGGACAGCAGCAATAGTCCGGTGAGCGCAACGAGATGTCTGGAGAGGAAACGCGCAGGCAATGGACGCATCGGTCATTCCGGTTGGAGCCTTGACGGCCTCATCGATAGCAGAAGCAACCGCGGCGGGCCATGGGCCGGCCGGATGAGAATGCCGCAGCGCAGGCGGCGCGATGCCGCTTGTTGAATTAGTCTGCGGGAATGGAGGTAAGGTTCGCGGGTAGTTGTCCCGCAAACTCGTCATGGCCGGGCATAGCCGTCCGAAGGACGGCGTCGCTTCGCTCGCCTATGTCCCGGCCATCCACGTCTTGGCCACGTGGAACGAAGGACGTGGATGCCCGGGACAAGCCCGGGCATGACGGCCTCCTATGATGTTGCGCGAGGAGGGGAGGTAGGAGCAGCCATCACGGCAGGCTCAAGAACTCCACCCAGTTCGGCTTCTTTCCGGTCGGATAGGATTTCAGTTTCCCCAGCGCGCCGCTCGACTGGTCGATGGCATAGACCGTCATGCTGTCGGAGAGCTCGCCGACCGCGGCGAGATAGCGGCTGGAGGGATCGATGTGGAAGCCGCGCGGCTGCTTCTCGGTCGGCACGCTGCCGATGGTGGTCAGCTTGCCGCTGGTCGCATCGACCTTGTAGGCGGCGATCGTGCTGGTGGTGCGCTCGGAGGCGTAGAGGAAGCGGCCGTCGGGCGTGATGTGGATGTCGGCGGCCCAGGGCTTCTTACCAGACTCCTTGCCGGTGAATCCTTCCGGCAATGCGGTGGTGCGCTGGATCTCGTCCCATGCGCCGCTCTTGGCCTCATAGCTGAAGGCGGCGACATCGCCGTTCAGCTCGTGGATCATGTACACGAACTTGCCGTTGGGATGGAACACGAAGTGTCGCGGCCCCGATTTGTCCGGCACCTTGTAGGCCGGCGGATCGTTCGGCGTCAGCGTGCCGGCGGTGGCATCGAATGCAAAGCCCAGTACCTGGTCCGAGCCGAGATTGGTCGCGAACACGAAACGGTTGTCGGGCGAGGGCAGGAAGGCGTGCGCGTTGAGGCCGGTCGGAATCACCTGCTTCGGCTCACCAACGACGCCGTTGGCAGGAAGCGGATTGAGCGCGACCTTGTTGCCGCCATAGGAGGCGCTGAACAGGAATTTGCCGCCGTGGTCGACGGCGATGTTCGCCATGCTGTCGGCGAGCGGCCCGTTGCCGATGTGGCTGAGCTGTCCTGTCTTGGGGTCGATCGCAAAGCTCACCGCGAGGAACGGCTGCGAACGCACGCCGGCGATCAGCACGCGGTGGTCGGGCGTGATCGCGAGCGGCGTCGAGGAGCCGGGCTTCTCGACGCCGGTGAAGGCGGCGGTCTGCACCGCCGTCATCTCGCCGTTGTCGGCAAGCTTGAACACGCTGATGTCGTTGCTGTCGGCGTTGCCGACATAAGCGAAGGTCTCGGCCATGCCGGGGCGGACTCCAGGGATGAGGGCGAAGAAAGCGAGTGTGGCGATCGCAGCGCGCGATGCGCTGCGGCGTATCGGTCTCAACATGGGCTCCTCCATCAAGCCGGTGCGGCCTGGTTCTTTTGCCGGGGAGGATAGCGGGAGCCGCGCCGCCGCACCAAATTCCAATTGAGATCGATCGATGCCGAAATCGTATCGGTCGTGCGGGCCGGCTAGCGCACCGCCGCCGTCAGGTTGCGGGAGGGCAAATGCGGGCCGGTCGCATAGTCGGGTGCTCCGAGCACGCCCCACACCGCGACCGCAACCAGCGCGCAGGTCAAGATCGTCCAGACCACGAGTCGTTTCCGCATCAGGCCAGATCCATCATTCGTTCGATACCCCCATCGCCGCCAGCGATCGTGCACTGCAAACGGCGACGATCCTATGAACTCATTCACAGGCGAACCCAGCGAACCAATGTCGCGCCCGCGCATTGACCCGTCATGCCCCGCGAAAACGATCTTGAAGGCAAGCCCGACATGGGCGGCAAGCATGGCGGTCAGGCCGGCCAGCCGAAGCCGCCGCCGCGCCCGCGCCAAGGGCCGCGCGATGAGGACGTCGTGGCAAAGCGCCACACCGGCCAAACCGATCGCACGCCGCCGCCGACCAAATCAAAATAGCGCCTCGCCCGCGCGCACTTTCATTGGGAACGGCGGCCCCGCCTTGCCGTTACCCTGATCCCGCGGGCGGAGGAGAGCGAAAGGGAGGCTGGCACGTGTTTTGGATCTATTGGGACACCGCCTGGTCGCTGATCATCAGCGGCATCTGGGTCGCCACCATCATCAGCCATCCCGACGCCGAGTTCGTCGAAATCCAGGCCGCCCGCCAGGCGAAGTGAGCCGGCGCCGCCCGCGGCCCTGATTTCCGTAGTTCAACCGACCGGAATTTAACGGAGTCCCGGGCTCGCATGCCCGCGCCCCCACGCATTTGGTGAACCGAATCTTAGGAGCCGCCCGGTATTTTTCTGCATCTTTTCCGCAAGGCCCGGCGCTCACTATGGCATTGTTCGGCAATCCCTCCATTCGCTCCGTTCTCGGCGCGATCATCGGCGTTCTTGGCGTGTTCCTGATCGGGCAGCTCGCGACCGGGCTCCTTGCCGCCGTCGAGCGCAACAGCGCGGCGCAGAAGGTCGAGCGCTTCGCCAGCACCGACCAGCAGCTGTTCGCGACCCTGCTCGGCTTCCGGCTCGAGCGCGGCACCTTCCTGTCGGCACTCGTTGCAGACGCCCCGGCCAATGCCAATGCCGACAGCCGCATCGCCACCAACCGGCAGTTGTCGGAAGCGGCTTACAAGAGCGTGCTCGAGCGTCTCGATGGCGTGTCCGATTCGCGCCTTGCCGGCGCCCTCGGCAAGCTGGTTGCAGTCCACGATGCACTGATGCCGCTGCGGCCCAGGGCGGAAGCCGCCATTCACCAGGCGAAGGCCGAGCGCGATCCGAAGGTCGGCGACGAGTTTCGGAAAGTAGCCCAGGACTATCTTGATGCGATCCTGGCGCTGACCGGCGAGCTCGAGAACGCGCTCAAGCTTACCGATCCCGTGGTCGATCATCTGCTCAGCGTCAAGCAGTCGGCCTGGGCCGCGCGTAATTTCGGCGGCCTCGTCGCCATCCGTCTGGAAGCTGCGGCCGCGAGCGGCAAGCCCTGGAGCGCCGCCGACATGGTCGGTGCCGCCGAGGACACCGGCCGCGCCAAGCAGGCCTGGAGCCAGGTGTTGGATGTAGCCAGCCGCGCGGATGCACCCGCCAGCCTCACCGACGTGGTCGCGCGCTCGAAGCAGGGCGAGGCCGCCGCCATGGCCGAGCGCCAGCAGGGCTTCATCAAGGCGCTGAGCAACAACCAGACCATCGACATCAAGATCGAGGACCTGTCGAAGCTCAACACCGCCATCCTCAACTCCAGCGTCGAAGCCGGCCAGGCCGCGCTCGCCGAAATGGTCGCCCGCGCCGGGCAGCAGATGACATCGGCGAAATGGAGCCTCGCGCTCAACGGTGCGATGATGCTGGTCGCGCTTGCCATCACGTTGTCCGGCTTCATCCTGGTGCGCCGCCGCGTCAGCGCGCCGATCCGTCAGATGACGCAGGCGATGCGCTCGCTTGCCGAGCGCGACTATGCGATCGAGCTCACAGGCATCGCGC
Source organism: Bradyrhizobium sp. B117 (assembly GCF_038969555.1). NCBI lineage: Bacteria > Pseudomonadati > Pseudomonadota > Alphaproteobacteria > Hyphomicrobiales > Nitrobacteraceae > Bradyrhizobium > Bradyrhizobium sp. B117. Next base: position 291,537 of record NZ_CP152414.1, read on the forward strand.
GCGGCGACGAGATCGGCGAAATGTCGCGCGCGGTCGCCGTGTTCAAGGAGAACATGATGACCGGCGACCGTCTCGCCGAGGAGCGGGCCGCCGAGCAGGCGAAGAAGGAGCGGCGCCAGCTCGCCGTCGAGCGGCTGATTGGAGAGTTCGAGCGGACCGTCACGGAATCGCTGCACACGCTCGCCTCGGCCTCCGGCGAGCTGAACGGCACTGCGCAATCGATGTCGTCGACCGCCGAGCAGGGCTCCTCCAAGGCCGCCTCGGTCGCGACCCTGTCGGGCGATGCCTCCTCCAACGTGCAGACGGTTGCCGCCGCCACCGAAGAGCTCTCGGCCTCGATCAGCGAGATCAGCCGCCAGGTCGCCGAATCCTCCAGCATTGCCGGCGCCGCCGCGAGCGAGGCCGCGCGCACCAACGGCGAGGTGCAGGCGCTGGCGGATGCCGCCCAGCGCATCGGCGACGTCGTCGCGCTGATCACGGGCATTGCCGAGCAGACCAATCTGCTCGCGCTCAACGCCACCATCGAGGCCGCGCGTGCCGGCGAGGCCGGGCGCGGCTTTGCGGTGGTCGCATCCGAGGTGAAGAACCTCGCCACGCAGACCGCCAAGGCGACCGAGGAGATCACCGGCCAGGTCGCCGCGATCCAGGGCGCGACCCAGTCGTCGGTGACTGCGATCCAGTCGATCGGCACCACCATCCAGCGCGTCAACGAGATCGCAGCGGCGATCGCGGCTGCCGTCGAGCAGCAGGGCGCCGCGACGCGCGAGATTGCGCGCAATGTGCAGCAGGCCTCGCAAGGCACGAATGAAGTCTCGCGCCACATCTCCGGCGTCTCGCAAGCCGCCGGTCAAACGGGCGCCGCCGCCGGCGAGGTGCTGGAGTCTGCCAAGATGCTGGCGCGTCTGTCCGACGATCTGAAGCGCGACGTCGACCGCTTCGTCGGCGACCTCCGCGCCGCGTAGCCTTGATGTCGTAGGGTGGGCAAAGGCGCACTTCGCGCCGTGCCCACCATCTCTCGCGGATGGAGGATTGGTGGGCACGCTGCGCTTTGCCCACCCTACAAGAATTCCAGACCCTCAGATCATGCTGCCGGGCATGAAGCAGCGGATCATGGCGCGGCCGTTGACGTAATAGGGCCAGACCATGGTGCGGCCGACGCGGTTCGGCTCGGTGATCACGGCGTCGTCGGGCACCGCGATCCAGGCGCCCTGAAGCCTCACGCGATAATGTCCGTCGCGCGTGTCCCAGTCGACATCGTCGAGCGCGGTGCCGTCGGCATCGGCGCAGCAGGGGCCGCCGGCCTTGCTGTGCAGGCTCTCGAACCAGCCCTTGAGCGGCGAGTTGGCGTAGCGGCCATCGTCGCGGCCCTGCGCTGGCGGGCCGATCATGGCGATCGCCGCCAGAAGAGGGATCATCCTGAAAGTCACGACCGCCATGTCGCCTCGCTCGATCCGCGCACGCGCGAGCGCGCAGACGCGGCGCCTGCTGCGATGCGCGTGATGCATGTTGGCTGCCGTCCGCCGGCCGGAGTTCCGGCCGTCTCGGCAGCGCGATAACCGCAAGGCCCGAGGTTTGATCCTATTTTTTGCGGGGCCGTGAGCGGGGCGATCTCCGCCGTCCGTCAAAGGCACCTGAACGATCGAAAGAACGAGTCCTTAACCCTTCGTACAGTAAGTGTGGCCTCGACTGGCCGGATTCGGTGATCGTCATTGCCCGCGTCAGGTGCCGGTGTTTCCGCGGTCGAGCCCGTGCCTCGTCCGTAGAACTCACTCCGTCGTTTCTGGTCGATCGCCGCATGACCCAACGTCTCCACCTTGATCGGTTGAAGTACGCCGATCGTGTCGTCTGGATCGTGATTGCGGTCATGGCCGGTCTGGTGTTGAGCGCATCGATGCTCGGGCCGTTCCAGATCGAATGGATGACATTCTGGAAACCAGGGCTCGTCGCCTCTCTGCTGGTGCTGGGAAGCTGGTTCTACTCGACGGTCAGAAAAGACGCGGCTCTCGCCGACGCGCTGGTCAGTGCCGCCCAGATCATCGCCTTTGCGGCGGTGGCTGCGCCCGTGTCGTATGTCTCGGCAAGCGCGGCCTTTCCGCTATGGGACAGTGAGCTCATGGCGCTCGATCGGCGCATGGGCTTCGACTGGATGTCGTGGCTCGATGCCATGAACGCGGCGCCGCTGCTGCACCGGATCCTGGCGCTTGCCTATGCGAGCTTCGCCGTGCAGGCGACGGCCATCGTCGTTGTCCTCGCCGCGGCAGGGCATTCACTGCGATTGCGCGTGTTCATGCTCAGCTTCGCGCTGACGACGCTGGTGACGATCGGCGTCTCGACATTGATGCCGGCCCAGGGCGTCTGGGGTCATCTGCATCTGTCGGCGGTCAATTCTCCCGCCATCGTGCCGGTGACGCGGGATCTGCCTCTTCCCGTATTCTTCGGATTGCGCGATGGCACGTTCGTCCATCTGGTCGCCGAGGGCGCCGAGGGCATCATCAGCTTCCCGAGCCTGCATGCCGCGCTCGGGCTTCTCTTCCTGCTGGCGCTGTGGCGCGTCAAATATGTCGGCTGGATCGCAACCATGCTCAACGTCGCGATGATCGCGGCAACGCCGGTGGACGGAAGTCATTACTTCTCCGATGTCGCCGCGGGTCTGGCCATCGCGCTTTTAAGCTGGGTTGCGGTCCGGCACACGCTCACCCGCATGATGGGTGAGCGGATGGAAGCCGGTGGCGAGCTGTATCTGCCCCCGGTCGGCGCGTACGAAAAGGCCGACGCGCTTCGCCGGGCGTCGTAGCGCTGTCGAAGCGGCACCTTGCGTCCACTTCCGGACATCAATAGCTAAGCCGCCGCCGCCTGCTTCGACAGCAGCTGCTTCAGCTTCGCCGCGGGCACGGCCGGGCTGAACAGCCAGCCCTGCATCTGGCTGCATCCGAGCTGGCGCAGCACCTCGCGCTGGGCTTCGGTCTCGACGCCTTCGGCCGTCGTCGCCATGCGGCGCGCGGCGGCCATGTGCACCACGGCCTGCACGATCGGCGAGGAGTCCTCGGATTGACCGATGTCGCTGATGAAGCTGCGATCGATCTTGATCTTGTCGAAGGGGAAGCGATGCAGATAGCTCAACGACGAATAGCCGGTGCCGAAATCGTCGAGCGCGATGCGCACGCCGAGCTCGCGCAGCTGCTGCAGGATGGTGAGCGCCTCCTCGTCGTCGCGGATCAGCACCGTCTCGGTGACCTCGAGCTCGAGCCGGCCGGGCGAGAGCCCCGACTCCACGAGCGCCGCGGCGACTTTCAGCGCCAGCGTCCGCGAGCGGAACTGCACCGGCGAGACGTTGACGGCGATGTGGATATCGCCGGGCCAGCTTGCCGCCTCGGTGCAGGCCTGCCGCAAGACCCATTCGCCGATCTCGCCGATCAGCCCGGTGTCTTCCGCAACCGGGATGAAATCGGCGGGCGAGACCATGCCGCGTTCGGGATGGCGCCAGCGCAGCAGCGCCTCGCAGCCGGTGACGACATTGGCGGCAAGATCGACCAGCGGCTGATAGTGCACCTCGAACTCGCCGCGGGTCAGCGCCTGGCGCAGATCGAGCTCGAGCTGGCGGCGCTGCCGTGCCTTGGCGTCGTATTCGGGGATGAAGATGCGGAAAGTGCCGCGGCCCTCGGTCTTGGCCGCATACATCGCAAGATCGGCGCGCTTGAGCAGATCGTCGAGATTGTCGCCATGGTCGGGCGCGATCGCGATGCCGATGCTGGCATCGGTCGGGATCTCCTGGCCCTTGCAGTTCACCGGCGTGCGCAGCGCTGTCAGGATATTGTCCGCCAGATTTGTCAGCTCGGCCTCGTCGCAGGTCCCGGCCTTGATGATGGCGAATTCGTCGCCGCCGAGGCGCGCGACCAGATCGTTGCCGCTGACGCAGCCGCGCAGACGGTTCGCGACCTGGCGCAGCAGCTCGTCGCCGACCTCGTGTCCCAGCGAATCGTTGACGCCCTTGAACTCGTCGACGTCGATATAGAGGATCGCGAACGGCTTGCCCTGGGCGAGCTCGGCGATGCGGCGCTCCAGATGACCGCGCATCAGCACGCGGTTGGGCAGGTCGGTCAGCGCGTCGTAATGCGCCATATGCGCGATGCGCTCGTCGGCGCGGATACGCTCGGTGACATCGTCATGGGTGGCAAGCCAGCCGCCGGCTGCACCAGGCTGGTTCTTGACCTCAATCAGGCGGCCGTCGGCGGTCTCGACGATGGCGCTTTGGGTGCGGCCGACATTGTCCAGGATGTCGTCGCAATAGGCATCGACGTCGCCGTGGAACGAGCCGGTGTCGTAGCGGTGCTGGATCACGTCGCGGAAATAGGCGCCGGGCTTCACCACGCCCGTGGAGAGGCCGTACATCTCGATGTAGCGCCGGTTGCAGACGATCAGGCGCTGGTCCTGATCGAACATCAGAAGGCCCTGCGTCATGGTGTCCATCGCAGTGTCGAGCCGCTGCTTCTCCACCGAGAGCCGGTTCGTCATCTGGCGGAAGATCAGGAACAGCGTGAGCACGAGCAGGCCGATCGACAGCACGGCCACGAAGACGAAGAATTTCGTCTGCGTGCGCCAGGTGGCGAGCGTCGCGTCCAGCGACTTGGTCGCGACCACGACCAGCGGCTCGCCGGTCAGGAGGCGCGAGGCGACGATGCGGTCCTTGCCGTCGATCGGGCTTGCGAGCTGCGTGGTGACGAAGGTGCGTTCGAACACCGCCCGCTGTTCCGGCGTGCCGTTGCGGAAATTCTCCCCGATCATGGCATCGACATGCGGAATGCGCGCGAGCAGCTGGCCGTTCTGGTGATGCATCGCGATCGAGGATTCCTCGCCGAGTCCGCTCGAGGCGAAGAAGGATTCGAGCTGGTCCGGCGTGATCGCGCGCGAAACCATTCCGAGGAATTCGCCGTGCGGGCCGGAGACGCGCCGCGCGAACACGATGGCGGGACCGTTGCCGAGCCGGCCGGGAACGACCTCGATCTCCTCCTGCGTAGCCGGATCGTTCCTGAGGCGGTTGAAATAGTCGCGGTCGGCGACCGAGATGTCGGCGACGGGCCAGCGCCGCGACGAGTTGATCAGAACGCCGTCAGCATCGAACACGTTGGCGCCGGCGACGTCGGACCAGCCGCTGGCTTTCGCGCGCAGCACCTCGTGCATGGCGAGGGTGGCCATCTCGCTGCGGAACACGTCGGCGGATTCGATGCCGTGGCTTTCGAGCTCGGCGATGACGCTCTTCTGCAGCACCGCAAAGTCGGCGAATTCGCGATCGAAATGCCGGGCCAGCAGCCGCACGGAGTTTTCCAGGCTGTCGCGGCCGCTTTCGATCGCATTCTGGCGAAAGCGGTCGACGGTGAGCGCGGTGCCGATGGCCATTGCGACCATCAGCACGAAGCCGCCGACGATCAGCCATGTCAGCGGCGCTCCCTGCCAACGGCGCAGCAACGCGCGCATCCGCGCGGTCCATCGGATTGATGTGCCCATCCAGCCCTCCCGTGGGATGCAAGATGCAGCAAAACCGACAAGACCCCGTTACCAGTAACGGTTACGAGAATATGAATCGAAATGGAATCAGAGGGTTGGGTTCCCCTTGCGGTACTTCAGACCGTAGGGTGGGCAAAGCGAAGCGTGCCCACCAAATTCGGCGTACGGAGACAGATGGTGGGCGCGGCGCAAGCGCGCCTTTGCCCACCGAAGCTACGTCGTCACGAAACGGCCCTACCGCTTGATCTCCCACTCCAGCGCCTCCGCGTTGCCCTTGGCGAACATCTGCGGCACATCGAACTTGCCGGTCTTGAGGTCATAGCGGCATGTCCAATCCGCCAGTCCCTTCACGGCGACGTTCTTCGGATGCTTGTCCATCGCGCCCGACAGCGAGATCAGGAGGTAACGGTTGTTGGGCCAGTCGACGCCAAGCCAGCGATAGCCATCTTCGGTGCCTTTCATCAGATTGGCCGAGATGTGGTAGTCGAGCTTCATGTTCTTGGTGTCGCGCCGGCTGTGAAAATAGGCCCAGGCGAGATCGCTGAGCGACTTCTTCGTCGCGTTGACGAAGGCGCCGTTCTCGACATGGTAGAGGAACAGATCCTGCGAGCCCGAGCCGGTCTTCTGCATCCGCACCAGCCATTGCGAGTCGGCGGTGAAGCGGAAGCCGGCGCCATAGCCCTGCTCGGGCTTCAGCTCCGTCATCTGATCGCCGCGTCGCGCCCAGACCTGCCATTTCACGCCGAACAGGTCTTCACTGTCCTTCATGTACTGCTCGAGCTTGGTGGCGCCGTCGGGCGAGGTGAAGGCCAGATCGGCATTGTCGGTGAGGACGAATCCCGGCGGCGGCCCGGATGCGGCGAGCGCGGGGGAGGCGGCGAGGAACAGGGCAAGCGCCAGCCATGGCGCGGGGCGGCAAAATCTGGTCACGGAAGAAATCCCTAAAATAAATGCCGCGCTGCGGCCTTGCGCATTGGACTCCGGCGGGGCCGTGCCGGTTCATCCGAAAGAGTGATCATCCCATCGACCGTCTTGCTGCCGCAGCGAAATCGGCGCAATTTGCTGCCATCGGCTGATTTGCGATCCAAGGTTCTGCATCGATGATGACCGCGTCCAAGGCCTTCATTGCGTTCTGTCTGCTCGCACTGGGTGGCACCGTCCTGGTAATCGGCCCCACCGAGCTGCGCCGGCTGCTGCCGGGCGGCGCGAAGACCGAGGTCGCCGTCGCCGCCAAGCCTGAGGTCAGGGCTGAATCCAAGGTCGAGCCCAAAGCCGAAGCCGGGCCGGATGAGTCCAAGCTTGCCGCGACGCAGCCTGCACCATCGGCGTCCCCGGAACCGGTCGTCCCGCCGAAGGCAGCGGCGCCGCTCGCCGAGACGCAAAAGCAGATCGCGGCACTCGGCGAACTCGCCCCGGCCAAGCCGCCGGCGGCCGCGGCCGATGCCGGCCCCCGGTTCGACGTCGCGCGCGTCGAGGATCACGGCGAGGCTGCGGTGATCGCGGGGCAGGCCACGCCGGGTGCCAAGGTCGAGCTGCTGCGCGACGGCAAGCCGCTCGACACCGTGACGGCCGATGCGTCGGGCCAGTTCGTGATGACCCCGCCGCAGCTTCCGGCCGGCTCCTATGAACTGACCCTGCGCGCGACAGCGTCCAACGGCACCGTCACGCAGTCCGCCCGCACCATGCCGGTGACCATCGCCGAAGCCGCGCCGCCGCCGGCACGCCCGGCACCTGCCGCGCGGCAGGAGGCCAGGCAGGCCGAGAAGCCCGACGACAAGTCGGATGTCGTGGCGTCGCTGCCGTCAGCTGCCCCGCACCTGGCCTCCGCGCCGGAGAGGTCAGCGGCCCGGCCGAGGCTGATGGGGACGCCGAAGCCGAAGGTCCTGGCGCGCGCGCCGGCCGCCAATGCGGTCGCATCGGCCTCGCCGGCGGAGGTCTTCAACGCTGCGCCGGCCGAAGCGGGCGGCAGCCGCGTGATCTCGCGTGGCGACAGCTTGTGGGCGCTCAGCCGTCTCGCTTACGGCGACGGCTCCCGCTATGCGGTGATCTTCAACGCCAACCGCGACAAGATCCACAATCCGAACCTGATCTATCCTGGCCAGACTTTTGTGCTGCCGAAGGCGCACTGAGGATTTCTGCGACGCTTTGACCGCCGACGCGCGGGAACCTTTGGTTCCGCTCTGAGTCATGTCCTTGCGGCGCGATACGCGCTTGGCACTGGAGGAGGGCCAAGACGTGTTCAAGCAAGACGTGTTCAACTCAGTGGTCAGTTCGATGGTCGTTTCGAGATCGCGCATTGGACCGGCGCTCGCGGTCGCGGCCCTCGCGATTCTGGCAGTGCTGCTGCCTGGTAGAGCTGAGGCGCAGTTCGGATTGCGCGGCGGTCCGCTCGGCGTCGCGCGCTTCGCTGTCGGCCACATGATCGGCATGTCGCGGCTGCGCCACTCCCGCATGGCGGTGCGGGGCAGCCGGTACCGCTCCGCCGCGCTGAGATCGCAGGATCCGCGCGGCGCCGAGCGCGGTCAGCCACCCAATCCCTACATCCTGCGTGCGGCGCTCACGGCGCAAGCTGCGCTGTCCGGCTGGCGTGGCGGCCGCCGTCCGCAGGGCTGGTGGCGCCATCCCGACGGCAGCTATGGCTGGGCCGGCCCGGTGTTCTGGCCGTTCGCGCAGGACGATCTCGCCAATGCCGTCATCCTTGGCGATATGACCAGTCTCTCGCTCTATGGTTATGGCGACATCTATGCCGCGATCTTCGCGCCCTATGCCGCGACTGAGCTCGCCGCCTATACCGCGCCGCAAGGCCGGCGCACGCGCAGGGTTCCGTCGGCGCAGAACGTCTGTGATGCCAGCGATCCCGCTGGTTTCCCAATGGATCGCATCGTCGCCGCCGTGCAGCCGAACGAAGTGCAGCGCATGGCGCTCGACGATTTCGGTGCCGCCTGGCTGGCGGCCCGCGACAGCATTCGCGCGGCCTGCCCGGCAGGAGTGCCCGCGACCGCAGCGGAGCGCCTCGGCCTGATGCGCGAGCGCGTCGCGGCGATGATCAAGGCGACCGACGCGGTCGCAGCGCCGCTGGCAAAGTTCGAGGGCCTGCTCGACGACGGCCAGAAGAAAAAGCTCGATGCGCTCGGCCAGGAGCGTCGCGCCGCGCTCGCGGCCGGCCAGAAGAAGGATGCGCAGGCGGCAAGCGCCTGCGAGGCCGACAACGATCCGCGCTATGATGTGCAGATGCAGCGCCAGTACGAGCAGCTCGTGCAGCAGCAATGGCCCGCCGCCGACATCGGCTCGACGCTCAAGCTCGACGACACCGGCCGCGCACGCCTCGACGTGCTTCAGGACACCACGCTGCGCACCATGGAGACGCTGAGCCCGTGCACGACGAAATCCGCAGCGACCCCGCAAGCCCGCCTCGCTGCGGTGAAGGCGCGGCTCGGCGCGATGCTGGAGGCAGTCAACGCCGTCGGCGATGCGCTCGATGATTTCGAGGCAGACTTGACCGACGAGCAGAAGGCCGCCTTCGAGGCGATCGGACCGAAGCGGGGGGTGTGAGCGGTCCTCTCGACTTGAAGCGGGAGGATATCCGGCCTATGATATACATAAATTGGTGTATATCATGGAGCTTCCCGGTGCTGGTTTCCAAATGGGGAAATAGCTTGGCGGTTCGGCTGCCCAAGGCACTCGTTGAGGCTCTGAAGCTTTCACCGGGCGACGAGCTCAATGTGGTGGAAGCCTCGAAGGGCCGGCTCGCAGTGGAGAAGGTTGACAAGCGCGCAGAATTTCTCCGGCAGGTCGAGCAGTTCCAGTTTCCGTTGCCTGAAGACTACAAATTCGACCGCGACGAAGCGAACGAGCGGTGAGTGCTTTCTTCGACAGCAATATCCTGATCTACGCCTACTCAACGGACACAAGGCGGCAGCGGGCGCTGACGACGATTGCCGGCGGTGGCATCATCAGCGCGCAGGTGCTGAACGAGTTCACCAACGTGCTGCGCAAGAAGCAAAGGCAGGATTGGCCGGTGATCGAGGCAGCCGTGCAGTCTCTGCGCTTCCGCTTTCCAGACATCGTGCCGCTGACGTCGGACACGCACACTGCGGCGCTTGCGCTCGCGCGCGACCACACGCTCGCCTTCTATGACGCCCTGATGGTCGCCGCGGCGATCGAGGCCGGCTGCGACACGCTCTACAGCGAAGACCTGCAACACGGCGGCAGCATCGGCGGGCTCACCATCGTCAATCCGTTTCTTGGCAGCACGTGACCCGTCCGATGACTTCAAGACGGATCTGACCGACGAGCAGAAGGCCGAGGCGATCGGTCCGAAGCGGGGAGTGTGATCACCCGCACGCCCAGTCGAACTTCATGTCCCTGAAGTCGAGCTGCGCATTGCCGCCGCCGAAATTGTAGCCGCCGAAATATTCCTCGAACTCGACGTAGAACGGGCTCATCTCCGGCACCGCCTGGCAGGGCCGCATGGTGCCGCCGAGATGGTTGTGGGCGTGGTCCTTGCTCCAGTCGTGCAGGCGGAAATTGTCGCGGCCAGGGACGCCGCCGACATAGTAGTAATAGGGCTGATAGCCGGTCGGCGGGTTTTCCCTGGTGTACTCGTCCTGCGGCCCCTTGCCGGCATTGGGATCGTTCGCGCGCGGGGTCAAGGCGATGGCACGGGTCTCGCTGAGATCGGCGCGCGGCGACGCTGAAAACATCTTCTTCGCGTAAGGCGCGGCGGCCGCGAAGAAAGCGCAGGCGCCGCCGACATCGAGCCAGCGCGGCCGGTCGGCCGTCGCCAGCGCAAGCGGCTCCGGCGGCGTCGCGAATGCGCCTTCGTACTCATTCTTGGTCAGCAGCAGCGCGGCATATTCGTAGTCGAGAATGTCTGTCATGCGCGATAGCCGCGGATGCGAGGAGCGCGCCATCACCGCCTCGCGGATTTCAGGATCATCGGGCGCGCCGCCGTCATTGTGGTCGGGCGCAGTGGCAAAGAACGACACCGCGACGATGTCCGCGCCGTGCACGCGATAATCCTCCGGCAGCAGCAGCGTGAAACCGTGCATCAGCGGATAGCCGGTGACGGGATCGAGCGGCCATTGCTCGCTACTGATGCCCGGCGGCAGCCCGTAAACCCAACCCTGGTCGCGCGCCCGCTCAGTGGGACGGTCCAGCATCTGCAAATCATACGCGCGCGAAGGCAAGCCAAACGCCACAGGCCGTCTCCCATCGGAATTGAGCCTCGACGCCGAGGCGATGGTTAGTCGCGACGAGGCGAGATGTGGTTCGGGATGGGAAGAACGGGATGATGCCATTCTGCCGGTGTTTTGCCCGACGCGTCAAAGGCAATCTCGTAAAATCCGCAGGGTCGGCGAAAAGTTGCTGTGCTGCCAGCGCCTTGGCTACTGTGCATGGGGTTGTTTTCGAATTTATTGTCGGCGGCTATCCGCGCCGCCGCGCGACCGATGCGTCCACGACGTTCTCCACCTCCTCGCGCCAGCTCAGAATCTCCATCGCCAGCACCGGGTGATTGAACCCCTTGAGCTGGAGATCGTCGAGCGCGCGCGCCTCGACCCAGGGCTCGACCATGCCGTAGACGCGGCGGCTGACCACGATCTGGTTGGGCTTGGCCTCGCTGCAGAGGCGCGAGGCGAGGTTGGTGACGCTGCCGATCGCGGCATATTCCAGCCGCTGCTCGAAGCCGACCTGGCCGAGCGTGGCATAGCCGAGCGCGATGCCGATGCCGAAGCCGAGGCTGTGCCCGCGGTTGCGCCAGCGCTCGGTCAGCGGGCCGATGGTGTCGCGCATCTCGACCGCCATCTTCACGGCGCGCTTGGTGTGGTCCTCGAACTGGATCGGCGCGTTGAACAGGATCATCACGCCATCGCCGGCATATTTGTCGAGCGTGCCCTCATACTTGAAGATGAGCTGGCCCAGCGCCGCGTGATATTCGCGCAGCACGTTCATCGCCTCTTCCGGCTCGGTCGCTTCCGTGAACGCGGTGAAGCCGCGCAGGTCGCAGAACACGACCGTGACCTCGCGGCGCTGGCTGGTGAGCAGGCCCTCGGGGCTGTCGGAGGAGGCGATCAGCTGCGCCACCTGCGGCGCCAGGAAGCGCTCGAGCTTGCGGATCCGCTCGATCTCGCCGAGCTGGGTCCTGACGCGCTCCTCCAGCGACTTGTTCCAGTCCTTGAGCTGCTCGGTCTGCACGCGCAGCTTGTCGGCCTGGGCGCGCACGGTCTCGTTCGCCGTCTCCAGCGCATGGCTCTTGTGATCGACCTCGGTGAACAGCCGCGCATTGCGCATCGCCAGCACGGCCTGGTTGGCGAAGGTGCGCATCAGGCCGATGATGCTGGCGGCGAACGCGCCGCTGGCGCGGCGCAGCAGCACCAGCGAGCCGAGCGTGCCCTGCTGATCCACCAGCGGCACCACCAGCACCGAGTGGAAGCCGGCTTCGACCGCGGCGTCGCGCAACGGCTGCTCGGCGGCCTCGTCGAGATCGGCAATCGCGATCGGCTCGCCGCTCTCGGCGGCATCGCTCAGGATGTTCTGGCCCTCGTCGATGATGACATGCGCGCCTTCGGCCGATCGATCGATGCCGCCCGCCTCGACCAGGTTGAAGCGGCGCTGTTCGGCGTCATAGCCGTAGATCAACACCGCATCGGCATGGGTGATCTCGATCGCGCGGGCGGCAATGGTCGGCAGAACCGCGTTGAGATCGAGCGAGGAGGCCACCGCACGGCCGACCTCTTCCAGCACCTTGAGCTCGTGGTTCGACTGAGCGAGGTCGCGGGTGCGCTCCTCGACCTTGGTCTCCAGGTTCGAATAGGTCTCCTGGAGCTGGGTGGCCATGCGGTTGAACTGGCCGGCGAGGTCTTCGAGCTCGTCCGAGGTGTGCACGTCGATGCGGTGGCTGAAATCGCCCTCGCCGAGCCTGTGCGCGCCGTCGCGCAGCGCGGTGATCGGAATGATCATGCGGCGGGCGAGCAGCGTGCCAGCGAGGATCGCCACCATCAGGCCCATGCCGATCAAAAGCGCGATGCGCACCAGCTGGTCGCGGATCGGCGTCAAGGCCTGCGTGGTCGGCTGCTCGAACAGCACGCTCCAGCCGAGCTTCGGAACGGTGCTCGCGGCGCTCATCACCGACTGGCCGTTGAAGTCGGTGCCCGATGTTTCGGATTCGCGCCCCGGCGCGATCGCCGCCGCCACCTGCGGCAGCTTCGACAGGTCCTTGCCGAGGTCGGGCCCCTTCGACGACGTCGCCAGCACCCGGCCGCGCGGATCGACGACATAGGCGAAGGCGGCCTTGCCGACCTGCGCGTCGGACAGGAAGTCGGAGAGGAAGCTGAGATCGATCTCGGCAACCGTGACGCCGGCATTGAAGCCGGAATGCGCCACCGAGATCGACATGATCGGCCGCTGGTCGACGAAATAGGCCGGCGAATAGCTGACACCGCGGGCGACGGTGTCGGTGAAGCGCATGTCGCGGGAGAGGTCGGCATTGCCACCGGTCGTGGCCGACTGGCGCGAGACGCGCAGCACCTCGCGGCCCTCGCCGTTGAGCTGGAACAGCTGATTGACGACCGAGACCTGGTGCAGCAGCTGGGAGTAGTCGGCGCGGCGCTTATCGAGCGTGTCCTGGCTCGCCCGCGTCACCCAGCTGATCTGGCGCTCGAGCTCGGAGATCGACTGTTCCATGCGCCGGGCGACGGCCTGCGCCCTGTCCTCGAGCCCGTCGGTCAGTGATGTCTTGGTGGCGCGGTAGGAGATCCAGGTCTCCATCGCGCCGTTGACGGCGAGGACGAACACGACGAGGCCGACGAGGGAGACGACATATTTGGCGAACAGGCCCTCGCGCAGAAACCGTGTCTTGTCGTTCGCCCCTGCCATCCCGATCCTCTTGCGCCGCCATCGACGCCGGCGCTACGGGCCGTACCAGCCCGGCAGCCTTCTACCATAATTTGGGCCAAGGGATCGTTCCGTGGCCGTCCCGGCACCGGCCGAGCAGCAGGTGTGGTTACCCGTTGTGGACGGCGGGGCTGCTCGAACGGCGGTGAAATGTCGCAGCCTCATCCGTTCGGAGGAAGCTGCGGATGGCGGGCTCGGGTAAGGGGGGACGTGGAGTCCCGTCCTTGGTCCGCCAATCACCGATTGAAGAGCTGCCGCAGCACATCGTTCATGGGCTGGCTGTCCTGCTGCGCCGCCGGCGGGTCTTCCAGGGCCGGGGGTGCGGGCGAGGCCTGCGGTGGCGGCGTGGACGGTGTTGCCGGCAGGCTGCGGCTGCGGCCGGTGCCCGTCGCCGTACCTGTTCCGGCACCGCTGGAAAGCCCCTGCTGGATCAGGCTGCCGATCGCCTCGCCCAAGGGGCCGCCGAGCAGATTGTTCTGCCCAGGCTGCTGGGGTTGCGGATTGGCATTTCCGGCTGCATTGCCGCCACCCGGCGCGGTCGTGCCGCCGAGGCCGAGGCTGCCCAGGATATTGCCGAGCCCGGCGCCATCGGGGCCGAACAGGCCCTTGCCCATCTCGCGCAGCTTGGCATAGGCGGCTTCGGGATTGTCGAGCATGCCGGCCATGTCAGGATAGATCTTCGGCTGCGACCAGCTGCCCTGGATCATCACGGGGATGCCGAAGCCGACCGGCTCGTTGGTTCGGCCCTGGCCTTCGGTCGTCATCACCAGCTTCGGCTCGACGCGGAAGCCCATCATCTTGGTGTCGAGTGCGATCGTGCCGGCGCCGGTCACGCGGACGAGCGGCCCGATCAGATTGAGGTCGGTCGTCACCGCCTGGCCCTTGTCGATGCGGAAGGAGGCCGAGAGCTGCGACAGGTCGGTGCTCTGCTCCTGGCTGCTGTTCTGGTTGCTGTTCTGGTTGTCTTGCCAGCCGGACAGCGTGCCCGATGTCAGCGAGCGGATCATCTGCGCGACGTTGATGCCGCGGATGGCGCCGTCCTGGAAATTGACGAAGGCCGTACCCTGCATGTTCGCCATCAGCGCGCGCTGGCTGGTGCCGGCGCTGCGCAGCGCGAGCTTGGCCTGCAGCTTGCCGTCGATGCGGTCGAATTCGGCAAGGCCCTGGAGCAGCGGCAGCGCGCGCACGCCGACGAGGTCGGAATGCATGGCAAAGCTCGGCGCGCCGGTGGTCGCATCCAGGATCACCTCGCCCGAGACCTGGCCGTCATAGGCGCCGAGATTGGCGGTGCCGGCCTTCAACACGCCGCCGGCAAGTTTCGCATCGACCGCCAGCGGCGCGAGGCGGGCATCGCCGATCACGGCCTCGTTCGCGGAGAGCCTGATTTGCGCATCGACGTAGTTGAGCCCGGAGACGTCGATCGGTGCATCGCTCCAGGGTCGCCCGGACGCGCCGTCAGGCGATTTCGCCAGCGGAATCGCCAGCCGCTGGAAGTCGAGATCGAGCTTGACCAGCGGCTTGCTCGCGATGTCGACGGAAGCCCAGCCGTTGAAAGCGCCGTCGCCGAGTTTGCCGCTCACGCCGTTGATCATCACGATGTCGCCGTTCAGCCGCATCTCGGCATGGCCGGCGAGTTGGGACTTCAGCACGTCGGGCATGTCGATGGCGAAATCCACCGGGATGGTTGGCCGCTCGGCCGGCGGGGCCGGCGTCGTCGCCTTGATGTCGAACCGGGTCGGATGCTCGCCGACGCGCGCGGTGCCGGTGATGTTGACCTTGCGGTCGCGATCGACGACGGCATCGGCGTTGATGGCGCTGATACGACCCTCGACGCGATCGCGCAGCCGCGAGAACGCGACTTCACCATCGGTGACCTTGACGCGGTCGATGGTGGCGCCGCCCGTGTCGAGCGCGAGCGGCTTGGGCGAGCCGCCGGCATTCGGCAGGCGCTCACGCAGCAGCGGCTGATAGAGCACGGGATGGGTGACGACGAGCTCGCCGATCTTCGGACGGCCCGACCATACGCTGGCCAGCGACATGTCGGCCTGCATGCTATCCACCGTCAGGCGCGTGATGCCGCTGCGGTCCTTGGGATCCTGGAGCGTAAGGTCGTTCAGCGTGACGTTGAGCGTCGGCCAAACGCTGATCTTCGTGGTGCCGTCGATCGACAGGCGATAGCCGGTCGCGCTCTCGACCCGCGAGGTAATCGTCGAGGTCAGGAAGCCGGAGGGAACCCCGACCACCAGCAGAAGTGCGATCACGATGATGACGGCGGCCACCGCCGCGCCGGCGAATTTCACAGCTCTCATGTCGACTTTCCAGCGGCGGACCATCGGCGTCGAAATCGGCCACCGATCCGTCCTTTGCGCCTGAGTTTATCCCGGGACGGGAAGCGGCTCCAAGCGGTCAAAAATAGTCTGGGGGAGCTGCAAAGTTATGTGACTTATGACACACTTCCTCGGCGCGGTTTTACGCGATCCTGATGTTGATGGTTCCAAGCGATTTGCCAAAAAGATTCACAAGGACATTGAAATGAGCAAGCAGGCCGAATTTGCGGTCATCCTGAAGATGAACGCGATGTTCGCCGACCTCGGCGCGGATGAGCTCCAGCGGCTGTCCAATCTCTGCCACACCCAGCATCTGGGCAATGGCGAGGTGCTGTTCCAGAAGGGCGATCCCGGCGACGCGCTGTTCGGCGTGCGCCGCGGCCAGGTCCGTATCGAGACCGGCGCATCCGACGGCAGCCGGCTGACGCTGAATTTCATGGGGCCGGGCGATTTGTTCGGCGAGGTCGCGGTGCTGGACGGCCAGAGCCGCACGGCGGACGCGACCGCGGGCGAAGCCAGCGAATTGTTCGTGCTGCGGCGCGAGGATTTCCTCGGCTTCCTCGAGCGCGAGCCCAAGGTCGCGATCAAGATCATCGCGCTCTTGTGCCAGCGCATCCGCTGGCAGAGCGAGCGCATGGAGGAATCTATGTTGCAGCCGCTGCCGGTGCGGCTGGCACGGCGGCTCTGCGCCCTTGCCGCCGATTTCGGCTCCGAGGTGCACATCTCGCAGGAGCAGCTCGGCGTCTTCGTCGGCGCCGCCCGCGAGAGCGTCAACCGCCAGCTCCAGGCCTGGCGCAAGGAAGCGATCCTCGATCTTCAGCGCGGCCGGATATTGCTGAGGAACATGACCAAGCTGACCGCGATCGCGCGGAACGAGTAGGGGCGCTAAGTGCGCTCCTCACGACCGTGCCAGAGCCGCGTGATGAGAATGTCGCCCGACTCGGCAATAATGACGTACCGCACGATGTAACCGGATGAACCGAACCGGATAACAATCTGGCGGATGCTGTCCTCGTGCGTCGGTTTGCCAAGGGATGGAAACTCCGACAGCCGATCGATGGCCTTCCAGATCAATTGCAAGGCACGTGTGGCCGCGTCGGGATTAACTGCGTCAAGGAAGCTTCGCAGCCGCTCGATATCCTCAAGAGCGGCCGGCGAAAGCAGGATCATCTGATCTTGCGCGGTTGTGGGCGAGGCAGCTCGTTCACGGAACCCCAGCTTGCCACCCACGCCTTGACGTCGTCGAGGGGGACGGCAAGTCCGGTGCGTTTGAATTCCTCATAGCGTCCGCGATCCTCTGCGAGATCCGGGCCTGAAAGGTCGATAACCGAATCCAGCAACGCGACGGCCTCGGCGAGCACCGTTGCAACGTCCTTCCCGCGCTCAGAAGCAATCTCCCTGAGACGGGCGTCGGTATCGGCGTCGATTTCAAGAGTGCGGCTTACGAGGTTCATCTTCTGAAGATAACACTTCATCTGCGTGTGTCGAGCCCACGGGGAAACTATCTACTCCGCCGCCGGGTGCACGATGTTCTTCGGCGCCGGCGCCGCATCCGCCGGTGCGGACCCGTGATGACTAACCGTCTCGGCATCCTCGCTGTGCACGATCAGCCGCTTACCGAAGCGCCAGATCAGCGCGCCGAGATCGTCCATCACCATGAACATCGCGGGCACGAACACCAGCGACAGGATGGTCGAGAAGATCAGGCCGCCGATCACCGCCAGCGCCATCGGCGAACGGAACTCGCCGCCGGCGCCGACCGCGAGCGCGCTCGGCATCATGCCGGCGGCCATCGCGATCGTGGTCATCACGATCGGACGGGCGCGCTTCATGCCGGCGTCGATCATCGCCTCGTCGCGCGGCTTGCCGCCGTTGATCGCCTCGATCGCGAACTCCACCAGCATGATGGCGTTCTTGGTGACAATGCCCATCAGCATCAGGATGCCGATCCAGACCGGCGTCGTCAGCTGCTTGCCGGTGACGAGCAGGGCCGCGATCGCGCCGCCGATCGACAGCGGCAGCGAGAACAGGATGGTGATCGGCTGCAGGAAGGTGCCGAACAGCAGCACCAGCACCGCGTAGACCATCATCAGGCCGGCCGTGATCGCCGTGGCAAAGCCGTCGGAGAGCTCGTTGAGGCTTTCGGCATCGCCGGACGGTGAGACCTTCACGCCCTTCGGCAGGCTTTTCATCACCGGCAGTTCGTAGATCTTCTTGGTGGCATCGCCGAGAGCTGCGGAGCCGACGAGGTCGGCGGCGACGGTGGCCTGCCGCTCACGATCGTAGCGGTTGATGCTGGTCGGGCCCTGGTCGAGCTTGACGTCGGCGATCACCGAGAGCGGCACGCCGCCCTTCTCGCCATGCTCGCCGAGCGGCACACGCAATTGCTCCAGCGTCTTGAGATTGCCGCGCGCGGCGTCCTCGAGCTGGACGCGGATCGGCACCAGGCGGTCGCCGACGTCGAACTTGGCGAGTGCGGGTCCGACGTCGCCGATGGTGGCGACACGGATGGTCTGCGACAGGCTTTCCGTGGAGACGCCGAGACGCGCGGCGAGATCGGCGCGCGGCTCGATGCGCAACTCGGGCCGCTCCAGTGCGGTTTCCGAGATCACGTTGGAGATGGTCGGAATCCGCTTCATCTGCGTCGCAAGCTCGCTCGCGACGTTGTTGACGATGTTGGCGTCGACGCCGGTCACGACCAGCGAGATCGCGCGCAGGCCGTTCTCGTCCAGGAACCAGAAGCGGATATCGGGAACGTTCTCCAGCTCCTGGCTGATCGAGAATTCGAGCTCGCGCTGGGTGATGTCGCGGTCGTTCTTGGGCGTGTAGTTGATGATCAGGGCGGCGCGCCGGACTTCCTGGGTCCCCGGCGGCACGCGGCCGCCGTCGACGAAGATGCTTTTCACCTCCGGCCGCTTGCGCAGGCGGGCGACGATGTCCTCGGTGACCTTTTCGGTGTAGGCGAGCTGGGTGCCCGGCGGCAGCTCGAGGGCGAGCAGCGAGCGCGCGCTGTCCTGCGCCGGCAGGAAGCCCTGCGGCAACAGCGTGATGCTCCAGATCGAGGCGGCGAAGATGCCGAAGCCGATCAGCACGGTGATGAAATAGTGCTTCACCGACCACGACACGATGCTGTGGTAGGTCCGCAGGATACGGCCGGGCGGCGGCTCGTTGTGCGCGTGATGCTTGAGGAAGTAGGCCGCCAGCATCGGCGTCACGAAACGCGCGGCGAGCAGCGAGAAGAACACCTGCACCGAGACGGTGATGCCGAACTGCTTGAAGAACTGTCCGGCGATGCCCGACATGAAGCTCGCAGGCGCGAAGATCGCGATGATGGTGAGCGAGATCGCGATCACGGCGAGGCCGATCTCGTCGGCGGCTTCCAGTGCAGCACGATAGGGCGACTTGCCCATGTTCATGTGCCGCACGATGTTCTCGATCTCGACGATGGCGTCGTCGACCAGGATACCTGTCGACAGCGTGATGGCGAGGAAGCTGACGAGGTTGAGCGAGAAGCCGAGGATGTCCATCACCCAGAACGCCGGGAAGATCGACAGCGGCAGCGAGATCGCGGCGATGATGGTCGCGCGCAAATCGCGCAGGAACAGCAGCACGATGACGACGGCGAGGATGGCGCCTTCGAACAGGGTCGAGATCGCCGCCTCGTAATTGCCCTTGGTGAATTCGACCGAGGTGTCGATCAGCTTGAGGTCGACCTCGGGATAGGCGGCCTTGAGCGCGTCGATGCGCTTCTGCACGGCGGCGGCGACCACCACGTCGCTGGCGCCCTTGGAGCGCTTGATGCCGAGTGCGACCACCGGCTCGCCGTTGAAGCGGGCGAAGGTGCGGCGGTCGGCGATGGTGTCGGTGACGGTGCCGAGATCGTCGAGCCGGACCTCGCCGCCGCCGAACAGCGGGATCATGGTGCCGGCGAGGTCGCTCAGAGTCTTGGCGCCGGCCAGGGTGCGGATCGCCTGGTCGTTCTTGCCGATCTCGGCGCGGCCGCCGGCGACGTCGACATTGGTGCCGCGCAGGCTCTGGCTGACATTGACGGCGGTGAGTCCCATGGCCTGGAGCCGGTCGGGATCGAGTGAAACCAGGATCTCGCGCTCGACACCGCCGATGCGCTCGACCTGGGCGACGCCGCGCACGCCTTGCAGCGCGCGCTTGACCACGTCGTCGACGAAATAAGACAGCTGCTCCGGCGTCTTGCCGGGTGCGATCGCGGCGTAGGTGACGATCGGCAGGCCGATCACGTCGACGCGCTGGATCAGCGGCTCGGTGACGTTCTGGGGCAGGTTGGAGCGCACGCGCGTCACTGCGTCCTTGACGTCGTTGAGAGCGCGGTCGGTGTTGGTCTCCAGCGCGAACTGGATCGTGGTCAGCGACAGGCCGTCGGTGATCGACGAGGTGATATGCCGCACGCCCTCGACGCCCGAGACCGCGTCTTCAATGGTCTTGGTGACCTGGGATTCGAGCTCGGCGGGCGCCGCCCCGAACTGCGAGACCGCAACCGAGATCACGGGAATGTCGGCCGAGGGCAGCCGCGTCACCGCGAGCTTGGTGAAGGAGACCCAGCCGAGAATCAGAAGGATGATCGAAAAGACCACCGACGGCAGCGGATTACGGATCGACCATGCCGAAATATTGAGAGCCATCAGCGTACCCGCGTGCGATCGAGTTCATCGGCGAACATGGTCTTGATCTGGTCGCCGTCATGCAGCGAAGAGCCGGCATCGGCCACGACGATCTCGCCGACCTCGAGACCTTCCAGGATTTCCGTCGCGGTGTCGGACGTCAACCCGACCCGCACCTTGCGCGTCTCGACAATGTTGCCTTTGACGACCTGCACGGTGAGATGGTCGATCGCGGTCTTGGGAACCGCGACGCCGCAGCTTCGCTTGGCATCGATGGAGGCGCGGGCGAATACGCCGACCTTCAGCGAAGGATTGTTGGTGACGCTGATGCGGACGCGGCCGAGCTGGGTGGCGCGATCGATCTCGGGCGCAACCAGGCGGACCCGGCCGATCAGATCGGGTGCGTCGTCGCGGCTGATGCGCACCGTAGCGCCCGGGCTGAGCTTGGGCATGTGCACGGCCGGGACCTGCGCATCCAGTTCGATCTCGTTGTTGACGGCGATGCGGAACATCGGGCCGGCCTGCGGCGAGGCGGGCGCGCCGACGATGGTGCGGACCTCGGTGACGAGGCCCGGCGCGGGCGCCTTCAGCGAGATCGGGCCTTGCGGCCCGGGCCGCTGCGGTTGCCCCGGTATCTGCGGCGGCGGCGTCAGGCGCGCGAGCTCCTGGTTCTCGGTGACGACAGTGCCTTCGGTGACGAAGACGTCGGTGACCCTGGAGCCTTCCTGGTCGGCGACGACCACGGCCTCGCGGCGCGGCACGAAGAAGCCGGTCACCCGCACGAGGTCGGAGAAGCAGGCATTGGTCGATTTCGTCACGATGACGAGCGCCTCGCCCGGCGTTTCCTTCGCCTCGGGGCGATGCCGATGCTCGAACAGATAATAGCCGACACCGAGCACGACGACGAACAACACGGTTCCGGCAGGTTTGAGATATTCGGAGACGTTCATCGCCGGATTGTCCTGGCCTGGCTCACGGCCATCCGCGCGAGGCCTATGAAGAGCGTTTCCCTGAAATAAAGCGGCGTCCCGCAAGGCTGCGGGACGCGCTTCGGAAGCAAGACTTTACACCACATCACGACGGGTCTTTGCAAAGGATTGCGTCGTGCTCACTTCGATGCGGTGGCCTTGTTTTCCATGTTGACGACCTGCACGCGGCGGTTGACCTCCGCCATCGGCTGGCTCGGATCCTTCAGCTTGCTCTTGCCGTAGCCGACGGTGACGAGGTCGGTCGCGGAGATGCTGTACTTTTCGATCAGGTAACGCTTGATCGAGTCCGCGCGGCGCTCCGACAGGTCCTGGTTGTAGGCCTCGCTGCCGGCGGCGTCGGTGTGGCCGGCGACCACGAAGGTCGAGCCCTTCAGGTCGGCGCTGGTCAGCGCGCGGCCGAGCGCCTGCACCGAGGGCAGCGACTTGGCACTAATATTGGCGGAGTTGTAATCGAACGTGATCTCGAGATCGATGTTCGGCTTGTCCTTGGCGACCGAAGCGATCTCCTCGCGCTCGGTCGACGACAGCGAGCGGGTCGAGCGGCCGCGCACGGACTGGATCAGCTTGGTCTCGGCCGCGTTCGGCGCGGGGTCTGCCTGCGGAGCGCCAATAGAGAGGCCGCGGGTCAGCGGCTTCTTCGGCGGCGGTGCCAGCGCGCGGACGATCTCGTCCTCGGTGACGTTCTTGCTGTTGCCGTCCTCGCCGGCGAATGCGGGTGCGGCCGGCAGCGACACCGCGGCGCCGATCGCCATGACCGACAGGATCGCGGTAAGTCCTTTTGCAGCAAATCTCATTGCCAGTCCCTCCTGCGCAGCCGACCTGCGCGGTTCCAAAATTCCTTGCAATAAGCCCCCGGAAAGGCCCCTTTGCGGCATCCGTTGTTTAGTCTTGCTTGGGCCGCCGAGGTTCGAGGCGTACGCTGCCCCAATTCAAAAAAATACTAGCGTACTCCGTAGCTTGCGAATTCCTGAACGATGTTCGGATCCATCGCCTTGGCATTGGCGATGTCGAGCGCGCCTTCCTGGGCCGAGCCGTTGCGCTGCTTGGCGAGCCCGCGGCCGTAGAGCGAGGAGGTCAGACGCGGGTTGATCCGCAAGGCCGCATCGAAATCGGCGATGGCGTTCTTGACCGCACCCGATTTGAGGTTGACGAGCCCCCGGCTGTCCAGCGCATCGACGAAGTTCGGCCGCAGCCGGAGCGCCTCGTTGCAATCCTTCAGCGCGCCCTGGAGGTCGCCGACCACGGTGCGGGTCCAGCAGCGGTTGTTCAGCGCCTCGACGTCCTTCGAGTTGATCCGCAGCGTGTCGTCGAAATCCTTGATGGCGAGGTTATAGGCGCCCTTGCTGGCATAGACCTGGCCGCGCCGGTACAGCGCGTTCACGTCGTCTGGGTTGGCCGCGATCTTGGCGGTCAGGCCCTTGATGGTGGGGTCCTCAGCCAGGGCGGCCGCGCTCGGCCCGCTATCCACGCTCGGGGCGGGGGTTGTCTCGGCCGGCTTCACCGGCGGTGGCGGCGGGGGCAGGGCGGCCTCGACCTGCGGCTTCGGCGAGGGGGCCGGTGCGGGCGCGGGGGGAGGCGCAGGAGCAGGCGCGGGCGCTGCAACCGTGTCGGCCGGCTTCGGCGGCGGAGGTGGCGAGGGCGGCGCGGGTGGTGCCGGCGGCGGGTTGTTGGCGACGACCGGCGGAGCGGGAGGCGCGGGCGTCGTTGTCGGACGCGAGCCAGCCGCTCCCGGAATGAACGAGAAATCTTCGGCCAGGGAAGAGGATATCCACGGCACCTGCTCGCCGCGCGAGGCGCGGGTGACACCCATCTTGGTGCGGTTCAGCGTCTCCTCGGCCATCAGGTCGGGGACGCGGATCTCCTTGAGCAGTTCCTGCACGAACAGGCTGTGGTCGCCACCGGCGTCCGATACCACCGAGGCCAGCGCCGCCGAATACATCACCAGCGTGCCGTTCGGCGCGATGACGGGCGTGAGGCCAGCAGAGAAGCTGCGGAACCGGCGCTCGAACGGGTTGCGCCTGGAGGCATCGATCAGCGCGATCTTGACGCCGGCGCCGCGGGTGTTGAGCTCGCCGAGCACGGTCTCGAGGCTGAAACCGTCGCGGCGCACGTCGGATTCGGTCCAGATCTGCGCGTCAACCGGCAGCATGTAGCTCTGGCGCGCCGACTGGATGCCGAACCCGCTGAAGAACACCAGCGCCACCGACCCGGGCTTGATCTTGCCGTACAGCTTGTCGAAGGCGCGGCGCATGCCGTCGCCGGTCAGGTTCTCGCCGATCTCCACGGAAAAGCCGTCGCGCTTGAGCTCGTCGGCGACGTCGTGCGCATCGTTGATCGGTTCCTTCAGCGGAGCATCCGCATCCGGATATTTGGCGTTGCCGATGACCAGCGCGTAGCGGTCGCCGGCGGCCATAGATGGCGTAGCCGGGACAAGCGAAATGAGGAGAGACAGAAGAACAAGAAAGCGAATTTTCATAATCAGCGCGGTCCAGCCAAAAAGGCGCCGTTCCCAGCTTGCGCCGCGGCGACCTTAACTTACGCTCCAGGCATTATCAAACCCGGGAAGGGGGGCGTCAACCGCTTGGAGATTCGGGGTAATCGTGACGATTGATCGCAACGCATGGGCGCGCCGGGAGGAGAATGAACGGGCTGTCATGATTGCGGCTCGATGCGATCCGGTTCGACCTTTACGGCAGCATGTTAGGGCAGGCGGGGCGAAGAGAATGTGATTGGTCTCACATCGCAGGCTCACATGGCAGGCTCGCGGTCACCGCAGCCTCCGGCGTTTGACCTTTCTTGCGGACAATGGCTTGGTGCGCCCGATCGTCCCGCAAGATCCAACTCAAGAAAAGCAAGACCATGGGAAACGCCTACGAAATCTACGCGCTGCGCTATGCGACGATGTCGCCTCGCACCCCCAACATGAATTTTTTGGCGCCCGACCCGCATGACAGTGCGGCGCAGGACCTCGACTATTTCGTCTGGCTGGTCCGAGGGCAGGGCCGCGACATCCTGGTTGATACCGGCTTCAATGCCGAGGAGGCGAGCCTGCGGGCGCGCAAGCTCACGCTGAATCCGGTCGACGCGCTGGAGCGCTTCGGTGTCGCTGCCTCAGCCGTTCGCGACATCATCGTGACGCATCTGCATTACGACCACGCCGGCAATCTCGACCGGTTCCCGAACGCGCGCTTCCATCTCCAGGAGCGCGAGATGGCTTACGCGACCGGCCGCTGCATGTGCAACGGCCTGCTGCGACACCCGTTCACGGTCGAGCACGTCACGCAGATGGTGCGCCATGTCTATGGCGAGCGCGTCACGTTCTATTCCGGCGACGGCGAGGTTGCGCCCGGCGTCACCGTGCATCGTGTCGGCGGCCATTCGGACGGCTTGCAGGTGGTGAAGGTCGAGACCGCGCGCGGCCCGGTGGTGCTGGCGTCCGACGCCGCGCATTACTACGCCAATCTCCAGCGCAGGAGCCCGTTCCCGATCGTCTACAATGTCGGCGACATGGCGGCAGGCTGGGAAACGATCGAGCGTCTCGCCGGGCATCCAGATCGATTCATTCCTGGCCACGATCCGATCGTGACCGAGATCTATCCGCGCGCCAGCGACAAGGTCGATGCCTGGGCGCTGCATCTGCCGCCGACAAGGTCGTTTGCGAAATGACGGTGCGGCCGTCATTCCGGGATGCGCCGAAGGCGCAGGCCCGGAATCCATAACCACGATCGGGCGTATGGATTCTCAGATGCGCAATTTGCGCATCATAGCTCGCGCCCAAGAGGGCGCGCCCCGGAATGACAGCAGAGACTAATACGCCTGCTTGGCGTCCGCTTCTTCGCTGGTCTGGGCTCGCTTCGATCTTGCCGAGCAGGATCGAGAGCGCCAGTTTGAGTCTCAACCGGCAATTCCAGCCGGACCTTTTCTTCGGACGTGTGCAGTTTCCGAGACGGGCGGCAGATATGGTATCAACGCGTGCCGGCAGGATCCGCGCAAGCAACGATATCGCGGGGAGATTTTCGCGCCGCTAGCTCCGGCGGAGAGAATATCGCCAAATATCCTGCGTCCCTTGCGAGCTGATATGCGGCGACCTCGCGATAGCCGACGGCAGTCAATTCGCAGCGCAAGAGCTCGATTGGCGTGCCATGCTTCGACGTCGGAAGCTCGAGATCGACAATCCCGACCCGCGCACCCTGCTTCAAGGCAGGCGCGAGATTGTAGAGGAAGGCATAGGGCTGGGCTATCTCGTGATACATGTGCACGAGGATTGCGGCATCCAGCGAGGAGGCGGGCAGGCGTGGGTCATGTGGTTCGCCGAGCGCGAATTGCACGTTCGTCAACTTCAGATGTTCTGTTCGCCTTGCGAGTTCGACGAGGTAATCCCGCGTGACGTCCTGGGCAATGACAGAGCCGGCGGGTCCGACGAGGCGCGAGAGCCTCACCGTGTGGTAGCCGCTGCCCGCTCCGACGTCGCCGACCGTCATGCCTGGTTTCAGTTCGAGAGCACGTGCGATCTGTCCGGCCTCATTGAGGGCGTCGCGGCGCTCTTCGGCGGCGCGGCGTGCGCTGACGATCTGCGCAACAGGGCGCTGCGGTGAGGGAAACTCGCTTGCAGCGACTCCGGGCGGAGCCAGATAACCTATGTCGGCGGCGTATGCGCGCGTTGCGGCAAATGCCACAAGTAGCACCGCGATATGAGCCAGTGCCTTCACGAGCCTGCCACGCTTTCTCAACTGGTCGAGGCGTCTGCGCCTCTATGCGTATGCGCGCTAATACGCCTGCTTCGCGTCGGCCTCTTCGCTGGTCTGGATCAGGTCGAGGCTCTCCTCGATCTTGCCGAGCAGTGCAGAGAGCTGCTTGCGCTCCTGCGCGGAGAGGCAGGCGAGGATCTCGTCTTCCCGCCGCAAGAGTTGCGGGAATAGCTCTTCGTACAGCGCACGGCCCTTCTTGGTCAGTTGCAGGCGGAATTCGCGGCGGTCGGCTTCGTTCTCGACGCGCTCGATCAGCTGTGCATTGAGCAGGGTGGTCACCGCGCGGCTGATGGTGGATTTGTGCGTGCGGGTGCATTGCGAGATGTACTGCGCGCTGCAGGCATCGTTGCGGAAGCCGAGCGTGGCGATCACGCGCCAGGCCGGAATGTCGAGGCCGTGACGTTCCTGATATTCGACCGCGAGCGCGGAACTCACCTCCGCCGCGAGCCGGTTGAGGCGGAACGGCACGAACTTGAACAGATCGAGGCGCGCCTTCGGCCGCAGTGAAGCCTCATCGGCTTGCCGCGTCTTCAGCGCGATGTCGCTGGATGTCCTCGCCAAAGAGAGCGCTCCGAATTCCAGTTGACGGCCGGCCGGCTCCGGTCCAAAATAGTTGCATGTGAGACTATCTAGCAGATCAGTCCCCTCCTGACCAGAGCCGAGGTTAGTGTATGGCGCCGGCCAATACGCAAAAGGCCAAGACCCAGTTCGGCTATCGCCGCCACCCCGATCAGGATCGCCCCGGCCCAAATCCGGCCGAGCATCCGGTGGTGGTTGTCGGCGCCGGCCCGGTCGGGCTGTCGCTGGCGATCGATCTCGCCCAGCGCGGCCAGCGCGTCGTCCTTCTGGATGATGCCGACCGCATCGGCGAAGGCTCGCGCGCAATCTGCTTCTCGAAGCGTTCGCTGGAATATTGGGACCGGCTTGGTGTCGGCGACCGCATGGTCGACAAGGGCGTGGTCTGGGGCGTCGGCCGCATCTTCCACGGCGAGTCGCAGCTCTATCAATTCAACCTGCTGCCCGAGGACGGTCATAAGCGGCCGGCCTTCATCAACCTCCAGCAATATTACGCCGAGGCCTATCTGGTCGACCGCATCGGTGATCTGCCCGCGATCGACCTGCGCTGGCGCAACAAGGTGACGGCGCTGGAGAGCCGCAACGATTCCGTGGTGCTGACGATCGACACGCCGGAGGGCGCCTATCGCCTCCACGCGCAATATGTCATCGCCTGCGACGGGGCGCGCTCCTCGTTGCGACAGATGGTTGGCGCCGACTTTGCCGGACAGGTGTTCGAGGACCAGTTCCTGATCGCCGACGTCAAGATGACGGCGGAATTCCCGACCGAGCGCTGGTTCTGGTTCGATCCGCCGTTCCATGCGGGACGCTCGGCGCTGCTGCACCGGCAGCCCGACGATGTCTGGCGCATCGACCTCCAGCTCAATCGCTACGCCGATCCCGTGGTCGAGAAGAAGCCGGAGAACGTGCGGCCGCGGATCGCGCGCATGCTCGGCCACGACCAGTTCGAGTTCGAGTGGATCTCGCTCTACAAATTCCAGTGCCGCCGGATGGACCGCTTCATCCATGGCCGCGTGATCTTCGCCGGCGACTCCGCGCATCAGGTCTCGCCATTCGGTGCGCGCGGCGCGAACTCGGGGCTCGAGGATGCCGAGAATCTCTCCTGGAAGCTCGATCGCGTGCTCCGTGGCACGTCGCCGGCGAGCCTGCTCGAAAGCTACCATGTCGAGCGGAGCTTCGCGGCCGACGAGAACATCCGCGAATCCACCCGTTCGACCGATTTCATGGCGCCGAACTCGCACCAGGAAGCACGGCTGCGCAAGGCTGTGCTGTCGCTCGCCAAGGAAACCGAGTTCGGCAAGCGCATGGTCAATGGCGGCCGGCTCTCGGTGCCGTGCAGCTATGACTCGCCGCTGTCATCGCTTGATACAGATGAGTGGCGCGCTGGCCCTTCTCCCGGCTGTTCCATGCTCGACGCTCCTGTTGCCGGCGAGCAGGCCTATCTGACCGATGCGTTCCGCAAGGGTGGAACGGATTTTACCTTGATGTCGTTCAGCAATGGCGCGCCGACCGACGTGCCGGAAGAGCTGAAGGATATCCGCATCGGCGGCGAGGATGGGCTTGCCGATCCCCAGGGCCTGGTCGCAAAGCGCTACGACGCCGGGCCGGGCGCAGCCTATTTGCTCAGGCCCGATGGCTATGTCGCAGCGCGCTTCCGCCATCCGACGCGCGAGGCGATTGCGGCGGCGCTGTCGCGCGCCACCGGCGTCAATTGAGGTTTCGCATGCCGCTTTCGACCAGCTCGAACTTCACACGGCCTGACGACGCCTTCCGCGCCATCGTCGAGGCGCATCGCGGTCTCACCGAGGAGCAGAGCGCCGATTTCGACGCAGCGCTGGTGCTGATCCTCGCCAACCATATCGGCGACATCGACGTGCTCCGCGAGGCGATCGGGCTGGCCAAGCGCCGCATGATCGACGGCCAGCAGCAACAACAGCAACAACAATAACCACTGACTTAAGGATGACCTGATGGCGAAGAACTTCGCATCCACCGGCGATCTCTCCGAGAAGAAGATCACCTTCTCGGAGATCGGTGCCGATCTCTACGCCTTCACCGCCGAGGGCGATCCGAACACCGCTGTTATCGTCGGCGATGACGGTTGTCTCGTGTTCGACGCGCAGGCGACGCCTGCAATGGCGAACAAGGTGATCGAGCGCGTCAAAGCCGTCACCGACAAGCCGATCAAATATGTCGTGCTGTCGCATTATCACGCCGTGCGCGTGCTTGGCGCCTCCGCCTACAAGGCGCAAGGAATCGTGGCTTCGCAGGAGACCCATCGGCTGATCGCCGAGCGCGGTCAGCAGGATTGGGATTCCGAGTACGGCCGCTTCCCGCGCCTGTTCCAGGATGCGGCCAGCATTCCCGGCCTGACCTGGCCGACGCTGACGTTCGAAGGCGAGATGTCGATCTATCTGGGAAAACGCGAGGTGCGGCTCATGCAGCTTGGCGCGGGTCACACTTCCGGCGACATCGTCGCCTGGGTGCCGGATGCCGAAGTGATGTTCTCCGGCGACCTCATTGAATATCACTCCGCCTGCTATTGCGGCGATGCGCATTTGCGCGAATGGCCGCTGACGCTGAACGAGATCCGCAACTTCAATCCCAAGGCGATCGCACCGGGTCGCGGCGATGCACTGAAGGGCGTTGGCACGGTACGCGAGGCCATCGCAATGACGCGCGACTTCGTCACCTCGCTCTATGGCGCGGCCGAAATTTCGGTCGCCAAGGGGCGCACGCTGAAGGAATCGATGGCGGCGACGCGCGAGGTGATGGATCCGAAATTCCATAGCTTCGCCATCTACGAGCACTGCCTGCCGTTCAACGTCTCGCGGGCCTATGACGAGGCGTCGGGAATCGACGATCCCGTGATCTGGACCGACAAGCGCGACCAGGAAATGTGGGCCGCCCTGCAAGGAGGAGGATAGTCATGAACATCAATACCTCGCCTGATCAGATCGTCCGCAGCTCGGCCCAGGTGACGCCGGGCTATATGTCCGGCTTCGGCAACAGCTTTGAGACCGAGGCGCTGCCGGGCGCGCTGCCAATCGGGCGCAACTCGCCGCAGCGCTGCGCCTACGGCCTTTACGCCGAGCAGCTCTCCGGCTCGCCCTTCACCGCGCCGCGCGGCACCAACGAGCGTTCCTGGCTCTACCGCATCCGTCCTTCGGTGAAGCATTCCGGCCGCTTCGAGAAAGTCGATGCCGGCCTGTGGCGCTCGGCGCCGTGCCATGAATACGACCTGCCGATCGCGCAGCTGCGCTGGGATCCGACGCCGCTTCCGAAGGATGAGGTGACTTTCCTCCAGGGCGTGCAGACCATGACCACCGCCGGTGATGTCAACACGCAGGCCGGCATGGCCGCGCATGTCTACCTCATCACCAAGTCGATGGTGGACCAGCATTTCTACAATGCCGACGGCGAGCTGATGTTCGTGCTCCAGCAGGGCAATCTGCGTCTCGTCACCGAGTTCGGCCGCATCGACGCCGAGCCCGGCGAGATCGTCGTGATACCGCGGGGCGTCAAATTCCGCGTCGAGATCACGAACGGGCCGGCGCGCGGCTATCTCTGCGAGAACTACGGCGGCGCCTTCACGTTGCCGGAGCGCGGCCCGATCGGCGCCAATTGCCTCGCCAATGCGCGTGACTTCCTGACGCCGGTCGCGAACTACGAGGATAAGGACACGCCGACCGAGCTCTTCGTGAAGTGGGGCGGCTCGCTGTTCAAGACGACCCTGCCGTATTCGCCAATCGACGTCGTTGCCTGGCACGGCAATTACGCGCCCTACAAATACGATCTGCGCGCGTTCTCGCCGGTCGGCGCGATCGGCTTCGACCATCCCGATCCCTCGATCTTCACGGTGCTGACCTCGCCGTCGGAGACCGCGGGCACGGCGAATATCGACTTCGTGATCTTCCCCGAGCGCTGGATGGTCGCCGACAACACCTTCCGGCCGCCCTGGTATCACATGAACATCATGAGCGAGTTCATGGGCCTGATCTACGGCGTCTACGACGCCAAGCCCCAAGGTTTTGTCCCGGGCGGCATCTCCTTGCACAATTGCATGCTGCCGCACGGCCCCGATCGCGACGCCTTCGAGCACGCCAGCAATGGCGAACTGAAGCCGGTGAAGCTGACCGGCACCATGGCCTTCATGTTCGAGACCCGCTATCCGCAGCGCGTCACGGCGCACGCCGCGAAGTCGTCGACGCTCCAGGACGATTACGCGGATTGCTGGAACGGCCTGGAGAAGCGGTTCGATCCGAATAAGCCGTGACGTTCCTACCCTCTCCCCTTGTGGGAGAGGGTGGCTCGCCGCGATAGCGGCGAGACGGGTGAGGGGTCTCTCTCCGCGAGCGACTCTCTTGCAATTGAGCTCGCCGATAGAGACCCCTCATCCGGCGCTTCGCGCCACCTTCTCCCACAAGGGGAGAAGGAAGAAAGAATCGAGCGAAAAGTGACAATTCACCCCAACGACCCCAGCCTCCGCTCCTTCATCGAAATCGATCCCACCTCCGATTTCCCGATCCAGAACCTGCCCTATGGCGTGTTCTCGACCGCGGCCAATCCGACGCCGCGGGTTGGCGTTGCAATCGGCAATTACGTGCTCGACCTCTGGGAGCTCGAGCAGGATTCGCGGCTCGACGTCGGCCCGCTTGGCGTGTTCTCCGGGCCTTCGCTCAATCCCTTCATGGCACTCGGACCAAAGGTCTGGACCAGGACGCGGGCGCGGATCAGCGAGCTGTTGCGCCACGATAATCCGGAGCTGCGCGACAACGAGGAGCTTCGCAAGCAGGTGCTGGTACCGATGCGCGATGCAAGACTCCATCTGCCCTTCGCGGTCTCCGGCTATACCGATTTCTATTCGTCCAAGGAGCACGCCACCAATGTCGGCGTGATGTTCCGCGGCAAGGACAATGCGCTGCAGCCGAACTGGCTGCATATGCCGATCGCCTATAACGGCCGCGCCTCCACCGTCGTGGTCTCCGGCACCAAGGTGAAGCGGCCGCGCGGGCAGCTGAAGCCGCCGAACGTCGATGTGCCGAGCTTCGGCCCGTGCAAGCGGCTCGACTTCGAGCTGGAGATGGGCGTCGTGATCGGCCAGCCCTCACCGATGGGCGGCATGCTCAGCGAGAGCCAAGCCGAGGAGATGATCTTCGGCTTCGTGCTGCTCAACGACTGGAGCGCGCGCGACATCCAGCAATGGGAATATGTGCCGCTCGGGCCGTTCCTGGCGAAAGCGTTCGCGACCTCGATCAGCCCCTGGGTGGTGACGCGCGAGGCGCTGGAGCCGTTCCGTCAGAAGGGGCCGGAGCAGGAGCCGGTGCCGCTGGATTATCTCAAGCAGGCGAAGCCGCAGAACTACGATGTCGAGCTCGACGTCTCCTTGCGCGCTGCGGGTGCCAACGCGCCCGCCAGCATCAGCCGTACCAATTTCAAATACATGTATTGGTCCTCGGTGCAGCAGTTGATGCACCACGCCTCCTCCGGCTGCGCCATGAATGTCGGCGATCTCCTCGGCAGCGGCACGATCTCCGGTCCCGAGAAGAACCAGCGGGGAAGCCTGCTCGAGATCAGCTGGAACGGCACCGAGCCGGCCGAGCTGCCCGGCGGTGCCAAGCGTTCGTTCCTCGAAGACGGCGACAGCCTCGTGATGCGCGGCTGGTGCCAGGGCAACGGCTATCGCGTCGGGTTCGGCGAGGTCGAGGGGACGATATTGGCGGCGGAGTGAACTCCGCCATCGCCACAAGCTCCGTCATTGCGAGGAGCGAAGCGACGAAGCAATCCAGACTGTCTCCGGGGAGATAGTCTGGATTGCTTCGCTGCGCTCGCAATGACGAAGTGGAGGCAGTTCACCTCTGCTCCGGCGGCACGTCGCGCACCCGCGCGCAGTGCGCCGCGACGTCCTCCAGGCTGTACTTCAGATGCACCCGCTTGTCGGACGGCGCCTGCTTGCTCGTGCACACGCCCGGCCGCCATTCCTGCGTCGGCCTGATCGGGCGCGGGGCAAAGCCGCCGCCGCAGTTCGGGCAGACGTTGGAGAGCTTGGTCTCGACGCAATCCGCACAGAACGTGCATTCGTACGAGCAGATCCGTGCGTCCGTTGCATCAGGCGGCAGGTCGCGGTCGCAATATTCGCAGTTCGGTCTCAGCTGGAGGGCCATGGCACGATCTCCCGGATTGGCCGCAATCATCGCAGATCGCCGCTGAAGCGCGAATGCCGTAGTTCCCACCATTTCAGCCGGGCTTGATCTCATTGAGCGGCAGCTTTGAGCTTTCCTTCAGCCGGTCGAGCACGATCGAGGAGCGCACATGAGCGACGCTCTGGTGCGGCATCAGCACGTCGTTGACGAGGTTGGAGAGACCTTTGAGGTCCCGCAGCACGGCCTTGAGCACGTAGTCGGCATCTCCCGTGAGCGAATAAGCCTCCTGGATCTCGTCGATGCGATTCACCAGTGCGCGGAAGCGTTTTGAATTGTCCGGCGAGTGGGTCGCGAGCCCCACCTGGATGAAGGCGATGACGCCGAAGCCGAGTGCCTCGCTGGAGAGGTCGGCGTGATAGCCCGCGATCACCTTCTCCTCCTCCAGCCGCATCCGTCGCCGCGAGCATTGCGAGGCCGAGAGACCTGCGAGCTCGGCGAGTTCCTGGTTGGTGAGGCGGCCGTCGTCCTGGAGCGCGGTCAGGATCTTGAGGTCGAAGGCGTCCACGGAAATCATGCGTCGTTTGTCCATTTTATGCACAGATCGTGCATAGGATAGCCAAAATACGTCCCGTTTGCACGCTCATTGCGCGTCCGATGAAGGATAGTTCCTCTCCAGCAGCCATTTGGGAGAGCACCATGGGTCCGTTTCCGCACGATGCACCGCCGGCCACGATCACCGCCGACAACCCGATGGGCACCGACGGGTTCGAATTCGTCGAATATGCGCACCCCAATCCGGAAGAGCTGCACGTGTTGTTCAAGCTGATGGGCTATGCGCCCGTCGCGCGCCACCGGACCAAGAAGATCACGGTCTATCGCCAGGGCGACATCAACTACCTCGTCAACGAGGAGCCCGGCACCCACGGCTACGAGTTCGTCGCCGCCCACGGCCCCTGCGCGCCGTCGATGGCGTTCCGCGTCGTCGATGCCAAGGCGGCCTATGACCGCGCGATTGCGCTCGGTGCGGAGCCCGCCGACGTATCATCGGCGCAGAAGACGCTCGACGTGCCCGCGATCAAGGGCATCGGCGGCAGCCTGCTTTATCTGGTCGATCGCTACGGCGCCAAGGGCTCGGCCTATGATGCCGAGTTCGACTGGCTGGGCGCGCGCGATCCGCGGCCCCATGGTGCCGGCCTGTTCTATCTCGACCACCTCACCCACAACGTCCATCGCGGCCGCATGGATGTCTGGGCCGGCTTCTACGAGAAACTGTTCAACTTCCGCCAGATCCGCTTCTTCGACATCGAGGGCCGCGCCTCCGGCCTGTTCTCGCGCGCGCTGACCAGCCCGGACGGCAAGATCCGGATTCCGATCAACGAGGACGCCGGCGATTCCGGCCAGATCGAGGAATATCTGAAGACCTATCGCGGCGAAGGCATCCAGCACATCGCCTGCGGCTGCCGCGAGATCCACGGCACGATCGAGGGCCTGCGCGCCGCCGGCCTGCCGTTCATGCCGTCGCCGCCCGAGACCTATTTCGAGAAGATCGATGCACGCCTGCCCAAGCATGGCGAGGACGTCGCGCGGTTGCAGCGGAACGGCATCCTGATCGACGGCGAGGGTGTGGTCGATGGCGGCCAGACCAAGGTGCTGCTCCAGATCTTCTCCGCCAACGCAATCGGCCCGATCTTCTTCGAGTTCATCCAGCGCAAGGGCGACGACGGCTTCGGCGAGGGCAATTTCAAGGCCCTGTTCGAGTCGATCGAGGAGGACCAGATCCGGCGCGGGGTGCTGAAGGTGGGGAACGCGGCGTAGGGACGCGGCCGTCAGGCACATTGCCGTAGGGTGGGCAAAGGCGCGCAGCGCCGTGCCCACCATCTCTCCGTGATCTCGGTCAAAGTGGTGGGCACGCTTCGCTTTGCCCACCCTACGAGAGCGTGCCCGTCGGCCCTATCTCTTCCACGCCGCCGTCACGGTGCCAATCTCCGCACCCTCCGGCTCCCGCACCGCCGATGGCGTGCGCGAGAATCTCGGCGCCGGCGCGGGCTGCTTGACGCCGTGGCGCTCGAGGAAGACGTTGCGGGCCACCATGTGCGGATGCTGCGTCGCTTCCGACATGGTCAGCACCGGCGCAAAGCAGATGTCGGTGCCTTCCATGATCTTGCACCAGTCCTCGCGCGTCTTGCTCTTGAACACGGCCTTCAGCTTCTCCTTCAGCGCCGGCCAGGCCTTGGGATTCATCTGCGCGTCGAAATCTGCGTCGGAAAGGCCCGCGCGCTCGCGCAGCAGCGCGTAGAACTGCGGCTCGATCGAGCCGATCGAGACGAAATGGCCGCAGGCGCATTCGTAGACGCCGTAGAAATGCGCGCCGCCATCGAGGAAGTTCTGGTTACGCCCCTCGGTCCAGCGGCCGAGGGTCGTCATGTCGAAGAAGAACGACATCAGCGATGCCGCGCCGTCGCACATCGCGGCGTCCACCACCTGGCCCTTGCCGGACTTTTGCGCTTCCAGCAGCGCGGCGAGCACGCCGACGACGAGATAGAGCGCGCCGCCGCCGAAATCGCCGACGAGGTTGAGCGGCGGCACCGGCGCTTCCTTGGTGCCGATCGCGGCGAGCGCGCCGGTGATGGAGATGTAGTTGATGTCGTGGCCGGCCGCGTTGGCGAGCGGGCCTTCCTGGCCCCAGCCGGTCATACGGCCGTAGACGAGTTTTGGATTGCGCGCGAGCACCACATCGGGGCCGAGCCCGAGCCGCTCCATCACGCCGGGACGAAAGCCTTCGACCAGCGCATCGGCGCTGGCGAGCAGGTCGAGCACTTGCGCGATTGCCGCCTGGTCCTTGAGGTCGAGCTCGATCACCTTGCGGCCGCGCCCCGCCACCGACTTCATGCTCTTCTTGGCGCCGACGCGGTCGAGCGTGACGACATCGGCGCCCATGTCGGCCAGCATCATGCACGCGAACGGGCCGGGCCCGATGCCGGCGAATTCGACGATGCGGAAGCCCGAGAGCGGGCCGGAGGTACGAACGGATGTGTTCTGGGCTGGTTTATCGAGCACGTTGTTGTTTCCTCGGGTCGCGGCCAAATGCCGGTGGTCCGGCAAGCGCCTCTGACGTTGCTCTTGGGGGCGAGTTAATTGGCTGATTAACTTTTCTCGCCTTCACGCCAGCGAGGCAAGCGCTTTTCGCGCATGGGCGCATCAAAAAAGCGGCGCGCATTTCTGCGCGCCGCGGAAAATTTGTGTCGAGGCGCTAGAGCGGGGTGGTCAGCCTGCCGCAGCCACTGCGCGTTGCGCCATCACCTTGACGAGATTGGCGCGGTACTCGGCCGTGCCGTGGATGTCGGCCAGCAATCCATTTGCGGGAATGCTGACGTTGTCCAGCGCCGACGGCGACCAGTTTGCCTTCAGCGCGGCTTCGATGGCGCCGACCCGCATCACGCCGCTCTGCGAGGCGCCGGTCGCAGCGACGCGGATCTCGCCGGATTTGGTCCGCGCGACGAATACGGCGGTCAGCGCGAAGCGCGAGGCCGGGTGCCGCATCTTGGCGTAGCCCGCTTTCGCCGGAACCGGGAACGACACCGCGGTGATGATCTCGCCGTCTTCAAGCGCCGTCGTGAACAGGCCCTGGAAGAAGTCCTCGGCGGAGATCGACCGCTTGTTGGTCTTCACGGTGGCGCCGAGCGCGAGCAGCGCGGCCGGGTAATCCGCGGCGGGATCGTTGTTGGCGATCGAGCCGCCGATCGTGCCGCGATAGCGCACGGCGGGATCGCCGATCAGCGACGCCAGATAGGCGAGCGCGGGGATCGCCGTCTTGGCGGCATCGCTGGTCGCGACGTCGTAATGCGGCGTGGCGGCCTTGATGGTCAGCGTGTCGCCGGCGGCCTCGACACCGATCAGCTCCTTGATCTTGCCGAGGTCGATCACGTCGGAGGGCCCCGCGAGGCGCTGCTTCATCACCGGCAGCAGCGTCTGGCCGCCGGCGAGGAATTTTGCCTCGCTGCTCTTGCCGAACAGACTGGCGGCTTCGTCGACCGAGGAGGCGCGATGATAGGTGGTCTGGTACATGTTCGGTCCTCCTCTTAAGCCGCGTGGATCGTGCGCCACACCCGATCAGGGGTTGCGGGCATTTCCAGATTGTTCTTGCCGATCGCATCCGTGATCGCGTTGATCACGGCCGCCGACGCGCCGATCGCGCCGGCCTCACCGCAACCCTTGATGCCCAGCGGATTGCCCGGGCACAGCGTCGTGGTGTGGGAGAGGTTGAAGGAGGGCACATCGTCGGCGCGCGGCATTGCGTAGTCCATGAACGAGGCCGTCACCGGCTGGCCGTTGGCATCGTAGATCGCGTGCTCCAGCAATGCCTGACCGATGCCTTGAACCAGGCCGCCATGGACCTGGCCCTCGACGATCATCGGATTGATCAGCCGGCCGAAATCGTCGGCCGCGACGAAGTTGACGAAGGAGGTCTTGCCGGTGCCGGGATCGACCTCGAGCTCGCAGATATAGGTGCCCGCCGGGAAGGTGAAGTTGGTCGGATCGTAGAAGGCGCTTTCCTTCAGGCCCGGCTCCATCCCGTCAGGCAGGTTGTGCGCGGTGTAGGCCGCGAGCGCGACCATCGGGAAGGCGATCG
Source organism: Bradyrhizobium sp. B117 (assembly GCF_038969555.1). Lineage (NCBI taxonomy): Bacteria > Pseudomonadati > Pseudomonadota > Alphaproteobacteria > Hyphomicrobiales > Nitrobacteraceae > Bradyrhizobium > Bradyrhizobium sp. B117. Next base: position 328,979 of record NZ_CP152414.1, read on the forward strand.
CCTTGTCGGTGCCCGTCACCTTGAACTCGCCGTTCTCGATGACGATGTCGGCTTCCGACGCCTCGAGCGCATGCGCGGCGATCTTCCTGGCCTTGGATTCCATCTTCTCCATGGCCTTCAGGATCGCGGTGAGGCCGACGGCTGCGGAGCGCGAGCCGTAGGTGCCCATGCCGAACTGCACCTTGTCGGTGTCGCCATGGACGATCGAGACCTGGCTGATGGGAACGCCGAGGCGATCGGCGACGAGCTGGCAGAACGTCGTCTCATGACCCTGGCCGTGGCTGTGCGAGCCCGTGAGGATCTCGATGGTGCCGACCGGGTTGACGCGCACCTCGGCCGATTCCCACAGGCCGACGCCGGCGCCCAGGCTGCCGACCGCCTTCGACGGTGCGATGCCGCAGGCTTCGATGTAGCAGGACACGCCGATGCCGCGCAGCTTGCCCTGTGACTTCGCCTGCGCCTTGCGCGCGGCGAAGCCGGCATAGTCGATCGCCTTCATCGCCGCATCGAGCGAGGCGTTAAAGTCGCCGGTATCATAGGCCATGATCACCGGCGTCTGGTGCGGGAACTGGGTGATGAAGTTGGTCCGGCGCAGCTGGGCCGGATCGACCTTGAGCTGCCGCGCCGCCGTCTCCATCAGCCGCTCGATCAGATAGCTCGCCTCGGGCCGGCCCGCGCCGCGATAGGCGTCGACCGGCGTGGTGTTGGTGTAGACGCCGATCACCTCGGCATGGATCGCCGGGATGTTGTACTGGCCCGACAGCAGCGTCGCGTAGAGATAGGTCGGCACTGACGAGGAGAACAGCGACATGTAGGCGCCGAAATTGGCGTAGGTCTTCACCTTCAAGCCGATGATCTTGTTGTTGGCGTCGAACGCCATCTCCGCATGGGTGACGTGGTCGCGGCCATGCGCGTCGGTGAGGAAGGCCTCGGTACGGTCGCCGGTCCATTTCACGGGACGGCCGACCTTCTTCGAGGCCCACAGCGCCACCATCTCTTCCGGATAGATGAAGATTTTCGAGCCGAAGCCGCCGCCGACGTCGGGGGCGATCACGCGCAGCTTGTGCTCTGGGGCGATGTTGTAGAACGCCGACAGCACGAGGCGGGCGACGTGCGGGTTCTGCGAGGTCGTATAAAGGGTGAAGTGCTCTTCCGCCGCATCGTAATCGGCGATCGCCGCGCGCGGCTCCATCGCGTTCGGAGCGAGGCGGTTGTTGGTGACGTCGAGCTTGACGACATTGGCAGCCTTCGAGAAGGCGGCGCTCACCGCGCCCTCGTCGCCGATCACCCAGTCATAGACCTGGTTGCCGGGAGCTTCGGGGTGAAGCTGCGGCGCGCCAGCCTTGATGGCCGACGGCATGTCGGCGACGGCGGGCAGCTCTTCATAATCCACGACGACGGATTCGGCCGCATCGCGTGCCAGATTCTTGCTGTCGGCGATCACGACCGCGACGGCCTGCCCGACGAAGCGCACCGTCTCCGGCGCCATCGCCGGCCATGCGCCCATCTTCATCGGGCTGCCGTCCTTAGAGGTGATGGCCCAGCCGCAGATGAGGTTGCCGACCTTGTCGTCGACCAGCTGCTGTCCGGTGAGCACCGCGACCACGCCCGGCATCTTCAGCGCGGCGGACGAGTCGATCTTCTTCACCTTGGCGTGCGCGTGCGGGCTTCTGATGAAATGGGCATGGGTCATGCCCGTGAGCTTGATGTCGTCCACGTACCGGCCCTTGCCGGTAATGAAACGCTTGTCTTCCTTGCGCACGACGCGCGCGCCGATGCCTTCAACACCCATGTCTGGTCCTCCCGACCGGAAATTGTTTTGACCGCGCTTTCCCTCGAAAGCCGCGGCGGTGGTTCTTATTCGAGGCGGGCCGCTTACTCGGCCGCCTGCGAGACCTTCATGCGTCCGGCTGCATCCAGCACGGCCTTGACGATGTTGTGGTAGCCGGTGCAGCGGCAGATATTGCCTTCGAGCTCTTGGCGGACTGTGGCCTCGTCGAGCTGACCGCCATGGCGGTGCACGATGTCGATCGCCGACATGATCATGCCCGGCGTACAATAGCCGCACTGCAGGCCGTGATTGTCGCGGAAGGCGGCCTGCATCGGGTGCAGCTCGTCACCCTTGGCGATGCCTTCGATGGTGGTGACGTTGGCGCCGTCAGCCTGGCCCGCCAGCATGGTGCAGGACTTCACCGCACGGCCGTCCATGTGGACGACGCAAGCGCCGCATTGGCTGGTGTCGCAGCCGACATGGGTTCCCGTGAGATTGAGGTGATCGCGCAGCAGATGGACCAGCAGCGTGCGATCCTCGACGTCGACGGCGACGGCCTTGCCGTTCACCGTCAGTTTGACTGTAGACACGGTTGTAGTCCTCCCGGGATGATTTTGATTGTTTCTAATTAGAGACAGCGGCGTCCGGACTTTGCAACTGGGATTTTGGTCGCCCCGGTCATGGAAAAGTCATCGATCCGGCCGTGGACGCAACGACTTGCGCGGGCGGGTCGAGGATTTGGCGGCCGGACCGGCCAGCTTCGTGGGATGCCAGCCGTCATCCCACCGGTCGGCCTCTGGCCGATCAAGCCCCGCATTGGGCGGACGTGCCGAATTTACCGCCCCTTATCGATTCTGCCTTAGTTTTGCGCATCCAGGTCGGGGGGCGGGGCGCCTCCGGATCTCGGCTGAATAGAATAAATGGGGGTTGGAATGTCCGGGCGTATCGCGTCGCCGTCGAAGCGTACAATATTTCCGACCCTCAGGTTCCGCGCAAAGATCATCCTCGGCTTCGCCGCGGTGCTGGTGATCTCCGCCGGCAGCATGGCCTTCTCCTATTTCGGCTTCGAGCGGGTGTCGTCCGGCGTCGGGGCCTACCGCAGCAGCGTTTCCGAGGCGGATCTTGCCCGTAACATCGACCGCGAGCTGCTGGGCTACCGTTCGGCCGTCAAATATTTCGTCGTTACCGGCAAGGAAGATGACGCCAAGACGGCGCTGGATGCCGAGGCCAGTCTGAAGAATGCCATCGACCAGGCCGCCAAGGGTGCCAAGACGCCGGCGCGGCAGGAGAGCCTTTCCAAGCTCGCCAAGGAGTTTTCGAATTTCTCCGCGACCTTCGCCAAGGTGCTCCAGGCAAAGCGGGACAGCGCGCTCTTGGTGCAGAACCAGCTCACACGCCAAGCTAATCTCTTGAAGTACAAGCTCGACGACATCGGCAACAATGCCTCCGATTCCGAGGCGCAGGCGATCGAGTTCGGCACCAAGCAGGTCAACGCCCAGTTCCAGACCGCAAGCGCTGCGGCCACCAATTTCGTGCTGACGTCCGACCAGGCCATCGCGACCAGCGCCCTGGCCCGGCTGAAATTCGTCGAGAACTCGCTCGGCGCGGTCTATTCCATGGACGACAAGATCGTCGGCGGCCTGAAGGACGCCAAGACCATCCTCGTTGCCTATCGCGAAGCGCTGGAGAAGCTGATCGCCAACGCCAAGATGGTCGACGATCTCGTCACCGAGATGAGCGGTTCGGCCGGCGCGATCCTGCAAGGCGCCACCGCTATGAAGGCGGACCTCGTCGCCGAGCAGCAGCGGCTGGATTCGGAGTCTGAAGCGACCATCGGCAAGACCGAGCAGCTGGTGCTGATGCTGGCCGTCGGCGGCACGCTGTTAGGTGCGGTCCTCGCCTTCCTGCTCGGCACCGGCATCTCGCGTCCGATGATCGCGATGTGCAAGGCGATGCGCGAGCTTGCTTCGGGCAATTTCGACGTCGTGCTGCCCGGCCTGGGGCGCAAGGACGAGATCGGCGAGATGGCCGGCGCGGTCGAGGAATTCAAGGTTCAGGCGGTCGCCAAGGCCGAGCGCGATGCCGCCGCCAGCGAAGCCCAGAACAGGGAGCAGGCGACCGCACGCCGCTCCGAGCTGATCCGCTTTGCCGATGATTTCGAAAGCGCCGTCGGCGCCATCGTTTCCAACGTCTCCTCCTCTGCGGTGCAGCTGGAATCGGCGGCCTCTACGCTGACCCGCACCGCCGAGACCACGCAGACCTTGTCGAGCCAGGTCGCCGGCGTCTCCGAGCAGGCCTCGAGCAACATGCAGTCGGTCGCGACCGCGACAGAAGAGCTGTCGGCCTCGGTCGAGGAGATCGGCCGCCAGGTCCGCGATTCCAGCCGCATTGCAGAGGCCGCCGTGGTGCAGGCCAAGGAGACCGACGGCCGCATCGGCAAGCTCTCCCATGCCGCCCAGCAGATCGGCGAAGTCGTCAAGCTGATCACGGCGATCGCCGAGCAGACCAATCTTCTGGCGCTCAACGCTACGATCGAGGCAGCCCGCGCTGGCGAGGCCGGCCGCGGCTTTGCGGTGGTCGCCAGCGAAGTGAAGTCGCTCGCCAGCCAGACTGCGAAGGCGACCGACGAGATTTCATCGCACATTGCGGGCATGCAGGGCGCGACCGCCGAATCGGTCGCCGCGATCAAGGAGATCGGCGCGACCATCGGACAGATCTCGTCGATCTCGACCTCGATCGCGAGCGCGGTGGAGCAGCAGGGCGCGGCGACGCAGGAGATCGCCCGCAGCGTCCAGACCGTCGCGCAAGGCACCCAGACCGCGGCCACCGATATCGGCCAGGTCAACCGCGGCGCCGCCGAGACCGGCTCAGCCTCGGAAGAGGTGCTGAACTCGGCCAAATCGCTCTCCAGCGAAAGCACGCGCCTGCGCGCCGAGCTCGATCGCTTCATGGTGAATATCCGCGCGGCGTGAGCGCTGCCGTTGCATCATCCTCCGCTGTCGTCCCGGACCAGCGCGCCCCAAGCGCGCGCCGATCCGGGACCCATACTCCCAGGGAGAAGTTGCGGCGCGAGCCGGTAACTCCGAGTCTTCGCCAAACCACTCCCTGTGGCTATGGGTCCCGGATCTTCGCTGCGCTCGTCCGGGACGACAGCGGAGTGTGGCGCGGTACCTAAGTGAGAACATTTATAGCGGCGCGAGAAAGCGCGCCTTAACAATTCCCTGCGACACCTAACCGCCGGTTGCGGCGCCACAAATTTACCACAGCTTATCCTTTGCCCCGTAACGTGCCGGTGAGTCAGGAAGCGGGCTGCTTCCGGGCTGCGCCTGGTTTTCCGCGAATGGAATGGGGTGGGGGAATGTCTGCCAAGTCGAAGCCGAGCTCATCGAAGCTGTTCACCTTGCGCTTTCGCGCAAAAATCATCCTCGGCTTCGTGGCGGTGCTGGCCATCCTCGCCGTCAGCATGGCTTTTGCCTATTTTGGCTTCGAGCGGATCCAGGGCGCCGTCGCCGCCTATCGTGCCAGCGTGTCGGAAGCCGACCTCGCCAGGACCGTCGACCGCGAGCTGACCGCCTATCAGGGGCTGGCGCGGGCCTATACCCTGACCGGCGCGCCGGACGACGAGACCGCGGCCAAGGCGGCGGAAGAGAATCTGAGGGGCGCAATCGCCAAGTCGATGGCAGCCACGACCGGTGCTGCCCGCCGCGAGCAGGTCGGCAAGCTCGAGGCCGAGTTCCAGCGCTTCGCCAAGATCTTCAGCGAGATCATCACGCTGACGCGCGAGAACAACAAGATCGCGGCCGACGAGCTCAACAGCGTCGGCAACAAGATCCGCTTCAAGTTCGACGATCTCGCCGACACGGCCGCGCTGGCGGGGCTTGCTTCGGTCCAGACCACGGCCAAGGACGTCACCTCGCAATATCTGGCGGTCTCCACCTCGGTGAGCGCATTCGTCGCCAAGCCGGAGCCGAAGAACGCCGACGGCGTCGTCGCCCGCATCAAGTTCCTGGAGACCCTGCTGGTCTCGATCTATGCCAACGATCAGAAGATCACCGATCGCGTCACCGAGATCGGCAATCTGCTCAAGCAGTACCGTACCTCGTTCGCCAAGCTGACCGAGAACGTGAAGATCATCGTCAAGTCGAACGGTGACATGACGAAATCGGCGGCGTCGATCCTCAAGCTCTCGGCCGAGCTGCGGTCGGACCTGACCGCCGATCAGCAGCGCATCGAGGCCAGTGCCAATGCGACCATCGGCGAGACCGAGCAGTTGATGTTGATGATGGCACTGGGTGGCCTCGCCATAGGCGCGGTGCTCGCGCTGATGCTCGGCAACGGCATCTCGCGTCCGATGATCGCGATGTGCAAGGCGATGCGCGAGCTTGCCTCGGGCAATTTCGATGTCGTGCTGCCCGGCCTGGGGCGCAAGGACGAGATCGGCGAGATGGCCGGCGCGGTCGAGGAATTCAAGGTTCAGGCGGTCGCCAAGGCCGAGCGCGATGCCGCCGCCAGCGAAGCCCAGAACAGGGAGCAGGCGACCGCACGCCGCTCCGAGCTGATCCGCTTTGCCGATGATTTCGAAAGCGCTGTCGGCGCCATCGTTTCCAACGTCTCCTCCTCTGCGGTGCAGCTGGAATCGGCGGCCTCTACGCTGACCCGCACCGCCGAGACCACGCAGACCTTGTCGAGCCAGGTCGCCGGCGTCTCCGAGCAGGCCTCGAGCAACATGCAGTCGGTCGCGACCGCGACAGAAGAGCTGTCGGCCTCGGTCGAGGAGATCGGCCGCCAGGTCCGCGATTCCAGCCGCATTGCAGAGGCCGCCGTGGTGCAGGCCAAGGAGACCGACGGCCGCATCGGCAAGCTCTCCCATGCCGCCCAGCAGATCGGCGAAGTCGTCAAGCTGATCACGGCGATCGCCGAGCAGACCAATCTTCTGGCGCTCAACGCTACGATCGAGGCAGCGCGCGCCGGCGAGGCCGGCCGCGGCTTTGCGGTGGTCGCCAGCGAAGTGAAGTCGCTGGCGAGCCAGACTGCGAAGGCGACCGACGAGATTTCATCGCACATCGCAGGCATGCAGGGCGCCACCGCCGAATCGGTCGCCGCGATCAAGGAGATCGGCGCCACCATCGGCCAGATCTCGTCGATCTCGACCTCGATCGCGAGCGCGGTGGAGCAGCAGGGCGCGGCGACGCAGGAGATTGCCCGCAGCGTCCAGACCGTCGCGCAAGGCACCCAGACCGCGGCCACCGATATCGGCCAAGTCAACCGCGGCGCCGCCGAGACCGGCTCGGCCTCGGAAGAGGTGCTGAATTCGGCAAAATCGCTCTCCAGCGAAAGCACCCGCCTGCGCGCCGAGCTCGACCGCTTCATGGCGAATATCCGCGCGGCGTGAGGCTGCCGCAGCGCCACCCTCCACTGGTCGTCCCCGCCTAGTGCGCAATTGCGCACGGGCGCGGGGACCCATAACCACAGGAGAAGTTTGGCGCGAGCCGGTAACTCCGAATCTTCGCCAAACTACTCCCTGTGGTTATGGGTCCGGATCGGCGCTTCGCTTGTCCGGGACGACAGCGGAGCAACAAGCACGAATCTCACTCCCTCCCGAACGCCCGCTTCAATTCCACCTTCGCCCGCTCCAGTCGGGAGCGCTGCGTCTTCGGCAGCGTCTTGCCGGCGCGGTTGATGTAGAAGGTCAGCATCGACAGCGCCGACCGGTATGCGCCGGTCTTGCGGCGCGAGCTGTGCTCGGCCGAGCGCTTCAGGGAGGCCGCGATCTTCTTCGCGCTGGTCAGCTTGAACACGCCCTGCTTGAGGTCGAGTGCGTCGCTCGCCTTGGTCACGCGCTGTGACCAGCGCTTTGGCGCGGCGCGCTTGGTGCTCTTGCGCGCGGTGCTCCGGCGGGCGCTGGTTTTCCGGCGCGCGGTCTTGTGGGTGCTCGCTTTACGCGAATGTGTCGTCTTTCTGACGTGAGCCATGCGTCAACTCCTTGCGGCTCCATCGGAAACGGGCGGTATCGGTTGCCGTTCCCACGGGAACCCGCCTTCGTCGCAGACGTTGTCACAGGTGGCAGGCCGAATGCCCCACCCCCATGATCGCCCCTGTCCACATCCTGTGAACCGGGGCTGCTTTCGTTGGCCAGACAACAACGCGATGGAATTGCAGCAGAGCCCAGCGCTGAATTATGGATCTGCGGTCTCGGCGGCGGTCGCGACTGAGCGCATCGTCGAGACCAGCATTCCCGCGCGGCTCGACGCGCTGCCCTGGAGCGGCTTTCATACTCGCGTCGTGCTGGCGCTCGGGATCACCTGGATCCTGGACGGGCTCGAGGTGACGCTGGCCGGCGCGCTCTCCGGCGCGCTGAAGCAGAGCCCGGTGCTGCAATTCTCCAATCTCGATCTCGGCATTGCCAACTCCGCCTATCTCGCCGGCGCGGTGCTCGGCGCGCTCGGCTTCGGCTGGCTCACCGACCGCATCGGCCGCAAGAAGCTGTTCTTCATCACGCTCGCGCTTTATCTCTCCGCGACGGCCGCGACCGCGCTGTCGTGGGATGTGGCGAGCTACGCGGTGTTCCGCTTCCTCACCGGCGCCGGCATCGGCGGCGAATACACCGCAATCAATTCGACCATCCAGGAGCTGGTGCCTGCGCGCTATCGCGGCTGGACTGATTTGGTCATCAACGGCAGTTTCTGGATCGGCGCAGCAATGGGCGCGGTCGCGGCGATCGTCCTGCTCGATCCCGCCGTGATCGGCCCTGATCTCGGATGGCGCCTGGCCTATCTCATCGGCGCGGCCATCGGCCTCGTCGTGCTCCTGATGCGGATGTGGATCCCGGAAAGTCCGCGCTGGTTGATGATCCATGGCCGGCCCGACCAGGCCCATGCGATCGTCGATGATATCGAGCGCTCGGTGATCGGCCATGACCAGCATGCGAGCGACGGTCGTTTCGCAAAAATCCGGTTGAAGATGCGCGATCATACGCCGATCCGCGAGGTCGTGCACACGCTGTTTTTCGTCTATCGCCAGCGCGCGCTGGTCGGCCTCGTGCTGATGAGCGCGCAGGCATTCTTCTACAACGCCATCTTCTTCACCTTCGCGCTGGTGCTGACCGATTTCTACGGCATCAGCGCCGAACACGTCGGCTGGTATCTGCTTCCCTTCGCGGCCGGCAACTTCCTCGGTCCGCTGCTGCTCGGCCGCCTGTTCGACACGCTCGGCCGCCGCACCATGATCATGTTCACCTATGGCGCATCGGGCCTGCTGTTGGCGCTGTCGGGCTATCTGTTCTCGATCGGCGCCTTGAGCGCGCAGGGACAGACCATCGCCTGGATGGTGATCTTCTTCTTTGCATCGCCCGCCGCGAGCGCGGCCTATCTCACCGTCAGCGAGACCTTTCCGCTCGAGGTCCGCGCGCTGGCCATCGCCGTGTTTTATGCGGTCGGCACCGGCATCGGCGGCGTGATCGGGCCGGCGCTGTTCGGCGCGTTGATCGACACGGGATCGCGCAACAGCGTGTTCGCCGGCTATCTGCTGGGATCGTTCTTGATGATCGCGGCCGCGATCGTGGCGTGGCGCTATGCCGTCTCTGCGGAACGCAAATCGCTCGAACAAATCGCGCGGCCGCTCGCCTTCATGGAGTAGACTATGACATCAGAACTCGCTGAACTGGATCAGACGCACGCCATGGCCGATGATGAAGCCCCTGATGCGGTGCCGGTGCCGCATGCGCTCGTGCCGCATCTCGGCGAAACCGCGATCCTGCTCGACATCGACGGTACGCTGCTCGACCTGATGCCGACGCCACGCGAGGTCTGGGTGCCGCCGGGCCTGTCGGAGACGCTCAAGGCGCTGGTGGAGCGCACCTCCGGCGCGCTGGCGCTGGTCAGCGGCCGCTCGCTGAATGACATCGACCTGATCTTCGCGCCGGATGTCTTCCGCGCCGTTGCCGGTCACGGCGCCGAGATGCGGCTGTCGGTGGACAGTGAAGCGGACGACGTGCACGCGCCGCCGCTCGACAAGGAGCTGAAGCGGCGCTTAGCTGCGATCGCCAAGCTCAGCCCCGGCATCCTGCTCGAGGACAAGGGCTATTCGCTGGCACTTCATTTCCGCCTCGCGCCGCACGCGGAGAAGGCGATCTACGAATCCGTCTCGTTGATCCGCGCCGACTTGCCCAACGCGCCGATCGAGGTGCTGCCCGGCAAGTTCGTCTGCGAGATCAAGCATTCGGGATTCACCAAGGCGAGCGGCGTGCGCGAACTGATGAAGCACGAGCCCTTCAAGGGACGCCGCCCGATCTTCATCGGCGACGACGTCACGGATGAAACCGTGTTCGCGATCATGCCTGATATGAACGGCCTCGCCTTCTCGGTCGGCCGCCGCGCCATCGGCGTCAACGGCCACTTCGATGCACCGAGCGACGTGCGCGCGTTTCTCGCGCGCCTGCTCGATCCGAAAGCATGATCCGGACCCGAAGGGCCGCGTTGGCGCAAAGTGTGGAGCGGTTTTCCGAAAAGATCATGCTCAAAACGACCGAAAGCGCGAACGCGCTTTAGGTGAAACCAAGGCAGCGCCACGTCACCGACACAATGAACTCGGCGCGGTATCATTGCGCGCCGGGATGCGTGCTGCGCGATCAGTCACAAATGCTGTCTTTGCAGTGAAATTTCCGGGTTCCGCAAGGAAAACCTGTTCCAACGCGCATGCCTGATTTTGGTTTCAATCCGAAGAAATCATGACAGGAACCATATTGATGAACGGCAGTTAAACGGGGTGGAATGAACAGGAGGGGACGACCTGTGAACTTGGTTGTCGTTTCAAATCGTGTCGCGCGCGGCAAGCCCAACGAGCCCATGACGGGCGGCTTGGCGGCCGCGTTGCTGCCAGTTGTTGAACATTCAGGAGCGATTTGGGTGGGTTCCTCCGGCCGCGTGCGCGACGGCCATCAGAAGGAACCGTTTGCCGAGGTCGAGGCGTTGGGTTCCGGCGCGATCGCGACGCTGGATCTGCCTGCAGCGCATTACGGCGGCTATTACGAAGGCTTTGCCAATTCGGCGCTGTGGCCGGCGCTGCATTCGCGCAGCGATCTGATCCGTGTCTCGCGCGACGACTATGTCAGCTATCGCGAGGTCAACGCCTTCATGGCGCGCGCCTTGATGCGCTTCCGCAAACCCAAGACCGCATTCTGGGTGCAGGACTACCATTTCCTCGCGCTCGGCGCGGAGCTGCGCGATCTCGCCGTCGATGATCCCATCGGCTTCTTCCTGCACACGCCGTGGCCGGTCGCCGCGGTGATGCAGGGCGTGCCGCATCATCGCGAGTTGATCACGGCGATGCTGGCCTACGATCTCATCGGCTTCCAGACCGAGGAGGATCGCCAGAACTTCCTCTCCTATGTCGGCGGTGAGCTCGGCCTCGTCGTCGAGGATGGTCTCGTGCTTTCGCAGCACGGCCGCACCCGCTGCGAGGTCTTCCCGATCGGCATCGATGCGGAGAAGTTCGCAGCCTATGCCGCGAAGTCGGCGTCGCATCCCGATGTCTCGCGGCTGCGCCGCAGCCTCAATGGCGAGCGTCTCGCCATTGGCGTCGACCGGCTCGACTATTCCAAGGGTCTCGTCAACCGCATCAGCGCGTTCGACCGGCTCTGGACCGAGCAGCCGCAATTTTCGCGCAGCATCTCGCTGCTCCAGATCGCCAATCCCTCGCGCGGCGGCATCGAGGCCTATGGCAACCTCCAGAACGAGGTCGCGCGCCTCGTCACCGACGTCAACGGCCGCCATGGCGAGGTCGACTGGACGCCGATCCGCTACCTGAACAAAGGCTTCAGCCAGGCCGTGCTCGCGGGCCTCTATCGCACCGCGCAGGTCGGCGTGGTGACGCCGCTGCATGACGGCATGAACCTGGTTGCCAAGGAATATGTCGCCGCGCAGAATCCGGCGGATCCGGGCGTGCTGGTGCTGTCGAAATTCGCCGGCGCCGCCAACGAGCTCGACACCGCGCTGCTGGTCAATCCGCACGACATCGACGGCATGGCGCGCGCCATCGCGGTTGCCGCCGCGATGCCGCTCACCGAGCGCAAGATGCGCTGGGAGGCGATGATGAAAAAGCTGCGCGGTCACACCATCCAGCAATGGTCGGCGGACTTCGTCGCCGAGCTGGAGAAGTGCCGCACCGAGAAGGCGGCGGTCGCCCCGCTCGCAGCCCAGCCGCCGCAGGCACTGCGCTGGCTGAAATCGGCGATCTCGGGCGTGCGGTTGATTTAGCGTTTTCGTAGGCTCTATCAACTCGTCATGGCCGGGCTTGACCCGGCCATCCACGCCTTGCCACGCGGCCTCAACAACGTGGATGCCCGGGACCAGCCCGGGCATGACGGTATAGAGCGTGGCTCCAACCTCAATAACAATACGACACGCCATCCAGGATCGCGCACTGCCGCTTGTTCGGCGCGTTCGGATCGTCCAGCGGCACCATGCCCTTGCCCTTGCCGACGAACACGCCGGGGCCGACATGGATCGAGCTCTTGTTGCCGATGATGACGCTCTGATGCGGCGTCGAGCTCGAGCGCGTGCCGTCCGGCCAGAGGATGGCGTCACCCGACAGGATTCCGCGCCGCCCGTCGTCGCAGCTCACGTCGACGCCCTGCCGGGTGCAGACCTGGGCCAGGGCCGGCCCGGCTAAGGCGGAGCCAAGGGCCGAAATCAGGCTCAGTGCGGCGATGGTCTTGCGGATGGTCATGGCGTCCCCGGTGGTCATTGGTGGGCTCAGGTGAATCGTCGCGCCAAACCCGCCGCCGGTTCAGCCTATGGGCGGTTCCGAACGGTTTCGCGACGCGCGATATTCTTTTGCAAATACAATATGTTGCGGAAAAATCGCCCGATTTCCCCGCGATCCCTTGCAAAATCACCGCCGCCCCTTCAAGAGAGGGCGCTCCGGAGAGATGGCCGAGTGGCTTAAGGCGCACGCTTGGAAAGCGTGTGTGCGGGAAACCGTACCGTGGGTTCGAATCCCACTCTCTCCGCCAGCATCACACCCTTCGCACCAACGAGATACCGGGCACAGGCCTATCCCTGTGAGCGTCACGCATCTTGCGTCGCGGCTGCGCCGGCGGTCCGTCGCCGTGCCGGTAGGAAAAATCCGGCGATCGCGCCGGCCAACGACAGCGTTGCGGCGAGCATCATCGCAGCAGCGAATCCGCTCTCGAAATGCGCGGCCGAATCGACCCCGCCGTTGGCCGAGAAGTTCGCCACCAGCGCAGCGATGCCGAACATGCCGCCGAGGAAGCGGCCCATGTTGAAGATGCCGGACGCCTTGCCCATTTCGGCCACCGCGACCGAGCTCAGGATCGCGTTCTGGGCTGCAGGCATCGCCATCGAGACGCCGACGCCGGCCAGCACCAGCGGCGCGACCAGAGCGGAATAGGCAACCGCGGGGCTCACGATCTCCGCGATCCAGCCAAGGCCGATCGCCTGCATCAGCAATCCCGTCACCACCAGCGGCCGCTCGCCTAGTCTGTTGACGACCGCGCCGGCGATCGGGGCGGTGACGAACAGCGTCGCCGTCCATGGGAGCAGGCGAAGTCCGGCGCCGAAGGCGTCGAAGCCCAGGGTGGTCTGCAGGAACTGCGGCAGCAGGAACAATACGCCATACATCGCGGCGTAGAACAGGACGCTTGCGGACATGCCGGAGGCGAGGGCGCGCGATGCAAACAGCCGCATCGGCACCATCGGCGCGGCCGCGCGCAATTCCCAGAGCACGAAGCCGGCGGTGAACACCAGGCCTGACATCAGCGTGCCCATGACCTCGGCGCTCGCCCACCCCACGGCGTTGCCGCGCAACAGGCTCCAGACCAGCGCGAGCGCTGCGAGGGCGACGAGCGACAGTCCGGGGATGTCCAATGCGGCGGCCGGTCCGAAGCTTTCGCGCAACCGTGCCAGCACCAGGGCGATCGCGATCAGGCCGATCGGCAGGTTGATCCAGAACACCCAGCGCCAGCCGAGATGTTCGGTGATGAAGCCGCCGATGGCCGGGCCGACGATCAGCGCGCAGCCGGTGATGCTGCTGAAAATGCCGAGCGCGCGGGCGCGCTCCTCACGGCCGAACGTGCCGCTCAGGATCGCCATCGCCAGCGGCATCACCAGCGCGGCGCCGGTGCCCTGCAGCGCGCGGGCAGCGATCAGCGCGGTGGCGTTGCCGGCGAGCGCACAGGCCACTGACGCAACGACGAACAGGGCGATCCCGGCCGCGAACATGCGGCGGCGACCGAAGCGGTCGCCTAGCGCGGCGCCAGTCAAGAGCAGCACGGCAAAGGTCAGGTTGAAGGCGTTGACGGTCCATTGCAGCGTCTCGACCGGGCTACCGAATTCGGCGCGGATGGTCGCGAATGCCGTCGTAATGATCATGGCGTCCAGCGCCATCATGAAGGATGCCAGCGCGGTGACGCCAAGCACCCAGTTCTTCTCGGCGCGATTGGTCGGGGTCTGCATTGCCCACTCTCCATATGCCGCACCACCCTGTCGCGGCGCGTTCTGCGGGCTAGACGAGACCGGAGGGGCAAAGGATGCGCCCGAAATTAATCTTTCCCGGGCCGCATCCTTTGCCGGCCGGCAAACGTCCTAGGAGTGACGCGGCCATTGACGCGAGCTTGATCCGGAAAAGCGGAGCACCGGTTGTCTGGGAAAGCCATGCTGAAATGGAAAGATGGCGCGCGATGAGCGAGCCAGGTCGCGACATGAGCAAGGAGCGCGCGATGAGAAGGACATTGATCAGGTACAAGGCCAAGCCGGAGCTGGCCGACAGGAACGCCGAACTGGTTTCGGCCGTATTTGCGGAATTGAAGGCGGCCGGGCCGGACGGCGTGCGCTATCTGACGCTGCGGCTGGAGGACGACACCTTCATCCACTTTGTCGAGGCCACGGCCGAGGACGGCTCGAGCCCGATCCCGAAACTCAAGGCTTTTCAGGCGTTCCAGGACGGCATCCGCGACCGTTGCGCAGAGCCGCCGCTGGTTCGTGATGTGAGGATCGTCGGCAATTACCGTATGCTGGACGAGTCCTGAACAGGCGAGGCGGAGGAACAATGGCGCCAGACCCGCTGGCCACCGTCGATATCGAGGCGCTGCTGGCGCGGATGCGGCCGAAGCTGCATCGCTACTGCGCGCGCATGGTCGGCTCGGTCATCGACGGTGAGGATGTGCTGCAGGATGCACTGATCAAGGCGATGGGAGCGCTGCAATCGGTCTCGCCCGTCGTCAGTCCGGAGGGCTGGTTGTTCCGCATCGCGCACAACACCGCGCTGGATTTCCTGCGCCGCCGCAACCGGCAGGAGGCGCTGCATGCGGCTGAGGAGGTCGAGATGATTGCCGACCAGCTCGATGATTTGGAAAGCCGCCAGATCGCTGCGACCAGCCTGCGCACCTTCATGCGGCTGCCGGTGGTGCAGCGGTCCAGCGTGATCCTGATGGACGTGCTCGGCTGCTCGCTTGCCGAGGTCTGCGACATCATGGATTTCGGCCTGCCGGCGGTGAAGGCCGCGCTGCATCGTGGGCGCACGCAGCTGCGTGAGTTCGCCGAGGAGCCGGACGACGCGCCGCAGCCGGGCCTGTCGAAAGCCGATCGCGCGCGGCTCAACGCCTATGTCGGCCATTTCAATGCCCGCGACTTCGACGCGATCCGCGCCATGATCGCCGATGACGTCAGGCTGGAGCTCGTCAACCGCACCAGGCTGAAAGGCAAGGCCGAGGTGTCGCGCTATTTCGGCAATTATTCCAAGGTCAACGACTGGCAACTGGTGACGGGGCAGGTCGAGGGGCGTCCCGCGATCCTGGTGTTCGATCCGAATGAGCCGAACGGGCGGCCGAAATACTTCATGCTGCTGAACTGGTCCGCCGACAAGCTCGCCACCATCAGGGATTTTCGTCACGCGGCGTACGTTATCGATGCCGCCGAGTGGGTCGTGGATAGAGGGTGAGGGGACAATCCGTTGCCCGTCGCGGCGCCGGCCAACTCGATGACGAAAATCTCCCTCAACTCCGAGCCGATCCGTCTGACGTTCGATGCATCCAAGGCGATATGGGGTCCGAAATTTTCGCCTATATCGATGTCTGGGTGGCCTATCGCTACTGACAAAACAAATACGGTCTCGATCACAAGGTCAGCAAGCTCTGCATGATATCGCCGGGCGTGAGCAACAACACCTGCACCGAATCGAGCCTGTACAGCGGCATTACGATGAAGTTCTAGCTTCGCTTGCCTCCAGGAAGCGAATGATGCCGCGTGACTCGCGGCATCATGCTTTGGGAGCCATCAAGCGGGTGCGGCATGACAATTCAATGAGGATTGACCGACACTCTCGCCGCCATCAGCCTCATCTCACCAATTTCCACCGCCCATCCCCCGCGCGCTTCAGCGCGGGGTCGCTCACTCGCACGTGCTCAGCGAGGAAATCGATGAAGGCGCGCACGCGGGCGGGTAGCGGCGCGGTGTGGCCGACATAGACGGCGTGGATGTCTTCGCGGTCGCCGGGATTGTAGTTTTGGAGGACTGGGACAAGACGCCCAGCTTCGATGTCGGGGCCGATATGGAAGAGGGCGAGGCGGGCTAGTCCCACGCCGCCAAGGCAGAGGCGGCGGGCGGCCTCGCCGTCGCTGGCGCGCGCGGCCGGTGGTGGCACAGCTTCCTCGGCGTGGTCGCCGCGCTTGAACGGCCAGCCGCGGATGCTGCGCGGAAAGGTCCAGCCGATACCGCGGTGATCGGCGAGATCGGCCGGTGTCTTCGGCGCGCCGCAGCGGGCGAGGTAGTTTGGAGCGCCGACCACGACCATGCGGCTGGTGCCGAGCTTGCGCGCGACCAGGCGCGAGGCCCGCAGCGGGCCGACGCGGATGGCGACGTCGGCGCGCTCCTGCATCAGGTCGATCAGCGTATCGGTCAGCACGAGATCGAGCGTGACGTCGGGATGCTGCGCCATGAAGCGCGGGATCAGCGGCATCACATGCAACATGCCGAATGGGATGTTGCTGTTGACGGTCAGGCGGCCGCGCGGCGCCGCCCCCGAGGCCGCCTCGCGCTCGGCTTCCTCCATCTCGCTGAGGATGCGCACGGCGCGGTCGTAAAATGCCTGGCCTTCCTCGGTCAGCGTGAGCTTGCGCGTGGTGCGGTTGATCAGCCGGGAGCCGAGCCGCGCCTCCAGCCGCGAGATCAGCTTGCTCACGCCCGACGGCGTCAGCCGCAGTTTTCGCGCGGCCTGGGTGAAGCCGCCGAGATCGACGACGCGGACGAAAACTTCCATCTCGGCGGAGCGGTTGGTGTCGAAACGGGCCATGTTGAATTCACGTCACAAATGATTGGATTGCGGGCATTCTAATGGTTTTGCCGCGGTGCAGCTATCTGCGTGGTTCGTCTCATCCATTGGAGCAACGCATGCCTCCCGCCGTCCTCGCCCTCACCGCCGGTGCCTTTGGCATCGGCACCACCGAATTCATCATCATGGGCCTCTTGCTGCAGGTCGCCGCCGACATGCATGTCTCCGTGCCGGTCGCCGGCCTGCTGATCTCCGGTTACGCTCTTGGCGTATTCGTGGGCGCGCCGGTCCTCACGCTGGCGACGCGCAAAATGCCGCGGAAAACCGTGCTGCTGGCGCTGATGGCGATCTTCACGCTCGGCAATGCGGCCTGCGCGCTCGCGCCGAACTATGAATTGCTGATGGCGGCGCGGGTGCTGACCTCGCTCGCGCACGGCACGTTCTTCGGCGTCGGCTCGGTGGTCGCAACCGGCCTCGTCGCTGAAGACAAGCGCGCCTCCGCCATTGCCACCATGTTCATCGGCCTCACGGTCGCAACGCTGCTGGGCGTGCCGTTCGGGGCCTGGTTCGGCCTGATGCTCGGCTGGCGCGCGGCGTTCTGGGCGGTAACGGTGATCGGCGCGATTGCGTTTGCCGTGGTGGCCGCACTCGTGCCCGGCCATGTCGGCAAGGACGACAAGCCGATCTCGCTCGCGGAGGAGGTCGCGGTGCTCGGCCGTCCGCAGGTGCTGCTCGGCCTCGCCATGACCGTGTTCGGCTTCGCGGGCCTGTTCGTCGTCTTCACCTATATCCAGCCGATCCTGACGCGCTTCACCGGTTTTTCGGAGGCTGCGGTGTCGCCGATCCTGCTGGTGTTCGGCGTTGGCCTTGCGATCGGCAACGTCGCTGGCGGCAAACTCGCCGATCGTGGCCTTGCGCGTGCGCTGATCGGCACGCTCGCCGCGCTCGCGATCGTGTTGCTCGGCCTGGCCGCCCTGCTGTCGGTCAAGATCGCCGCCATCGCGCTGATCCTGCTGCTCGGCATTGCCGCCTTCGCAACCGTCGCGCCGCTTCAGCTGCGCGTGCTGGAAGCGGCCGGCCCCAGTGGCCGCACGCTGGCCTCCAGCCTCAACATCGCCGCGTTCAATCTCGGCAATGCGCTCGGCGCCTGGGCCGGCGGCGTCACCATCGATCGCGGGCTCGGCCTCTCCGCGCTGCCGCTGGTCGCAGCCGGCATCACGGCGGTCGGCCTGTTGCTCGCGCTCT
Organism: Bradyrhizobium sp. B117; assembly: GCF_038969555.1. Lineage (NCBI taxonomy): Bacteria > Pseudomonadati > Pseudomonadota > Alphaproteobacteria > Hyphomicrobiales > Nitrobacteraceae > Bradyrhizobium > Bradyrhizobium sp. B117. The sequence goes on from NZ_CP152414.1 coordinate 347,280, forward strand.
GGAGCCTCCAGCTCGACCGCACGACTGTCGCGGCCGCGGCATGTCCGGCGGAATAGGGAGCGCGATCATGGAGTACCGCAATCTAGGCGCCTCGGGCCTCAAAGTCCCCGTCCTCAGCTTCGGCACCGGTACGTTCGGCGGCCAGGGCCCGCTGTTCTCGGCCTGGGGCCGCAGCGGCGCGGAGGAGGCGCGCAGGCTGATCGACATCTGCCTCGATTCTGGCGTCAATCTGTTCGACAGCGCCGATGTCTATTCGAACGGTGCGTCGGAGGAGATTCTCGGCGCCGCGATCAAGGGCCGTCGCGACAAGGTGCTGATCTCGACCAAGATGAGCCTGCCGATGGGCGATGGTCCGCTCGACGCCGGCTCCTCCCGGCAGCGGCTGCTGTCATCGGTCGAAGCGGCGCTGCGCCGCCTCGGCACCGACACGATCGACCTGCTCCAGCTTCATGCCTTCGACGCGTTCACGCCGATCGAGGAGGTGCTGTCGACGCTCGACGCGCTCGTGCGCGCCGGCAAGCTGCGCTATGTCGGCGTCTCGAATTTTGCGGGCTGGCAGCTGATGAAGTCGCTCGCCATCGCGGACCGGCACGGCTGGCCGCGCTACGTCGCGCACCAGGTCTACTACTCATTGCTCGGCCGCGACTATGAGTGGGAGCTGATGCCGCTCGCGCGCGACCAAGGCGTCGGCGCGCTGGTCTGGAGCCCGCTCGGCTGGGGCCGGCTCACCGGAAAGATCCGGCGCGGCCAGCCGCTGCCGCAAGGAAGCCGCCTGCACGCCACCGCACAGTTCGGCCCGCCCGTGGACGAGGACCGTCTGTACGCCGTGGTCGACGTGCTGGATGCGATTGCCGCAGAGACCGGCCGCACCGTGCCGCAGGTCGCGATCGCCTGGTTGCTCTCGCGTCCCACGGTCTCCTCCGTGATCATCGGCGCGCGCGACGAGGGGCAGCTGCGCGACAATCTCGGTGCGGTCGGCTGGTCGCTGAGCGCGGACCAGATCAAGCGGCTCGACGAGGCGAGCGCGGTGATGCCGCCTTATCCCTATTACCCCTATCGCATCCAGGAGGGCTTTGCGCGGCTGAACCCGCCGCCGGTCTAGGCCGGCGACTGGTAGAATGCCGCGATGGCCGTTGCGATTCCCGGCGGGAGATTCGACTCGCTCTTCAGCGTGTCCAGGAAGGCGGCATCGCCCGCCACCGTGAGGCCATCCAGCTTGATCGGATGCAGCGGCTCGGGCGCCGCCGCAGCGGCGGCCTGCAAATCGGGACCGGTCCGGTCGCCGTTATAGACGAGCCGCGGACGCAGTTGGACATTGTTGCCGAACTGCTCGTCGAGCGCGAGGCGCCAACCTGTGCGCGACACGGTTCCGCCGGCGATCGCCGCCGACATCGCGAGGCTGTGCGGTTGCAGCGTGCCGAGATTGCCAAGCGCAGCGGCCAGGCGGTTCGTCGCCTCCACCAGCGTGATGTTCTCGATCCCCGGGTCCTGGTCGGGCGAGGTGAAGTCGATCACCCGCGCACTGCTGCCGATCTTGAGCGCTTCGCCGACTCCGCTCGCTTTTTGCATGGCGCTTTTCGTTCCATAGCGCGGCCGTCCGCCGATCACCACCAGCACGACATCCTGCTCGCGCGACTTGATCAGATGGCCGTAGGGATCGCCGGTGACGCCCTTCACGACCAGCAGATCGGCGAACTTGCCCTGGGCGATCGTCCCGAGCTTGGCATCCCATTTCAGGATCGTTGCCGGATTGCGCGTCGCCATCGAGACAATATCGTAATCACTGAAGCCGAGATTGAAATGCGCCGAGACGACCTTCGCCGCTTTCAGCTCACCCAAGAGATTCTTGCTGCCGGATGGCGACCAGTCCGAGCCGAGCGCGATGTTAAGGCCGGCTGTGCGCGCGGCGGCGACATCCGTCGTCTTCCCATAGAGCAGCAGATTGCTCAGGGGAGACCAGACCACCTTCGCCTGGTGCTGTGCCATGGTTCCGAAATCGGTCGCATCGAGCGCCGTGCAGTGAATGCCGGCCAGCGACGGCTCGATCGCCCAATCGCCCGAGCCGTTGCGCAAGGCGAGGAAGTGGCTGTGCGCCTTGGCATCGATGCCTTCGCTGAGGTGCAGCAGGAAGCACGCCGACGATTTCAGCTCGTTGTCGAACTTCGCCCAATCCTCGGCGTCGATGTCGGGAATCTTCGAGTGCGCCCGCGGAAGGTCGGGAGGACTGCCGATCTCGGCGGCACGCAGCGCGCCTTTGTAGTATTTGTGGATCGTGCCGCTCCAGTTCGACAGCGTGATCCCCTGGCTCGTCGTCGTGCCCGCGACCAGGCATTTGGCTTCGACGTAGCGAACCAGAGCCGGCAGCAGCGAGCCGTCATCGGCCAGCGCAATCGCGCTCATGGGTCCGGTCACGGACGTCTTGTACGATTTGGCGTTCTGCCACTGGTCACGATTGCCGTAGAGCTGCGGCACACGCCAGAGCGGCAGGATGTTGTAGCTGAGGTGATTGTGCAGTTCGATCAGGCCGGGATAGATGGTGCCGCCGGTTGCGACCGGAACGACCGCCTCGAAGCCCGCCGGGGCCGGCTGTCCCTTGGGCACGACCGCGGCGATGCGACTGTCCTCGATGAAGATCGTCCCGCTCTTGATGACCTCGCCCTCGGCCGCCATCGTCACGATCCGCCCGGTCAGGGCCCAGCGCTTCGGATTTGCGGCCGGGCTCATGGGATCACCCCGTCGGGTATGGTGATGGTGATCGTGCGTCGTTTGGTCGCCGCGTCAGTGCCCTGGCGCACCGCCCATGCCGCATCGCCGCGCATCCAGGCCGGCAGGCCAGCGGGAAGATCCTTCGCGATGATGTCGACGAGCTCGGCAGGCTTGAAGGCGTCGCCATAGGGCACCAGCGTCGTCGGCACATCGGGATGCATGATCGTGGGTACGAGAGCTGCGAGCGCGGCATTCCACTTGGTCAGCATGATCTTGGTGTTCGCGGCCTGGGTGGCGGCATCATGCGCCGAGCTTTCCGGCCAGGTCGGGTGCGGGATGTGCTGATAGGGAAGCGTCTTGTAGGCCGCGCCATCGGACGTCTTGAGCCAGGCCTTCCAGGCCTCGTCCGCAAGGCCGCCGAGCGAGACCACGGCTTCGATGTTGCCGGGCGCGAGCACCGCTTTCAGCCATTTGTTGCGATAGCCGACGATGCCCGGCTCATTCTTGTGCTTGCTCCCGCCGCTCTGCCCATAGACGCTGTACAGGAAGGTGTTCACCATGACGTAGCTCTGCGTGACGCCGAGCTTCGCCAGAAAACCCTGCGTCCGGCGGCCCGCGGTGCCGACCAGGATCCTGCGTACGATGGTTTCGTGCTGGGCCGGATCTTGACCGACGACGAGCACGCGCGCCGATCCGTCGAGGCGGCCGCGGTGAAAGATCGGACCCCACTCGATCCGGAAATCGTGTGGATCGTAGGCCTCGGCGCCGGGATAGTCGGCGCATAGATCGCGAAATGGCTGTTGGTCGTATCCGCCGTCGAATTCCGTGAGCATGGCAATTGCTCCGATAATGGTCGCGGTCGAAATGGCTGCGTCGAAAAAAGCTGGTCGCAATGTCGCAATCTTAGCGGTAATTCGCCGTCATATTCAACCGCAATATGGGTCAGGAGAGAGGACCTAAGAGGGCCTCAATGAGCGCGACGCAAAGAGGCGGAGTTGGCTGACGAATCGATCATTCCGAGCCCCTTCGACGGAAGCGATTCGATCTCGAACGAAGCACAGCCGTTGAGAGCTGTGAGAACGTTTGAAGTGCTCGCCTGCGCATGATGGCGCACTCGGCCCGCAATGAGAAAAAGAAATAGCGCCGGGCAAGCTGCACCAGCGCGCTGCGATTCATTAATCCAAATTAACCCGAATTCCGGCCAATTCACCAACAGCTGTTAGGGTTACTTCCTCGATCTCTATGCGAATTATTGTCCGCTTTACCACCCGCCTCTAACAGAGGGACGGCGGACAACGCACATGCCTCATACAGGCCAATAAGTGCGGCCCGCTCCACGCGGAGGTGGCACGATGCGCAACGAGACGATCGCTATTCACGCCGGTTACGAGCCCGAAGCCACCACGCACGCAGTTGCCGTGCCGATCTACCAGACCGCAGCCTATGCCTTCGACAGCGCCGACCATGGCGCGGCGCTGTTCAATCTCGAAGCCGAAGGTTTCCGCTACAGCCGCATCGCCAATCCGACCAGCGCGGTGCTGGAGAAGCGCATCGCCCAGCTCGAAGGCGGCGTCGGCGCGCTTGCGGTCGCGACCGGTCAGGCCGCGCTGCATTTCGCCTTCGTCAATGTCGCCGATCACGGCGGCAACATCGTCTCCGTGCCGCAACTCTACGGCACCACGCACACGCTGCTTTCGCACATCCTGCCGCGGCAGGGCATCACCGGCCGTTTCGCCGAAAGCGACGCGCCGGACGCGATCGCGAGGCTGATCGACGAGAACACCCGCGCGGTGTTCGCCGAGACCATCGGCAATCCCGCCGGCAATGTCTGCGACATCGAGGCACTCGCGAAGATCGCGCGTGCCCACGGCGTGCCGCTGATCGTGGACAACACGGTTGCCACCCCGATCCTGCTCAAGCCGTTCGATTACGGCGCCGACATTGCCGTGCATTCGCTGACCAAGTTCCTGGGCGGCCACGGCACCACGCTCGGCGGCGCTATCGTCGATTCCGGAAACTTCCCCTGGGCCAAGCACGCCGACCGCTTCCCGGCCTACAACAAGCCGGACGCCTCCTATCATGGCCTCGTCTATGCCGAGCGCTTCGGCCGAACCGCCTATATCGAGCGCGCGCGCAGCGTCTATCAGCGCACGATGGGCTCGGTGCTGTCGCCGTTCAACGCCTTCCTGCTGCTCCAGGGCATCGAGACCGTGGCGCTGCGCATGGAGCGCCATGTCGAGAACGCCCGCAAGGTTGCCGAATTCCTGCGCGGCGATCCGCGCGTGGCCTGGGTGAATTACACCGGCTTCCCGGACAGCCCCTATTATCCGCTGGTCGAGAAATATCTCAACGGCAACGCGTCGTCGCTGTTCACCTTCGGGATCAAGGGCGGCATGGAAGCCGGCAAGACCTTCTACGATGCGCTCAAGCTGATCACGCGCCTCGTCAATATCGGCGATGCCAAGTCGCTGGCCTGCCATCCGGCTTCGACCACGCACCGGCAGATGTCGGCCGACCAGCAGCGTGCCGCCGGCGTGCTGCCGGAGACGATCCGCCTGTCGATCGGCATCGAGCATGCCTCAGACATCATCGAGGACATCGACCAGGCGCTCGCAAAGGCCTGTCCGTGGGCGCGCCTCCAGGCCGCGGAGTAGGCGGCGGGGCCGATGACGATCTTGATCGACAGGGATCAAGGTATCTCGAGCCCGGCGCTGGTGCCGGCGGAGCGCGATCTCGCGCGCGACCACGGCGAGCTCACCATCGGCCTGATCAATAACATGCCTGATACGGCGCTGAAGGCGACCGAACGGCAGTTCATGAAGCTGCTTCAGGCCGCGGCCGGTGCGCGCCGCATCCGCTTCCACTGCTTCTCGCTGCCTTCCGTGAAACGTTCGCCGGAAGCGAAGTGGCATGTCGAGAGTGAGTATTCCGATCTCGCGGATCTCAGGCGGCACAGATTCGACGGGCTGATCGTGACCGGCGCCGAGCCGGTCGCACCCGAGCTCGACCAGGAGCCGTATTGGCGGGATCTCACCGATCTGATCGACTGGGCCAAGCTCCACACGCGCTCGACGATCTGGTCGTGCCTTGCCGCGCATGCGGCGGTGCTGCATCTCGATCGTATCGAACGGCGGCGGCTGCCGACCAAATGTCACGGTGTCTTCGACTGCGAGGCCGTGACGGACGATACCCTGATCCGCGCGGCGCCCGCGCCGCTAAAAGTCTCGCATTCGCGCCTGAACGAGATCGCCGAGAGCGATCTCGACGACGCCGGCTATCGGGTGCTGACGCGTTCGGCTCAGGCCGGCGTCGACGTCTTCATCCGGCAATATGCCAGCCGCTTCGTGTTCTTCCAGGGCCACCCGGAATACGACGCGTTGTCGCTCCAGCGCGAATATCTGCGCGACATCGGCCGCTATCTTGCCCGTGAGCGCGAGATCTATCCGCACCTGCCGGTGAGCTATTTTGACGCAGCCACGGAAGAGAAGCTCCTCCGCTTCGAGAAGCAGGCGAAGCACCAGCGTCATCCGGCGCTGACCAACGAGCTGCCCGCGCTGAATCTGCGCACGGATATCGCGGCCGGCAGCGCGGCAGCGGTGCTTTTCCGCAACTGGCTGCAATATCTCGGCGCGAACGCCGACGCGTCGGTCGTGGCGCGCTAGATCGGGGCGGCGGGCTCCATGTTAGGACTAACGAAGTGTGAAGCTTGCCTCGGGCCGCATACGAATGTTTGATTGAGCGAATCGGGGCGAACAGGAAATGCGGTCGTGTGGTCGGCACTTCAGGGACGCGTGAGCAATCGGCTGGCCCGGCATTTCCGCGCCGCGTCGCACCGCCTGCCCGCGCATGCGCCAATGGTGAGCTTCACCTTCGATGACGCGCCCGACAGCGCCGCAGGCGAGGGTGCTTCGCTGCTCGAAGCGCATGGCGGCCGCGGCACCTATTACATCGCCGGCAGCCTGATCGACCGTCCGTCGGACCATTGGCATGGCCTGTCGAATGACGCCATCGTACGGCTGCACCGCGCCGGTCACGAGATCGCCTGCCACACCTTCTCGCACCGGAGCTCGGCCGATCTCGACGAGGCTGCGATGGCCCGCGAGATCGAGCGCAACCGCAGTCATTTCCGCGGCATCGATTCCTCGATCAGGCTGGAGAACTTCGCCTACCCCTATGGCATCGCCTCGATCTGGCGCAAGCCGCAGCTCGCCAAGGCTTTCCGCTCGGCGCGCGGCATCCTGCCCGGCGTCAACAGCGACGTCATCGACCTCCAGTTCCTGCGCGCTTCGCCCCTGGTCGATCGCGAAATCGACAAAGCGGGCATCGATCGCTATTTCGACGTGGCGGTCGCAAGCGGCGGCTGGCTGATCTTCTACGGCCACGACGTCGCTGATACGCCGAGCCCCTATGGCTGCACACCGGCCCTGATGCGCCACGCGCTGGAGGCGGCAGGAAAGCGCAACTTGCCGATCGTGACGGTCGCCGAAGCGCTGGGACGAATCGGGGCGTAGCCGCTCTCTTCCTTCTCCCCTTGTGGGAGAAGGTGGCGCGAAGCGCCGGATGAGGGGTTCTATCGGCAAATCCAACTCCATCGAGTTTGCTGATAGTACCCCTCACCCGTCTCGCCGCTCATGCGGCGAGCCACCCTCTCCCACAAGGGGAGACGGGAAGACATCGTCCAGCCCCCCAAACGGTCTTGCCACGCCCGCGCCAGCATGCGACTGGCCTTGTGACGAATCCCAAAGCATCGCTCCGGCACCATGTCCACGTCCTCTACCGCTCCGCTGTCTGCGCCGGCCAATGGTCGCGACGCGTTGTCGGTGCTGCATTCGGTGTTCGGCCTGCCGGGGTTCCGCGGCGCGCAGGGCGAGATCGTCCGGCATGTCACCGACGGCGGCAATTGCCTCGTGCTGATGCCGACCGGCGGCGGCAAGTCGCTGTGCTATCAGCTTCCGTCGCTGCTGCGGGAAGGCTGCGGCATCGTGGTCTCGCCGCTGATTGCGCTGATGCGCGACCAGGTCGCCGGCCTGATCGAAGCCGGCGTCAACGCTGCCGCGCTGAACTCCTCGCTCAGCCCGCAGGAAGCCTCCGATATCGAACGCCGCCTGATCGCCGGTGATCTCGATCTGCTCTATGTCGCGCCGGAGCGCCTGGTCACGCCGCGTTGCCTGTCGCTGCTGGCGCAGGCGAAGGTCGCGCTGTTCGCGATCGACGAAGCCCATTGCGTCTCGCAATGGGGCCATGACTTCCGCCCTGAATATGTCGGCCTCTCCATCATCGCCGAGCGCTTTCCCGAGGTGCCGCGCATCGCGCTGACGGCGACCGCCGACGAATTGACGCGCAAGGAGATCGTCGAGCGGCTTCGGCTCACGGACGCGCCGCAATTCGTCTCCAGCTTCGACCGCCCCAACATCCGCTACGAGATCGTGGACAAGCGCAACGCGGTATCGCAGCTGAAGGACTTCATCCGCGAGCGGCATGCCGGCGATGCCGGCGTGGTCTATTGCCTATCGCGCAATCGCGTCGAGGAGGTCGCCGCCGCACTCGACGATGCCGGCATTGCCGCGCTGCCCTATCACGCTGGTCTCGACAGCAGCGTGCGCTCGCGCAACCAGGACCGCTTCCTCAACGAGGACGGCATCGTCATCGTGGCGACCGTCGCTTTCGGCATGGGTATCGACAAGCCCGACGTGCGCTTCGTTGCCCATCTCGACCTGCCCAAGAGCATCGAGGCCTATTACCAGGAAACCGGACGCGCCGGCCGCGACGGCAAGCCGTCGGCGGCCTGGATGGCCTATGGCCTCTCGGACATCGTGCAGCAGCGCCGCATGATCGACGAATCCAGCGGCTCGGACGAGTTCAAACGGGTCTCGATCGGCAAGCTCGACGCGCTGGTCGGCCTTGCCGAGACGGCGCATTGCCGGCGCCGGCGGCTGCTCGCCTATTTCGGCGAGATCGTGATGGGCGAGAGCTGCGGCAATTGCGACAATTGCCTGACGCCGCCGAAGATGCGCGACGGCAAGGTGCTGGCGCAGAAGCTGCTCTCCTGCGCCTATCGCACCGGCCAGCGTTTCGGCGCGATGCATCTCATCGATGTGCTGATCGGCCGCCTGACCGAGAAGGTGACGCAGTTCGGCCACGACAAGCTCTCGGTATTCGGCATCGGACGCGAGCTCAACGAGAAGCAGTGGCGCACCGTGTTGCGGCAGCTGGTGGCGATGGGCCATTTGCAGAGCGACAGCGAAGCCTATGGCGCACTGAAGCTGACGGACTCTTCGCGCGGCGTGCTGCGTGGTGAGACCGAGGTGTGGCTGCGCGAGGAAGCGCCCGGCACGCGTGTCCGCGCCAGCCGCGCCAAATCCCGGCGCGGCGATCTCGCGCCGGCCGCAGACGCGCCGCAAGGCGATGTCGATCCCGAATTGCGCGCGCGGCTGCGCTCCTGGCGCTCAGACGTCGCGCGCGAGCGCGGCGTGCCGGCCTATGTCGTGCTGCACGATGCCACCATCGACGGCATCGTCCGCGCATGGCCGACCACGCTGGACGAACTCCGCAATGTGCCTGGTATCGGCGACAAGAAGCTCGAGCACTATGGCGAGGAGCTGTTGCAGATCATCAGGACACGGTAGAGGGGCCTTCCATCCACCTCGTCATCCCGGGGCGCGACGAAGTCGCGAGCCCGGGATCCATAGTCACAGGCAGATATGGTTACGGAAGGCTGGTAACCACAAGTCTTCGCCAAATGCGATCCTGTGGTTATGGGTCCCGGGCTCGCGACTTTGTCGCGCCCCGGGACGACAATCTTCGTGTCTACCTCACCCATTCCTGAACGCATACGCATAACCGTTCAGCGCCGGCGCGCCGCCGAGATGCGCGTACAGGATCTTCGCGCCCTTCTCGAAATGGTCCTTCTGCACGAGGTCGATCAGGCCCTGCATCGACTTGCCCTCATAGACGGGGTCGGTGATCATGCCTTCGAGGCGCGCGGTGAGGCGGATCGCCTCCTTGGTCTCGTTCGACGGCACGCCATAGGCGGGATAGGCGTAGTCCTCGATCAGCACGACGTCGTCGGCGACGAGCTCCTTGCCGAGCTCGACGAGCTTTGCGGTGTTCTGCGCGATCTCGAGCACCTGCGTCTTGGTCTGCGCCGGCGTGAAGGACGCATCGATGCCGATCACCTTGCGGGCGCGGCCGTCCGCCGCAAAGCCGACCAGCATGCCGGCATGGGTCGAGCCGGTGACGGTGCAGACGATGATGTAGTCGAACTTGAAGCCGAGCTCCTTCTCCTGCTTGCGCACCTCTTCGGCGAACCCGACATAGCCGAGGCCGCCGAACTTGTGCACGGACGCGCCGGCGGGAATCGCGTAGGGCTTGCCGCCCGCCGCCTTCACCTCCTCGATCGCCTGCTCCCAGCTCTTGCGGATGCCGATGTCGAAGCCGTCGTCGACCAGGCGCACGTCGGCGCCCATGATGCGCGAGAGCATGATGTTGCCGACGCGGTCGTAGACCGCATCCTCGTGCGGCACCCAGGCTTCCTGCACCAGGCGGCACTTCATGCCGATCTTGGCGGCGACCGCTGCGATCATGCGGGTGTGGTTCGACTGCACGCCGCCGATCGACACCAGCGTGTCGGCGTTCGAGGCGATCGCATCGGGGATGATGTATTCCAGCTTGCGCAGCTTGTTGCCGCCATAGGCAAGGCCGGAATTGCAGTCCTCGCGCTTGGCATAGATCTCGACCTTGCCGCCGAGATGCTTTGACAGCCGCTCCAGCTTCTCGATGGGCGTCGGGCCGAAGGTCAGCGGGTAGCGCGGAAATTTGTCGAGCTTCATGGGATATCCCGATTGGCGTTGAGGTCTGGAGACGTCGCTAGCACCAACCCGGGAAAATGTGCTCTCGAATATTGCGCCCATATTGCGCATGAACTTGCGAGAATGGCGTCATCAAGGCATATTTCTTCCGAATTATCATCTATATGTGGAAGCATCTTCCATGGCCGCCCGGCTCGATCGAACTGACCTTAAGATATTGAGATTGCTGCAGAATAACGGCCGGCTCAGCAATGCAGAGCTGGCCGAAACCGTCGCGATAAGCCCCGCCACCTGCCATCGCCGCACCCAGCGACTGTTCGAGGACGGCTTCATCGCGACCGTCCGGGCCATGGTGGCGCCGAAGAAGGTGGCGAAGGGAACGCTGGTGATGGTCGGCGTCGTGCTCGACCGTTCGACGCCGGAGAGCTTTGCGATCTTCGAGCAGGCGATCGCAAAACTGAAATTCGTGCTCGACTGCCATCTCGTCGCCGGCGACTTCGACTATTTCCTGAAGATCCGCGTCGGCGACATGGAGGACTTCAACCGCATCCACGGCGAGCAGCTCATCGCGTTACCAGGCGTGCGCCAGACCCGCACCTTCTTCGTGATGAAGGAAGTCGTCGACAACGCGCCGCTGGAGTTTTGAGCACGCCACTTTTCGAATCGCACGGTCGTCACGGCAACTTCACTTGCCATGCAGGCGCATGCGGGCGAGCCTCCGCGCTTCTCAACGAGGAGATCCTGCCGTGCGCCTCCCCATTCTCGATCCGAAGGATCTGACCGCCGAACAGAAGCCGCTCTATGACGACATGCGAGCGGGCATCAAGGACCACTTCAAGGGCTTCGTGAACATGCGCGACGACGGCGCGCTGCTCGGGCCATGGAACCCCTGGATTCGCGAACCGCGCTTCGGTGGGCCGGTGTGGGAGCTGGTCAAGGCGGTCGCGTCGAACCCGCTGCTGCCGGCGCCGGTGCGCGAGGTCGCTATCCTCGTCACCGGCTCGCACTTCCGCTCCGGCTATGAGCTCTATGCCCACGTGCTGGTCGCCGAGCAGCGCGGCCTCTCCGACGAGAAGCTCGCCACCATCGTCGCCGGCCAGCGCCCGGTGGATCTCACCAAGCAGGAAGCGGTCGCCTATGACATGGCCTCGGCGCTGGTCAGCGGCGGCGTGCTGCCGGAGCTGACCTATCGGGCGGCGGTGAAGGAATTCGGCGAGCACGGAGCGGCCGAGCTGTCCTATCTCGTCGGCGTCTACTGCATGGTCTCGGTCACGCTCAACACGTTCGACGTGCCGGTGCCGGACTAAGAGCCGCTTCGTTCGATCACTCCGCCGCCTTGCTGGCGGGCGGCGGGGGTGCGAAGGCGATGCAGCGATTGCGGCCTTCGGCCTTGGCCTGGTAGAGCGCCTGATCCGCCGCGCCCATCAAGGCGTCGATGCCGGACATGCTGACGGTGGCCTCCGCGATGCCGATGCTCACGGTGAGGCCGAACTGAATCTTGTCGGCGAGAACCTGCGTGCTCATCACGCGCTTGCGGATACGTTCGGCGACAGTCCTCGCCCGGGACAGGCTGGTCTCGGGCAGCAGCACGGCGAATTCCTCGCCACCGAGACGGCCGACGATGTCCGACTTCCGCTTGCCGTCGAGGCAAGCGGCCGCGACCGCCTTGATCGCGGCGTCGCCCACGGCATGGCCGTAGCGATCGTTGACCGACTTGAAGTGATCGATGTCGAGCATCAGCACCGAGACGGCACGGTAGTAGCGCTGGAACCGGCTCCATTCCGCATCGAGATTGTCGAGGAAGTGGCGGCGGTTGTAGAGGCCGGTGAGCGGATCGGTGGTGGCGAGCGTCTCCAGCATCGCGGCCTTCTGCGTCAGGTCGGTGATGTCGACATAGGTCAGCATGCGGCCCCCATTCGACATCGTGGTGCAATGGGCTCTGATGCGCCTTCCATCCGGCGTCTGCAGGTCGCGGACGTGATCGCCGGCCTTGACCTCTTCGACGCGTCGCGCCGGGAATTTCACGAGCTCGTTCGTTGGCAGATTGGGCGCGCTGGCCCGGTGGAGGCGCCGCACCAGCGACGAATAGGCAGGCCGGTTTGCGGCCTCGTCTTCGCTGACCTCCCAGAATCGCCGCATCCGCCGGTTCATGAAGGTGGCGTGCAAGTCGGAGTCGAGAAGGAGGACGCCGTCCTGGACGTTCTCCAGCGCATCCCGCAGCAGCTTCAGTTCGTCCGAGGTGCGCACGATGTCGGTGACGGGCGTATAGGTCAGCATGCGTCCCCCATCGGGCAATGGCGTGACCTGGACGCGCACCACATCGCCGTTGGTCCGGCGCAGATCGATCGGCGTCGGATCGCCCGCCTCGATTACGCGGACACGCTCCGCCACCAAGGCATCGAGCTCAGGGTCGGGCACCTCATAGGCGCCAGTGTCGCGTCCGTGATGAAGCAGCGTGAGGATGGAGGGATTACTGTCGGCGACCTCGTCGGGCAGGCGCCACATCTGCCGAAACGACTGGTTGATCAGGCGCGCTCGGAGATTGGAGTCGAGCAGCACGATGCCAGTTGGCACATGATCGAGCGCGGCGCGCAGTGCCAGCATCTGGCTGCGCATCAGCGCGTCGGACGAGCGCTCTCGCTCCTCGCCGGTCGGGCGCTCGCTGCCTGGCTGCTCGAAGGCGACGCCGACCTGGCGGTCGGATCGCCAGATCACGCGGCAGGCCAGGATCTCGCGCCCGGCGAGCCTGAGCTGGAATCGCTCGGGCACTCCGAGGCCGCTCTCCATCTCGAGCGTCGCGGCCTCCTCGGTCAGCCGGCGCACGACGCAATCGATCGACGATTGGCCGAAATTGAAAAAGATCTTCCCAGCAAGGAACGTCCGTTCCGAGACCAAGCGGGACATTCGCAGCCTCCAGGGCGCACATGATGCGAAACGCCGGCCCAGTTTCGCGCAAGGTTACTTGTGGCGATGTAACGCAACAGACGTTTTCGGATGAAGATTAACGATCGGTTGACGGCCGACGCGGCACGGCGGGTGCGAAAAAGCTCGTCATATCAGCGGCAAGGCTCCCGGTCCGGGCCCCGCCATCCGGCCAATCGCGGGCGGCGCGCTTCATCCAAAATCCACCATGACCGCAGTCAGTTGCGCACGGCATAGAGCGGGGTGCGCAAGGTCAGCTGATAGGACGGCTTCGGCATCCACGCGATCAGCGCGGTGATGCCGAACAGGCGGTTGTCATTGTCGTCCATGCGATCGAGGTCGAGCCGCAGGATCGGCTGGGTGAAGGACTCCGCCAGGGTCCGGCCCCCGAGCTGCGCGCCGCCGAACGACTGCACGCCAAGCCGCCCCGTGAACTTCCAATTGCTCGGCCATTGGTAATAGCCGCCGGCATAGAGGATCGTGTTCGGCTTGATCCTGGCGAGCTGGCTGGCGATGTCGGTGTGGGTGTACTGCACGCCCGCGAGCCAGCCGCGCGTCTCGTCCTCGTCGAGCGCGTAGTCGAATTCCAGGATGTTGTTGAACGAGGTCGTCATGCCCTGCTCGTTCGGCACCGACTGCGTCAGGGTCGATTGCAGCGTGATGGTCGGGATCTTTCCGCCGTTCTGCTGATAGAGATCGGCCTGCACGCCGATGTTCCAGCTCGTGATGTCGAACGATGACCAGCCGCCGCCGATATCTATCGTCGAGCCCGATACGCCGCCATAGAGCGAGACGCGATCGCTGACGTCGACCGTCAGCGGCAGGTCGACGACGATCGATTTTGCCGCGGGCAAGCCGTTCGGCAGCGTCGTGCCGCGCTGTGCCGCCAGCGCTTCGAACGCGGCGGACAAGGACGTGTTGCCGAAGCCGAGCCCGAGCGTGCCTGCGGGGATCGTCGCATAGATGGTGCGGAGATCGAGGTAGATGTTCGGGATGGCGGGCTTTGTGGGTTTGTCCTCGTCGTCATCGGCGGCGAAGGCTGTGCCTGCCGAAATCGTCAGGCCAAGCAGCCCGATCACGACGGGCGAGGCCGGACGGTATGATCGGCGCGGGTGGGACACGTGACAATCCGGCGCGTGGCGCTCTGGTGACGGAATCGTGTTCTAGATGGAACGTGATCATTCTCGCGGTCAAGCGCCATCCGCAAGCGGTGGACGGGGCCGATATGCGCGGTTACCCTGCCGTGATCGCATTGACACACTCGCCGGCCAGAGTGCGGGCCGGACAATGGAAGGACGACAGAAATGAACACGTCACGCCGCATTTTGCTCACGGGTCTGGCGGGGCTTGCTGTTGCTCCGACTGCTGTCGCCGCCGCCGCGCCGTTGTCCGAGCCCGGGGACGTGACGGTCGCCGAAGAGCGCTTCGCTCGCACGATCGCCGCCGCCCATGCGCCCGATATCAACTGCGCGCGGCAGGCGGAACGTTATGCGGACGCGCACTGGCCGGAATATGTCGTGGCGGCAAGGGCGGTGATCGGCGCGCGCGCGTGATTCTTTCTTCCTTATCCCCTTGTGGGAGAAGGTCGCGCGAAGCGCCGGATGAGGGGTATGCCTCAACCAGCGAGCTCTATCGCATTCGCGGAGAGAGACCCCTCACCCGTCTCGCCGCTGCGCGGCGATCCACCCTCTCCCGCAAGGGGAGAGGGTAAGGAAGTGCCTCACTTCTCCACCGCCCGCCTGACCTGCTCGCCGATCTGGGACAGCACGAGCTGGGCCTGCGGCAGGATCGCGCCCATGGCGTGGAAATTGTGGACCATGCCGTCATGGCAGACGTGCTCGACCGCGACGCCCGCGGCGAGCAGCTTGCGGGCGTAAGCATTGCCCTCGTCGCGCATCGGATCGAACTCGGCGGTGTGGATGATCGCCGTCGGCAGGCCGGCGAGCCGTGTCGCGCGCAGCGGCGAGATGCGGGGATCGGCGGCATCCAGGCCCTCGGGCAGATAGTCGGCGAGATCGGCCTCGATCGTGTCGCGATCGATCAGGTGGCCTTCGGCGAATTCCTCGCGCGACGGCGAGGTCTCCTCGAAATCGAGCACCGGGCAGATCAGGCATTGTGCGACGATGGAAAGGCCGGCGCTTTGCGCGGCTTCCTGGCACACGATCGCAGCCAATGTGGCGCCGGCGGAATCACCGCCAACCACCAGCCGCTCGGCGTCGATGCCGAGCGAAGCGGCTTCGCGCGCGACCCATTCGGTGGCGGCGATCGCATCCTCGACGGCGGCCGGGAATTGATGTTCGGGCGCGAGCCGGTAATCGACCGAGACGAGGCGGCAGCCGGTTGCGTGCGCCAGCGCCGCCGCGATGCGGTCATGCGTCGCAATGCTGCCGGCGACGAGCCCGCCGCCGTGAAAGAACACGAAGCCCGGCGCGTGCTCGCGGGCGCTTGCGGGCGAATAGAGCCGATAGGGCAGCTCTCCGCCTGGGCCGGGCAGCACGCCGTTGGACGCCGTCACGTCAGGCGCGTCGGCGCGCGCGAACTGCATCAGCTTCGCCAGCGACTGCCGCCGTGCGTCCACACTCGGCCGGCTCCGCGCTCGCGGCCCAGCCGCAGCCATCATGGTCAACAAACGCTTTGCGAGCGGATCGAGCGGCATGGGAGACTCCGTGACTCCAGGACATTATAGCCGCTTTGCGCCGTCTTACCCCCTCCAAGAGGGTGTCCAAATTCCGCAGCAAATCGTTTAGAAATTGGGACAATAGTGCCGAAACAGTTCCACGGGAGGCCAGCCATGGCCGAGATCAAGAAGCCGATCGAATATTCGCCGAGCTGGACCTTCTTCGAGGGCAAATGGCACGACGGCAATGTGCCGATCATGGGCCCGCGCACGCACGCGGCCTGGCTCGGCTCTGTGGTGTTCGACGGTGCGCGCGCGTTCGAAGGCGTCGCGCCCGATCTCGACCGTCACGTCGCTCGCGCCAATCAATCCGCGATCAATTTCGGCCTGAAGCCGGTGGTCGACACCGGCACCTGGCTCTCGCTCGCCAATGAAGGTATCGCGCGCTTCGGAGCGAATGCCGAGCTCTACATCCGTCCGATGTACTGGGCGCAGAACGGCTCGGGCGGCGGCGTGCTGTTCGACCCCGACACCACCAATTGGTGCCTGTGCATCTACGAGGCGCCGATGCCGAAGCCTGTCGGCAACGCCATCACGCTGTCGCCGTTCCGCCGGCCGACCGCCGAATGCGCGCCGGTGGAGGCCAAGGCCGCCTGCCTCTATCCGAACAATTCGCGTGCGCTCGCAGAGGCCGCCTCGCGCGGCTTCCAGAACGCGCTGATGCTCGACATGCTCGGTAACGTCGCGGAGTTCGGCAATTCCAACGTGTTCATGGCCAAAGACGGCGTGGTGTTCACGCCGGTGCCGAACGGCACCTTCCTCAACGGCATCACGCGCCAGCGCGTCATCAGCCTGCTCCGCGGCGACGGCGTCACCGTGGTCGAGAAGACGCTGCGCTATGCCGACTTCCTCGCCGCCGACGAGATCTTTTCAACCGGCAATTTTGCAAAGGTCGCGCCGGTGATCCGCATCGATGCGCGCGAGCTGAAGCCGGGCCCGCTCTATACCAAGGCGCGAAAGCTCTATTGGGATTTTGCGCATGCGGTGAAGCTGGCGGCGTAGGTCTCGTTGCTTCCGCGTACTCCGTCATTGCGAGCGCAGCGAAGCAATCCAGAGTCTTTCCGCGGAGGGATTCTGGATTGCTTCGCTGCGCTCGCAATGACGAGCTTGTGGGAGCATCGAGAATCCACAGCTTCGAGCGCCCGTCGCGTGCTTATGAACCCCGCCTCCGAAACCTGCTGAATTGAAACGCCTGCGTCGAATCCCACGGCGTGTGATGCGTCTCGCGGCGCGTCTCGACCAGTGCGAATTCCGGCCCGAGCTCCGCGGCGAGGCTCGTACTGTCGTGCCGCTGCACCGGCAGGCCGCTGCATTTCTCCGGGCCCTCGGGCGCAAACGTCGCGATGATGACATGCCCTTCTGGTTTGACTGCCGACCGCAGGCGCTCGACATAGGCAGCCCTGTCGTGCGGATCGGTCAGGAAGTGAAACGCCGCGCGATCGTGCCAGACATCGTAGGTCTTTGCCGGCCGCCACGTCGTGGCATCGGCGACGATCCAGTCGACCGTTGAAGCGGCGGCGCCGATCCGCCTCTTCGCCGCATCAAGCGCGTTGGCGGAAAGATCCAGCACGGCGAGATCGCGATATCCGTCCCGCAGCAGCGCATCGATCAGCCGCGAGGCCCCGCCGCCGATATCGATGATGGCCGCGTCATGGTCCGGAGCGGCCGCGCGAATCATGTCGAGCGAGATCGTTGGGCTGTCCTGAAACCAGCTGACCTCGGCCTCGCCCTTGGTGGCGTAGACGTTGTCCCAGTGCGTGGTGCGGTCAGGCATGGCGGCTCCGGCCTCGGCCGGGACGGCAGCGCGTAAGCGGCGCTGCCGGGATAAAGTGGCAATTCGCGCGTCCGCCGGATGCGGACGCGCCGGCGCGAACGAAGGGCTACTCGTCCTTCTTCGACATCCGCTCGAGGCGTTCCTGCATTTCCTTCATCTGCTGGCGCAGGTCGTCGATATTGCTGTCCTTGGGTGCCTCGGCGTTCGCATCCGGCTCCGGCTCGGGGCTCGCTGCAGAGCGGGGCGCGGCGAACGGCTTGAACATCGAGAAGGTCTGCTGGAACAGCTCCATGTTGCGGCGGACCTGCTCTTCCAGCGGCGCGAACGGCGTGCCGGACAGCGTGTTGGCGATCTGCTTGCGGAATTTCTCCTGCTCCTGGGTCAGCGTCGCGATCGACTGCTCCAGATATTTCGGCACCACCATCTGCATGCTGTCGCCGTAGAAGCGGATCAGCTGGCGCAGGAAGGTGGTCGGCAACAGGTTCTGGCCGGCCTTGTTCTCCTGCTCGAAGATGATCTGGGCCAGCACGGAGCGGGTGATGTCGTCGCCGGTCTTGGCGTCGTAGACCAGGAAATCTTCGCCGTCCTTGACCATGGCGGCGAGGTCTTCCAGCGTCACGTAGGTGCTCGTTCCGGTGTTATAGAGCCGGCGGTTCGCGTATTTCTTGATCGTGGTGGGTTGGTCTGATTTCGCCATGGGCTCTCACTTGCAAACGCTGAGAACGGGAACCCGGCGGCTATGCCGCAGGGCGGGAAGAGTACGCAACGCAACAAAATAAGCATTTTCAAAGGGGTCACGCTACCGTTTTGTGCGCCACGGTTAATCGGGCGGCAAAAACGTGCTTGCGAAAGCGCCAAGAACGCTATTTTGAATGCGCTGCGGCATGGATTCGGTCGCCGGCCGATTGACATGCCTCAACGACGTTAACAGGATGCCTGACGAGACTGACGGGCCTTTTCCCAACCGCCCGCCTGCCCCTTTTTAGAAAACCTCAAGCCCCAGGAGATGCCCATGTCAGACGATGTCGTCATCGTCAGCGCCGCTCGCACCCCGGTCGGAAGCTTCAACGGAGCCTTCGCGACCCTTCCCGCCCATGATCTCGGCGCCGTCGCCATCAAGGCCGCGCTGGAGCGTGGTGGCATCGAACCCGGCCGGGTCTCGGAAGTCATCATGGGCCAGATCCTGACCGCGGCTCAGGGCCAGAACCCCGCCCGCCAAGCCTCGATCATAGCCGGCATTCCGGTCGAAAGCCCGGCTTGGGGCGTGAACCAGCTTTGCGGCTCGGGCCTGCGCACCGTCGCGCTCGGCTACCAGGCGCTGCTCAACGGCGATTCGGAGATCGTGGTTGCCGGCGGCCAGGAATCCATGAGCATGGCTCCGCACGCCCAGCACCTGCGCGGCGGCGTCAAGATGGGCGGCCTCGAACTGGTCGATACCATGATCAAGGACGGCCTGTGGGATGCCTTCAACGGCTACCACATGGGCAACACTGCCGAGAACGTCGCGCGGCAGTGGCAGATCACCCGCGCCCAGCAGGACGAGTTCGCAGTCGCCTCGCAGCAGAAGGCCGAGGCCGCGCAGAAGGCCGGCAAGTTCAAGGACGAGATCATTCCCGTCACCATCAAGACCCGCAAGGGCGACGTCGTCGTCAGCGACGACGAATATCCGCGCCATGGCGCAACGCTCGATGCGATGGCCAAGCTCAAGCCTGCCTTCGAGAAGGACGGCACGGTCACCGCAGGCTCGGCCTCCGGCATCAATGACGGCGCTGCCGCCGTGGTGCTGATGACCGCCAAGCAGGCGGCCAAGGAAGGCAAGAAGCCGCTGGCACGCATTGTGTCGTGGGCGCAGGCTGGCGTCGATCCGAAGATCATGGGCTCGGGCCCGATCCCGGCTTCGCGCGCCGCGCTGAAGAAGGCCGGCTGGAGCGTCGGCGATCTCGACCTGATCGAGGCCAACGAGGCCTTCGCGGCGCAGGCCTGCGCCGTCAACAAGGACCTCGGCTGGGATACCTCGAAGGTCAACGTCAATGGCGGCGCGATCGCGATCGGCCATCCGGTCGGCGCCTCCGGCGCGCGCGTGCTGGTGACCTTGCTGCACGAGATGCAGAAGCGCGATGCAAAGAAGGGCCTCGCCACGCTGTGCATCGGCGGCGGCATGGGTATCGCGATGTGTCTGGCGCGCGACTGAACGTCGCTGACGTGAACTGACGCGTGCGCCGCACACCTGATCGAGTGCGTTGCACGCGACTAAAAAGGCAGCGGTTGCAAATCAAATATTCTTCGCAACTGCGCAAGCCTCAACTAAATACAAACGCCCGGCTCAACGCCGGGCGTTTTGTTCTTGATGTCCGTCAAACCAGCCGCATAATCCACCGTTAAAAACGATCACTCAGAAACGTCCGAAGAGTCCAAGGGAAGGAATACGATATGGCACGTGTTGCATTGGTGACGGGTGGTACGAGGGGCATCGGAGCTGCGATCAGCAAGGCGCTGAAGGCGGCAGGTTACAAGGTCGCGGCGAGCTACGCCGGCAACGATGCCGCGGCGGAGAAGTTCAAGGCCGAGACCGGCATCGCCGTCTACAAATGGGACGTCAGCAGCTTCGACGCTTGCGCCGAAGGCGTGAAGAAGGTCGAGGCCGATCTCGGGCCGATCGAGGTGCTCGTCAACAATGCCGGCATCACCCGCGACACTGCCTTCCACAAGATGACGCTCGAGCAGTGGAATGCCGTCATAAACACCAATCTCGGCTCGCTGTTCAACATGACGCGCCAGGTGATCGAGGGCATGCGTTCGCGCAAGTTCGGCCGCATCATCTCGATCTCCTCGATCAACGGCCAGAAGGGACAGTTCGGCCAGGTCAACTATTCCGCGGCGAAGGCCGGCGACATCGGCTTCACCAAGGCGCTCGCGCTCGAGAACGCCAAGGGCGGCATTACCGTGAATGCGATCTGCCCCGGCTATATCAACACCGAAATGGTGCAGGCAGTGCCAAAGGACGTTCTGGAGAAGAACGTGATTCCGCAGATCCCGGTCAGCCGGCTCGGCGAGCCCGAGGAGATCGCGCGCGCGGTCGTGTTCCTCGCCGCCGACGAGGCCGGCTTCATCACGGGATCGACCATGACCATCAATGGCGGCCAGTATCAGGCCTGATATATCGCCGCAGGTCTTTGACCCAAAAGCCTGTAGCTTCGGGCCAGACAAGGCGATAGTGAAGACGAAAATGCCCGGCCTCGTGCCGGGCATTAGCGTCCTCAGAGCCTTTTGATCGATGACCCCCCGCACAGCCACACTGATCGGATTGACCGCGATCCTGATGTGGTCGCTGCTGTCAGTGATGACGGTGGCGACCGGAAAGATCCCGGCGTTCCAGCTCGCCGCGATGACCTTTGCGATCGGCGGTCTCGTCGGCTTGCTGACCTGGATCGGCCGCGGCGATGCCGCCAAAAGCCTGCGCCAGCCGCTGGTCGTGTGGGTCGTCGGCGTCGGCGGCCTGTTCGGCTATCACGCGCTGTATTTCCTCGCGCTGCGCTTCGCGCCGCCGGCGGAAGCTGGCCTTCTGAACTACATGTGGCCGCTCTTGATCGTGCTGTTCTCGTCCTTCCTGCCGGGCGAGCGGCTTGCCTTACACCACATCATCGGCGCCGTGCTCGGTCTCGTCGGCACCGTGCTGCTGTTCGCCGGCAACACCAGCGGCTTCGCGCCGGGGGCGGTGCCGGGATTGATTGCAGCCTTCATCGCCGCCTTCGTCTGGGCGACCTATTCGGTGCTGTCGCGCCGGCTCAAGGCGGTGCCGACCGATGCGGTCGCCGGCTTCTGCCTCGCCACATCCGTGCTCGCCGCGCTGATGCATGGTGTGCTTGAGACGACCGTGTGGCCGGAGTCCGCGCTGCAATGGCTCGCCGTGATCGGGCTCGGCATCGGCCCGGTCGGCGCTGCCTTCTACGCCTGGGACATCGGCATGAAGCGCGGCGACATCCGCGTGCTCGGCGCGGCGTCCTACGCGACGCCGCTGCTCTCGACCGGCTTCCTCATCGCCGCGGGTTTTGCAAAGGCCAGCGCGAACATCGCGATCGCTGCGATCCTGATCGCGGGCGGCGGCCTGATTGCGGCGAAGGACATGGTGCTGCGGAAAAGGTGATTGTCATTCTCCGATGCGCAATTGCGCATCATAGTTCGCCGCTTGCGCGCCGTTCCCGAATGACCGCGTCGAGCTACGGCTCCCAGCCCTTCGGCGCCAGCTCGAACTTGGCGAACTCGAAGGCGGGCGCAACAGTGCAGCCGACCAGCGTCCACTCGCCCGTGGTCTCCGCCATCTGCCAGGCATTCGCCGGCACGATCGCCTGCGGGCGCTCGCCGCCGAGCAGGTCGGTGCCGAGCCGCACCTCGTGCTGGGAGCAGCCGTCATGGGCGATGCGCAGCATCAGGGGGGCGCCGGCGTAGTAATGCCAGGTCTCGACCGCATCGATGCGGTGCCAGTGCGAGCGTTCGCCGCGTGCGAGCAGGAAGTAGATGAGGGTCGAGCGCGAACGGCCATTGGCATCCGTGCTCTGGTCGCGAAACGTCTCGCGATAGTGCCCACCCTCGGGATGCGGGCGGAGTTCGAGGCGTGCGATGATCTCGGCTGCGGTCGGCATCGATCCAGTCAGGACTTGCTTGTTCAGGACTTGTTTTTTCGCTCGCGCAGCTCGCCGAACACCGCGGCGGCATCCGCGCCCTTCATGTGTAGCTTGGCTGCGACCTCGGGCGCATCAGCTCGCAGGAACACGTTTGCTCGCTTCTCGTCACCAAGCAGCGAGGGAATCGTCGGCTTGTTCTCGGCCCGCAGCTTCGCCACCTCCGCCGCGCGCGCCTGGAGCGCCGCGTTATCAGGCTCGACGGTGAGCGCGAATTTGACGTTGGACGCCGTGTATTCGTGGCCGCAATAGAGCTTGAAGTCGTCGGGCAGGGCGCGCAGCTTCAACAGCGAGTCCCACATCATCGGATAGGTGCCCTCGAACACTCGGCCGCAGCCGATCGAGAACAGCGTGTCGGCGGCGAACACCGTCTTCTCATTGTCGAACATGTAGGAGACGTGGTCGAGCGTGTGGCCCGGCGTCTCGACGACGCGCGCCAACAGATTGCCGATCTTGACCACGTCGGCATTGGCGACGCGCAGATCGACGTTCGCGATCTTCGTCGTCTTGTCGTGCGGCGCGACGACGCGGCAATTGTATTTCTGCTTGAGTTCGGCGACGCCGCCGACATGATCGCCATGATGATGGGTGATCAGGATGTCGGTGAGCTGCCAGCCCTCGCGCTCCAGCGCCGCAAGGATGGGGCCGGCCTCCGGCGCATCGATCGACGCGGTTGCCTTGGTTTCCACATCGTGGATCAGATAACCGAAATTGTCGCTTAAACAGTTGAAAGTACGAATTTCGGCGGCCATGACATCTCCATCGCGCTCAGCCCCGCCAGACAAATATGGCGTTAACGTTGCGCAGGCAATGCAATATTCCGCGCGCAGCAGTGCCCTTGTGCATGTTACATTGCCGTCATGAGCATCGATGTCGTCGATCTTCGCGAGTTCTATTCCCGCCGCCTCGGGATCGTGGCGCGGCAAATGATCAATCGCGGCATCAGGGAGCGCTGGCCGAATGCCGGGGGCCAGCGCGTGCTCGGCATCGGCTATCCGACGCCCTATCTGGGGCTGTTTCGCGAGGATGCCGAGCGCTGCATCGCCTTCATGCCGGCGGCCCAGGGCGTGCTGAAATGGCCGACGGGACGGCCGGCGCTGGCCTCGCTGGTGGATGAATTCACGCTGCCGCTCCCCGACGCCGCCGTCGACCGCATCCTCTTGGTCCACGCGCTGGAGATGTCGGACGATCCGGCGGCGCTGCTGCGCGAGGTGTGGCGCGTGCTGTCGCCCTCGGGGCGCGTCATCGCGGTGATCCCGAACCGGCGCGGGGTGTGGACCCGCACCGACAACACGCCGTTCGGCCACGGCCGGCCCTATTCGCGCTCGCAGATCACCGAGCTGCTGCGCCAGACCTGGTTCACGCCGACCGCCTGGGGCGAGGCGCTGTTCATGCCGCCCTATGCCGGCGGCTGGGTGCTGAAATCGGCGCAGATGTGGGAGCGTGCCGGCGCGGCGCTGTCGCTGCCCTTTGCCGGGGTGCACATCGTCGAAGCCACCAAGCAGGTCTACCGCGCGATCCCCGCCAAGCACGAACGCGCGCGCCTCATTCCCGCACTGACCAAGCCGGTGCTGGTGCCGTCCTCGACCACGGTCACGCGGAGCTAAAAAAATCGTCCCGGCGGGGCCGGGACGATTCCATTCAGACTTTCGGAAAAGGCTTACTCGCCGGGCGCGAGATCGTCGCTCGAACCGGCGGGCGCTGCCTCGCGCTCGGGGCGCGGGCCATGCGGCCGGCGCCGGCGGCGCGGATAGCGTTCGCCACCGCCACCCTCAAAGCCAGCCTGGCCGCCATTCGCGCCGACATTCGCTTGCGGCTGTGCGCCGGTGATGAAGGAAGGCAGGCGGTCGACGCTGCCGGCATCGGCGATGACGGGCTGCGGCTGGTTCGCAGGTTGCGGCTGCGGCTGATATTGCGGCTGCGGACGATGGTCGCGTTCGCGGTGCTCGCGCGGCTGCTGGTTGTCGCGCTGATAGGGCTGCTGGTTGTCGCGGCTCTGGTGATCACGCTGGTGATGATCGCGCTGGCCCTCGCGCGCGTAAGGCTGCTGCGGCGGCTGCGGAACGAAACCCGGCTCCTGGCCGAAATTCGAGAAATTCTCGCCGTCGTCCTCGCCATCGTCGCTGGTGCTGACCGGCTCGTCGCCGCGCGGCTGCTGCTGGTTCTGCCGGAACTGTTCCTGGGCCGCCGCGATCAGGCGGAAATAGTGCTCGGCATGCTGGTAGTAGTTCTCGGCTGCAACGGGGTCGCCGGAGGAGCGCGCGTCCCGCGCCAGCTGGAGATACTTTTCAGCAATATGCGAGGCCGTGCCGCGGATCTTGATGTCGGGTCCGTTGGACTCGTAGACCCGGGTCATCGGGTTCTGGCCGCGCCGGTTGTTGTTGTTATTGTTGTTGCGGTTGCGCATCCGCTGCTTGTTCTGACCGTTTCTCATGTCCTGCCTTTAATTCCAGCCCTAAAGGTTGCACGCATTACTGATTGCTAGGAGTGACCTGCTGACAGCGGTTCACATGTCTCGCGCGCACCGCGCGCAAGAGCGGATCGAACCCTGCCGATGTTCGTCGACCGTCGCGTTCAACAAAGACGCGTTCCCCACTCGCCAGCATCCATCGCCAGCGAACCCATTCATATCGCCTGCCGAAACAAGCCCAGCTTTGTTGCGTAAGTCTTCAAGCGCAATATCTGGCTTTCGTTCACGTTGCGGTCGGAGAGCAGCGCAGCTCCACTGGCCATCGCGCTCAACAGGACCTGCGGCTTGGAACCTATAATCAGTAACGCTCTCGCCCGAGAGCCCCGGCTTTCGCCCGTAGGTCTACGGGGCCGGCACCGATGTGTTGAGCGGAACGTAGTCGTTCCCAAGGGATATTCCAAGAGGTTTTTGCAGGCCAATCCGGCTTTTATGGAGGCATTTTTCGGGCCGATACGGCTCGTAGAATGCCTCCAAGGTCGGCCTTGGGTGGCCTGTCCACCGATAACGCCGCGCCCCCCATCAAGGTTTCAATATTCCGGGCCTGGCCCTGGCCGGCCTCGACGATCAGCGCCCCGCCTGCGGCGAGACGCTCGGCCGCCTGCGGGATCAGGATGCGGTAGGCGTCATAGCCGTCATTGCCGCCGTCGAGCGCCAGATGCGGATCGTGCTCGCGCACCTCGATGCTCAATTTCGGAATTTCAGCCGAGGGAATATAGGGCGGGTTCGACACGATGAGGTCGAACGGGCCCCGAAGCGCCGCCGCGTAGGAGCAGGCGACGAAAGCGGCGCGGCCGGACAGGCCGAGCGCGGCCGCATTATCTCGCGCCGTGTTGAGCGCGGTGAGGCTGACATCGGTGCCGACGCCGAATGCCTCGGGTATCTCGTGCAGCAGAGCGAGCAGGATGGCGCCGGATCCGGTGCCGATATCGGCGATACGCGGGCGCCGCCCCGAGATCCTGAATTCGCGAAAAATCTCGAGCGCCAGCTCGACGACGGTTTCGGTGTCCGGCCGCGGCACCAGCGTTGCCTCGGACAGGCGGAACGGCAGGCCCCAGAATTCCCGCGCCCCCAAAATGCGGGCGACCGGCTCATGCGCGAGCCTGCGCTGCGCATAGCCTTCGAGCCGCGCAGCCTCTTCAGGCGTCAGTCCTCGCGCCGCCTGCGTCACCATGGCGGTGAGATCGAGCTCCACTGCGGCGCCGACGAGCAGGCGTGCATCCAGGCCCGGCTCATCGATGCCGGCCGCTTGCAGCCGTGCGGCAAGCGCGCGCCGCGCGCTCTCGATGCTGTGTCCGGAATCTGTCGCCAATGGAACCATCCTGCCTTGGCATCGTGGATAGATCGGCGGACTTGCTTGCGTCAACGGAAAGGAGCGCGTTGGATCGCGCCGCGTGGCGAGGGAGGCATCCATGACGGCCTATGACGATCAGAACGTCTTCGCGAAGATCCTGCGCGGCGAAATTCCCTGCTTCGAGGTGTTCAGGGACGACCGCAGCCTCGCCTTCCTCGACATCATGCCGCGCTCACCGGGGCACACGCTGGTGATCCCGAGGGCGCCGGCGCGCGGCATCCTCGACATCGCCGATGACGATCTCGCCGCGGTCGCCCGCACCGCCAAGCGGATCGCAATCGCGGCGATGAAGGCTTTCGACGCCGAAGGGATCATCCTCCAGCAGTTCAGCGAGCCCGCCTCCGGGCAAGTGGTGCTTCATCTGCACATGCATGTCATGCCGGTCAGGGCCGGAATCGAGCTGCTGCCGGCGCAGACGCGCAAGGAAGACATGGCCGTGCTCGCCGAGCATGCCAAGCGGATGATCGCGGCGCTTGGTGGCTGATTTTGCGTCTGACCTGATCAGCTCGCTGCACCAATTTCTTGCCAGCGAGCTTTCCTCGATCTTCATCATCGTTTGTTCAGCGGGCGCGGTCGAAGGGGGGAGCCAATCGGACATTCGAGCGCGGCACGATCCCAGCCTCCGGTATCAGCCGCCGCCCGATAGGTGCTTTGCAGAAACGCCATGAGCGTCTCCTCAGGCTCGCTGGATTTTCGCACGAGGTCGTAGGGCAGGACATGTTCGCCGAGCTTCTGATCGAAGTATGCGCCTTCCGGCATGACCTGCCCGTCGGCGAAGCCGTTCGGGGTGGGATAGGCATAGGAGTAGAAGGCCGCGAAATCCGCACCGCCTCCGCCCGGCCAGAAGCCGGCGGAGGAGACCTCATCGCTATAGGCCTCACGGGTCACGACATCAGGCAAACCCGGAACGCCACCCGGATGCAGTGGGGCGGGACGACCGGAGAAGCGCGTCACCGCCAGATCGAAGCTGCCCCAGAAGAGATGGACCGGACTGACTTTCCCGGTGAACCCTGTCCGAAATCGATGAAAGACTCCGTTGATCGCGACGAGGGCGCGAAAGAACCGCGTCACGGCGTCTGCGTCGTAGGGCCTGATTTGGCGGTCTTCCCGGAACGGGATCGGATCCGGGACCTCGCTGGGCCGACCGTCGAATTCCGGTATTCCGCCGAGACGTCCTACCACTTCGCAGAATCGGGTGTGAAATTCGGCGACGGACATTCGCCCGAGCGGCATTTCGGCTCTGCAGCCGTCGGCCGCCTCTGCGATCAGGACATGACGGACGAGATCGAAGATAATCTCGATGCCGGATCCGTCCGGAACCAGCGAAGTCGTCAGTCCGCGCGCATTCACGTAGAAAGTCGCGTGCCAGGAATGGTTGACCCACGGCGTTCTCGCGAGCCGATACTTGCCGACAACCTGGCAATACAAATGAAGCGCGGAACAGCTTTCGCGCCATGCCTCGAAGGGGATGTCCGGCCAGATCGTGCTCATGGTGTCTTCTCCCGGCTTGGCAAGACCTCACCTCCAGGGGCGACCTGGTGTCCGCTTTGGGCACAAGTCGACATTCCGGGGTGGGGCCGCGCGTCCGCTCGCCCCTCGAAAGCAGACCTCCCGAGTTTATGGGTAGACGCCCTAGACGCCAAGATAGCGTTGCAGCAGTTCCGGCTGGGCCTTGAGTTCCTGCGCCGGACCTTCGTGCACACGATGTGGCCGTTGTTGATGACGTAGATCCGCGTCGCCAGCGCCAGCGAAGCCGTCAGATTCTGCTCGACCAGCTCGACGGTCTGGCCGGTGGCCGCGAGCTCGCGGCAGGCCTTCACGAGATCACGGGCGCGAGTCCCTCGAACGGCTCGTCCAGCAGCACGATCTTGGGATCGCACACCAGCGCCCGTGCGATCGCGAGCATCTGCTGCTCGCCGCCGGAGAGCTCGGTGCTGCGATTGTTGCGCCGCTCCTTCAGCCGCGGAAACATCTCGTAGATGCGTCCGAGCGGCCAGCGCTTCGGCGCAGTGATGCCGGCGAGGACGATGTTCTCCTCGACCGACAGGCTGCCGAAGATGCGGCGCTCCTCGTGCACGAGCTGCATGCCCGCCTGGGCGATCTTGTGGCTCCGGCGGCCGGCGACGTCGATGCCGTCGAACCTGATGTTGCCGCTGCGCGGCGTCACCACGCCCATCAGGCTCTTCAGCGTGGTGCTCTTGCCGGCACGGTTGCGGCCGAGCAGGGCCACCACCTCGTGACGCTCGACATGCATGGCAACGTCGAACAGGATGTGGGAATCGCCAGCGCCGATATTTGTGCATCCCCGGCGCCCGCCGGGTTGCATTGCCGGGCGGCGAGGCGCGGAGGCGGCACGACATGGTTCAGGCGAAGAAGGCGCAACGCTCAAGGGCGGCGATGCCTGCACGGTCTTCAAGCCGCCGCCGGACCATGCGCGACGCCGACTACGCGGCGCTGGCGCAATTCCGCTATCAGCTCCGAATCTTCCTGGCCTTCAGCGAAGCCGCGGCCCAGAACGCCGGATTGACGGCGCAGCAGCACCAGGCGCTGCTCGCGATCAAGGGATTGGCCGATGCCGACGGTGCCAGCGTCGGCGATATCGCGCGCTTCCTCCTGATCCGGCACCACACGGCGGTGGAGCTGGTGGATCGGATGGCGAAGCTGAAGCTGATCGCCCGGCAAGCCGATCCCGAGGACGCGCGTCGCGTCCTGGTCAAGCTGACGGCCAAGGGCGAGCAGAAGCTGCGATCGCTCTCGCGCATTCATCTGGACGAGCTGAGTGTCGCCGCGCCCGCTTTGGACAAGATTCTGCGATCGTTCGGAGCCAAAGCGCGCTGAGGCGCGAGCTTCAAGCCGCAGCGCCTTGCGCGGCGAGCTGCGCGGCCTGGTGCTCGGTGGTCAGCGCGTCGATCAATTCGCCCAGCGCTTCGCCCGCGATCACCTGGGGCAGCTTGTAGAGCGTCAGGTTGATGCGGTGGTCGGTGACGCGGCCTTGCGGGAAATTGTAGGTGCGGATGCGCTCGGAGCGGTCTCCGGAGCCGACCTTCTCCTTACGCTCGGCCGAGCGCGCCGCATCGACGCGCTGGCGCTCGGCGTCGTAGATGCGCGAGCGCAGGATGTTCATGGCCGAGGCGCGATTCTTGTGCTGCGAGCGCGAGTCCTGCATCATCACCACGATGCCGGTCGGGATGTGGGTGATGCGGATCGCCGATTCCGTCTTGTTGACGTGCTGGCCGCCCGCGCCCTGCGCGCGCATGGTCTCGATGCGCAGGTCGTCGTTCTTGATGTCGACGTCGACGTCCTCGACCTCCGGTAGCACCGCGACCGTCGCCGCGGAGGTGTGGATGCGCCCCTGCGTTTCGGTATCGGGCACGCGCTGCACGCGATGTACGCCGGATTCGAATTTCAGCTTGGAGAACGCGCCGCGCCCCTGCACCTCCGCGATGATTTCCTTGTAGCCCCCGACGGTGCCTTCGCTCGCCGAGATCACCTCGACCTTCCAGCCCTGCAAGCTGGCGAAACGCTCGTACATGCGGAACAGGTCGCCGGCGAACAGCGAGGCTTCGTCGCCGCCGGTGCCGGCGCGGATTTCCAGCATCACGTTGCGGTCGTCCATGGCGTCCTTGGGCAAGAGCGCCACGCGGATCTTCTGGACCAGCTCCTCGATCCTCGGCGTCAGCTCGTCGCGCTCGCTCTCCGCCATGCTGCGCATCTCGGCATCGGTCGCGGGATCGGCGATCAGCGCCTCGGTGTCGGCGAGCTCTTTGACCGCGGAACGATAAGCCTTCACCGCCTCGATCAGCGGCGTGATCTCGGCGAGCTCGCGGGTGATCTGCACATAGCGGTCAGAGGCGAGCTGCCCCAGCGATTCAGCCTCGAGCGAAGCATGATGCGCGAGCAGGACGTCCAGTTTGGCTTCAGGGAGTGACGACATCGGTTCAGTCTCAAAGTGCGGAAAGCGGCGCGGCGGCGGGAAGCGGCGACAGGCCCGCTACAAGGCCAGGCCTTCGGCCTCGGCAAATTCCGTCAGCTTCTGCCGGATCGAGACGCTGCCGGAGGGCGCATCCAGCAGTGGGTTGAGCATCGCTTCGGCCTTTTTGGCGTCGAGGTCGATCACCATCGCCTTGACCGGGCCGAGTGCGGTCGCCGACAGCGACAGCGAGCGATAGCCCATCGCGATCAGCGCCAATGCGCCGATCGGCTTGGAGGCCATCTCGCCGCACAGCGACAGCGACTTCTTCGCCGCGTTCGATTTGCGCGCGATCTCGCGCAAGACACGCAGGATCGGCGCCGACATGGTGTCGAAGCGCTCGGACACCTTGGCATTGCCGCGATCGACCGCGAACAGGAACTGGAACAGGTCGTTGGAGCCGACCGAGATGAAGTCCACCTTCTTCAGCAGCTCGTCGAGCTGGTAGAGCAGCGCCGGCACCTCGACCATGGTGCCGATGTCGATTCTTTCAGGCAGCGTGTGGCCGTGCTGGCGCAGATAGGTCAGCTCGCGCTCGACCAGCGCCTTTGCGGAGTCGAATTCGGCGACCTCAGAGATCATCGGAAACATGATGCGCAGCGCGCGGCCGCCGCCGGCGCGCAGCAGCGCGCGGATCTGGCCGCGGAGCAGGCCGGGACGATCGAGCCCAAGCCGAATCGCGCGCCAGCCGAGCGCGGGATTTTCCTCGATCACGGCTTCCATATAGGGCAGCGCCTTGTCGCCGCCGATGTCGAGGGTGCGGAAGGTGACGGGCTTGGTGCCGGCCGCATCCAGCACGGTGCGATACAGCGCGAGCTGGTCGCTGGTGCGCGGCAGGCTCTGCCCGACCATGAATTGCAGCTCGGTGCGGAACAGGCCGATGCCGGCGCTGCCGGTATCCTCGATATGCGGCAGGTCGATCGCAAGACCTGCATTGATCATCAGCTCGACCGTCTGGCCGTCCCTGGTGACGCAGGGGCGGTCGCGCAGCGCCAGGTACTGCGCCTGGCGGCGGGCGCGGAAGCGCACGCGCTCGGCGAAGGCGGCCTCGATCTCCTGCGACGGGCGCACATAGATCGACCCCGAGGTGCCGTCGACGATGATGGCATCGCCGGGATCGGCGATACCCGGTGCGTTCGGCACCTCGCCAACCGCGGGAATGCCGAGCGCGCGCGCCACGATCGAGACGTGGGAATTGGCGGTGCCTTCCTCCAGCACGATGCCGCGCAGGCGCTTGCGATCGTAGTCGAGCAGCGCCGCCGGTCCCATTGCGCGCGCGATGACGATGGCATTGTCGGGCAATTGCTCGCGCGAGGGCGCGTGGTCCTGGCCGACCAGCTGCCGCATCAGGCGGTAGCCGAGATCCTCGAGATCATGCAGCCGGTCGCGTAAGTAAGGATCGGTCGAGCGCAGCATGCGCGCGCGGGTGTCGGACTGCACGCGCTCGACGGCAGCTTCCGCGGTGAGGCCGGTGGCGACCGCCTCGTGCAGCTTGTGCGACCAGCCCTGGTCGTTGGCGAACATGCGGTAGGCTTCCAGCACCTCGCGATGCTCGCCGCCCTCGGCGACGTCGCCGCGCTCCAGCATGCGGTCGAGATCGGCGCGCAGCTTGGCGAGCGCGGTGTCGAGCCGCTTGATCTCCTTCGGCAGGTCCTCGGCGATGTAGTCCTTGATGACGACGCGCGGCTCGTGCAGCACGACATGGCCGAGCGCGATGCCTTCCGACAGGATGGCGCCGACCTTCTGCGCGGAATGGCGTGCGGCAGGCTCCATGCCCGGCGGGGCGAGGGCGGACAGCTCGCCGGAGGCGATCAGCTCCGCCAGCACCATCGCGGTGGTCTGAAGCGCCTCGAGCTCCTCCTCGACATAGTTGCGCTTGGCGCGGTTCTGCACGACCAGCACGCCGAGCGTGTTGCCGGCCCGCAGGATCGGCACGCCGAGAAAGGAGTGATAGATCTCTTCACCGGTCTCCGGGCGGAACGAGAAGGCCGGGTGGCTCTGCGCATCGCTCAGGTTGAGCGGCGTCGCCTCGCTGGCGACGAGGCCGACCAGGCCCTCATGGGCGCTGAGCACGGTATGGTGCACCGCCTCGCGGTTGAGGCCTTCGGTCGCGTAGAGCTCGAGCGTGTTGTCGATGCGCAGCACATAGACCGAGCACACCTCGGCCACCATGTTGGCGGCGATCAGCACCACGATCTTGTCCAGCCGCTCCTGGGCCGAGACCTGCTCCGCCATGGTTTCGCGGAGCCGTCTCAACAAGACGCGGGGACCTCCCGACGCGCTCCGCATGTACCGCAATCTCCTCCGTCTGCCGGGCCCGGCGCTATCGGCCGGCGGCTGGCCAAAAATTCCAGAAAAACAACCAAATTGTTTGTCCGGCGCAGGCGCAAACCCTCGCTTGCACCGAATCAGCGGCCTGAACTGGGACACAGTCTGCGGCAGCCCACCCTGTTCGCCGTATAGCGAATTGAGGCTTGTTTTGCCAAGCAAAACGCCTGCCAAACGCGAAGGTGTGTACACCTTCGCGTTTGCTGCGACCGCTAAGAGAAAATTAGCCTAAGCATGGTCCGGAAAGTGCGAAGCGGTTTTCCGGAAACACACCATGCTCAAAGGACAATCGGAAGCGGGACGACGGGTCGCGCTTTAGGCCTGGTCGAGGCCGTAGAGCGTGTGCAGGGTGCGCACCGCCAGCTCGGTGTAAGCCGTGTCGATCAACACCGAGAATTTGATCTCGGAGGTTGTGATGGCCCGGATGTTGATATTCCGCCCCGCGAGAGCCGAGAACGCCTGGGCGGCGACGCCGGCATGGCTGCGCATGCCGCTGCCGATCACCGAGATCTTTGCGACGTCGGTGGCTGTATCCAGCCGTGCATAACCGATCTTGTCCTTGGCGGCGGTGATCGTGTCCTTGGCGCGGGTGTAGTCGGCGGCGGGCACGGTGAAGGTGAGATCGGTGGTCTTGCCGTCCTCGGACACGTTCTGCACGATCATGTCGACGTTGATGTTGGCATCCGCCAGCGGACCGAAGATCGAAGCGGCAACGCCCGGCTTGTCCTCGATCTGGCGCACCGAGATCTGGGCCTCGTCCTTCGAAAAGGCGATGCCGGTGACGACGTGGCTTTCCATGATCTCCTCCTCGCTGCAGATCAGCGTGCCGGGCGGCTGGTTGGCATGCGGGTCGATATCCTCGGGCTTGTCGAAGCTCGAGCGGACGAAGATCGGCATGTTGTGGACCATGCCGAGTTCCACCGAGCGGACCTGAAGCACTTTGGCGCCCTGGGAGGCCAGTTCCAGCATGTCCTCGAATGCGATCTTGTCGAGCCTTTTGGCCTTCGGCACGATTCGCGGGTCGGTGGTGTAGACGCCGTCGACGTCGGTGTAGATGTCGCAGCGGTCGGCCTTGACGGCCGCGGCAACCGCCACGGCCGAGGTGTCCGAGCCGCCGCGGCCGAGCGTGGTGATGCGATTGGTCTCGGGGTTGATGCCCTGGAAGCCGGCGATGACCGCGACTTCCTTGCGCTCCTGGAAGCGCTTGACGATCTCGCTGCCGTCGATGTCCTCGATCCGGGCCGAGGCATGGGCGTCGCTGGTCTTGATCGGGATCTGCCAGCCCTGCCAGGAGCGGGCCTGGATGCCCATGCCCTGCAGCACGATGGCAAGAAGGCCCGACGTCACCTGCTCGCCCGAGGCCACCACGGCGTCGTATTCGCGCGCGTCGTGCATCGGCGAGGCCTCGGTGCACCAGGCCACCAGCTCGTTGGTCTTGCCGGACATCGCCGAGACGACCACGGCCACCTCATGGCCGGCGTCGACCTCACGCTTCACATGGCGCGCGACGTTGCGGATACGATCGATGTTGGCGACGGACGTGCCGCCGAATTTCATCACGAGGCGGCTCATGACGACGCGTGCATTCCTTCATAAGGATCAGTATGGTGACCCGCGCTGGACGGATGCCAGGGGATACCGACCGCGCGTATACAGAGGGGCGGGGCCGGGGGCAAGCGGGTTCCTGCGGGGCCAATCCGTGCAATGGGTTAACCGAGGTCATGGCGCGCTATATTGACGAAATCCTGCAGCCCGGAGAGCGGGTGCTGTATTCGACCAATGCGCACTGGATCTTCCATTTTCCGGCGATTGTGGCCTGGATCGTGGCCTTAGGCCTCCTGGTTCTGTCGCGGCAGACCACGGTCGACGGGCTTGTGATCCTCTGCCTCATCGCCGCGGGCGTGGTGGCTCTGGCGGCCCTGTTCTGGACCGTGAAGGGCTGGTTCCACCGCTCCACCACCGAGACCGACGTGACCAACCTCAGGGTTGTGCACAAGACCGGGTTCATCAAGCGCCGCACCTTTGAAATGGCGCTCGACAAGGTCGAGAGTGTCGACGTCAACCAGTCGATTCTTGGACGAATTCTCAACTACGGCGACGTGACCATCAACGGCGTCGGCGAAGGCCGCGAAACCATCCGCACCATCGCCTCGCCGCTCGCCTTCCGTAGTTCGATCACCACGCGGTAGGACCGCGCGTAACCATGAGCATGCAGCAAAATACCTCCGCCACCGCAACCGCCCAGCCGGGCTCGACCGTCGACGCCGCCGAGATCGCGAAATTCTCAAAACTCTCCGCGGAGTGGTGGGACCCCAAGGGCAAGATGGCGCCGCTGCACCGGATCAACCCGCTGCGGCTCGGCTATATCCGCGACGCCGCCTGCCGCAAGTTCGAGCGCAATGTGCGCAGCCTCAATTGTCTCGGGTCCTTGCGCGTGCTCGACATCGGCTGCGGCGCCGGCCTGTTGTGCGAGCCGCTGGCGCGTCTCGGCGCGCAGGTCATCGGCGTCGATCCGTCCGCGAGCAACATTGCGGCTGCCAAGCTGCATGCCGACAAGAGCCATCTGGCGATCGACTACCGCTGCACCACGGTGGAGGAGATCGACCCGCGCGAGCGCTTCGACATCGTGCTGGCGATGGAGGTGGTCGAGCACGTCGTCGACGTCGGCGTCTTCCTCAAGCGCTGCGCCGCGATGCTGAAGCCGAACGGCCTGATGGTGGTCTCGACCCTGAACCGAAACTGGAAGAGCTTTGCGCTCGCCATCGTCGGCGCCGAATATGTCCTGCGCTGGCTGCCGCGCGGCACCCACGAATGGAACAAGTTCGTCACTCCGGACGAACTGACCAAATACCTCCTCGACAACCGCCTCGTCATCACCGAGCAGACCGGCGTCGTCTACTCCCCCTTCGCCGACAAATGGTCGCTCTCGTCGGACATGGACGTGAACTACATGGTGGTGGCGGAAGGGATGGTGTGAGGGGGACGAGTAGGGCGCGAGCATCGCTCCTATGACGTGAGCGTGATTGACGTGCCTCGCGGCTAGCGTCAGGCTGGCCGAAGTCTTCAGCCCTCCGCCTGTTTTCACCCCCCATGCTCACCATCACCAGTCTCTGGATTCCCTTTACCGTCATCGCAGCGCTCGGGCAGGTCGCGCGCAATGCGATGCAGCGGTCGCTGACCAAGCCGCTGGGGACCTGGGGCGCGACCAACATCCGCTTTTTGTTCGGCTTCCCGTTCTCGCTGCTGTTCTTGGGGTTGGTGCTGGTCGCGACCGGTGATCATCTCGGCATGCCGCCGTCGGCGTTCTGGCCGTGGCTGCTGCTCGGGGCGCTCAGCCAGATCGTCGGCACCGGCTTGATGCTGCTGGCGATGAATGACCACTCGTTCGTGGTGACCACGGCTTATCTGA
Source organism: Bradyrhizobium sp. B117 (assembly GCF_038969555.1). Lineage (NCBI taxonomy): Bacteria > Pseudomonadati > Pseudomonadota > Alphaproteobacteria > Hyphomicrobiales > Nitrobacteraceae > Bradyrhizobium > Bradyrhizobium sp. B117. Next base: position 383,374 of record NZ_CP152414.1, read on the forward strand.
AGACCGAGGCGATCCAGACCGCGATCTTCGGCTTCGTCTTCCTCGGCGATCACCTGACCTGGCCGAAGGTGCTGGCGATCGTGATCGCGACCATCGGCGTCGTCATCACGGCGCTCCGGCCCGGCGGAGAGAAGAGCTTTGCCGAATTGAAGCCGACCATCCTTGGGCTTGTCGCGGCCGCGGCGTTCGCGCTGTCCGCGGTCGGCTTCCGCGGTGCGATCATCAACGTGCCGAACGTCTCCTTCGTCACCGCGGCGTCGTTCACGCTGGTGCTGGGCCTGTTCGCGCAGACAGTGATCCTGTCGATTTATCTGCTCTGGCGCGCGCCGAAAGTGCTTCAGGCGATCCTTGGCCTGTGGAAGCCGTCGTTGTTCGCGGGCTTCATGGGCGCCTTCTCGTCACAGTTCTGGTTTCTGGCGTTTGCGCTGACCGCGGCGGCAAATGTCCGCACGCTGGCGCTGATCGAGGTGCTGTTCGCACAAGGCGTCGCCTATTACTCGTTCAAGCAGCCGATCGCGCCGCGCGAGATTTTTGGGATCGTGCTGATCGTGGCGGGCGTTGCGCTGCTGGTGGGCGTGTAGCCGCGCTCTTCAGCCGCCGTCATGCCCGGGCTTGTCCCGGGCATCCACGTTCTTCGTGCTGTGAGAAAGGCGTGGATGGCCGGGTCATAGGCGAGCGGAAGCGACGCCGTCCTTCGGACGGCTATGCCCGGCCATGACGAAGAAGGCGAAAGCCTAATTCCTGTCTTCCGGCAGCGTCGGCAGCGGCGAGACCTCGATGCCTTCGTCGATCAGCGACTTCGCCTCTTCCGGTGAGGCCTCGCCATAGATCGGGCGGTGCTCCTTGTCGCCGTAATGCATCGCGCGGGCTTCGTTGGCAAAGCGCTCGCCGACATTGTCGGCGTTCTTGACGATGTGGTCGCGCAGCTCCTTCAGCTTGGCGCGCAGCTCGCGCTCCTGCGCCATTAGCAGCGAGGTCGGTCCTGACGGCGTAGCCTCGGGCGTGGTCGCAGCCACAGGCTCCGGCGGCGGCGTTGCACGGCCGCAGCCCTTCTTGCCGACGATGCGCGGGGCCATGATCGCCTTGTCGACCTTGGCCGAGCCGCAGATCGGGCAGGTCACGAGCTTGCGCTTCACCTGGGAATCATAGGCCGAAGAACTCTGGAACCAGCTTTCGAAGTCGTGGCCGCGGTCGCAGTGCAGTGCGTAGCGGATCATGCCGATCCCCGCACGAGGTGCAAATGATCCGGCCCCGCCTTGGGGTCGGCGACGCCAAAGCGGCGGCCGTGCTGGAGCGAGGGGATGGCGCGGCGGGCGGTCTCGACCTTCGCCGGGTCGATCTTCGCCATGATGATGCCGGGCTCGACATCGCCTTCGGCGAGGATCTCGCCCCAGGGATCGATGATCAGCGAGTGACCGTAGGTCTCGCGCTTGTTCTCATGGGTGCCTGCCTGGGCGGCGGCAAAGATGAAGCAGCCGGTCTCGATCGCCCGCGAGCGCAGCAGCACGTGCCAATGAGCTTCCCCGGTCTTGCGGGTGAAGGCCGACGGCACCGTGATGAAATAGGCACCGCTCTCGGCCAGCGCCCGGTAGAGCGCGGGGAAGCGCACGTCGTAGCAGATCGTCAATCCGACGCGGCCCCAGGGCAGGTCGGAGATCACGGCGGTCTCGCCCGGCTGGTAATTGGCGGATTCGCGATAGCTCTCGCCGTCCGGCAGCTCGATGTCGAACATGTGGATCTTGTCGTAGCTCGCGAGCACATTGCCCTCGGGCCCGATCAGGAACGAGCGGTTGACCGCTTTCTCCGGCGAGAAGCGCAGCGCCAGTGAGCCGACATGGATGTGAATCCCGAGCTCTGCCGCGAGCGCGCGATAGGCCTTCAGCGAGGTGTCGTTCTCCTCACTCTGGAGATGCTCGAACAGCGCCTTGCGGTTCAGCTGCATCATGTTGCTGACTTCGGGCGTCTGCACGTAGTCGGCGCCATTGGCCGCGGCCTGCCGGATCAGCCGGGTGGCCTGTTCGAGGCTCGGCCCGGGCATCAGGCCGGTGCGCATCTGCACCATCGCGGCGGTGAAGGTCCTGTTATCGCTCATGAGATGGCCTTCACGCTTTCGAGCAGGCCGTCGAGCTTGCCCTCGCGGTCGAGCGCGTAGAGTTCGTCGCAGCCGCCGACATGGGTTCCGCCGATCCAGATTTGCGGGAAGGTCGAGCCCTCGCCGGCGCGGTCGTACATCTCCTGGCGCCAGGTCGGGTCCTTGGCGACGTCGAACTCCGCGAAGGTCGCCTTCTTGCGGGTCAGCAGGGACCTCGCGGCGGAACAATAGCCGCAACCCGGCCTCGTGTAGATCTCGACAGCAGCGGTCATCTCGTTCAGCGCTTTCATGTCATGAATTCATTGAACTATATGGGACGGGGGCCGCTCTCGACAACCCGGGCAAAGACCAGCACGTCCACCTGGGCCGCCTTGGCGCGGAGCAGGGCCCGCGCGCAGGCGTCCAGCGTCGCACCCGTGGTCAGGACGTCGTCGATCAGGATGATGCGGCGGCCCTGAATCTCGGCCCGATGGTCAGGGGATACCTGGAATGCGCCCTGTACGTTGGTGGCGCGCTGGGCCCGCGACAGGCCGATCTGCTGCTCGGTAGCGCGCACCCGGCGCAGCACCTCAGCCCTGACCTTGACCCCGCTCTGCCGCTCGATGATGCGCGCCAGCGCCCCGGACTGGTTGTAGCGGCGGCGCCAGGCCCGCCGCCAGTGCAGGGGTACCGGCACCAGAATGTCGGCGCCTGCGAGCAACTCGCCGCCCGCGCGCGCCATCCAGCGGCCCATGGCCGGGGCCAGATCGGTGCGGTCCTGGTATTTCAGCGCGTGCACCAGCGTGCGCGCGACGTCGTCATAGCGCACGGCGGCTCGCGCGCGCTGGTAAGCCGGCGGGCTCGCGATTGCCTCCATCGACAGCATCTCGGGGCCGGGATCATAGACGAAGGGAATGCCGAGCCGCGGACAATAGGGCCGCTCGATGAACGACAGCCGCGCCCAGCACGCGGCACAGACGCCCTCGCCCTCGACCGGCTCGCGACAGGAGACGCACAGCGTCGGCAGCGCGATGTCGAGCGCGAGCCGCGCCGCTCGCGTCAGCACGCTGCAGCCAGCCGACCATGCGGCCCGCAGCGGCGCGGCGATGGAGCGGGCAGGGGCGCTTTCGGCTTCCATGAGGGGAGGCTAGCGTTCAGCTGGACCGCGCTCAAGCCACTCTCTCGTGCCCCGGACGCAGCGCAGCGCCACTTCGGCGGTGCGGCTGCAGAGCCGGGGCCCATCTCACCGCATCATACGATGTTGCCTTCTGGGTCCCGGCTCTGCGCAGCAGCGCTAAGGGCGCTGCAGCGCGTCCGGGACACGAGAATGATTGCCATGGCCAGCATGATCGGCGTAACCAGCGGCATGGCCCAGACCCCGCAAATCCCGCCCGCTCTGTTCGATCGCGCCCTGCTGCATGCGCGGCAGCGGCGTGCGCAGGCGCAGGGTGCCGTGAGCTTCCTGCTCGATCGTGTCGCCGAGGACGTGTCCGACCGGCTGGCGGCGGTGATGCGGGAGTTTCATGCGCCGGTCGATCTCTGGACGCCCGGTGAGGGGCTCGCGGGGCTGCGGGCGCGGCTCCCTTCCATCGAGCGGATCGCGCTCGATGCGGCGGGCGCGGAGAAATTGCCCTTCGCGCCCGAGAGCCTTGATCTCGTCGTGTCGGCGCTGGCGCTGCAATTCGTCAACGACCTGCCGGGCGTGCTGGCGCAAATCCGCCGCGCGCTGAAGCCGGACGGGCTGCTGCTTGCCGCGATGATCGGCGGCGACAGCCTGACCGAACTGCGGCAGGCCTTTGCCGCAGCGGAGGCCGAATGCGAAGGCGGTGTCTCCCCGCGCGTGGCGCCGTTCACCGATTTGCGCGACATCGGCGCGCTGTTGCAGCGGGCGGGCTTTGCGCTGCCGGTGACCGATGTCGACCGCGTCGTGGTGCGCTATGGCAATGCGTTCGCGCTGATGCAGGACCTGCGCCGCATGGGCGCGGCCAACGTGCTGATCGAGCGCCGCCGCGCGCCGAGCCGCCGCGCCACGCTGCTGCGGATGGCCGAAATCTATGCCGAGCGTTTCGCCGATGCCGACGGCCGCATTCGCGCGACGTTCGACATCATCTGGCTGTCCGGCTGGGCGCCGCATGCGAGCCAGCAGCAGCCGCTCAAGCCGGGATCGGCGAAAGCAAGCCTGGCGGAGGCGGTGAAGAAGGCGGGAGAGACCTGAATCGTTCTCTCCGTGATGGCCGAGATCGTCGTCCAGAATCCGATGTCGTCCCGGCGAAGGCCGGGACCCATAACCACAGGCCCTAGTTGTTGCGACGACTCGGAGTGACCACTTCCTCTACAACATGACCCAGTGGTTATGGGTCCCGGATCTGCGCGCGCTTCGGGCGCGCTTGTCCGGGACGACGATGGAGATTGAGGCGTGGCGCGCTCTTCGGCGTCACATCAGCAAATCAATCAGATGCGGGATCAGCGGAATGTCCGCGGGCGGCATCGGGTAGTCGCGCAGTCTGTTGGCGCGGACCCAGGCGAGGTTTTGGCCTTCGCGCGCGGTGACCAGCCCTTCCCAGCGCCGGCAGATGTAGAGCGGCATCAGGAGGTGAAACGTGTCGTAGCCGTAGCTCGCAAACGTCAGCGGCGCCAGGCACGGCTCGGCGACGGTGATGCCGAGCTCCTCATGGAGCTCGCGGATCAGGCTCTGCTCCGGCCGTTCGCCGGGCTCGAGCTTGCCGCCGGGGAATTCCCACAGGCCCGCCAGCGCCTTGCCCTCGGGACGCTGTGCGATCAGGACGCGCTTGTCGGCGTCGACCAGCGCACAGGCCACCACTAATGTCAGTTTGAGATCGGCCATGCCAAGAATATTGCTCGTTGAAGATGATCCGTAACGGTTCGTTAACTGCGTCGCGGCCGCATTTCCGGGAACCCCATAAGTCATATTTAATCGTCGGTTCCTAGGGTGGGAACTCCTAAAACCACTCTGGACCCGAGCTATGCGCGCTGCGTTTCGCACTCTCTTATGCCATTTCGTCCGCGACCGGCGTGGCAACATCGCGGTGATCTTCGCGCTGGCCTGCGTTCCCTTGATCACGGTGGTCGGCTGCGCGGTCGATTACTCGCGCGCGACGCAGATCCGGTCCAAGCTTCAGGCTGCGGCCGATGCGGCCAGCGTCGGCTCGATCGCCAAGGCCTCGCCGGCCTTTGCCGCCGCGGGCACGATGACCTCCGACGGCTCGATTGCGGTGGGCGTCACCGACGCGCGGAACATCTTCAATGCCAACGTTGCCAATCAGACCGGCTATACGCCGGGCACCGTCACGCCGACCGTGGTCAAGAGCGGCTCGACCGTCACCTCGACCGTCACGTTCAGCGCCACCGTCAACACCATGTTCCTCGGTGTGATCGGCAAGACCTCGCTGGCCCTCACCGGCACGTCCACCGCGACGGCCACCATGCCGCTCTATGTCGACTTCTACCTCTTGCTGGACAATTCGCCGTCGATGGGCGTGGCAGCAACGCCGACGGACATCACGAATATGCAGGCAAGGACAGGTGGATGCGCATTCGCGTGTCACGACACCACCAAGGCGGCCGGCACAAGCAACTACGACATTGCCAAAGCAAATGGCATCACGACCCGAATCGACGTGGTGCGCCAGGCAAGCGCGAACTTGATGGACACAGCCAGGAACACGCAGACTTACACGAACCAGTTCAGAATGGCGATCTACGATTTCGGCGGTGCGTCAGCCACGATCGGATTGAGAAATCTGTTTTCGCTCTCGTCGAGCCTGACATCCGCCAAGACCGCGGCGGGAAGCATCGACCTGATGGCGGTGGCCGGTCAGAATGACGCGTATACTGCCGACAAGGATACGCCCTTCACCACCATTTTTCCTGCGATCAATAACGAAATCGCCTCGCCGGGACCCGGCACATCCGCCTCACCGCTGAAATATCTGTTCCTTGTATCGGATGGCGTCGCCGACGAGACCAACTCGGGCAAGACGATGTGTAGCGTCTCATCCGCCGCGTATCCACTTTACACCCCAACAAACCGCTGTCAGTCGCCGATCAATCCGGCGCTCTGCAAGACGCTCAAGGACCGGGGTATCAAGATCGCGGTGCTGTACACAACATATCAACCCCCGACAGACAATTGGTACAGCACATGGATCGCCCCCTTCAACGCCGGGACGTGGGGGCCGTCTCCGAACAGCAAGATCGCGCAGAACATGCAGGCCTGTGCCTCGCCGGGGCTGTATTTCGAGGTGAGCCCGACGCAAGGCATCTCGGACGCGATGAACGCGCTGTTCAAGAAGGCAGTGGCGGACGCGCGGATTTCGGGGTGAGACTTGTTCACCTCTCCCCGCTTGCGGGGAGAGGTCGGAATTCGCACGTAGCGCGGACTCCGGGTGAGGGGGTACAGGTGCCTCGCCGATCTCACGTGTGGAGAGAGGCCCCTCACCCCGACCCTCTCCCCGTAAGAACGGGGAGAGGGAGAAGACTCAAGACCGGTAATCCCCGTTGATCGCCACATATTCCTTCGTGAGATCGCAGGTCATGACGCGGTCGCGGCCCTTGCCGAGGCCGAGCGAGACCTTGATCGCGATCTCCGGCGCCTTCATCGCTTCCGATACTTGCGCCTCATCATAGTCGGGATCGCGCGCGCCGCTCTTGGCGACGCGGATGCCGTTGAAGGAGATCGAGAGCTTGTCGCGATCGGCGGGCTCGCCGGCCTTGCCGACGGCCATCACCACGCGGCCCCAATTGGCGTCCTCGCCGGCGATCGCGGTCTTGACCAGCGGCGAGTTGGCGATCGACATCGCAATCTTGCGCGCGGAGGCCTTGGTCTTGGCGCCTTCGACGGTGATCTCGACCAGCTTGCGCGCGCCTTCGCCGTCACGGGCCACCTGCTCGGAGAGATTGGCGAGGATCTGGTTGAACGCCTTCACGAAGGCCTTCAGGCGCGGATCGCTGGCGCGGCTGATCTTGGGCGCACCGTGCGCGGCAGCAGCGCCCGTCGCGAACGCCAGCAGCGTGTCGGAGGTCGAGGTGTCGCCGTCGATCGTCACGGCGTTGAACGTGTCCTCGACGCCGGCCTTGAGCAGGGCCCGGAGCGCGGCCGGCGCGATCGGCGCGTCGGTGAAAATGAAGGACAGCATCGTCGCCATGTCGGGGGCGATCATGCCGGCGCCCTTGGCCATGCCGTTGATGGTGACCTTGGCCTTGCCGAGCTTGACCGTCGCGGTCGCGACCTTGGGGAAGGTGTCGGTGGTCATGATCGCCTTGGCCGCGGCGAGGTAGTCGCCGGGCTCGGCGGCCTCGGCGAGGCGACCCAGCACGCCGTCGAACTTGTTCGCGTCCAGCGGCTCGCCGATCACACCGGTCGAGGCCAGGAAGATTTCACCCTCGCTGCACCCGACCGCCTTGGCAGCGATCTTGGCGGTCAGCGCGGTGGAGGCACGGCCGGTCTTGCCGGTGAAGGCGTTGGCATTGCCGGAGTTGACGACCAGCGCGCGGGCCTTGCCGCCCTTCAGCTTGGCGCGGCACCATTCCACCGGCGCCGACGGGCACTTCGACTTGGTGAAGACGCCCGCGACCGCGGTGCCCTTGTCCATCACCGCCAGCAGCACGTCGGTGCGGTTCTTGTAGCGGATGCCGGCCTCGGCCGTCGCGAGACGGACCCCCGCGATCACGGGCATGTCGGGAACGTTCTTCGGGGCGAGCGGGGAGACGGCTGAGGACATCGGGGGGCGCCTTGGTGGGGTCTGGACATGCAGATGGCCGGGGGATGCCCGGCCATTGCGACGTTAGATACTATTGGCGTCCGTGAAGTGACAGCGAATTCTGACTTCTTAGCGGCCTTACTTCTTGGCGGGCGGAGCCATCTTGCTGTCGGAGGGCTTCGCCGCGTCGGCCGGCTTGGCATCCGGCTTGGCGTCCTTGGACGCGTCGGCCTGATCCATCCGCTCGACCTTGGCCTCGCTCCGCAGCTTGGCGACGTAGTCGGCCTGGGCCTTGCGGGTGACGTAGTTCTCGATCTGGGCCTTGACCTGCTCGAAGTCCGGCGCCTTGCGGTTGCGCTTTTCCTCGACCTTGATGATGTGCCAGCCGAACTGCGACTTCACGGGGTCGGAGATCTTGCCCGGCTCCAGCGCGAACGCCACCGCCGAGAATTCCGGCACCATCTGCTCCTTGGTGAAGAAGCCGAGGTCGCCGCCGTCGGCGGAGCCCGGATCCTTGGACTTCTTCTTGGCGAGCTCGGCGAAATCGGCGCCCTTGTCGAGCTCGGCCTTCACCGCCTTGGCCTCGTCCTCGGTCTCGACCAGGATGTGGCGGGCACGCACCTCCTGCTCGCCGGTGATCTGCTTGGAGGCCTCCTCATAGACCTTCTTCATGGCGTCCGGGGTGGTGGCGGCCTTGCCCTCGCCCGCGAGCAGGTTGTCCATCAGCAGGCGGTTGCGGGCGAACGCCAGGCGCTTCTTGAACTCCTCGCTATCCGCGATCTTCTTGTCCTCGGCGGCCTTGGAGACGATCTTCATGTCGATCAGGAACGACAGGACGTTCTCGTCCTTGGTAGCAGGGTCCATCTGCGCGAGGCTCGGTCCGAGTTCCTCCTCGGCCATGGCGACGTCGCTCTTCTTGATCTCGGCGCCATTGACCTTCGCCAGAACCGGATCGTCGGCGGCCCGGAGCGGGCCTGCGATCGCCAGGGTCAGCGCCAGAGCGAGGCTGCCAGCCAGGGCGGAAGCAAGGCGGAAACGCTGGCCGGTGGTTACCGGGAACGAGGTGGTCATGGAAAATCCTTTTGTTGAAGCAGGGGGCTGCTCGAGCGGGGCGGACACTCGCCCAATTCAGGGGGCCTTTGCAACGCGAAAAGTCTGTCAATTTGATGAATTAGCCGCAATGCGGCCGCCGTTGACAAGGCTCGGACCCGGCCATATCTCTGCCCGGTCGCGTCCATGGCGATGGCGTTTATTTTGCTGCGTTTTTGGCCGTTGAACCCTGACTTGCCCAATTCCCACCCATATGGCGGACGACCCCCGCAGTCCGGGCTCTGGCGCCATCAGGCGTCACGGTGAGTTGATAGGCAGGCGGGTGACAACCTTTTGGCTGCCACGCGGTTAAATCGCGAACACAGGAACTGGTCATGATCGGCGCGCTCGCCCGCAAGTTTTTCGGCTCCTCCAACGACAGGCGGGTGAAGGGATACCAGTCCCGCGTCAACGCGATCAACGCGCTGGAGCCCGAAGTCTCGAAGCTTTCCGACGAGGCCCTCAAGGCCCGCACCGCCGAGTTCAAGAAGCAGCTCGCCGAAGGCAAGACGCTCGACGACCTCCTCGTCCCCGCCTTCGCCACCGTGCGCGAGGCGGCCAAGCGCACGCTCGGCCAGCGCCATTTCGACGTCCAGCTGATCGGCGGCATGGTGCTGCACGAGGGCGACATCGCCGAGATGAAGACCGGCGAAGGCAAGACGCTGGTGGCAACGCTCGCGGTCTATCTCAACGCGCTCGCCGGCAAGGGCGTCCACGTCGTCACCGTCAACGACTACCTCGCCCGCCGCGACTCCGGCTGGATGGGCCAGATCTACGGCTTCCTCGGCCTGACCACCGGCGTGATCGTGCATGGCCTGGACGATGCCGAGCGCAAGGCGGCCTATGCCTGCGACATCACCTACGGCACCAACAACGAATACGGCTTCGACTATCTGCGCGACAACATGAAGTACCGGCTCGAGGACATGGTCCAGCGGCCGCACTTCTTCGCCATCGTCGACGAGGTCGACTCCATCCTGATCGACGAGGCGCGCACGCCGCTGATCATCTCCGGCCCGCTCGACGACCGCTCCGACTTCTACAACACCATCGATGGCTTCCTGCCCAAGCTCGACAAGACCGATTTCGAGGTCGACGAGAAGCAGCGCACGGTGACGCTGACCGAAGCCGGCATGGAAAAGATCGAGACGCTGCTGCGCGATGCCGGCCAGCTCAAGGGCGAGTCGCTCTACGACGTCGAGAACGTCTCGGTTGTGCACCACATCAACCAGGCGCTGCGCGCCCACACGCTGTTCACGCGCGACAAGGACTACATCGTCCGCGACAACGAGGTCGTCATCATCGACGAGTTCACCGGCCGCATGATGCCGGGCCGCCGCTATTCGGAAGGCCTGCACCAGGCGCTGGAAGCCAAGGAGCACGTCCAGGTCCAGCCCGAGAACCAGACGCTGGCCTCGATCACCTTCCAGAACTACTTCCGCATGTACGAGAAGCTGGCCGGCATGACCGGTACGGCCGCGACCGAAGCTGATGAATTGTTCGACATCTACAAGCTCGAGGTCGTGGAGATCCCGACCAATCTGTCGATTGCGCGTCTCGACGAGGACGACGAGGTCTATCGCACCCAGAAGGAAAAATACCAGGCCATCCTCGCCGAGATCGAGCGCGCGAATTCGCGGCTGCAGCCGGTGCTGGTCGGCACCGCCTCGATCGAGAAGTCGGAAGTGCTCGCCGAATTCCTGAAGCAGAACGGCTACAAGCAGATCGACTTCGGCAAGGAGCACGCGCTCGACAAGCTCTATGCCGCCGCCCGCGCCGGCAAGCCGGCAAAGCTGTTCGCGGTGTTGAACGCGCGCTTCCACGAGCAGGAAGCCTATATCGTCGCGGAAGCCGGCGTGCCCGGCGCGATCACGATCGCGACCAACATGGCTGGCCGCGGTACCGACATCAAGCTCGGTGGCTCGCTCGAGATGCGCCTCCAGCAGGAGACGGCCGGCATCACCGACGAGGCCGAGAAGGCCAAGAAGATCGAGCAGATCAAGGCCGACATCGAGCACTTCCGCGGCATCGTGCTGAAGGCCGAGGAGACCGTCGAGGTCGAGCCGGCGAAGGGCTCAAAGCCCGCCAAGACCGTGAAGAAGCCCGGTGGCCTCTACATCATCGGCTCCGAGCGCCATGAATCTCGCCGCATCGACAACCAGCTCCGCGGCCGTTCCGGCCGTCAGGGCGACCCCGGCCGCTCAAAGTTCTTCCTGTCGCTGGAAGACGATCTGATGCGCATCTTCGGCTCGGACCGTCTCGACAGCATGCTGCAGCGTCTCGGCCTGCAGGAGGGCGAGGCGATCATCCATCCCTGGATCAACAAGGCGCTCGAGAAGGCGCAGCAGAAGGTCGAGGCGCGCAACTTCGACATCCGCAAGAATCTCCTCAAGTTCGACAACGTCCAGAACGACCAGCGCAAGGTGATCTTCGACCAGCGCGTCGACCTGATGAAGGACGACAGCGTCGCCGAGACCGTCACCGACATGCGCCATGCCTTCATCGACGACCTCGTCGCCAAGCACGTGCCCGAGCATGCCTATGCCGAGCAGTGGGACGTCGCCGGCCTGAAGGACGAATTGAAGCGCGTGCTCGATCTCGACCTGCCGGTCGACGACTGGGCCAAGGAAGAAGGCATCGCGGACGAGGAGCTGCTGACCCGCATCGAGACCAAGGCCGACGAGCACATGGCTGCCAAGGTCGCGCAATGGGGCCCCGACGTGATGCGTTACGTCGAGAAGACCATCCTCTTGCAGACTCTCGACCATCTCTGGCGCGAGCACCTGATCATGCTCGACCATCTGCGGCAGGTCATCGGCCTCCGCGGCTACGGCCAGCGCGATCCGTTGCAGGAGTACAAGACCGAGGCCTTCAACCTCTTCCAGGAGATGAGCGCGCATCTGCGCGAGGCCGTCACGGCGCAGCTGATGCGCGTCGAGATCGTCCCGCCGGAGCAGGAAGCCCCCATCCTGCCGGCGATGGAAGCGCACAAGTTCGACCCAAACACCGGCGAAGACGAAATGGCCCTCGCCAGCGTCACCCTCGCTCCGCAGGCGACCGACGCGGCGCTGCGCGACCCGAAGAACCCGGCCAGCTGGGGCAAGGTCGGCCGCAACGAGGACTGCCCCTGCGGCAGTGGCAAGAAGTACAAGCACTGCCACGGGCGGTATGCGTAAGGCTTGAAACATGAGGCGCGAAGCTCGCGCCTCAATTCCCGCTGTCGTCGCCCGGCTTGACCGGGCGATCCAGTACGCTGCGGCCTCTCGGTTCAACCACATCAGTCTCTGGAATACTGGATCGCCCGCCCCTGTGCGCAATTGCGCACTAAAGCGCGATGAGATCAGGATGATTCGTCATCGCGCTTTAGGTTATTGTTTGCGCATGATCTTTTCGGAAAACCGCTGCGCACTTTTCCGGATCATGCTTTAGGCGGGCGATGACGGCGAGTGTGTGGTGCGTACTGCGCTCGCTCGTCCGGGACGTTGAGGGAGCTCGCTAGCCGCCCTTCAATTCGAGCTGTCGATCAAGCTCTCCAGGAGCCGCTTCAATTCGCTCGTGGACTTGTCGCCGTAGCTCTCCAGGATGTGCTCTTCCTGATCCACCGCGAGCGAGTTGAGCTTCTTGCACAGCACCTTGCCGCGGTCGGAGATGAACATCAGCACCTTGCGGCGATCGTTCGGGTCCTGCACGCGATAGACCAGCGTGTCGGAGACCATGCGGTCGATCATCTTGGTCAGCGTCGGATGGTTGAGCAGCACCGCGTCCGCAAGCTCGCCCATCGAATGGCCGTTGCCATCGGAGAGAACTTTCAGGATGCGCCATTGCTCGACGGGAACGCCCTCTTTGCTCAGGCGCAGTTCCAGCTGCCGGTTGATCTCCCGGTTGGCTTGCGCGAGCAGGTAGGCGAGGTGTTCGGTGATCGGGAAGTTTTCTTTCGACGGTTTTGCCACGGCTAAGACTTCGTCTTGACCCAAATGAGTGAATGTCTTGCAATCAATGCTGCATCTATATGCACTTCAATTGTTGAATATTCAATATTTTCAAAATAGGATGATTGCCCAACAAAAGGGCGGAAGCCGCGGCCGCCCGCAGAATGTGCTTTCAGGTCTGGTCCCAGACAGGAGTTGGCGTGCGCGCGACGGTAAACTTCCCGGCTCACGGCGGTCCGGCGTTGCCGCCGTCCTTGCTGTTCAGGAATCTGTCGTCATCGGCGGCTGACGGTGCGTTGTCGCCGAGCGATCACATGGTCTTCCGGCGACGCCGCGCCAACAAGCTGCGCATCGGCGGCTTCATCTGCTGCACCGGCTCGCCCGGAGTGTGGGGGCCTTGTGCGACCAACAGCGCGCAGCTCGCCGTCGCCGAGATCAACAAGCGCGGCGGCATCCTCGGCCGCGAGATCGAGTTTTCCGTCTACGACGCCGGCGGACCGCTGGATGAAGTGCTGAACCGCGCCGAGCAGGCGATCGCGTTCGACGAGATCGATCTCATCGTGGGCTTGCACACCAGCGCGGTCCGCGTCGCCTTGCGCGACGTCACCACGCGGCATCGTATCCCTTACATCTACACGCCGGTCTATGAAGGCGGCGAGCGCACGCCGGGCGTGATGGCGATCGGTGAGACGCCGCGCTGGCAGAGCCGGCCATCGATCCACTGGCTGGCGGATGTCAAGAAAGCAAAGCGCTGGTACCTGATCGGCAGCGATTATGTCTGGCCCTGGCAATCGCACCGCGCCGTGAAGAACTACATCAGGGAAACCGGCGGCCACGTCGTCGGCGAGGAGTTCGTTCCCCTCGGCGAGGACAATCATGAGCCGCATCTGGCGCGCATTCGCGCCGCGCGGCCTGACGTGGTGCTGATCTCGCTGATCGGCACGGACAGCAGCACCTTCAATCGCGCCTTCGGCGAATGCGGCCTCGGCGCCACCACGCTGCGGCTTGCGGGCGCCATGGACGAGACGGTGCTGCTCGGCATCGGCGCGGACAACAGCGAGAACATGTTCTGCGCCTCGGGCTATTTCACCGGCACCGGCGCGCGCGCCAATGACGACTTCCAGAGCCGCTATCGCGCGATGTTCGGACCGAATGCGCCGCCGATCGGTTCGGTCGGGCAGTCCGGCTACGAAGGCCTGCGTTTTCTCGAAGCGGTCGCCAACAAGGCCGGCTCATTGGCGATGGGGCCCATGCTCGCAGCCGGCCGCAATATCGTCTACGGCGGCGCCCGCGGGCAGGTCGCCGTCCGCAACGGGCATGTGCGGATGCCGATGCATCTCGCCGAGGCCGATGGTCTCGACTTCAAGCTGATCAAGCCGGTCTGACTGACGCAGTCAATTCGCCGGGCGCGTTGCGCCAAAATAATACTTGAAAAGGAAAATATTTCCGTTTTGAATGTTTTGGCGAGGCCGGTGGTGCGTGCGTCGCGCCGGGGGCGGCCGCGCCCAACGTTCGTTGCAAGAAACTTCAGGAGAGCGCCGTGACAGTTGTTCTTCCCACGCCAGCCCAGCTTCGCAGTGTCGCCGAGCAGTGCGGTCTTTCGCTGACCGACGACGACGTCGCCTCGTTCCGCGGCCTGATGCAGGGCTCGATCGAGGCCTACAATCTCGTTGCCGCGATGCCCGACGAGGTGCCCGAGGTGAAATACCCGCGCACGCCGGGCTACAGGCCCTCGGCCGAGGAGAACCCTCGCAATGCCTGGTATCGCAAGTCGACCGTGAAGGGTGCCGCCAGCGGCAAGCTCAAGGGCAAGACGATTGCCCTGAAGGACAACATCATGCTGGCCGGTGTTCCCATGACCAACGGCTCGTCGACGCTGGAGGGCTATGTGCCCGACTTCGATGCCACCATCGTCACGCGCATGCTGGATGCCGGCGCCGAGATCAAGGGCAAGGTGCATTGCGAGCACTTCTGTCTGTCCGGCGGCAGCCACACCGGCTCCTACGGGCCGGTGCATAATCCGCACAAGATGGGTTACTCGGCCGGCGGCTCGTCGTCGGGTTCGGGCGTCGTGGTTGCGCTCGGCGAGGTCGACATGGCGATCGGCGGCGACCAGGGCGGCTCGATCCGCATGCCGTCCTCGTTCTGCGGCATCTACGGCACGAAGCCGACCTGGGGCCTCGTGCCCTATACCGGGATCATGCCGATCGAGATCTATGTCGATCATACCGGCCCGATGACCGCGACGGTCGCCGACAATGCGCTGCTGCTCGAAGTGCTCGCCGGCGATGATGGCTACGATCCCCGCATCAAGGCGCCGAAGGTTGAGGAATACACCAAGGCACTCGGCCAGGGCGTCAAGGGCATGAAGATCGGCATCGTCAAGGAAGGCTTTGAGCAGCCAGTCGCAGAGGCCGCGGTGAATGAGAGCGTGCGCGAGGCGGCAAAGCGCTTCAAGGATTTGGGCGCCACGGTAGAGACCGTGTCGATCCCGATGCACCTCCTGGGTGGCGCGATCTGGACCCCGATCGGTACCGAAGGTCTGACCCAGACCATGATGTTCGGCGACGGCTACGGCCTCAGCCGCGGCGATCTCTATTCGACCTCGCTGATGGATTTTCATCGCGGCTGGCGCCGGCAGGCGGACTCGCTGTCGGAGACCACGAAGCTGTTCATGATGCTCGGCACCTACATCAACAACAATTTCGGTCCGCGCTTCTACGGCAAGGCGCTCAACATCTCCCGCCGGTTGACCGCCGCCTACGACAAGGCATTCGGCGATTACGATCTGCTGCTGATGCCGACCACGCCGATGAAGGCGACCAAGCTGCCGGAGCCCAATGCCAGCCGCGAGGAGTACGTTGCGCGCGCGCTTGAGATGATCTCGAACACCGCGCCGTTCGACATCACCCACCACCCCGCGATGTCGCTGCCCTGCGGCATGGTCGACGGCCTGCCGGTCGGCCTGATGCTGGTCGGCCGCATGTTCGAGGAATCCACCATCTATCGTGCCGCCCATGCCTTCGAGCAGATCGGCGACTGGAAGAAGATGTGAGCAAGGCGTTGACACAGGCGGACGGAACGGCACGGCATGGCTAATGCGTTCGTCGCGGCGTTCGAAATCCTGAGCTTCGGCGCGATCATCGTTCTGATCGTGCTGGGGCTCGGGATCATCGCCAGCATGATGGGTATCTTCAACTTCGCGCAGGGCGAGTTCGTCCTGCTCGGGGCCTACATCACCTATCTCGCCTATGCCAAGGGCCTGCCGATCTGGGCCGGCATGGTCGCGGCGCCCTTTGTGGTCGGCGCGCTCGGTTTCGTGCTGGAGGCGCTGATCATCCGCCGCTTCTACGCCGCGCCGATCGTGGCGATGCTCGGCACCTACGCGCTCGGTCTCATCATCCGCGAAGCCGTGCGCGGCCTGATCGGCGGCTTCTATCTCACCGTGCCCGAGCCGATCGGCGGCTCCATCGATTTCGGCACGATCCACATTTCGGCCTGGCGCTTCACCATCATCGTCATCACGCTGCTGGTGATGGCGGGCTGCTACCTCCTGCTGTCGCGCACCAGTTTTGGTCTGCGCATGCGCGCGACGCTGGAAAATCCGTCGCTGGCGCGCGCCTCCGGCATTTCCACGCCGCTGATGTACGGCGCCACGTTTGCCTTCGGCTCCGCGCTCGCCGGCCTCGCTGGTGCGCTGATCGTGCCGGTGTTCAGCCTCTACGCCGATCTCGGCCTGCGCTTCCTGATCCAGGGCTTTGTCGCGGTGATGGTCGGCGGCGTCGGCTCCTTCATCGGGCCGGTCGCCGGTGCCGGCGTCATCGGCACGCTCAGCGCCGCACTGCCATGGATCATGGCGCCCGTCGTCGCCGACGTCCTCGTCTTCGTTCTCGCCATTGTTTTCATCAAATTCCGGCCACAGGGCCTCATCGCTGGAAAAGGGGTTTAGTCATGTTCGATCGTACTCAGCTCTCACGCCGTCGCTTCCTCTCCAATTTCGCCTTTGCCTCGGGCGCGGTCGCGACCGGCGTCGGCAGCTGGGTCATCCCTGCGCCCTGGGCCAATGCCGCGGAAGCCCCGATCAAGGTCGGCATCGCGACCGATCTCACCGGCCCGATTGCCTATGCCGGCAATGCCGACGCCAACGTCGCGAAAATGGTGATCAAGGAGATCAACGCGGCCGGCGGCCTGCTCGGCCGTCCGCTCGAGCTCTACATCGAGGACACCGCCTCCAACGAATCCGTCGCCGTCGGCAACGTCCGCAAGCTGATCCAGCGCGACAAGGTCGACATGGTGCTGGGGGGCATCACCTCGTCGATGCGCAACGCGATCAAGGACCCGATCGTGGCGCGCGGCAAGACGCTCTACATCTATCCGCAGCTCTACGAGGGCAAGGAATGCACACCCTATCTGTTCTGCACCGGACCGACGCCGGCTCAGCAATGCGACGAGTTCATCCCCTGGCTGATCAAGAACGGCGGCAAGAAATTTGCGCTGCCGAGCGCCAACTATGTCTGGCCGCACACGCTCAACGTCTATGCCCGCAAGGTGATTGAATCGAACGGCGGCGAGGTCGTGTTCGAGGAATACTATCCGCTCGACCAGGTCGATTTCTCCGCGACGGTCAACCGCATCGTCTCCAACAAGGTCGATGTCGTCTTCAACACCGTCATCCCGCCGGGTGTCGGCCCCTTCTTCAAGCAGCTCTATGAGGCCGGCTTCCTCAAGAACGGCGGGCGCCTCGCCTGCGTCTACTATGACGAGAACACGCTCAACATCAATCAGGCCAACGAGATCGAGGGCCTCGCGAGCTGTCTCGACTATTTCAAGGTGCTGACCAAGGAGAACCCGTTCGACGCCAAGATCCAGGCGGCCTATGAGAAGGATTTTCCGGGCAATTTTCTGTTCGCGGCCGGCAGCGCCGCGACCGGCACCTATCGCGGCCTGAAGCTGTGGGAAGCCGCGGTGAAGGAAGCCGGCAAGATCGACCGCGAGTCGGTCGCAGCCGCGCTCGACCACGCCAAGATCGCCGAAGGTCCCGGGGGACCGGCCGAAATGGTACCGGGCAAGCGGCATTGCAAGATGAAGATGTACACGGCGGTCGCCAAGGGCGGGAACTACGAGATCGTCGCGCGCAGCGAGGGTCTGGTCGATCCCAAGGAATGCTAAGGCGGTCCGTCCTTCACCTCTCCCCGCTGGGGAGAGGTGCAAGGACCAGCACAAGGTGCTTAAATTCGGAATGCTGAAATCCATGGGTGCAGCTAAGCAGGCGGTTCAAGTCGATGTCAGCGGCGAGTCAAATGTTCCGGTGATCGAACGCGCTTCATCGGAGCGAGTAACCGCGCGAAAGATCCTGCCGATCGTGGAGGGCGTGGTGCTCGTCGCCGCGCTGATCGCGCCGCTGGTGCTGCAGGACTATCTCACGGTGTTCGCGACGCGCGTGATCATCCTTGCGCTGTTCGCGCTGTCGTTCGATCTGGTCTGGGGTTATGCCGGCATCATGAGCTTCGGGCAGGCCCTGTTCTTCGGCTCGGCTGGCTATGGCGTGGCGCTGCTGGCGCGCGACCTCGACATCACCAACATCTTCCTGGTGCTGCCCGCGGGCACGCTGATCGGCCTCACCTTCTCACTGTTGCTCGGCGGCTTCCTGCTGCTGGGACGGCACCCCTCCAGCGTGATCTTCGTGTCGCTCGGCACGCTCACCGGCTCCTACGCCGCCGATCGCCTTGCGCGCGGCTGGTACTATCTCGGGGGCCAGAACGGCATCCCCTCCATCGCGCCAATGTCGATCAGTGGCTACGAATTCACGGAGGGGCCGGCCTTCTATTATCTCGTGCTCGGCATCCTCGTCGTGGTTTACCTGCTCTGCCGCTTCCTGGTGCGCTCGCAGTTTGGCCTCGCGCTCGCCGGCCTGCGCGAGAACGAGCAGCGCATTGCCTTCTTCGGCTACAAGACGCAGCATCTTAAGGCGATCATCTTCGCGATCGGCGGCGCCATCGCAGGCCTCGCCGGCAGCCTCTATGCTTTCCACGAGGGCTTTGTCTGGCCCAACATGGTCGGCGTCGTCGTCTCCACGCAAGTGGTGCTCTACGTCCTGTTCGGCGGCTCCGGCACGCTGATCGGCGCCGTCATCGGCACTGTCATCGTCGAGGGCGTCAGCTTCTGGCTCTCGGACAATTATCGCGACATCTGGCCGATCATTCTGGGCATGCTGTTGCTGCTGGTGATCCTGTTCCGGCCGCTCGGTCTGATCAGCTTCGTGCTCGGCGAGCGCGAGCGGGTCGGCAGCTTTGGTGCCGCGCGCAAGGAGAAGCGCAATGCTCCTTGAAGCTGCCGGCATCAAAAAAGTCTTCGGCAAGCTCACCGCGCTCGACGGCGCCGCGCTCACCGTGGGTGAGAACGAGTTTCACGGTCTGATCGGCCCGAACGGTTCCGGCAAGAGCACGCTGATGAAGTGCATCGCGGGCGCCGAAGTGCCGACGCAGGGAAAGGTCTCCTTCGTCAACACCGACATCACGGCGTTCACGCCGACGGAGCGCGCCCGCGCCGGCATGAGCCTGAAATTCCAGATCACCAGCGTGCTGCCTTCGCTGACCCTTTACGACAACATTCTGCTCGCGCTGCAGGCGCAGTCGTCGCTGTTCGACCTCGTGTTCTCGCGTACTCGCGGCGCGCTGCACGACCAGGTCATGACCATGCTGACGCAGTTCCGGCTGGCGAACCGCGCTTTCGATGCGGCAGCGGCACTGTCGCACGGCCAGCAGCAATGGCTGGAGATCGCGATGGCGCTCGCGGGCAAGCCGAAGCTGCTGCTGCTGGATGAGCCCACCGGCGGCATGAGCCTCGAGGAGCGCCGCGTGACCGGCGAACTGCTTCAGCCGATCAAAAAGCATTGCTCGCTCGTCATCGTCGAGCACGACCTCGATTTCATCCGCGACATCTGTGATCGGCTGACCGTGCTCGACCAGGGCAAGGTGCTGGCCTCGGGCACGGTGTCCGAGATCCAGGCCAACCAATCCGTCCAGGAGATCTATCTGCGCCGTGCCTGAATTTTTGGACATCAAGCATCTCGATGCCGGCTACGGCCGCAGTCAGGTCCTGTTCGACGTCACCCTCGGCATCCCCTGGCGCGGCGGCGTCGCCGTGCTCGGCCGCAACGGCGCCGGCAAGACCACGCTGATGAAGACCATCGTCGGCGAATTGCCGGCGTGGAAGGGCGAGGTCGCCTTCGACGGCCGCGATATCAGCCGTCGCCGAACCGAGGAGCGCGTGCGCGCCGGCATCGGCTACGTCCCGCAGGAGCATTCGGTGTTCGCGCGCCTGTCGGTGCGCGACAACCTTGCCGTCGGATCGCTCGCGAAGAAGGATGCCAATGCGGTCGATCGCGTGCTCACCATCTTCCCCAAGCTCGGCCAGCGCCTCGACCAGCCCGCCGGCACGCTCTCGGGCGGCGAGCGCAAGATGCTCGCCATCGGCCGCGCGATGTTGGGTGATCCCAAGCTGTTGTTATTGGACGAACCCACCGAAGGCGTCTGGATCGGCGTGATCGAGGAGATCACCGAACGCCTGATCGCGCTCGCCAAAGAGATCGCCGTCATCATCGTCGAGCAGCACCTCGACCTCGCGCTGCGTGTTGCCGACTACGCCTATGTGCTGGACCGCGGACGAGTCGCGCTGCAAGGCGCGGCGGGCGAGGTGAGGGGCAATCCGGAGCTGATGCGGTATCTGGCGCCGTAGGGGACTTACTGCAAGCGCAACGCTGTTGCCCCGTGTCGCTGTCATGCCCCGCGAAGGCGGGGCATCCAGTACGCCGCGGCTTCTCGGTTCAATCACAGCCGCCTCTGGAATACTGGATTCCCCGCCGGAGCCTGTCATCGGGCTCGCCGAAGGCGAGACCCGGTGGCGGGGAATGACAGCGTCGAGCTTAGATGGATCGGAGAGACCAAGCCGAGCGCCTTACTTCACCGCCCCAAAGCGGCTGTCGAACGAGTTCGACGACACCACGGGCGCTGCGCCGGCCATCTGCTCGCTCGCACCATCGCCCACCGACGGCTTTAGCGCCGGGCGCGTCTGGGCGAGGCGGGTGTCGGGCTGCTGCGGCTTCGGCGCCTCGGCGGGCTTGGCGGCGGCGACCGTCGGCTTCGGCGCGTCCTTCGCTGCGTCCTTGGACTTGTCGTGGCCCGGCACGAAGCGAGTCACTGCGGCCTTCAGCCGGGACGCTGCGGTCGGCGCCGTCGTGGTGCTCGCGGCCGGAGCGGCGGACGCGGTGGCTTGCGGCGGAGGCGTCGTCGTCGCCGTGGTGTCGGCGGTGCCGAGGCCCATCTTGCGGCCGAGATTCGAGAAGAAGCCGCCTTGGGATTTCTCTTGGGATTTTTCCTGGGATTTCTCGGCCGGCTGAGCCGAGGCAACGCGGGTGTTGGTCGCGGGTGCGCTGACGGCGACGACCGGCTCCTGGCTCGCGGGAGCGGTGGCGACGGCATCGAGATTCGGCTTGGGCGGATTGACGTGGCCCGGGATCGTGCCCGGCGCCTTCGCCATCGCCAGCATTTCCAGGGTCGAGCCTTCGGCGCTCTCGGACAGGCCGGTCGATCCCTCCGGAATCTTGGAGGCGAAGATCTTGTTCATGCCGCCGTCGATGCCGGTGTTCATGCGCGCCATCGGCGTGCCCTTGGCGACGAGCTTGGCGTAGGCGGCCTCGTCCTGCTGCTGCTTCTCGCGCACAGCGCTGGCGATGTCCTCGGGGATCACATAGGCCGGGCATTTTGCGGAGGCGTCGAACACCGGATCGCGCTTGGCGTCGGCCGGCTTTGCCGCGTCGAAGACGTACTTCGTCTCGCAGAAATCGACCTTCGGCTCCTGCCGCGTCACCTCGAAATGATCATAGCCTTCCTTGATCATCTTCCAGAACGGCATGTTCGGATTGTTCCGGTGCTTAGCCATGTTCACCGGCGTCATCTTGAACGGATAGGCCTGCAGCTGGAACGCCTTCTGGCCGCCGAAGAAGGATTCGCGCCCGAGCGAATAGATCTCCGCGATCTGCTCGTCGGTCATCGCGTAGCAGCCGCGCGAGGAGCAATCGCCGTGCACCATCAACTGCGAGCCGGTGCGGCCCAGCGCCTTGTCGAACGCGTTCGGGTAACCCGTGTTGAAGGACAGGTAGTACGCCGACTGCGGATTCATCTGGCTCGGATTGATCGAATAAAATCCTTCCGGCGCCTGGCGGTCGCCTTCGCGCACCTTGGGGCCGAGATCGCCCGACCAGCGGCAGATCGGATAGGTCTTGAGCAGCGCGAACTGGCCGTTGCGAGTCTGCTTCCAGACCTCGAGCTCGGCCTCCTGCTTGAACAGGCGGACCAGGATCGGCGATTGCAGGTCCATGTTCTTCTCGACCATCGCGGCGAGAAGCTTTGGCGGCACCGGCTGGTTGGCCTTGGCATTGGTCGCGAGCGAGACCTGGTCGGTATCGCAGCCGGTCAGCAGGACGCCGGCCGTCATCAGCGCAACCGAAGCCAAGAGCGCGCGAGCAAGCGAACGAGAAATCAAGATGGACCCCACACCGTGCCGGGCAGAGAGCGCGAACCCCACTTCCTTTGGCGCATGATCCGAGCGGAAACCGACCCGCCGAAACGGGCTCGTTCAGACCACGCTCCAGCGCTTATGCCTGAAGCCATTCATTAAAATTCTAACCTCTGGGTCATGTGGTCGCAACCCGAGCGGGGATCACGAGGCCGTTGGCCCAGTGGCATGGTCAACAGAGACTAAATGGACGCAACTTTGGGCCGTACTTGGGCCTTTCGGCCAAAACGGTACAGAGATCGCCGATTTGGGCAAAAAAAGGGTTAACGCGGGGTTACCGGGGACGGCTGGGGGAGGTCCCGTAGGGTGGGCAAGGCGCGAAGCGCCGTGCCCACGAGCTGTTCGTAAGGTGGGGAATGGTGGGCACGTCGCTTTGCCCACCCTACGCCACCGAATCTAATCCGAATCAGCCCAGTTTCCGGCCGATATCGAGGAATTTCTGCCGCCGCTGCTTGCGGATGGCGTCGCCGTCCATGCCGCGCAGCTCGTCGAACGCCTTGGCGATGGCCTCGCCCGTGGTGGCGATCATGGCGGCGGGGTCGCGATGGGCGCCGCCGACCGGCTCCTTCAGGATCTGGTCGATCACCCCGAAGCGGAGCATGTCCTGGGCGGTGATCTTCATGTTGTTGGCGGCTTCCTGCGCCTTGGTGCCGTCGCGCCAGAGGATGGAGGAGGCGGCCTCCGGCGAGATCACGCTGTAGATCGCGTGTTCCAGCATCAACACCTTGTTGGCGGTGGTGATGGCGATGGCGCCGCCCGACATGCCCTCGCCGGTGATGATCGCGACGTTCGGCACGGTCAGCGCCAGGCACGCATCGGTCGAGCGCGCGATCGCCTCGGCCTGTCCCCGCTCCTCGGCGCCGATGCCGGGATAGGCGCCGGCGGAATCGGCGAGCGACAGCACGGGCAGGCCGAACCGCTCGGCCATCTCCATCAGCCGCACGCATTTGCGATAGCCTTCGGGGCGCGCCATGCCGAAATTGTGCCGGATGCGGCTGTCGGTGGAATCGCCCTTTTCCTGGCCCATCACGCAGATCGGCTCGCCGCGGAAACGGCCGAAGCCGGCAACCAGCGCCTCGTCCTCGCCGAATTTGCGGTCGCCGGCGAGCGGAGTGAATTCGGTGATCAGGCCCTTGATGAAGTCGTTGAAATGCGGCCGCTGCGGATGCCGCGCGACCAGCGTCTTCTGCCACGGGGTCAGGTTCAGATAGAGGTCGGCCAGTGCCTGCGCCGCCTTGTCCTCGATCCGCCCGATCTCCTCGGCGATGTCGGTGCCGGAGGCCGCCAGCGTCCTGAGCTCGTCGACCTTGGAGTCGAGCTCGGCGACGGGCTTTTCGAAGTCGAGATAGCTGCGCATCTGGTCTGGCATCAACTCAATATAGGAAGGATCGGGCGAAGCGGCGAAGCGGATTTGGGCTCGATGAGAGAAGTGTAGCTTCTTCAAGGGCTTGACCTGTGCGCTCTAAGAAGCGCGCCAGATCATTCGAAAGGTCCCGGCTCTTTCTGCGGAGATGTTGCCGAAGTCAAGGCGGTTTCGCTCCCTGCTGTCGTCCCGACCCGGATCTCGTGTCCCGGACGCGCTGCAGCGCTTCTATAGCGCTGCTGCGCAGAGCCGGGACCCAGCAAGCGGCAATGGGCCCCGGCTCTGCGGCGCCATAGCGCGTCGAAGACGCGCGTAAACGCGCTTATGTCACGCTGCGCCGCGATCGGGGCACGAGACCTGTTCACCTTTCCGCCAGCGGGTGCAGATCGCGCACCAGGCTCTTCAGCCGCTCCTCGACCACATGGGTGTAGATCTGGGTGGTCGAGATGTCGGTATGGCCGAGCAGCGTCTGCACGATGCGCAAATCGGCGCCGTTGTGGAGCAGGTGGCTGGCGAAGGCATGGCGCAGCACGTGCGGGGAGACCAGCCGGGCCTGCAGCCCCGAGGCAACTGCGAGCTCCTTGAGGTCGCGGGCAAAATGCTGGCGCGTCAGGTGCCCGCTCTCGCCGAAGGAGGGGAATAGCCATTTCGCGGCGGCGAGGCTGTCTTTCTTCTCGCCCTTGTTGTTTTCCTTGGCGGCTTCCGTCGCCGCGAGATAATCCGCCATCGCCTGCCGCGAAGCGTCGTTGAGCGGCACCAGGCGTTCCTTGTTGCCCTTGCCGCGCACCACGATCATGCGGGCGTCGCGCTTGGCCGCCGAGCGCGGCAGCGCCACCAGCTCGGAGACGCGCAGGCCCGTGGCGTAGAGCACTTCCAGCAGGCAGTAGAGCCGTAAGCTCCGCAGTCGTTTCGAAGGCGAGGCCTCTGCCGCCTCGCTCAATTCCTTGGCGCGGCGGAGCATGCGGTCGACATCGGAGATCGAGAGCACCTTTGGCAGGCCGCGGCCGCGCTTGGGCCCGGACAGGATCGCGGCGGGATCATCGCTCCGGATCCGCTCGCTCAAAAGGAAGCGGTAGAGATGCCGCATCGCCGACAGCCTTCGGGCGACGCTGGTGGATTTGAAGCCGCGGGTGTCGAGGTCGGCGAGATAGTCGCGCAGCGTTTGCGTCTCCGCATCCGCAAAACCATGGCCGACCCGGCCCAAAAACTCCGAGAAATCGGTGAGGTCGCGGCGGTACGCGTCGAGCGTATTGGGGCCGGCGCCCTGTTCCGCCGCGAGCATGTCGAGGAACAGGCCGATGAGCTTGGCATCTGAGGGCTTGCTGACAGAAGATTTGGCGCGCATGCCCGTCAGGCTAGCTCCTATTTCTTGAGAAATTTATCCGGCGGGATCGTCACGGTCATTTCCCGCGACTTGGGGCTGACGAAGTTCGCCAGCGCGAACACCACGCCATAGACGATGCCGGCGATCACGGCGACGACCGTCAGGAAGCGGAACAGGCTGGGCATCGGGATAGGGTCTCGAGGCGTGGCGAATTAACCAATGAAATCATCCAACATGTTCGCCGTTTCGTGGCAAGAGTCCTCTGGCGAGGCCCCCTGCGGGGTCGTATAGGTGGCCAAACCCCCCGCCCTTGGCGGCAGATTGAGCGAGATCCTGAGCGAAATTCATGTCCGACGCCGTCCTGCCGATTCCCGCGTCCCCCGAGGCCGACATCCTGTCGGTGCTCGGTGCGCGCTCGATCGTGCTCGTCGGCATGATGGGGGTGGGCAAGTCCACCATCGGCCGCCGCATGGCTCTCAGGCTCAAGCTGCCCTTCATCGACGCCGACACCGAGATCGAGGCGGCGGCCGGCATGACCATACCAGAGATTTTCGAGCGCCATGGCGAGCCGCATTTCCGCGACGGCGAGGCGCGCGTGATCGCGCGGTTGCTCGACGGCGGCCCTGTTGTGCTTGCGACCGGCGGCGGTGCCTTCATGCGCGAGGAGACGCGCAAGCGCATCGCGGCCAAGGCGGTCTCGATCTGGCTCAAGGCCGACCACGACGTCATCATGCGCCGCGTCCGCCGGCGCGCCGACCGTCCGCTGCTTCAGACCGCCGACCCCGAAGGAACCGTGACGCGCCTGCTCACCGAGCGTGAGCCGATCTACGGCAATGCCGACCTCACCATCGCCTCGCGCGACGTGCCGCACGACAAGATCGTCGAGGAGACCATCGAGATGCTGCACGCCCATCTCTGCGGCGCGCAGTCCGCCCCGCCACCTGCCGACGTCGCGAGTGCCGCACGATGACCGCGCCCCTGAAGCATTCCGACCCTGTCAACGTCGACGTCGCGCTCGGCGACCGCGCCTATGACATCGTGATCGGCCGCGGCGTGCTGTCTTCGCTCGGCGAGCGCGTCGCGGCGCTGCGCCCCGGCGTCCGCACCGCGATCGTGACGGATCGCACCGTCGCAAAGTACTGGCTCGAGCCGACCGAAGCTTCGCTCGCGGCGAGCGGCATCCCGACCGCGCGCAT
Source organism: Bradyrhizobium sp. B117 (assembly GCF_038969555.1). Taxonomy (NCBI): domain Bacteria; kingdom Pseudomonadati; phylum Pseudomonadota; class Alphaproteobacteria; order Hyphomicrobiales; family Nitrobacteraceae; genus Bradyrhizobium; species Bradyrhizobium sp. B117. Next base: position 409,642 of record NZ_CP152414.1, read on the forward strand.
CGTGGTCGAGGAAGGCGAGATCTCGAAAACTTACGCGGGCCTCGAAAAGGTCAGCGAAGCCCTGATCGCCGCCAAGATCGAGCGCAACGATCTCGTCATCGCGCTCGGCGGCGGCGTGGTCGGTGATCTCGCCGGCTTTGCCGCGGCGATCCTGCGCCGGGGCGTCGATTTCGTGCAGGTGCCGACCTCGCTCCTGGCGCAGGTCGATTCCTCCGTCGGCGGCAAGACCGGCATCAACTCGCCGCAGGGCAAGAATTTGCTCGGCGCCTTCCACCAGCCAGTGCTGGTCATTGCCGACACCGCCGTGCTCGACACGCTGTCGCCACGCCAGTTCCGCGCCGGTTATGCCGAGGTCGCCAAATACGGCGTGCTCGGGGATGAAGCCTTCTTCTCCTGGCTGGAAAAGAACCATTCCGACATCTTCAAGGGCGGCTCGGCACGCGAGCACGCGATCGCGACCTCCTGCCGCGCCAAGGCCGGCGTCGTCTCGCGCGACGAGCGCGAGACCGGCGAGCGCGCGCTGCTCAATCTCGGCCACACCTTCGGTCACGCGCTGGAAGCGGCGACCGGTTTCTCCGATCGCCTGTTCCATGGCGAGGGCGTCGCCATCGGCATGACGCTGGCGGCGCAGTTCTCGGCGAAGCTCGGCATGATCGGCGAGATCGAGGCGGCACGCGTCGAGCGGCATCTGATCGAGGCGGGCCTGCCGACGCGCTTGCAGGACATCGCGGGTTTCGCGCAGGAAGGGCTCGCCGACGCCGACGCGCTGATGGCGCTGATGGCGCAGGACAAGAAGGTCAAGCGCGGCAAGCTCACCTTCATCCTGCTCGAGGCCGTCGGGCGCGCCGTCATCGCCAAGGATGTCGAGCCGGCCCCGGTGCGCGATTTCCTGAAGGACAAGCTCGCGCAGAAGGCTTGATGCGCTGAAGAGCGTTTTCGAGCGAAGTGGACACCGGTTCGCGTAAAGAAAACGCGTCAGAACAAGAATTTCGAGTGATGCATGGACTGGCTCGGCTTCACCATCGTCATCATCTGCCTGCTCGTCTCGGGCTTCTTCGCCGCGAGCGAGACCGCGCTGACCGGTGCCTCGCGCGCCAGCATGCTGAGGCTCTCCAAGCAGGGTAACCGCGACGCGGACGTCGTCTCGGACCTGCTCGACATGCGCGAGCGCCTGATCGGCGCGCTGCTGCTCGGCAACAATATCGCCAATATCGGGGCGTCAGCGCTTGCCACCGGCATCTTCACGGCCTGGTTCGGCGATGTCGGCGTGCTCTATGCCACCGGCGTGATGACCGCGCTGGTCGTGATTTTCGCGGAAGTGCTGCCCAAGACCATCGCGATCAACGCGCCCGACCGCATGGCGCTCGCTGTCGCGCGCCCGATGCGGCTGACCATGTATGTGCTGGGGCCGCTGCTGCGGATCGTCGAAGTCATCGTGCGCGTCCTGATGCGCCTGTTCGGCCTTGCGGGCGAGCACCAGGCGATCCTGTCGCCGACCGAGCGCCTGCGCGGCGCGGTCGACCTGTTGCATCACGAAGGCAAGGTCGAGAAGCAGGACCGCGACATGCTCGGCGGCCTGCTCGATCTGCGCGAGCTCCAGGTCTCCGACGTCATGATCCATCGCACCGAGATGATGATGATCAATGCCGATCTGCCGCCGGAGGAGCTGGTGCGCGAGGTGCTGGCGACCGAATACACCCGCATTCCGCTGTGGCGCGAGAAGCCCGAAAACATCATCGGCGTGCTCCACGCCAAGGACCTCCTGCGTGCGATCCGCGCCTCCGACGGCGACACCTCGCGCATCGACGTCTCCACCATCGCGCTGCCGCCCTGGTTCGTGCCGGAGATGCGCCCCGTCTCCGAGCAGCTGAAAGCCTTCCGCCGCCGCAAGACCCATTTCGCGCTGGTCGTCGACGAGTATGGCGAGGTTGAAGGTCTTGTGACGCTGGAAGACATTTTGGAGGAGATCGTCGGCGACATCTCCGACGAGCATGACGTCGTCGTCGCCGGCGTGCGCGCCCAGCCCGATGGTTCGGTGGTGGTCGACGGCTCGGTGCCGATCCGCGATCTCAACCGCGCCATGGACTGGCGTCTGCCCGATGAAGAGGCAACCACGGTCGCCGGCCTCGTCATTCACGAGGCGCGCTCGATCCCCGACCGCGGCCAGAGCTTTACGTTCCACGGCTTCCGTTTCCGCGTCCTCCGCCGCGAACGCAACCGCATCACTGCGCTCCGCATTTCACCGGTGCCGCGCGAGGCCGAGATGGAGGAGGCCAAGCCGAGAAGGGCGGGGACGTCGTTTTGACGCGGCAGTTGTAAGCACTGTAGCTCCCACATCGTCATGGCCGGGCTCGACCCGGCCATCCACGCCTTAATACCCAAACGAAGAACGTGGATGCCCGGGACAAGCCAGGGCATGACGACCATTTCGATTGTGTGCGAGGCCTTCCGGCGAGGGTGAAGAGCCTCAGCCTTCCCCCGGCGCCTGCGCGTGGATCGCCAGCGCGTGCACGCTGCCGGAAAGTTCCGCGGCCAGCGCCGAATTTATCATGCGGTGGCGGTCGACCCGGCTCTTCCCTTTGAAGGCCTGCGACACGATATAAACACGAAAGTGCGTCTCGCCGCTCGGCCGATGACCGGCGTGGCCCTCATGCAGATGTGACTCGTCGACGACCTGCAGGCTTTCCGGCGTGAAAGCTTCCTGCAACTTGTTGCTGATAGTGTCTTTCATAACCATGAGTGCCATTAAGGGACGCGATTGCACTCCGTCAATGCCATAGGCCGCCTCTGGCGGCCGTTCCAAAAACGCCGAAGTGCTACGGGGTTTCGTCCTAATTGCAATGTCAAGACTTGAAGGTTTTTGCATTGCGTAGTCAAAGTCAGCCATGCCGATCGATTCATCAAAGTTCTTCGACTCCATCCGCGTCAAGCCGCGCGGCAAGCAGCCGCAAGCGAAGCCGCGCGAGACCGTGGTCACTTGCGAATGGGCCGGATGCCAGAACAAGGGCTCGCACCGTGCGCCGAAGGGGCGCGAGAACCAGCGCGAGTATTGGCACTTCTGCCTCGACCACGTGCGCGAATACAACCAGAACTACAATTTCTTCTCCGGCATGAACGCCGACGCCGTCGCGCGCTATCAGAAGGATGCGCTGACCGGCCACCGTCCGACCTGGAAGATGGGCGCCAATGGCGGCGTCAAGAAGGGATCGGAAGCCGAGATCGACGGTGCGTTCGATCCGTTCAGCATGTTCAGCGAGATCAACGGCCGTGCCAGCTGGCGCAAGGGTCCGGAGGCCCAGCCCAAGGCCGAGACGCGCAAGGTGATGAACGCCGAGCGCAAGGCGCTCCAGGTCATGGGCCTCGGCCCCGACGCCACGCTCGCCGACGTCAAGACCAAGTACAAGGCGCTGGTCAAGCAGCACCACCCCGACGCCAATGGCGGCGACCGCTCGACCGAGGATCGCCTGATCGAGATCATCAAGGCGTATAATTATCTGAAGACCGTGGTGCGCGAGGCGTAGGGCGCTCGCTTTTCTTCCCTTCTCCCCTTGTGGGAGAAGGTGGCGCGAAGCGCCGGATGAGGGGTTGTCTCAGCGATTTCATCGCAAATGTTTTGCGCGCGGGTAGAGACCCCTCACCCGTCTCGCCGCTTTGCGGCGAGCCACCCTCTCCCACAAGGGGAGAGGGGAAGAGCTCCGCCCACCCGGGCTACGCCTCCGGCATCTCCCCCACATAGGACGAGCTCGGCCGGATCAACCGCCCGGTCCGCGCCTGCTCGCGCGCATGCGCGGTCCAGCCTGCGCTGCGCGCCACCGCGAAGATCGGCGTGAAGGCCTGCCGCGGGATCGCCAGCGCATCGAGCAGGATGGCGGTGAAGAACTCCACATTCGTCTCCAGCGGCCGCTCCGGATTTTTCTTCCGCAGGGCTGCGCGGATATAGGCCTCGACCTCGCCGGCGAACGGCAAATCGGTGCCGTTGGAGGCGAGCGCCTCGACCGCGGTCTTGAGCACGTCGGCGCGCGGATCGCGCACCCGATAGACGCGGTGACCAAAGCCCATCATCCGCTCGCCGCGCGCCAGCGCCGCGTCCACCCACGGCTGGATGCGCTCGCGCGTGCCGATTGCGTCCAGCATTTCCAGCACCGGCTCCGGCGCGCCGCCATGCAGCGGGCCAGTGAGCGCGCAATAGCCGGCGGTCACTGCGGCAAACAGATCGGCCTGCGTCGAAGCGACGACACGCGCGGTGAAAGTCGAGGCGTTCATGCCGTGGTCGCTCGCGGTGACGAGATAGGCGTCCAGCGCCGTGACCTCGCGCGATGCGGGCGAGCGCCCGTGCAGCATGCGCAGCGTATCTGCGGCGTGGCTCACGTTCGCGTCGGGCGCGACCGGGTCTAGCCCCTTCGCACGCCGCACCAGCGCGCCCGCGATCACCGGAAAGGCGCCGACGATGGTCGCCTCATGCTCCAGCCCGTGCTCGGCGCGAAGTCCGGCGACCGCCGCGCGAAACCCGTCGATGATGCCCATGCCGCTTGTTGCTGGCAAAAGCTCCGGTAGCCGCGCGAAGGCCCGCTCGCGCGCGACGCCCAGGCTCGCCCGCACGTTGGCTTCGGTGAGTGTCGTCTTGCTGGCGCCGTTCCAGAGCCGGGCGGTGACGCCTTCGAAACTCGATTTGGCGGCGAGGCGGCCGACATGCTCGCCGGCGATGATCAGTTCGCCGCGCTCGCCGTCGACGTGGCTCAGCACGGTTTCGGCCGCGGGAACGCCGTCCAGTCCGATCTGGCTTTTGGTGAGGTGGATGTTCATGACCCAATCTCCTTTGCACTGCACCAGGAGAAAATCGGCTCTCTCGACAGATTGATCAATCTTGATTACATAAATCAATATGAATAATTCCGAAGAGCTCTACCTCTCCGCCCGGGAAGCCGCGGCCGAACTCGCGATCTCGCCGGCCACGCTCTACGCCTATGTCAGCCGCGGCCTGATCCGCTCGGAGCCGACGCCGGATTCGCGTAAGAACCGGTACCGCGCCGAGGACGTCCGCGCGCTCAAGGAGCGCCGGGTGCCGTCGCCCGAGCCGCGCGGCCTGCGCAGCTTCGACGCCGACCTGCCGGTGATGGACACGGAGATCTCGACCATCACCGAGGAGGGCGCGATCTATCGCGGCGTCAATTGCGTCGACCTTGCCGAGAACGACACGCTGGAGCACACCGCAACGCTGCTCTGGGACGTCTCCGACGTCGATCCCTTCGCGCCGGACAATCAGCCGAAGATTTCCGACGAGATGCGCGCGATCGCGGAAGCCGCGCGCCGTGCGGCGCCGATCGACCGCGCCATCGCCGTGCTGGCGCTTGCCGCCAGCGCCGATCCCCGTGCCTTCACCCGCGCCCCCGATGGCCGCGCCATGGTCGGCGCACGTATCGTTCGGCTGCTGGTTGCGACCATGCTCAACGCCGAGCCGTCAGCCGAGCCGCTGCACCAGCAGGTCGCGAAAACCTGGGCGGCGGACAACAAGCACGCGGGCGATCTGATCCGCCGCGCGCTGGTGCTGCTCGCCGATCACGAATTGAACGCCTCGACCTTCACCGCGCGCTGTGCGGCGTCCACCGGCCTCAACCTCTATGATTCCGTGATTGCCGGCCTCGCCGCGCTGAAAGGCCCCAAGCATGGCGGTGCCGGCGTGCTGGCCTCGCAGCTCGTCAAGACGTTGATCGACCGCGATGTCGAGCCGATGGTGCGCGAGCGCGTTGCGCTCGGCGAGCGCTTTGCCGGCTTCGGCCACGGCGTCTACAAGCGCGGCGATCCCCGCGCGCAGTCGCTGCTGAACGCACTCGCCCGCGCCGGCGCGCCGCGAAAATTCACGCGCGAAGTGCCCGAGCGGATCATCGAGGCGACCGGCGAGCTCGTGAATATCGACTACGCGCTGGCCGTGCTCGTGCACGCGTTGCGGCTACCTGCCGGCAGCGAGCTCGCCTTGTTCGCCATGGCCCGCAGCGTCGGCTGGATCGCCCATGCGAGCGAGCAGTTGCAGTTCGGGAGGCTGATCCGGCCAAGGGCAAGGTATGTCGGGCCTGCGCCGGGGAGGAGGAGTGGATCTTAACCTCTCCCGCTTGCGGGAGAGCACAGGCCGCCCTTCGGCGGCCGTTCTCAAGAGACGCCGAGGCGGAGCCTCGGCTATGCCGAAGGCGCGGGTGAGGGCTCTCTCCTCTTGGGGGTTCTCGATTGGGGAGGCACCCTCTCCCCAACCCTCCCCCGCAAGCGGGGGAGGGAGCGCACTTCCGTCGCAGTAAGCAGTCAAAGGTAATCAGCCCCGCGGCTTCACCGTCGCGGCGCCAGCACCATTCCGCCGGCGATAGATCCACACCGCTATGCCCACCACGATCGCCACCGCCACCACCGTCAATATCCATATGTGCCTGAACGGATGCCCATGGTGCGGCACGCCGAAATATTGGTGGAAGGCCGACACCGCCAGCACGCCCGGCAGCACATGCGCCGGGGCCCAGACCAGGATCGCCGGGATATTCACGGCATAAAACCGTGCCGGCGCCATTCCGAGCGCGCCCGCCGTCACCGGCACGAAGGCGCGGATTGGCGGCACGAAGCGGGCGAAGAACACGGCCCAGGTGCCGAAGCGCTTGAAGAAGCTTTCGCTCTCGGCGACCACCCGCGGGTAATTGGTCAGCGGCCAGGCGGTGAGGATCTCGCGCTGGCGCCGGTGCCCGATCCAGTAGGCCGAGCCGTCGCCCAGCACGGCGCCGGCAGCGGCCGCCAGCAGAACCCATTGCAGCTTCAGCTCGCCGCCCGGAACCAGGGCGCTCAGCGCCAGGATGATGGTCGAGCCGGGGATCACCGATCCCACCACCGGCACGGCTTCCAGCAGCGCCGCCAGGAAAAGGGTCAGATAGCCCAGCCAGGCATGGGCTGAGACGAAGGAGATGAGGGGATCGAGAAAGGACGTCACGTCGTCTCTGTGGCGGTCGGGTAGACTTGGGTTCACCCTGGGGCTCACCCTTGGGTTCACCCTGGGGGTTCGGACCCTACATAAGTAAGGGCAGGCGGCAAAAGTGCCATTTGCCCGGGCAGGACGGCCGTTCAGGTTCGAAATTCGAGCATGATTCGCAAGGCAGCCCTCCAAAAACTGCGTTCCTGACCTATCTAAATGAAAAGACAACGGAACTTTGATTGAGGGGCGGGCTTCTGCCGGCACGTTGTCTCTGATAGGTTCGCAGCCGCACCCAGCCGCAGCCAACGTGCAAATAACTGGTCTCGGGACCGCCCGGGGCCTCGGAGGATTGATGACGACCGCCGCCATGTCCAAAGTTGAGGAAGTTTCCGGTCTGCCCGACATGAAGGTGTCGGTGCGCCAGGTGTTCGGGATCGACAGCGATCTCGAAGTGCCTGCTTATTCCGAAGTCGATCCTCATGTGCCCGAAGTCGATTCCGATTATCGCTTCGACCGCGCCACCACGCTTGCCATTCTCGCCGGCTTTGCCCGCAACCGCCGCGTGATGGTGACCGGCTATCACGGCACCGGTAAATCCACCCATATCGAGCAGGTCGCCGCCCGGCTGAACTGGCCCTGCGTGCGCGTCAACCTCGACAGCCACATCAGCCGTATCGATCTCGTCGGCAAGGATTCGATCGTGGTCCGCGACGGCAAGCAGGTCACCGAATTCCGCGACGGCATTCTGCCCTGGGCGCTCCAGAACAACGTCGCGCTGGTGTTCGACGAATACGACGCCGGCCGCCCGGACGTGATGTTCGTGATTCAGCGCGTGCTCGAAGTCTCCGGCCGCCTGACGCTGCTCGACCAGAACAAGGTGATCAAGCCGCATCCGGCCTTCCGCCTGTTCGCGACCGCCAACACCGTCGGTCTCGGCGACACCTCGGGCCTCTATCACGGCACCCAGCAGATCAACCAGGGCCAGATGGACCGCTGGTCGATCGTCACCACGCTGAACTATCTCAGCCACGATGAGGAAGTCGAGATCGTGCTGGCGAAGGCCAAGCACTATCGCACCCAGGAAGGCCGCGACATCGTCAACAAGATGGTGCGCCTTGCCGATCTGACCCGCAACGCCTTCGCCAATGGCGATCTGTCGACGGTGATGAGCCCGCGCACGGTGATCACCTGGGCGGAAAACTCCGACATCTTCGGCGATATCGGCTTCGCCTTCCGGGTCACCTTCCTCAACAAGTGCGACGAGCTCGAGCGTCCCCTGGTCGCCGAGTTCTACCAGCGCTGCTTCAATGCGGAGCTGCCGGAATCGGCAGTCAACGTGGCGCTCAGCTGAGGTGTGGGATGTCGTCCCGGACAAGCGCAGCGAAGCGGAGCGCAGATCCGGGACCCATAACCACAGGCCGTGGTTGTTGCGAAGATTGGGCCGTCAGTGTGCTCACTAACTGCTCCCTGTGGCTATGGGTCCCCGCGTTCGCGGGGACGACGGTGAGACCGAGATGAGCACATCATCATCCAACTCCAAATTCCGTAACACCAAGGAAGCGCCGACCGAGCCGTTCAAGCGCTCGGTCGCCTCCTGCCTCAAGGCGATCGCCAAGGCGCCCGAGCTCGACGTCTCCTTCGCAGCCGAACGTCCGGGTCTTGCGCCCGGCAAGGCGCGGCTGCCGGAGCCGGCGCGGAAGATGACCAAGCGTGATGCGGCGATCGTGCGCGGCCACGCCGATTCCATCGCGCTCAAGCTCGCCTGTCATGATCCCAAGGTGCATCGCAAGCTGATGCCCGGCAATCCGCAGGCGCGCGGCGTGTTCGAGGCGGTGGAGCAGGCGAGGGTCGAGGCGATCGGCGCGCGCCGCATGGCCGGCGTTGCGAAAAACCTCACCGCGATGCTCGACGACCATTTCCACCGCGGCAAGTTCGACGAGATCACCGACCGCGCCGACGCGCCGCTGGCCGATGCGCTGGCGATGCTGGTGCGCGAGCGCCTGACCGGCATGGCGCCGCCGGCGGCCGCCAAGAAGATGGTCGATCTCTGGCGCCCGATCCTCGAGGACAAGATCGGCAGGCGGCTCGACCGGCTCGACGGCGTGGTCGAGGACCAGACCCGGTTCGGCGATGCCGTGCATGATCTGCTCTCGGCGCTCGAGCTCGGCGACGAGCGCAACGCCGACAGCGAAGACAATGACGAGAACGACGAGAACCAGGACGGCGACAACGATCAGTCCGGCGCCGAGGGCTCGCCCGATTCCGATGCCGCGCAGGAGATGAGCGCCGACCAGGCGCAGGCCTCATCCGAGGAGATGAGCGAGAGCGCCATGGAAAGCGCGCAGGCCTCGACCTCCGACACCTTCGATGACGGCGAGCTCGGCGACGACGAGACGCCGGGCGAGGCGACGCGTCCGAACGCGCACGGCAAGAGCGAGCCGCGCGGGCCGGAATATCACGCCTTCGCGCCGAAATTCGACGAGGTCATCTCCGCCGAAGACCTCTGCGACCATGACGAGCTCGAGCGCCTGCGCGCCTATCTCGACAAGCAGCTTGCGCATCTGCAAGGCATCGTCGCGCGCCTCGCCAACCGGCTGCAGCGCCGCCTGATGGCGCAGCAGAACCGCGCCTGGGAGTTCGATCTCGAAGAGGGCATCCTCGATCCCGCGCGCCTCTCGCGCGTGGTGACCGATCCCTATCACCCGCTGTCCTTCATGCACGAGAAGGAGGCGACGTTCCGCGACACCGTGGTGACGCTGCTGCTGGACAATTCCGGCTCGATGCGCGGCCGCCCGATCACGGTCGCCGCGACCTGCGCCGACATTCTCGCGCGCACGCTGGAGCGTTGCGGCGTCAAGGTCGAGATTTTGGGCTTCACCACGCGCGCCTGGAAGGGCGGGCAGTCGCGTGAGGCGTGGCTTGCCGCCGGCAAGCCGGCCAATCCCGGCCGTCTCAACGATCTCCGCCACATCATCTACAAGTCGGCCGACGCCCCCTGGCGCCGTGCGCGCAAGAATCTCGGCCTGATGATGCGCGAGGGTCTCCTCAAGGAGAACATCGACGGCGAGGCGCTCGACTGGGCGCACAAGCGCCTGCTCGGCCGGCCCGAGCAGCGCAAGATCCTGATGATGATCTCGGACGGTGCGCCGGTCGACGATTCCACGCTGTCGGTCAATCCCGGCAACTATCTCGAGCGGCACCTGCGCCACATCATCGAGGAGATCGAGACCCGCTCGCCGGTCGAGCTGATCGCGATCGGCATCGGCCATGACGTCACGCGCTACTATCGCCGCGCGGTGACGATCGTGGACGCGGAAGAACTCGGCGGCGCCATCACCGAGAAGCTCGCCGAGCTCTTCAGCGAGACCAACACCGCACCAACCCAGCCGGCCGGTCGCCCGCGACGTAAATTGCATTCGTGAGCGCGCAACCATCCCGCCGCAGCTTTCTTGGCCACGCGGCGGCGGGATTTTCTATCTTAACGCTGCCCCGCTTGGCGCAGGCGCAAGCCACGACCGAGCCGCCGCCTCGCCCGGCGCAAATCGAGCACGCCGTCACCTCGCCTGTCAGCATCGAGGTCAATGCGCGGCAGATCCCCTCGTTCGAGCCGCGCGATCGTTCGCGCGTGCGCTTCGGCTCGCTGGAGTATCGCAGCGGCCTCGTGCTGACCTCGCCGCATCGCGGTTTCGGCGGCCTGTCCGCGCTCCGCTTCCTCGATACCAAGGGGGAACGTTTCCTCGCGCTGTCCGACCAGGGCACCTGGTTCACTGGCAGCATCCGTTATTCCAGTGGCAAGATGGTCGCCCTCGACAACGTCGAGGCGGGGCCGATGCTGAATAGCGAGGGGCGGCCGATCACCGAGAAGCGCTACTGGTACGACACCGAGTCGCTGGCGCGTGACGGCAATATCTTTTACGTCGGGCTCGAGCGCGTCAACCAGATCATGCGCTTCGATTTCGCCAAGGGCGGCACGCAGGCGCGCGGCGACGTGGTGCCGACGCCGGCCGCGATCCGCAAGCTGCCGAGCAACAAGGGGCTGGAGGCCTTGGTCTTCGTGCCGAAAGGCCAGCCGCTGGCGGGCACCCTGATCGCCTTCTCCGAGCGCGGGCTCGATGCCGACGGCAATCTTGTCGCCTTCCTGATCGGCGGTCCCACGCCCGGCCAGTTCAGCGTGCGCCGCACCGACAAGTTCGACATCAGCGATGCCGTGCTGCTTCCGAGCGGCGAGCTGCTCATCCTCGAACGCAAATTCTCCTGGTTCACCGGCGTCAACATCCGCATCCGCGCGATTCCCTTGAAGTCCATAGCGCCCGGCGCGGTTGTCGACGGCCCCGCGCTGTTCGCCGCCGACCTCGGCCACGAGATCGACAACATGGAAGGCATCGATGCCCACGTCACTCCCGAGGGCGAGACCGTGCTGACGCTGGTGTCGGACGACAATTTCTCGCTGCTGCAACGGACGCTGCTGCTGCAATTCACGCTGGTGGAGTGAACGCGCACCGACTGGCGATGTTCGGCTTGACCCCGGCAATCCGATCGAGACATGATCGGCGTGTATTTGATCGATTGTTAACGCAATGATTGACGGGGCGGCAGATGGCGCTGGTCGTCTTGATCGTTGTTTTCGTTCTGTTGTTTGTCTTGCGATATCTGAAATTCGGCGCCATCGGCGCCGTCGAGGGCATGCCCGAGACGGTGGGCCGCAAGACGCTCGTCGTGTATGGCCCGCCGCTCGGCGGCAGGACGTCGCGGAACGACCTCGAAAAGCTGGTGCGCGAGGCCTATCCCGACGCCGACATTCTCGTCCCGACCTACCGGCATTCCTGGATGTCGAACATCGACGCGTTCGAGCTCACGAGCCAGATCGAAGCCGCGATCCGGGACGCCGACGACAAGAACAAGATCGACGGATCATACCAATATGAAAAGATTGTGCTGTTCGGTTATTCGACCGGCGGGCTCCTGCTGCGCAAGGCCTACATCTGGGGACACGGGCTCGACGACGACCGCAGCGTCCCGCGCGGGCGGCATCCCTGGGTCGATCGGCTCGACCGCTTCGTGTCGTTGTCGGCGCCGAACCGCGGCTGGCCCAGCGACAAGCCGAAGCATCTCGATATCTTCCGCTATGCCATCGCCTATGTGCTTCAGCGGTTCGCCCGCCTGACCGGGACGGGCCGGTTCATCGAGAGCCTGATGCAGGGCTCACCCTTCGTATCCAACATGCGGGTGCAATGGATCGACCTGTTTCGCGACGGCAATGGCGCGTCCGCGGGTCGCAAGCCCCTGATCATCCACCTCGTCGGCGACAAGGACGAACTGGTCGATCGCGACGACAGCATCGATCTCGAAGCGGGCACGGGCGCGAACGTCATGATCAAGACGCTGGAGAGGCTTACGCACGCGGAGATATCGGAGAACCTCTACCGGGACGACGGCGCCGCGCCGATGAGCCCCACAGGCGAAGCTATCCGCATGGCGCTGATCACGCCGCCCGCCGCGTTTCCGGCCTATTGGGCCGATCGGGTCGGCGCGCTCCAGGCCGATGACAATGTCACGCAGCTGATCTTCATCATGCACGGCATTCGCGACGAGGGTAGCTGGCCGGCCGAGGTGAAGCGGTCGATCGAAAGCCAGATCGGAGATGCCGCCGCGCACGTCAAGATCATCCCGCCGCTTTACCGGCGCTTCGCCATGCTGCCGTTCCTGCTCTACTGGGATCGCCAGCACAATGTGCGCTGGTTCATGGACCAGTACACCCAGGCCAAGGCGATGTATCCGAAGTTGGAGCACGTGGATTTCATCGGCCACAGCAACGGCACCTACATCCTCGCCAGCGCGCTCGAGCGCTATCCGGTGCTGAAAGTTCGCAACGTCTTCTTTGCCGGCAGCGTCGTTCCCGTGCATTACGACAGGGCCAGACGGATCACGGACAAGCAGGTGACAGGCCGCGTCTGGAACGTCTGTGCCGACTTCGACTGGGTCGTGGCGATCTTCCCGCAGTTCTTCCAGCAGATCTCCGATTGGCTGGGGATCAAGAAATCCCGGCCTGGGCTATTGGATATCGGATCGGCCGGGTTTCGCGGCTTTCGTCAGGATGTGGAGACCGCGGGGATACTGACAAATCTGAAATACATCGCTGGTGAGCACGGCGCCGCCTTCGAGCCCGCGATGGTCGAACCGATCGCGGCCTATGTCAGCCGCGATCCTGAGATCGACTTCATCGCGTGCTGGCGGCCGCAGGACAGGCCGAAGCCGGTGTGGCTTGAATTCTTTTCCAATCTGAGCTGGGCGATCTGGACTGTGGGCGTTGGCCTGATCGTCGGGATCGGGATCCTGATTTCCGGGGTGGGCTGGCTCTGGCTGGTGGGCTATCTGATCGTGCTGTTCGGCCTGTTGACGACGCTCTGAGAGGGCTGCCTTGGAGGTCGCGCCTCTCCTTGCCAGTGGTGCTGCCGTTCACTCTGGCGGAGGGGCGGATGGCCCATCGGGGATGAACATGCACCCGCCCCGCCGCGACATATCATCATGCCCCTTCGCGCCATCCTCGCCCTCATCCTCACGCTCACCGCGCTGCCTCAGGCGCACGCCACGGCCGAGCACCAGTACAAGAAGGGCGAATACGCCATCATCCAGGGCGGGCGTGCGCCGAATGGGAAGCTCTCGGTCGCGGCTCATGCCGGCGGCGAGGCCGGGCGCGAGGGTTTTCGCCTCTATCTGATGGCGGAGCCGAGCCATCGCCGGCTGATGACGCTCGACAATGTCAATGACGACAACATCCTCGACACCGCGCCGGACGCCTTCCACGCGGCCTGGTCGGCCGATGCGCGCATTGTCGCGGTGAGCTTCCGCAGCGAGCGCCATATCGTCACCTTGAACCTCTACGCCGTCGACGGCGGCCGCGCGCGCCTGCTCAAGGGGCCGGACCTGTTCCGCGACGTCACCGGCCGCAGCATCGACGTCATGACTGACGTCGACATGCGCACCTCCGTGCCGGCGCTGACCTGGCAGGCCCCGCGCCGCTTCCACCTCACGGAGTATCGCGTGTTCGTGCTCGACGACCTGGCGCTCGCGGACAAGCTGGGGGTGCTCGCCAAGACGACGAAACGCGAGGGCGGCGGGAACACGGTCCAGTTCTCGGCCGAGGCCGATGGCGAGATCCTGCCTGATGGCAGCGTCCGCATGGGCAAGCCGGCGGCCGGGAAGTTCGAGGAGCTGGAGTAGGTCAGCCGCAATGCATGCCGTCCCGGTCGGCCATGCCCCCCGCGCAACTCGCAATTTGCCATCCACCCACTAAACTTCATGCAATCGCTTCCATCCCTCCATCCCCCTGGAACTCCCCGCATGAGCGCCCTGTTTTCCCCGATCAAGCTGCGCGGCCTGACGTTGAAGAACCGCGTCGTGGTGTCGCCGATGTGCCAATATTCGGCCGACGACGGCGTCGCCACTGACTGGCACTTCACCCACATCAACAATCTCAGCCTGTCGGGCGCGGCGATGTTCTGCATCGAGGCGACCCATGTCGAGGCGATCGGCCGCATCACGCCGGGCTGCCTCGGGCTCTACAGCGATGCCTGCGAGGCCGCGCTGAAGCAGATCCTCTCCTCCGTGCGCAAGCATTCCTCCACCGCGGTGGCGATGCAGCTCGCCCATGCGGGCCGCAAAGCGTCGAGCGCACGGCCCTGGGACGGCGGCCAGCTGATCCCGGTCGAGCACGGCGGCTGGCAGACGGTGGCGCCTTCAGCGGTGCCGCACAAGGAGGGCGAGGCCGCGCCGCTGGCGCTGGATGCGAGCGGCCTCAAGCGTATCCGCGACGCCTTCGTCGACAGCGCCAAGCGCGCGATGCGCATCGGCATCGATGCGATCGAGCTGCACGGCGCGCACGGCTATCTGCTGCACCAGTTCCTCTCGCCGATCTCCAACAAGCGCACCGACGAATATGGCGGCAGCCTGCAGAACCGCATGCGCTTCCCGCTCGAGGTCTATGATGCGGTGCGCGCCGTCGTCCCGCACGACAAGCCGGTCGGCATGCGGGTGTCGTCGACCGACTGGGTCGAGGGCGGCTGGGACCTCGCGCAGACCATCGAGTTCGCGAGCGCGCTGAAGGCGCGGGGCGTCGACTGGATCGATGCCTCCTCCGGCGGCGTCTCGCCGCTGCAGAAAATTACGCTCGGCCCCGGCTATCAGGTGCAGTTCGCCGAGGCCATCAAGCGCGAGACCGGATTGCCGACCATCGCCGTCGGCCTCATCACCGATCCGAAGCAGGCGGAGGACATCGTCGCGTCCGGCAAGGCCGACATGGTCGCGCTCGCCCGCGGCATGCTCTACGACCCGCGCTGGGCCTGGCACGCCGCCGCCGAAGTTGGCGGCGAGGTCGAAGCCCCGCCGCAATATTGGCGCTCGCAGCCCTCGACGCAGAAGGCGCTGTTCGGCAAGACGACGTTCGGGGCGAGGTGACTCCTTCACCTCTCCCCGCTTGCGGGGAGAGGTCGGATTGCGCGCAAGCGCAATCCGGGTGAGGGGGTACAGGTGCGGCGATAATCTCATGCGCGGAGAGAAGCCCCTCACCCCAACCCTCCCAGCGCGAGCGAAACTCGTCGCGCCCCCGTAAGAACGGGGAGAGGGAGTTGGCACCTCACCATCACGCGACCTCACGTATCCGTAAAACTCCTCGGCTTTCGCGCTCCGCAAAACTGGCCTAACCTTGCATCGTGGGGCATCACGGAGGCCCGCCATGCGGTTTCGTGTCCGGAAGACTGCTCATGTGTTCGAGCGCGTGGGTCTTGCGATGGCAGGCGCGGCGTGCGGGCTGTTCGTCGGTGCCTATGTCGGTTCGTCGATCGCGCACCTCACCACGCAGGGTTTCCTGCTGACGATGATGCTGCTCGGCTTCGTCGGCTTCTATCTCGGCATCGACACGCCGCAGCTTCCCTTCGACGACGCGCACAGCCATATCGACGCCGCCGAATTCTTGAGCGCCGCCGGCACGCTCTGCGCCACCTTCACCGCGCTCGCCTCCGTTGCCGTGATCGTGCTGCGGCTGGAGCCGCACATCGCCTGGACCTGGCTCGCTTTGCTCGGCTGGATCGCCGGCGTCGCCATGCAGATCGTCGCAGGGACGAAGGCGAGGATGCGGAAGTAGGGCTCTTCCTTCTCCCCTTGTGGGAGAAGGTGGCGCGAAGCGCCGGATGAGGGGTTGCTTCGGCAAGTTCAAATGCCAGAGTTTCGCGCGCGGAGAGAGACCCCTCACCCGTCTCGCCGCGTTGCGGCGAGCCACCCTCTCCCACAAGGGGAGAGGGTAAGAAAGAAGGCAGCCCCCTAAAACACCACGCCGATCCGCGTGCCGCGCTTCCACGCAATCCGGCAGCGCTTCTTCGTGTTGACGTGCAACAGTTCGAACCGGTCGGGGATGCTCACCTGCCCGCCGAGATCGACGCAGGCCCCGCCGGGCGAATAGTCGATCAGCGTGCAGGGGATGACCGGCTTGCGCGGGTCGGTGATGATCTTGGCCTGGCGGGACACCAGGCCTGCGGGTTTGACGCGGACAAATTTTCGCGGATGCATTGGCACATCTCCTCCAATTCCGCAGCTTACGGCGGGCTCGGTGCAGGATGATGCAGAGCAGTTGATGCGATGACGCTAAGGCGGCCCGGAGAATTTTAATGAAAAGTGGCGGTGAAGCGAGAAAGTGGCGGTAGCGAGGTGCGGTCTTCCCCTCTCCCCTTGTGGGAGAGGGGGGCTCGCCGCGCAGCGGCGAGACGGGTGAGGGGTTTCTCTCCACGCATCGAACTCCTGCATGCGCAGCGACAACCCCTCATCCGGTGCGCGTTCGCGCGCCACCTTCTCCCACAAGGGGAGAAGGGAAGCCGCCCCCTCACGCCACGTGCTCCTCCGCCGGCGCGTCCGTATGCGGCGGCACCGGCATCGGCACGGTGACATACTCTTTCGGCAGGTTCACCGGCTGGTAGTCCGGCTCCGCCGCCATCCGCTTCAACACGCTCTCATGCACATGCGCGCCTTCGGGGATGACGCGCGGCTCGCAATCGGGGATGTAGAAGCCGAGCACCACCGTCCTGTCAGGCCATTCCTTGTACTTCGCGCTCTTCGGCAGATATTCCAGCACGCGCCAGGCCGCATTCATCGAATTGTGCAATTCGCCCGTCTTGCCGGTATAGGCCGGTGCGACGTACTGGAACGGCGAGTTCTTGCGCTGGATGCCCCAGGCGAGCTGGTTCACGGTGCGCGGGTTGAACTTCAGCCCGGCTTTTTCCGCCTCCGCGATCATCCAGATCAGCGGATATTTGGACTCGCCGCTCTCGGCCTCCGCATAGCCGCCGCCGACGTCGCAATGCACGCCGGCGAACCACACCTGCAGAATGTCCTGCGGCACCTTCTTCTCGTCCGGCACGTAGCGGTTGCTCCAGAAGTCCTGCGGCTCGACATATTTGTTCAGGCGGAACATGCGCCGCCGTTCGTCGATCGCGATCGCCTGGCGGAAGATGTTGACGCTCGGATTGCGCCGCGTGAAGGCGAGCTCCTCCAGGCTGAACACGAAGAAGAGATTGTCGCGCCGCGGCACGATCACGCTCGCCACCGTGTCCCAGACGCCGATGAAGTGGATGGTCGGCCAGCGCGTCGAGGTGATGCGCGCGAACTGCGCGGCGAGGTCGAATTTGCCTTGCGGCAGCGGCCCCTGATCGTCGACGTCGACATCCCGGAGGTCCTCGACCTCGTTGCCGCGCCCGGTGCCGGAATATTGCTTGTAGGCGACCATGCCGCTTCCTGCGAGGTTCGCCTGCTCCGGCGAGATCAGGCCGATCTTGTGGATCAGCCCCGCCAGCACCCGCACCGTATAGGCCCCGCGCGAGAAGCCGAACAGGTAGATGTGGTCGCCGGGCGCGTAGTGCTCGATCAGGAAGCAATAGGCCGAGAGCACGTTGTCATCGAGCCCGTAGCCGGTGGCGAGCCCCAGCACCAGGTTGATGTTGGCCTTCCAGCGGTGCCACGTCGTCGGTTCCGTCACCGTGCCGACCCCGGGATCGTAAAACACCATCTGCCGCGGCTGCGTCTTGTCGGTCTTGCGCAGGCAGCGATAGAGTTTCAGGACGTTGGAGATGTTCTCCGAAATCTCGTTGCCGGTGCCGTCACAGCAGATGACGAGGTTTTTCGAGCCGGGTTTGCGGTCGGTGTCGTGCGCGTGCTCCACGGTATCCCCCTCCCAGTGATGCTACCGGGGCGAGCATAGCGGAAATGGATGGCAGCGAGGAGACGAAGTCGGCGTCGGCTCGGCATGTCGCCCCATTGCCGCATCATCTGTTGACATTAACCACTCGTTAACCATGCCGGCGCCTAATGGGGACGACTGGGGGTCACCATGTCGGCCCATGTGACGCGACCGCAATTGATGCCTGTTTCGGCCGGTCCAGCCCTCGGCTGGCTGGCGGTTCGCGCCACGGCTGTCCTACGGAGCAAAGCAATGTTCGGGAAGGACGATCTAGTGGACAATCTCAGCCGCGATCTCGATCGCGCGCGCACAAGACGCGATGCACTCGCATCGGAAGCCACCACCCTGACGGCTCAGATCGCCGAGATCGAAGCCCGCCTTTCGGAGGAGAAGAACAGGCGGGAGCGCGATCGCGTCCTCGCCGAAATCGAAGCGATCAAAACGCGAATCGCGCAAGCCGCCGGCGCGTTTGCCCCCGTCGTCGATGGTCTCTCCAAGGCGATCGCGCAGGCTTCGGCCGTCGTGCCCGAGGCGCGCGAGCTCAAGAGTTTCCTGGTGTCGGTGGCGACCGAGATCGACACCGTGCTCGATCCCCTGTTGCGCGAACTGGACCAGCGTGCGGACGCTGTGCGAACCGGACACGCCGTGCTGGACCTCCCGAGCTCGGCCAGTGAAGCGCCCATCGAGCCGCCAAAAGAGGCGGCCGATCGCCTGCTTCGCTTTCCGGCATGGCTGTCTCGCGACAAGGAGACGGAAAAACGGGAAGCAGCGGAGACCCCGCGCAGCACGGCAGCGTGAACCTAGGTCGCGCTGCGCGCCTTGGAATTGGAGAGTTGTTGTTTTGCTCCGTCATTCCGGGGCGCGCCTTTGGCGCGAGCCCGGAATCCATACTCACGATGGTGGTTATGGATCCCGGGCTCGCGACTTTGTCGCGCCCCGGGATGACGAGCTGTCGTTGGGCTCGCTGGTCGCCGAGCAGGCAACTTCGGCTGCAACCAATCGCTCAGTTGGCGGCGCGGCGCAGGAAGGCGGGGATATCGAGAATGCTTTCGTCGGCCATATTGCGCGGGGATGATCGGCCGTAGGGATCGAGCGATTGCTGAGCCGCCTGGCGCGCATAGTCCGGATTCGGCCTTGCCGGTGGCCCCACGGGGTTATGCGGCTGCGGGCGGAGCGGCGGGCTTTCCACCTGCGGCAGGCTAGCACTGCGCTCGATGCGATCGGCGATGCGGCGGCTGTCGTTGCGCAGCCGGCCGGCGAGCTGCGTGAGTGCTGTTTCCACCGCTGGCGCCTGTTGCGCCGGGTCGACATTGTCGATCCCGGTCGCCACCACCGAGACGCGGACGATGCCTTCGAGGCTTTCATCGAACGAGGCGCCGACGATGATGTTGGCGTCCGGATCGGCCTCGTCGCGAATGCGGGTGGCGGCTTCGTCGACCTCGTACAGCATGAGATCCTTGCCGCCGGTGATGGAGATGATGAGGCCACTGGCGCGCTTGATCGAGGGGTTCTCGATCAATGGATTGGAGATGGCCGCCACGGCGGCCGCGAGCACGCGTTTCTCGCCGGACGCCTCGCCCCGTCCCATCATGGCCTTGCCCTTCTCGCGCATCACGGAGAGAACGTCGGCGAAATCGAGATTGATCAGGCCTTCCTTGACGATGAGGTCGCTGATGCAGGCGACGCCCGAATAGAGCACCTGGTCGGCAAGCGCAAAGGCATCGGCGAACGTGGTCTTCGCGCTGGCGACGCGGAACAGATTCTGGTTCGGGATGATCAAGAGGGTGTCGACCGTCTTCAGCAGCTCCTCGATGCCGGCTTCGGCAAAGCGCATGCGGCGCTGGCCCTCGAAGTAGAACGGCTTGGTGACGACGCCGATGGTGAGGATGCCGAGCTCGCGCGCGGTCCTGGCGATGATGGGTGCAGCCCCGGTGCCGGTGCCGCCGCCCATGCCGGCCGTCACGAACACCATGTGCGCGCCGGTCAGATGCTCGCGGATCGTATCGATGACCTCCTCGGCCGCGGCGCGTCCGAGTTCGGGCTGCGAGCCGGCGCCGAGGCCTGCGGTGACGTTGGTGCCGAGCTGGATGAGGCGCGTTGCCTTGGACATGGCCAGCGCCTGCGCGTCGGTATTGGCGACGACGAACTCGACCCCTTGCAGCCCGGCCGTGATCATGTTGTTGACGGCGTTGCCGCCGGCGCCGCCGACGCCGAACACGACGATGCGGGCTTTCATCTCGCGGATGTCGGTGATGCCAGTCATTCTGTCCTCGCGGTTGCTCCGGCGGCCGGGAATGGGGAAAGGTTCAAGTGCTACCTGCGAGCCGCGCGGTCTGCCTGCACGATCGAAGCGGCCAGATGTCCCAATCGATGCGCGGCCTGTCCCGCGATCCCGCCGCCAGGGCGGCGACCGGTCCGCAAGTCCGCCACTTCGTCTTCCAGTCGTGCCGCCCACGCATTGGCTGCCGCCGTCTCGGCCGCCGCCTGCATCAGCTCGGCGGCCAGCCGATCGGCGCGCTCACGCTCGCGCTCGAACACGGCCCTGTAGGCGGTTGCGACCTCTTCGAGCCGCGCGACCTCCGCCTTGAGGGCCTCGATCTCCATAGCGTTTTCGAGCGAAGTGGATGCCGGTTCGCGCACGGAAAACGCGTCTGGCTCCAACGCCTCGATCCTTGCCGTGGCGGCATCGATATGGCCCACCTCGCGGGCACGTCGCGGGCGGGGCGTGAAGCTGAGCTCGGACAAATCAACGCTGATCAGGGCCTTGCCGTCATCCGACCGCGAGCGAGGCCACCGGCGACGTCGCGCCAGCGAACGCGCGGCCTCGCGCGAGATCTTGAGGTGGGCACCCAGATCGGCATACGTCAACAACGCAACGCACATCGGCACTTCTCCTGGAGCGAGCCGGGAAGGCATTTCGAGCTAATGATGGCTGGACGGTTACAGCAGGCTAGGCTGCGTTGGTTAACGGACGGTTAACGGGCGCGCGGTGGTGTTTACGGGTGCCCGTCACCGCACCGACTGCGGGATCGCAGAACTCCATCTGCCGCGGCTGCGTCTTGTCGGTCTTGTGCAGGCAGCGATGGAGCTTCAGGACGTTGGGGATGTTCTCGGAGATCTCGTTGCCGGTGCCGTCTCGGCAGATGACGAGGTTTTCGGCGAGGTGTTGCGGTCGGTGGCGTGCGCGTGCTCCGCGAGATGCGCCTCCGGGTGATGCTACCGGGACGAGTACAGCGGAAGATGGGGGTGTGCGCCGGGCTATGCGTTGGCCGCTTCCGTTCAAATACGTGCAACAATTGGCGCGAGAACAGCGCCCCTTGCCGTTTTCGCATTGACGCTACCAACGGCCTATTGTCAGGCGGGAGCAAGTGATGCAACGTTAAATTGTTTTCGCGAATCTATAAAAACAATCGCAGACCATTCATTGCACGACGCCGGTGAGAAGCGATAGGAATGAAATGTACTTAGCCGAACTGTCTATTAAGAATTTTCGTCGTCTGAGCGATGCCACTCTTAGATTCGTACCCGGCCTCAATGTTCTTGTCGGCCCCAACAACATCGGCAAGACTGCAGTCGTTGATGCGCTGAGGGCGCTATTAGCCGGCGCTGACGATCCTTATCCGAGATTCGATAGAGATGACATCCATATTCCCAAAAGCGGCGCCCCTGCGACTGAAATTCGTTTTGAATATATCTTCAGAGACTTGAGTCTCGATGATGAGGCGGACTTTCTTAATGCGCTTCGCAAGGGATCGGACGGTTCAATCGAAGCCCTGCTAGGCGTCAGCTACGGCGAGATCGATAAGGTCGGACGCCTACGTCCGCACAAATGGTGCGGTGAGCATGAAGACGTTTCGATGAGTGCAGGAATGCTAGAGAACCTGCGAAGCGTCTATTTGCAACCCCTCCGCGATGCAGAGCAAGGTTTAAAGCCAAGCAGGACAAGTCAGCTATCAAGGCTCTTACAGCTTCTGACCGATGAAACCGGCAAGACAACAATTGCCGATGCCTTGAAGGCGCTCGATTCAGAATTAAAGGCCAAGCAGCCTATTATCGATACGCAGAGCGCAATCACGAAGCGTCACATGTCGATGCTTGGAAGCAAGTTGGCTCAGATTCTTGAAGTAGGTCTGAGCGCAAGTGATTTTTCTAAGCTGGCCTCTCGCTTGTCGATCGTCGTTGATTCTCTGGAGATTGATAGTAACGGCCTAGGATACAACAATCTGATCTTCATGGCAGTCGTGCTGAGCGAGTTAGCCAAGAACGCAGATGCGGCCTTTCGCAGCCTGATTGTTGAAGAGCCAGAAGCGCACTTGCACCCACAGTTACAAGCCGTCCTTCTACGTTATCTATCTGATATGCAATCCGCCGCGGGTGAGCAACCTGTACAGGTCTTTGTGACCAGCCACTCGCCTAATTTTGCCAGTATTGCAAAGCTCTCCTCGATAGTTTGTCTCGTTGATGGAGAGACGAAAGTCGAGGCCTTTCATCCAAGGGACGTAAAGTTCGAAAAAGGAAAGCGGGAGAAACTTGAGCGATACTTAGATGTAACGAGGGCTGAATTGTTTTTCGCCCGTCGAGTTATCTTCGTGGAGGGCGCAGCTGAATTGATGATGATCAATTTGCTCGCTAAGCGACTTGACGTTGATTTGAGGGATCATGGCGTGAGTTTGATCAGCGTTGAAGGGCTAAATTTCGATTCGTTTATGCCGCTGTTCGGAGCGGGCGCAATCAGAATCCCTGTCGCCGTTGTAACCGACGCTGATCCACAAAAGGCGGTGGACGAGGATGGTTCGACTGAAGCAGTTTATCCCGCGCCAGGCGACATCGTCACTCTATCGGGCAATGCGGTCGCCATGAAGAAGAACGAAGATGAATTCGTAAAGGTGTTCTGCGGCTTAAAGACTTTCGAATATGATTTTGCTCTCCATGAAAAAAAATAGAGCCGCAATGATAGCGGCTTTGAAGGGTCTCCATCCCAAAATAGCGGCGCAGCTGCAGATCGATATCGCTGCGGCGGTCGGCGACGCGGCAAAGGCAAAAGTGCTCTTTCGGGGCATGTTTGAACGCTCCCAGAACAATGTTCAGAAGGGGCGATTTGCGCAGGCGCTTGCGGCCAAGATTGAAGATGAAGAGCTACCTATTACGGTCCCTGGCTACATCGCCGATGCTATCAATCATGTAGCCGGAACATGAGCGATCTTTCATCCGATCAAAGTGCTATCGTCGATCTACCTCTCGGCCCGACATGCGTGAGTGCTTGCGCCGGTAGCGGTAAGACGAGAACCGCGGTTCATCGCCTTTACCGGATGCGTCAGTCGCTAACAGATAGATGCGGGATTGTCGCGCTGCTCTCTTTCTCAAATGTGGCCGTTAATACCTTCAGAAGGGATTATTTTTCACTGACGAGAGATGAGGCTATTAGGGCGCGATCTTCAGCAGTTGAAATCGAAACCGTGGACGGCTTTCTCACGGCTAACATTCTGCGACCTCATGCCTCTAAGGTTATGAGATGCAACCGAACTCCTTTCCTCGTGGGGGGTTCAGAGCCCTTTCTGAAAGGGTTCAAAGTATTTTGCGGCGTTCGTTCACATGATATCGGAAACCTCAGTGCGAACCTAAGGAACGAAGTCTTCGAGTTTAGTTGTGACGAAGGTTATGCATCGATTCCTATTCCTTCGGCAAACGCGCGGAAGGTGATCGATAAGCTTGGTGCGGTGGGGGCCTACACTCATTCGCTCGGACGATATTGGGCCATCCGAACGCTAGAGCAGGATACTTATCTGCTGAGAGCTCTCGCGCGACGCTATCCTCATATCCTAATTGACGAAGCTCAAGATATCGGCCCTGAGCACCAATTCCTTCTTGAGATGCTGATAAGGAGCGGCAGCAAGCTATCGCTCATCGGAGATCCACATCAGGCAATTTACGAGTTCTCAGGTGCGGATGGGAGCTTTCTCAAGTTGTACGGCGCGCGCGGAGGGGTTTCGCCTCAAAGCCTTACGGTAAACTATAGGTCAGTGCCGATCATCGTCAGGGTGGCGAATAACTTGTCGGGACGCTCGGATGCCGCCGAAAGAACACCGCCTTCTAGCATGAATGGCGCGTACTACATTCCTTACAAGAAGGCGGAGAAGGACAAGCTGCTGGCGGCTTACACGAGCATGCTCGCGTCGGCCGACGTCGATGCGGAAGATGCGGCAATCGTCTGTCGAAGCACCAATTGGGTGGAGGAGTGGAGCGGAGGTGGAGAGGCGCAGGGCCAAGGAATTGTAAGATCGTTTGTAGAAGCCACTATAAAGCGCGATAAACTTGGCCGGTTTGACGAGGCTTTTGACAAGGCCTGTAGAGGTATTGTTGGTCTGTTAGGACAAGAACATGGTGACCTTGTTTCAATTCTGAAAAGAGGAGTGCCACGTGTCACGGCCGTTCCTCTGCGGCGAGCTATCTGGTCATTCGTGCGGGATGCAGACCGCGGATTGCCGTCAGGAAAGCTGCTTGCCAAGTCAGAGTGGCATCCGCTGTTGAAGGCACGTTTGCTTGTACTGCTTCAGCGTTTGGAGGCTGATTTTTCGCTCAAGCTGGGCGATAGCATAGGTCAGAAATTAGCCAACAAAGCTTTGCTCGATGCTCCGATCATAGAATTATCGGATCTCGCCACTGACCAAGGTAAGCCAGTGCATGTGTCCACGGTGCACCAAGTGAAGGGCGAAAGCATTGGCGCTGTTATGTACGTAGCTGACAGGGCGCAGGTGCGAAAGATGCTCGACGGAACACACACCGAAGATGGCAGGATTGGGTACGTGGCCGTTACACGCGCGCGTAATCTGTTCGTGCTTGCAGTACCTGAGAATTGTATCGGGAGTTTTGAGTCTGAGCTCGTCGCGTGCGGGTTTTCAAAAGCTGGTTCATCCTAAGCTGGCGGTAAGCAAACGACTAAGGTGAGGATTTCGGACCCCTCGCAGGGTCGCTGGGTCACAAAACAAAAACGGCCGGATCTTTCGATCCGGCCGCAATGCAAAACTCGACTGGCTAAGCCTACGCCACGCGACTTAGCCTCCGCTAGAAAAGAAAATCTTAGCTGGCCTTCTTCGCCGGCGCGGTGTCGCCGACCTTCTTCTGGATGGCGCGCTTCAGCTCCAGGGCGCGCGGCGACAGGGCGTCGGCGTTGGCCTTGAGCAGGAAGGCATCGAGGCCGCCATTGTGGTCGACGCTCTTCACCGCGTTGGTGGAAACGCGCAGGCGCACGTTGCGCTCAAGGGCTTCCGAAATGAACGTCACGTTGACGAGGTTCGGCAGGAAGCGGCGCTTGGTCTTGATGTTGGAGTGGCTGACCTTGTGGCCGACGAGGGGGCCCTTGGCCGTCAGTTCGCAGCGGCGAGACATGGCATTATCCTTGGTTCGAGCCCCCAATGAGTTGCGGCCGCCATTCGGGGCGCCACAGGGGCAAATTCTCTGTCCTTGCAGGGAGCGGGCGGACGTATAGGGGGGAAGGGGCGGGTAGTCAAGGATTTGGGCGGGGTTTTGGGGGTGCGCTCTGCCCCACCACGGTGTCATCGCCCGGCTTGACCGGGCGATCCAGTATTCCACCGGCGGCGCGGCCGGAGCCGAGGGGGCGCGGCGTACTGGATACCCCGCCTTCGCGGGGTATGACAGCGGAATGAGCGGGCCGCGTGCGCGCTCCTGACGCGGTACCCCGATCACCAAAACGGCAATGATTGAAACCCCTTACCATCACATAAAGGGCGTAATCGGACTGGAAAAGTCCGCTCAGGTTCCAGGCTGGAGATGCCCGGACGCATTGTCTGCCGCGGTTTTTGGCTTAAGTAACAACCGTCGCGCCCCGATTGGATCGTTTTGTGCCCAGAACTTCCCGACTTGCGTCCCGGCCGCGCTTGGCTCGCCGGCTGGCCTTCGCGGCCCTTTGCGGGTTCGCGCTCGCGTGGGGCGCCGAGCCGGTGGCGGCGCAGGGCAAGCTCGAGGCGCAATATGAGGCGACGCTGGCCGGCATTCCGGTCGGCAAGGGCGCCTGGAACATCGATATCGGCGACGACGTGTTCGCGGCTGCGGCCAGTGGCGGCACCACGGGGCTTTTGAAGTCGTTCGCGGGCGGGTCCGGCACCGGCGCCTCGCAGGGCCGCGTCGTCAATGGTGCGCTGGTTGCGACCGGCTACCAGGCCTCCACCACCACCTCGAAGAAGACCGAAGAGATCCGCATCACGCTCGACAAGGGCAATGTGAAGGAGTTCGGCATCGTGCCGGAGCCGCCGGTCGATCCTGACCGCATCGTCGTCACCGACGCGCATCGCCGCGGCGTCTGGGACCCGATGACGGCCTCGCTGCTGCGCGTGCCCGGCACCGGCGACCCCGTCACGCCCGACGCCTGCCACAACGGCGCACCCGTGTTCGACGGCCGCATGCGCTACGACTTGAAGCTCGATTTCAAGCGCATGGAGACGGTGAAGGCTGAGAAGGGCTATCGCGGCCCGGTCGTGGTCTGCGCGCTCTATTTCGTGCCTGTCGCGGGCTACATCCCCGATCGCCCCGTGATCAAATACCTCGCCGCCCAGCGCAACATCGAGATCGCCTTCGCCCCCGTCGCCGGCACGCGCATCCTGGTCCCGTTCTGGCTGAAGGTCCCGACGCCGCTCGGGCCTGCGATGCTGGAAGCCACCAGCTTCGTCACCGCGCCCCAGCCCCCGCGCGTGGCGAAGACGCAGTAGCCGCGCTGCCGATGGCGGCGCTTACCCTCCCCTGGAGGGGAGGGTAAGAAAGTGTGCAAATTCAATGACATGCCTACTGTGCATGGGGTTGTTTTCGCGCTTTTTGTTTCGGAGCATCGAGAACCGGGAATCCATTTGACTCCTCCCCGATTCTGATTCGACTCAGGCTCGTCCCCAACTTAAGCCTTTCCGTCCTCAAATCGTCGCTTGTGCGGCACCCCAAAACTCCATCTAGTGCACACGCAAAACGAGTCCCGCGACATGTTGCGTGAACGTAACAGGACTCAACGGGGAGTCAGCGATTCGGCCGCGATTCGTTCTAGAGTCGTTCCGAAGCTTAAAGAGAACGGGAAAAGCGTCGCAAAGTGAGACAGTTGCGCGAGGTTCGGGGAGGCGGCTTCCACACCCACGGTGGGCGAAGAGGCATTCACGCGTCGGCTATGTGTCCGAACGCCGCCATCCTCTCCGCTGTCATGCCCCGGCTTGACCGGGGCATCCAGTACTCCGCGGCTTCTCGGCTTTCCCACGACCACCTCGGCGTACTGGATCGCCCGGTCAAGCCGGGCGATGACAGCAGTGCGTAGGAACGACCACGCCCCCAACACGCCCCATCCAGCACTGACATTCGCCCAAATCGCCATTACCTAATCCCCCAGACATGCCCTTCTCTCCCTCCCCCTTCGCTTCCGAGCGCGCAGCCGGCGCGGGCGTCACCGCGGTGCTCGGGCCGACCAACACCGGCAAGACCCATCTCGCCATCGAGCGGATGCTGGCGCATCCCTCCGGCATGATCGGCCTGCCGCTGCGCCTGCTCGCGCGCGAGGTCTACAACAAGATCGCCGATCGCGCGGGCATCGAGAGCGTCGCGCTCGTCACGGGCGAGGAGAAGATCAAGCCGAAGAACCCGCGCTATTGGGTCTCCACTGTCGAGGCGATGCCGCGCGATATCGACGTCTCCTTCCTCGCGGTCGACGAGGTCCAGATCGCCTCCGATCTCGAACGCGGCCACGTCTTCACCGACCGCATCCTCAACCGCCGCGGCCGCGACGAGACGCTGCTGTTAGGCGCCGCCACCATGCGCCCGATCATCGAGCGGCTGTTGCCGGGCGTCTCCATGATCACGCGGCCGCGCCTGTCCAGCCTCGAATTTGCCGGCGACCGCAAGATCACGCGCCAGCCGCGCCGTACTGCGATTGTCGCCTTCTCGGCCGACGAGGTCTACGCCATCGCCGAGCTGATCCGCCGCCAGCATGGCGGCGCTGCCGTTGTTCTGGGCTCGCTGTCGCCGCGCACGCGCAATGCGCAGGTCGCGATGTTCCAGAACGGTGATGTCGATTACCTCGTCGCCACCGACGCCGTCGGCATGGGCCTCAATCTCGACGTCGACCACGTCGCCTTCGCCTCCGACCGCAAGTTCGACGGCTACCAGTTCCGCCGCCTGACGCCGGCCGAATTCGCGCAGATCGCCGGCCGCGCCGGACGTGCCACGCGCAACGGCACCTTTGGCACCACCGGCCGCTGCGCGCCGTTCGAGCCCGAGCTCGTCAACGCGCTGCAGAACCACACCTTCGATGCCGTGAAGGTGCTGCAATGGCGCAACGCGAAGCTGGATTTCTCCTCGCTCGGCGCGCTCCAGGTGTCCTTGAATTTGGCCCCCGGCCATGAGGCGCTGACGCGCGCTCCCGTCGCCGAGGACATGCGCGTGCTCGACCATGCCGCCCGCGACGTCGAGGTGCGCGATATCGCGCATGGCAAGGCCGCCGTGGAGCGGCTCTGGGAGGCCTGCCAGGTCCCGGATTACCGAAAGCTGTCGCCGGCCGCCCATGCCGAGCTCGTGACCACGCTCTACGGCTTCCTGATGCGGAAGGGCTGCATCCCCGATTCCTGGTTCGCGGCCCAGGTCGACCAGGCCGACCGCATCGACGGCGACATCGACACGCTGTCGGCCCGGATCGCGCAGATCCGCACCTGGACCTTCGTCGCCAACCGCCCGGACTGGCTGAAAGACCCCGAACGCTGGCAGGGGATCGCGCGGGAGGTCGAAAATAAATTATCGGATGCGCTCCATGAACGCTTGACTGAGCGTTTCGTTGATCGTCGGACCAGTGTATTGATGCGCCGCCTGCGGGAGAACACGAGCTTGAATACTGAAATCGGCAAGACCGGCGAAGTCATCGTCGAAGGCCATGTCATCGGCCGCCTCGATGGCTTCACCTTTGCACCGGATGCGGCGGAGGCCGGCTCCGATGCGAAAGCCTTGCAGGCTGCAGCGCAAGCGGTGCTCGCCGGCGAGATCAATGCGCGCGCCGAAAAACTGGGCAACGCGCCGGACGACCAGTTCGTGCTGACCTCGGAGGGCATGATCCGCTGGACCGGCGATGCCGTGGCGCGGCTGTCTGCCGCAGACGACGCGCTGCATCCGCGCATCCGCATCATCTCCGACGAGCGCCTCACCGGCGGCCCCCGAGAGAAGGTGCAGGCCCGCCTCGAGCTCTGGCTCAAAACGCATATCGAGAAGCTGCTCGGGCCGATGTTCGAGCTGTCCAAGGCCGAGGACGTTACCGGCATTGCCCGCGGCATCGCCTATCAGCTGGTCGAGGCGCTCGGCGTTTTGGAGCGTCCGAAGATCGCCAACGAGCTGAAGGATCTCGACCAGCCCTCGCGCGCGACCTTGCGCAAATACGGCGTCCGCTTCGGCGCCTATCACATCTATTTCCCCGGCCTCTTGAAGCCCGCCGCGCGCGCGCTCGCCGCGCTGTTGTGGGCGCTGAAGCAGGACAATGTCGATCTGTCCTCGCTCTCGGGCGCGCAGCATCTGGCTTCGTCCGGCCGCACCTCGTTCCCGGTCGACAAGCAGCTACCGCGCGATGCCTATCGCGTGCTCGGCTACAAGCAGGCCGGTGAGCGCGCCGTGCGCGTCGACATCCTGGAGCGTCTCGCTGATCTGATCCGCCCGGCGCTGGCCTGGCGCGAGAACTCGCCCGGCGAAAAGCCCGCCGGCGCATTCGACGGCCGCAGCTTTGTGGTGACGCAGGCGATGACCTCGCTCACCGGCTCGGCAGGCGAAGACTTTGCCTCGGTGCTGCGTGCGCTCGGCTATCGCATGGAGAAGCGTCCGCCGCTGCCGGTGAAGCCGGCAGCGCCTGCTGCGGAGACGGTCGCGGCCGAGACGCCGCCCGCCGAGGGCCGCGCGGAGACCTCGACCGAGACGGCCGCAGAAGCCGTTGCAGGCTTGCCTGAAGAGGCGGCCGTGTCCGCCGAAGCCGTCACCGTTGAAGACGCGCCCGGCATGGAGCAGCACGACGAGCCCGCCCAGGAAGAGCCGGCGCTCGAAGCTTCTCCCGAGGCGCCCGTCACGCCCGAGGATGCTCCCGGCATCGCACCGCCGGCGGAAGAAACCGCTACGCCTGCGGAGGCTGCCGGCCTCGAAGCCGCGCCTGCCGAGACCGCTGCAACCGAAGCCGCCGCATCGCCCGATGCTGCCGCGCCTGTCGAGGCCGCGGCTGCGCCCGCCGAGCCCGAGCTGGTCGAGGTCTGGCGTCCCGGCGGCCGTCACGAGGACCGCAAGCCGCGCCACGAGCGCCATCGCCACCAGCGCCATCACAACCAGCCGCGTTCGCAGGCTGGTGCTGAAGCCGGCAGCGCGCCCGCGGAGGCGACGGCCGGCGAAGCCGCCGATGGCGCCAAGCCTGGCGAGCGCCAGCGTCACGGCGGCGGTCATCGCCGGGATGGCAGGGATTTCCGCAAGGGCCGCGAGGAAGGCGGTGGCGAGCGCCGCGAGCAGCGCAACGACAACAACCGCCGCTTCGAGGGCAAGGATCGCGATCGTGACCGCGATCGCAACAAGGGCAAGCCGGGCGAGCGCGAGCACCGTGGCGGCCGCGACCGCGACAAGGGCCGCGATCGTCGCGATCGCGAGTCCGGTCCCTCGCTGCGCCCCTACGCCTCGAGCGCCAACCCGCGCGAGCGCGATCGTCCCATGGATCCGAACTCGCCCTTCGCCAAACTCGCCGCGCTGAAGGAGCAGCTGTCGGGGCGGAAGGAGTAGGATAGCGTTTTCAAGCGAAGTGCGGAGCGGTTCGCGTGAAGAAAACGCGCCATAAGGAATAGAGCCACGACCGAGCGGCAGCGCATCGACAAATGGCTGTGGCACGCGCGGGTGGTGAAGGCGCGCACCTCCGCGGCCGAGCTCGTCGAGTCCGGCCACGTCCGCGTCAACGGTACCCGCGAGACATCGCCGGGCCATGCGATCAAGCTCGGTGATGTCCTCACCATCGCGCTCGATCGCACCGTGCGCGTGTTGAAAGTCACCGGCTTCAACGAGCGCCGCGGCGATGCCGCCTCGGCCCGTGTCCTCTACGAGGAACTGAGCGAAGGCAATCCAGGTTCTCAGCGCAATTAATTGCGCTTTGAATTCATTTCTTGGTCGATCAAACACATAAAGCCGTCATGATCGAGCCTTCCCGACCTTGCGGCGCCGGGCCATCCGCGCTAGGCAAGCCGCGACTTCTAAAAGAGCTTTTCGGAGCGTTGGATGACTTACGTCGTCACTGAAAACTGCATCAAGTGCAAGTACACCGACTGCGTCGAGGTCTGCCCGGTCGATTGTTTCTACGAGGGTGACAACATGCTCGTCATCCATCCGGACGAATGCATCGATTGCGGCGTGTGCGAGCCGGAATGCCCCGCCGACGCCATCAAGCCGGACACGGAACCGGGCCTCGAAAAGTGGCTCCAGGTCAACGCCGACTACGCCAAGAGCTGGCCGAACATCACCCAGAAGAAAGAATCAGCCGCCGACGCCAAGGAGTTCGACGGGATGGACGGAAAGTTCGAGAAATATTTTTCTCCGAACCCCGGCTCCGGAGACTGAATCAGGGCCAAACTTAACCCTAATACCTTCGTCGGCGCCGAAAACCAGTCACAAAAGCCCCTAAATCATTGATTTTTGCGGGAAATGTGCTATATTGGGCACATTGAGCCGAACCCCGTCAGCCTCGTTGGCCCCTCTGGGTTCCCGTGAAACCTAAATGTCGAACAGGGGCGTGGCAGTTTCCGCGCGCAGGCTGTGTCACAGAAAACGCGTAAAAAGAGTACTTCAGCGAGGGCTTCCCATAAGGAGGCCAAAAAAGTCGCCGCGGCCAGCCGTAGCGCATCCAAGGGTCGGACCGCGACGAAGGCGCCGGCTGCAAAGTCCTCGAAGAACAAAAGAAGCGCAATGCCTAACAAGTCTGCCAAACCGGCCGCGAAAGCGACCGTTGCCAAGCCTGCTGCTGCCAAGCCCGCTGCTGTTAAGGCTCACGCTGCCAAGCCCGCCGCGCCGAAGGCCCCCGTTGCTGCTGCGCCTGCCAAGGCTCCCGTCGCTGCCGCCAAGCCGGCCGTGAAGCCCGCTGCGCCGAAGGTCGAGGAAAAGAAGGTCGTGACCCAGCGTCAGGGCTTCAAGGCCAACGAATTCGTGGTCTATCCCGCTCACGGCGTCGGCCAGATCCTGGCCATCGAGGAGCAGGAGATCGCCGGCGCAAAGCTCGAGCTGTTCGTCATCAACTTCATCAAGGACAAGATGACGCTCCGTGTTCCGACCGCCAAGGTCGCCAATGTCGGCATGCGCAAGCTGTCCGAGCCCGCGCTGGTCAAGAAGGCGCTGGAGACGCTCAAGGGCCGCGCCCGCGTCAAGCGCACCATGTGGTCGCGCCGCGCCCAGGAATACGAAGCGAAGATCAACTCGGGCGACATCGTCGCGATCGCGGAAGTCGTGCGCGACCTCTACCGCTCGGAGTCGCAGCCGGAGCAGTCCTACAGCGAACGCCAGCTCTATGAAGCGGCGCTCGATCGTCTTTCCCGCGAGATCGCGGTGGTGCAGCACTCGACCGAGACCGAAGCGGTCAAGGAGATCGAGGCCCAGCTCGCCAAGAGCCCGCGCCGCACCAACGCCAAGGCGGAAGCTGCCGATGGCGAAGGCGAGAGCGATGCCGAGGGCGATACCGACGATACGGATGGGGACGATACCACCGTTGCCGACGAGGCCGCGTAAACATCCCGTCGCGTCGATCGCAACAGTTCAAAAGCCCGGCCGTTTGGCCGGGCTTTTTTGTTTGGAGGCGTGATCCAGTGGCGGTCTGGCCTCGCTTTACGGCGTCGCGCGCGGCTGGGTCCAGATCGCGATCGGCCGCTCGAGACCGCGGATCACTTGGGGATCGACGGCGACCAGCGATGCAAACGTCTCGGCTGCGCTGCCGAGCTCGAGCCTGGCGCGACTGACGAGATCGTTGCTTGCCACCAGCGCGCAGTCGAGCGTGCGCGTCAGCCCCTCCAGTCGGCTTGCCGCATTGACGGTCGCGCCAATCACGGCAAATTCCAGACAGGTGTGCCCGATGTCGCCGAGCACCACCGGCCCGTAATGCAAGCCAAAGCCGACGCGCATCGGTGGTTCACTGGACGCCGCTCGCTGGGCGTTCCAGCCGTCCGCCGCCGCGATCATGGCCTGGGCGCAGCGCAGCGCGTTGCTGGCATCGCGCGCGCCTGCGAAGGGCGTGCCGAATGTCGCCATCAATCCGTCGCCCAGATATTTGTCCAATGTGCCGTCGTGGCGGAAAACCTCCTGCTCCATCAATCCGTGGAATTCGCGTAACGTCCGCACCACTTCCTCCGGTGTGCGCACATCGGCAAAGGCCGTGAAGCCGACGATGTCCACGAACAGCACCGCGACGTCCTGGGTGCGCACCTGCTTCAATGGCTCATCGTGCTTCGATAACTCCGTGACGACATTGGGTGAGAAGTAGCGCGCAAGATTGCCGCGTTCTCGCTCCACCGCAGCATGCCGGATCAGCAGATCATTGCTGCGACGGACCGCGAGCGCCAGCGTCCCCGCCACGATCAGGAAGACGACGATCTCCTGGATGCGGAGACCGAATCCGATCGCATCGGGCGAGATCAGCGCGAACAGCCTGTGATCGCTGCCCACCGCCTCCGCAATGCGGGCGGTCAGTGCGGGATCGCGATCAGGTTGCCACCACACCCAGGCCACGCCGATCACCCAGAGCGCTGCCGTCCATGTTCCGACCGTAATCACGGTTCGCCAGGAATAGGCCAGCGTGGCGCCTGCGAGCAGGACGAAGAAATAGATGAAGTTGCCGAAATGATATTGCATCGCGACCGGCCAGTGCGTCGTGCCGAATGGATTCGGGACGACGATGACGAATGTGAGCAGCGCCAGGTCGCAGAACAACAGTGCCAGCTCCGACCGCGATACGCCGACCCGCCCGACCCTGACCTGGGCCCATCCGATCAGTGCGAACAGGCCGAGCAACGCCACGTAGTAGAGCTGCTCCCACGCCGGGTTGATGGCCAGCAGCAGGCACGCGATGGCCGCAAGCGCGACATAGCGCGCTCGCACGGCCAGTTGCAGGCCCTCCTTCTTGCCGGCCTCGAGCGCCGCCTGTGCAAACTGAACGGTTTCGGTATCACGCTGGCTGCGCGCAGGCGACAGGGCGGCAGGCGAGTCGATGCGCTCGACGAGCAATGTCACGGGGCAGTCTCCTCGCTTGGGCCGCTGCAGCACAGCGGCGGCCGTCAGCCGCCGCATCCAATAGTCTAGTGATGCATGGCTGCAAGGTCATCAGCTCCGGTGCGTGTTTCCCCCCCGCGCGGCGAACCGTTCACTTCACCGGACGCTTCTCGAGCTTCCTTGCCAGCGTGCGCCGGTGCATGCCAAGCCGCCGAGCCGCTTCCGAGATGTTGAAATCCGTCTCGATCAGGGTCTGGTGGATGCGTTCCCATTCCAGAGTCTTGATCGAGGTCGGCCGCGTGTCGAGGGCAACCTCGGCATTGCCTTCGGCCCGGTTGAAGGCGGCCTCGATGTCGTCGGTGTTGGAGGGCTTGGCGAGATAGTGGCAGGCGCCGAGCTTGATGGCTTCAACGGCGGTCGAGATGCTGGCAAAGCCTGTCAGCACCACGATCAGCATCTCCGGATCGTGGGTATGCAGCAGCTCGACACACGCGAGCCCGGAGGCGCCGCCGAGCTTGAGGTCGACCACGGCATGGCCGAAGGAGCGCTCCTCCAGCACTTTCCGCACCTCTTCGATCGACGCCGCCAGCACGACCTCGTAGCCGCGGCGCTCGAACGAGCGTTTCAGCGTGCGCGCGAAGCCGGCGTCGTCCTCGACGACGATGAGCGAGCGGTCAGGTGTCAAACTTGCCTCCGATCGCGAGTGTTGCGAGCGGCAGCGTCAGGCGGACTGTGGCGCCGCGCTTCCTGTGGTTCTCGGCGGTCACGCTGCCGCCGAGCTTGCGCACGACGTTCACCACCAGGAACAGGCCGAGCCCGCCGCCGGCGCGGCCCTTGCTCGACTGATAGGGTTTTCCGAGCTGCGCCAGCATCTCCGGCGCGAAGCCCGGGCCGCGATCGCTGATCGCCAGCACGAGATTGTCGCCCTCGCGCTCGGCCACGAGCTCGACCCAGTCGCGCGAGACCTCATAGGCGTTGTCGAGCACGTTGAAGATCACCTGCTTCAGCGCGATGTCGGAGACGATCGCGACGTCCTCGCCGAAGGTGTTGACGAAATAGAGGGTGCGCGCCGAGCGCGCGTCGCGCCATTCTTCGACCAGCGCGGTGACGAACGCCGTCACCGTGGTCGGCGAGGAGCCTTCGCCGCGCGCTTCGCCGGCCGAGACGAGAATGCCCGTGACGATGGTCTTGCAGCGCTGCAGCGAGGTCTCCATCTCCGAGAGATCCTCGGCGAGCTCCTGATCGGCGGCGAGGTCGGGCATGCGCCGCCAGTCGCTGAGGATCACCGAGAGCGAGGCCAGCGGCGTGCCGAGCTCATGCGCTGCGCCGGAGGCCAGCAGGCCCATGCGGACGATGTGGTCCTGCTCGGCCGCATGCTGGCGCAGCGCGGCCAAGTGCGCGTCGCGCTCCCTCAGGTTTCGATTGATGCGGGTGACGAACACGACCAGCAGCACGGCGTTGAGCACGAATCCGAGCAGCATGCCGGCCACGGTGAGCGTATAAGTCTCGCTCAGCGGATTCGGCGGCAGGTCGAGCGGGCGATAGGCGATCGTCAGCCAGACGAAGCTGGCGCAAGTGAGTGCGACCAGCGACCAGGTCGAGCGGGCATCGAGCAGCACCGCGCCGAGCGTCACCTGGAGCAGGAACAGCGAGGTGAAGGGGTTGGTGGCACCGCCGCTGAGGTAAAGCTGCGCAGTCAGCGCGGCGACGTCGAGCATCAAGGCGACCAGCAGCTCGTTGCTGGAGACCGCGGCGCGATGGCGCACCCAGATCAGGCTGGAGACATTGAGCAGCACCAGCGCGCCGATCACCGCGCCCATCCGCTCCAGGGGCAGGGGAATGCCGAGCCAGAAATGCACGCCGCCGATGGTCACGATCTGGCCGACCACGGCGGTCCAGCGCAGCTGGATCAGCAGCGCCATGTTCTTGCGATTGGTCTCATCGTCGGTCGGTGCAGCGCCGATCAGCTCGCCGCGCGCGTCCGCCTGCGGTTGCAGCGTGACGGCGCTAGCGGCAAGCGTCTGAGTCTTTGCGTCGTCAGGCCTGTTCGACGATCGTTCCAGCATCTGATCCCGTCCTGCGGGCGGCGGCATCGGGCCCGCCTTCCGGTTCGTGGACGAAGCGCCTGCGGCGGAACAGCCCGCCGCCGAATGTGACGAAAAGCTTACCAGCCAGCATGAAAGCCAGGGCAAACCACGTCAGCGCGTAGATCAGGTGGTTATTGGGAAAGCTGATCACGGTCAATCCGCCGATCGGCCCGCCAGCGGTTTGTGATCCGGCGTCAGCATCGACGAAGAACGGCGCGGCGTGGGTGAGGCCGCGTGCAGCCGCAATCTCGGCGACATCGCGCGAATACCAGCGGTTGTGCTGGGGCACGTTGTTCCGGAGGAATCCGCCCTTCGGCTCGTTCATGCGCAAGAGGCCGGTGATCTCGACCTTGCCGTCGGGATTGCCGCCCTGGCGCGTCGATGCGTCACGCTGCTCGGACGGCACGAAACCGCGGTTGACCAAAACCTGCGTGCCGTCATCGCGCTGAAGCGGCGTCAGCACCCAATAGCCCGGACCTTCCTCGGTCACGGCCTGAACCAGCGTCTCGCGGTCGTGCAGGAAGCGGCCGGCAAGGCTGACATGCCGGTATTCGTCGTTCGCGGCGGTGACCGCAGGCCAAGACGCCGGCGCGGGAATCGGCTGCGCTGGGGCGTGGACGCGCTGCTCGACGCGGTCGATCAGCGCCAGCTTCCAGGCGCGGCGCTCGACCTGCCAGACGCCGAGCGCGATCAGAAGGACGAAAGCCGCGAGCGAGAGGACCGTGAGCCACAGGGAGGGCCGTGCGGCCTTGCCGCGCGTCCCCTCTGCCTTGCTCGTCACGGTCCAGGTGTCGCTCACTTCATTCCCGTCATCTGGTGGATCGGCATCATGTTGGTGTTGAGGTGGTTCATCACCCACAGCGAACCGGACAGCGCGATCACCACCATGACGATGGTGAAGATCAGCGCCATCATGCTCCAGCCGTTCTCCGAGGTCGTGTTCATGTGCAGGAAGTAGATCATGTGCACGACGATCTGCACGACCGCGAACGCCATGATGACGAGCGCGGTGATCTGCTTGCTCGGCAGCGCGCCGCTCATCACCAGCCAGAACGGGATCGCGGTCAGCACGACCGAGAGCACGAAGCCGAGCATGTAGGTCGAGAACGTGCCGTGGGCGTGGCTGTCGCCGTGGTGATGGTCGTGCGCGCCGGCTGCGTGGGTATCGGTGTTCATCGCAGGACTCCCAGGAGATAGACGAAGGTGAAGACGCCGATCCAGACCACGTCGAGGAAGTGCCAGAACATCGACAGGCACATCAGGCGGCGGCGGTTGGCCTCGATCAGGCCGAATTTCCAGACCTGCACCATCAGCGTCACCAGCCAGATCAGGCCGCAGGAGACGTGCAGGCCGTGGGTGCCGACCAGGGTGAAGAAGGCGGACAGGAAGGCGCTGCGCTGAGGGGTAGCGCCTTCATGGATCATGTGGGCGAACTCGGTGAGCTCGATGCCGATGAAGGCGAGACCGAACAGGCCGGTGATCGCCAGCCACATCTGGGTCTGGGCGACCTTGTTCTGCTGCATCGTCAGCATGGCAAAGCCGTAGGTGATCGACGACAGCAGCAGCATCGAGGTGTTCACCGCGACCAGGTTCAGGTCGAACAGGTCCTTCGGGGCGGGGCCGGCGGCGTAGTTGCCGCCGAGAACGCCGAAGGTGGCGAACAGGATCGCGAAGATGAGGCAGTCGCTCATCAGGTAGATCCAGAAGCCGAGCGAGGTGCTGTAGCCTTCCGGATGCGGGTGTTCGTCG
The DNA here is from genome assembly GCF_038969555.1 of Bradyrhizobium sp. B117. Taxonomy (NCBI): domain Bacteria; kingdom Pseudomonadati; phylum Pseudomonadota; class Alphaproteobacteria; order Hyphomicrobiales; family Nitrobacteraceae; genus Bradyrhizobium; species Bradyrhizobium sp. B117. Next base: position 447,869 of record NZ_CP152414.1, read on the forward strand.
GCGAGGTAGAACATCGGCTCGCCGGTTTGGGTGGGATTGACAGCGATGGTCATTTACTTGGCTCCGGCGAGCAGTTTGGTGCGCGCGTCCTCGGTCCGGATGACGTCTTCAGCCGGAATGTCGAAGTCGCGGTGATAGTTGAAGGTGTGACCGATCCCGACGGCGAGCATCGCGATGAAGCTCAAGGCGGCCAGCCACCACATGTACCAGATCAGGCCGAAACCCATCGCGGTGGCGAGGCCGGCGAGGATGATGCCGGTGCCGGTGCTGCTCGGCATGTGGATCGGCTTGAAGCCGGTGAGCGGACGCTGATAGCCGCGCTTCTTCATGTCCCACCACGCGTCATTGTCGTGAACGACAGGGGTGAAAGCGAAGTTGTAGTCCGGCGGCGGCGAGGACGTCGCCCATTCCAGCGTGCGCGCATCCCAGGGATCGCCGGTGACGTCCTTGAGCTGCTCGCGCTTGAGGAAGGAGACCGCGAACTGCATCAGCATGCACATGATGCCGAGGAGGACGAGGCCGGCGCCGATCGCGGCGACGACGAACCAGATCTGCAAGCTCGGATCGTCGAACACGCGCAGGCGGCGGGTCACGCCCATCAGGCCGAGCACGTAGAGCGGCATGAAGGCCATGTAGAAGCCGGTGACCCAGAACCAGAACGACAGCTTGCCCCAGAACGGATCGAGCTTGAAGCCGAACGCCTTCGGGAACCAGTAGTTGATGCCGGCGAACGCGCCGAACACCACGCCGCCGATGATCACGTTGTGGAAGTGCGCGATCAGGAACAGGCTGTTGTGCAGCACGAAGTCGGCCGGCGGCACCGCGAGCAGCACGCCTGTCATGCCGCCGATCACGAAGGTCAGCATGAAGGCGATGGTCCACAGCATCGGCAGCTCGTAACGGATGCGGCCGCGATACATCGTGAACAGCCAGTTGAACATCTTCGCGCCCGTCGGGATCGAGATGATCATCGTGGTGATGCCGAAGAACGAGTTGACGCTGGCACCCGAGCCCATCGTGAAGAAGTGGTGCAGCCAGACCAGGTACGACAGGATGGTGATGACCACCGTGGCGTAGACCATCGAGGTGTAGCCGAACAGGCGCTTGCCCGAGAAGGTCGACGTCACCTCGGAGAAGATGCCGAAGGCCGGGAGAACCAGGATGTAGACCTCGGGGTGACCCCAGATCCAGATCAGGTTCACGTACATCATCGCGCTGCCGCCGAAATCGTTCGTGAAGAAATTGGTGCCGACGTAGCGGTCGAGCGAGAGCAGCGCGAGCACGACGGTCAGGACGGGGAAGGAGGCGACGATCAGGACGTTAGTGCAGAGCGAGGTCCAGGTGAACACCGGCATCTTCATCATCGTCATGCCGGGGCAGCGCAGCTTGACGATGGTGCAGATCAGGTTGATGCCCGATAACGTCGTGCCGACGCCGGCGACCTGCAGCGCCCAGATGTAATAGTCGACGCCGACGTCAGGACTGTAGCCGATGTTCGAGAGCGGCGGATAAGCGAGCCAGCCGGTGCGGGCGAACTCGCCGATGAACAGCGAGGCCATCACCAGCACCGCGCCGCCGACCGTCATCCAGAAGCTGAAATTGTTCAGGAACGGGAACGACACGTCGCGCGCACCGATCTGGAGCGGCACGACGTAGTTCATCAGGCCGGTGACCAGCGGCATCGCCACGAAGAAGATCATGATCACGCCGTGGGCGGTGAAGACTTGGTCGTAGTGATGGGCGGGGAGGAAGCCTTCGGAGCCGCCGAACGCGAGCGCCTGCTGCGCGCGCATCATGAGGGCGTCGGCGAAACCGCGCAGCAGCATCACGATGCCGAGGATCATGTACATGATGCCGATGCGCTTGTGATCCACGGTGGTGAACCACTCGCGCCAGAGATAGCCCCAGAGGCGGAAATAGGTGAGGCCAGCGAGCAGAGTGACGCCGCCGAGCGCGACCACCGCGAAGGTGCCGACGAGGATCGGCTCGTGGAACGGCAGCGAATCGATGCCGAGCCGGCCGAAGATGAGCTTGAGAAGATCAGGAGACATGCGAGCTCTCTTTAGGAGTCGGATTTCGGACGTTGTCCGAGGAAGAAGGACGAGGACTTCAGCGGCGCGAAGGTCGGCCGCTTCAGGCCGGCGCCGAGGAGCGGCGCGGTGTCGAGCGGAGCCTTGATCGACGCGGTGCTCTGGCCCTGCGGCGCATCCGGCGTGCAGGTGCCGGCGACGAAGGTCGGCTCGGGTCCGAACACGGTGCCGCGGCGGGCGTGCTTGTCGTAAGTGAGCGGCAGGGTGTTGTTCAGGCCCTCATGGCCGTTGCCGCCCTTGGCGTCGATCGCCATCATCTCGCTCTGGCACATCTTGCCGGTCTCGACGCACATGTTGAGGATCAGGCGGTAGAGATCGGCATCGACCGTGCCGTAGCGGCGCACCGGCTCGTTCTCGCTTGGCTTCTCGAGCTGAAGATATTCAGCGCGGCCGAGCGAGCCGCCGGCCGATTTGGCCTGCGCAACCCAGGCATCGAAGCCCTTGTCGTCGAGGCCCTGGAAGTTGAAGTGCATGCCGGAGAAGCCGGCGCCGCTGTAGTTGGCCGAAAAGCCCTTGTAGGTGCCGGCGTGGTTCACCACGGCGTGGAGCTTGGTCTCCATGCCCGGCATCGCATAGATCTGGCCGGCAAGCGCGGGGATGTAGAACGAGTTCATCACCGAGGAGGCGGTGATGCGGAAGTTGATCGGACGATCGACCGGCGCGGCAAGGTCGTTGACGGTGGCGATGCCGTAGTCCGGATAGATGAAGAGCCACTTCCAATCGAGCGCGACGACGTCGACCTCGAGCGGAGCCTTGGACTGGTCCACGGCCTGCTCCGCCTTGATGCGGCCAAGCGTGCGATAGGGGTCGAGCAGATGCGTGCCCATCCAGGTCAGCGCGCCCAAGCAAACGATGATCAGAAGCGGCGCCGACCAGATCACCAGCTCGAGCTTGGTCGAGTGGTCCCATTCCGGCTCGTAGCGGGCAGAGCTGTTGGACTGGCGGTAGCGCCAGGCGAACAGCACCGTCAGCGCCATCACGGGGACGACGATGAGGAGCATCAGGACGGTGGAAATGATGACGAGGTCGCGCTGCTGGGCAGCGATGTCGCCGGCTGGCGCCAGCACGACGTAGTTGCAGCCGCTGAGCGCGACTGCCAGGGGTAGTAGCGCCAGGATCTTGAGACGAGACACGGGCCGAGCCTTTGAGAATGAGTTTCCTTTGCGGGGCCAACGGGTAGCTGCGGCGCAACAATCCGGACATTGGACAATTTGTCCAATGTTGCAGTGCGGGATGTTGGGTCAGACAGGGCCAGATTGCCTGGCATCCGCCGGGCGGTCGGCTTTGGTTTTCAGGACGTTAAGGGCGCACGAATGGCGACGGCACAGACCCCCGCAATGGCAGACCTCCACTCGGGCGAGCACGGCCACGACCAGGCCAGTCCCGGCGAGATCGCCATCGGCGTCATCATCGGCCGCACCTCGGAATTCTTCGACTTCTTCGTGTTCGCGATCGCCTCGGTGATCGTGTTCCCGCGCCTGGTCTTTCCGTTCACGAGCGAGCTGACCGGTACCCTCTATTCCTTCATGATCTTCGCGCTGGCCTTCATGGCCCGGCCGATCGGCACCGTGATCTTCATGACCGTCGACCGGAGCTACGGCAAGACTGCCAAGCTGGTGTCGGCGCTGTTCCTGCTCGGCACCGCCACCGTGGCGCTCGCGTTCCTGCCCGGCTATCACGACATCGGCGTCGCCGCGATCTGGCTGCTGGCGCTGGCGCGGATCGCGCAGGGTCTAGCCTGGGGCGGCGCCTGGGACGGCATGGCTTCGCTGCTGGCGCTGAACGCGCCGCCGTCCAAGCGCGGCTGGTACGCGATGGTGCCGCAGCTCGGCGCCCCGCTCGGGCTGATCGTGGCGAGCGCGCTGTTCGCCTATTTCGCCGGCAACCTGTCGGCCGACGATTTCTTCGACTGGGGCTGGCGCTATCCGTTCTTCGTCGCGTTTGCCATCAACGTCGTGGCGCTGTTCGCCCGCCTGCGCATGGTGACGACCGAGGAATACGCCTCGCTGTTCGAGACCCGCGAGCTCCAGCCCTCGCGTATCTCCGAGACGGTGGCGCGCGAAGGCCAGAACATCATGCTCGGCGCGTTCGCGCCGCTGGCGAGCTTTGCGCTGTTCCACATGGTGACGGTGTTTCCGTTGTCCTGGGTGTTCCTGTTCACCCGCGAGAGCCCGGTGCGCTTCCTGATCATCGAGATCGTGGCCGCCGTGTTCGGCGTCGCCGCGATCGTGGCCTCCGGCATCATCGCCGACCGCGTCGGCCGCAAGTCGCTCCTGATGGGATCGGCGATCGCGATCGCGATCTACAGCGGATTCGCCCCGCAGCTGCTCGACGCCGGCGCGTTCGGCGAGACCATCTACATGGTGATCGGCTTCATCCTGCTCGGCCTGTCGTTCGGGCAGTCCTCGGGTGCGATCGCCTCGAACTTCCGCCAAGCCTATCGCTACACCGCCTCGGCGCTGACTTCCGACATGGCCTGGCTGTTCGGCGCCGGCTTTGCGCCGCTGGTCGCGCTGCTGCTCGCCACCAATCTCGGCGTCATCGCCTCGGGTGCGTATCTGCTGTCAGGCGCGTTCTGGACCCTGCTCGCGCTCTGGCTCAGCGGCCAGCGCGAGGCCGGCGATATGGACGCGGGGGCCTAAGGCAAGTAGCCGCGATAAGCGCTCTTGTAGGGTGGGCAAAGGCGCGCAGCGCCGTGCCCACCACCTCTCAATGATTGCGTCTGGGAATGGTGGGCACGCTACGCTTTGCCCACCCTACGGCAGCGAGATTTGTAGCTCCAGATCCCGGGTTCGCTGCTCAAGCCCGCCCCGGAATGACGCGCGCTTAGCGCGCCTCAATCCGCCACGATCTTCACGCGGTCGCGCACCTTTACCTGCGCGGTGCGGTCGAGGCCGTTCAGCACACGAAACCGCTCGGCGGGGTGATCGATGCTGGCCATGCGGTGGGACAGCGATTCCACGGTGTCGCCCGGCTGCACGGTGATGACCTTGATGCGCAGCGGGCGCGCGGCCTGGATCTCGTCGAGCGTCAGGCGGCGGAACGAGTTGACTGTCTCGCGCGCGTTGCGCTCGCTCTCGGTCGATTTCTGCCGGGCCGCGAAGATGAAACGGTAGACGTCGCTGCCGAACCGCAGCGCGTAGACCTTGAACTGCCACTGGTCGCCCTTGGCGGTGACCGAGGCAGCCGGAAAACCGTTGATGGAGATGTCCTCGGTCGAGGCCTTCTCGACGCCCTCCATCCAGCCGGAATTGAGGTAATCGCCGAGCGACTGCTCGGCCGGCACGCGCACGACGTCGAAGCGCATCGCCTGCGAGCCGCCGTCGCGCACGCCGATCACCGCCTGCGCGGTGTTGTCGAGCGTGAAATTATCCGGCGCCTGGAAGGTGAAGCCGAGCTTGGGATGCAGGAATCTGCGGCCGCGGACGAAGCCTTCGCTGGGGTCTTCGCCGTAGACGAGGTTGTCGATCGCGGCGAGGTAGCTCTCGCGGTCGCGTTCTGCGCCCTCGGGCGCAGTATATTGCCGCGCGATGGTCTGTGCATTCTGCACGCGCTCCGGGGTAGCCGGATGCGACGAGGTGAAATCCTGCGCGCGCGGATCGAGCGAGGTCTTGCCGGCCTTCAGCTCCGCATTGCGTTCCATCGCCGAGAGGAAGCGTGCGGCACCATAGGGATCGAAATGCGCCTTGGCGGAAATGCCGACGCCGATGCCGTCGGCCTCGAACTCCTGATTGCGCGAGAAGCTCGCCATGGTGAGCTTGGTCTTGGCGAGCGCAAGCGCAGTGAGATCGGGATCGTTGCTCATGTCGGTGACGACACGGGTGACGATCGCGGCCTGGCGCGCCTGGTCCTCGCGCATCGCGGCGTGCTTGGACAGCACATGCGCCATCTCGTGGCTCAGCACGGAGGACAATTCCGAGGTGTCGCTCGCAAGCGCCAGCAGGCCGCGCGTGACATAGAGCTGGCCGTTCGGCAGCGCGAACGCGTTCACCGCGCCGGAATTGAGGATGGTGACCTTGTAGCCCTGGTCAGGGCGGTCGGACGCTGCGACCAGCCGGTCGACGGTCTTGCTGACGAGCGCCTCGAGCTTGGGATCGTCATAGGTGCCGCCATAGCTCGCCAGGATGCGCTCATGCTCCTTCTCGGTGGCGGGGGTCTGCGCGACGGCCGGCTTCGGCTTGGGCATCGCCACGGTCGGCGGGGCGGCTGCGGTCTGGAACCGGTTCATGTCGCCGCAACCGGCGAGAGCGGAACCCAGCAGGAGGCAAAGCGCTGCCGGCGCAGCCCGTAGGCGGCGGCAATCACCTCGTCTGTGCCGTTCTAGCACCCCATTCACGTCGATTAACCCGTGCCCGGCCGTTAAGGCCTTACCCCAGTAGGCTCGTTTGCGCCCAGCAATTCAACCTGTCCCAAGAGACGCACATCGATACGCGGCCCCGTCGTTCCCTCAATCCAGCCCCGGACTCGAATCCGTCGATTCTCCAAGGACTTAAGGGCGATCCCCGCGCCCTCGAAGGTCGGTAACGCGCGCTTTGAAATAGTCACGGCAAAGCCGCGTGTCCAGTTCCGTCCGAAGTTGAGGTATGTCATTGCCCCAGCTTGCCGGACCGACAGGACTTTGCCCTCGACCACCATAAAGCGCCCGATCCCTGCCAAAATATCGTCCGAACTTTCCGCGTTTTTTATGGCCGACGGGTCAGCCCAGCTGCCCATTTTTTGGCGCCGGGCCTCGGCCTCCGCCGCCATCAGGGCCGCGGCGCAGTCCTTGTCCGTGATCTCGGCGGAGACGATTGCGTCGCCCTGGGCGAGCAGCGTGGCCTGCACGGAGATGTCGCTTTCGCCGATGAACATGAGGGCGCCTTGCCGGCCGTAGCGGTCGGGCGTGTCGTCGGTGCCGCGCAGGATCACCTCGCGGCCGGCGAGCAGTGACGTCAACGTCTGCTTGGTCGCCGCCGTCGCCTCGATTCCGGTGAGGCGCACCTCGCGTCCGTCATCGAGACGCACGCTGCGCGCATCGACGATTCCCGCGACACGGCCCTCGCCCTGCGTGTCAAACTGGCACGGCGCGGCGAGCGCGGCGTGACCCGCGACGAGAAAAAATGCGACGATGAGATGAAGCCGTTGCGTCACGTGTCCCGGAGAGGTTGCGTTATGGTTCGACTTTAACCCATGCGCGCTGGAGCGCGAAGAGGCTTCCACACACGCCGTCATTGCGAGCCAACGGGGCCGCGCGTCGCGCGGACCCGTTGGCTCGCAATGACGTGGAAACATTTCGCCGTACTTCACCATTCCGCTTTGCGGAAAACATGGGCGACCATCATGCGCTTGCAACGTCTGCCGTGCTTGCTGCGCTGTCGCCCATGCGGCATGATCGCGGCAATAACAATTGCCAAGAGCAATAACCAAGCCGCCATCAGAGCAACGGCGCGATAACGGGAGGTCTTTTCCATGAAGCATATTTTGTCGGGCATTTTCGCCGCCGCGTTGGCGCTCAGCGCAAGCGCCGCGCAGGCCCAGGACAAGCCGCCGCTGAAGATCGGCGGCATCCTCGACATGTCGAGCCTCTATGCCGACATCACCGGTCCCGGCAGCGAGACCGCCGCGAAGATGGCCGTTGAGGATTTCGGCGGCGAGGTGCTGGGACGCAAGATCCAGGTGCTGGCGGCCGACCATCTCAACAAGGCAGACCTCTCCGCCAACATCGCGCGCGACATGATCGACAATCAGGGTGTCGAGATGATCTACGACGTCGCGGCCTCCGCGACCGCGCTTGCCGCCGGCGAGATCGCGAAAGCGCGGGGCAAGATCATCATGTTCAACGGCCCGGGCTCGATCCGTCTCACCAACGAGGCCTGCGGTCCCTACACCATCCATTACGTCTTCGACACGTTCGGCCAGGCCAACGTGACCGGCCTTGCCGCGGTGAAGTCGGGTCTCGACACCTGGTTCTTCCTCACCGCCGACTATGCCTTCGGCCAGGACCTGGAGAAGGACACCAGCGCCGTCGTGACCAAGACCGGCGGCAAGGTGCTCGGCAGCGTACGCCATCCGCTCAACACGTCGGACTTCTCGTCGTTCCTGCTCCAGGCGCAGTCGTCCAAGGCCAAGGTGATCGGGCTCGCCAACGCCGGCGGCGATACCGTCAACGCCATCAAGCAGTCGGCGGAATTCGGCATCATGAAGGGCGGCCAAAAACTGTCGCCACTGCTCGCCTTCGTCACCGACATCGACTCGATCGGGCTGGAGACCGCGCAGGGCCTTCTGCTGGCGGAAGCGTTCTACTGGGACATGAACGATGAGACGCGCGCCTTCTCGAAGCGCTTTCAGGAGCGCGTGAAGCGGCCGCCGACCTCGGCGCAGGCCGGCGTCTACTCCTCCGTGACGCATTACCTGAAAGCCGTGAAGGCGGCCGGCACCACCGATGCTGCCGCGGTGATCAAGGTGATGAAGGAGACGCCGATCAACGACTTCTTCGCTCATAACGGCAAGATCCGCGAGGACGGCCGCATGGTCCACGACATGTATCTGTTCGAGGTGAAGAAGCCTTCGGAATCCAAAGGCCGCTGGGACGATTACAAGCTGCTCGCCACCGTGCCCGGCAGCGAGGCGTTCCAGTCGCTGGAGCAGTCGCGCTGCCCGCTGGTGAAGAAGTGACGGCGTGACCAGCGAGCCAAATAACTGGGTGTCATCCCGGGGCGCGACGAAGTCGCGAGCCCGGGATCCATAACCACCATCGTGAGTATGGATTCCGGGCTCGCGCCAAGAGGCGCGCCCCGGAATGACGGAGCAAAATCGAAGCATCGAACAAGAGGCAAACACCCATGAACGACATGGTCCTGCAAAAGCTCGAAGGCGGGCTGCTCACCATCACCATGAATCGCCCGGAGCGGAAGAACGCGCTCAACCCCGAGATGGTGGCCGGTCTCGTCGAGGCGGCGCGGCGCGCGGCTGATGATCCCGAGGTGCGGGCGGTGCTGTTCAAGGGCGCGGGCGGCTCGTTCTGTGTCGGCGGCGACGTCAAGTCGATGGCGGCCGGCCGCGCGCCGCTGCCGTTCGAGGTGAAGATGGCGAACCTGCGCCGCGGCATGGAGGTCTCGCGCATCCTGCACCAGATGCCGAAGCCCGTGGTGGCGCAGCTCGACGGTGCGGCGGCCGGCGCCGGCCTGTCGATGGCGCTGTCCTGCGACCTGCGCATCGCCAGCGAGTCCTGCAAGATCACGACCGCCTTCGCAAAAGTCGGCTTCTCCGGCGATTACGGCGGCACCTATTTCCTGACCCAGCTGCTTGGCAGCGCGCGGGCGCGTGAGCTTTATCTGATGTCGCCGGTGCTCACCGCGAAGGAAGCGCATGCGATCGGCATGGTGACGAAGGTCGTGCCCGACGCCGAGATCGACACTGCCGCGCACGAGCTCGCGCTCGCGCTGGCGCAAGGCCCCTCGATCGCGCTCGGCTTCATCAAGCGCAACATCAACAATGCCGAGCATCTTGCGCTGGAAGATTGCTTCGATGGCGAGGCGATCCACCACACCCGCTGCGGCGACACCGAGGATCACAAGGAGGCCGCAAAGGCCTTCGTCGAGAAACGCAAGCCGACCTTCAAGGGCGCATGACCATGGCGCCCTATATGCGGCTGCGGCAGATCTGCCTCGTCGCGCCCCAGCTCGCGCCCGTGATCTCGGATATCGCGGAGATCATGGGCCTCGCCGTCTGCTACCGCGACGGCAATGTCGCCAAATACGGCCTGGAGAATGCGCTGCTCCCGGTCGACACGATCCTGCTCGAGGTGGTGGCGCCGTTCAAGGGCGGCACCGCGGCCGGCCGCTTCATCGAGAAGACCGGCGGCCGTGGCGGCTACATGGCGATCTTCTGCTGCGACGATCCCGATGAGCGTGGCCGCAACGCCAATGCGCTTGGCGTGCGCACCGCCAATGTGATCGACCACGCACCCTATCACGGCGTCCAGCTCCACCCGCGCGACTGCCGCGCCGCCTTCATCGAGTTCAACCACACTGAAGGTAGCGACGATATCTTGGGCGCCTATCCGCCGGCGGGGCCGGACTGGCAGAACTACATCCGCAAGGATGTGACGGAGGCGCTGACTGCGGTGGAGATGCAGAGCCCCGATCCGCAGGGACTGGCGGAGCATTGGGGGAAGATCATCGGTGTTGAGGCCGACAAGGCCGAATTGAAGCTGCCCAATGCGACCTTCCGTTTCGTGAGGGGCACCAGCGAGATTATGAGCGCGCTGGAGTTCCGCGTGGTCGACGTCGCAAGCGTGCTGCATGCGGCCAAGGCGAAGGGTCTGGCAGTGGCGGGCAATGAGTTCCTACTGGGTGGGGTGACGTTCCGGCTTGTTGCTTGACCACTTGCGACATTTCTCGTTGTGTCGTCATGCCCGGGCTTGTCCCGGGCATCCACGTTCTTGTCCGTCGTTGAGAGGCAGGACGTGGCCGCTGCGGGCGTGAAGAACGCCGTCATCATCTCATCCGGTTTTGCGGAAGAAGGCGGTGACAGCGCGGCGATGCAAGCTGCGATCGCGGCGCTGGCGAGGCGCACCGGCATGCGGATCTCCGGCCCCAACGCCGAGGGCTTTTTCAGCCAGATGCAGCGCGTGGCCGCGACCTTCAGTCCCGCCGTGGACGTCAAGCCTGATGTGGTGCCGCTGATCGCCACGGCGAAGCGGATCGGCATCGTCGCGCAGAGCGGCGGCATCGGCTTTGCGTATTATCATCGCGCCAAGGCGCTCGGCATCGCCGTCAGCTATGTCGTCAGCGCCGGCAACGAATCCGATCTCGGTGCCGGCGAGTTCCTGGATTACCTGGTGCAGGACGCCGCGACCGACGTGATCCTGCTGTTCATCGAGGGCATCCGCGACGTCGACAAATTCCTCGCGGCAGCACGGCGCGCTGCGGAGGTGAAGAAGCCGGTCATTGTCACGAAGGTCGGCCGCTCCGGCGCCGGGATGCGCGCCGCGGCGTCGCATACGGCGAGCATGGCGGGATGGTCAGCGGCCTACGACGCCGTGTTCGCGAAATACGGCTTCATCGTCTCGGACGATCTCGACGAGGCGCTGACGATCGCGGCGGTGCTGGCGAGCAATCCGTTGCCGCAAGGCGACCGCGTCGCTGTGGTCACCGTCTCCGGCGGCGCCGGCATCTGGGGCGCCGATGCGGTGGCGCTGCGCGGCTTGCAGGTGCCCGAACTGTCCGAACTCATCCAGGCGGAGATCAAGACGCTGATGCCGTCCTACGGCACCGCGCGCAACCCGATCGATGTGACCGCGCAAGGCGTCACCTCCGGCGGCTTGCAAAGGAGCGTCGATCTGCTGACCGCCTCCGACGAGGTCGATGCGATCCTGGTCGTACTGTCGCTGTCGAGCGAGGTCCGCAAGCCCTTCAAGGAGGAGGAGCTGACGCCGGTGCTGGCGGCGCGGAAGAAGCCGGTGGTGTTCTATTCCTATACGGTGCCGTCCGACTTCGCCCGCCGCGAGCTCGCCAAATCCGGCGTCGTCGTGCTCTCGGGGCTCACTCATGTCGGCGTCGCGATGCGGCAGCTCGTCGATTACGCAAAATTCAGCCTGCCCAAGCCCGCGCACGAAATGCGGCTGCCGGCGCGCGATCTCTCCGCGCATCTGACATCAAAGGCTCTGTCCGAGGCAGACAGCAAGGCGTTGCTCCGCGCCGCCGGCATCGCGCTGCCGGACGAGGTGCTGGTGAAGGAAAAAACCGGGCTCGACGATGCGGTCGCTAAAATCGGCTTTCCGCTGGTGATGAAGATCCAGTCGCCGGATATCGCGCACAAGAGCGAAGTCGGCGGCGTGCGCGTCAACATCACCACCAAGGGCGAGGTGTTTCTGGCGTTCGAGGCGCTGTTGGCCAATGCGCGCAAGCATAAGCCGGAGGCGACGCTCCAGGGCGTGCTGGTGAGCCCGATGGCCAAGCGCGGCGTCGAGATCATCGTCGGCACGATGACGGATACGACCTTTGGCCCGATGATCATGGTCGGCCTCGGCGGCATCACCACGGAGTTGTTCCGCGATGTCGTCTATCGCCCGGCGCCTGTCAGCGCGGAGGAGGCGGGCGCAATGCTGGCGGGCCTGAAAGCCGTGCCGCTGTTGAATGGTTTTCGCGCAGCGGCAAAGGCGGATGTGTCGGCGCTATCGCAGTTGATCGCCGATATCTCCCTGCTCGCCGCGCGGCATGCGCCGGAGATCGCGGAGATCGAGCTCAACCCGGTGCTGGTGCACGGCGAAGGCCAGGGCGTGACCATCGTCGATGCGCTGGTCGTGCGGCGGACGTAGATCGCCACAAGCTCCGCTGTCGTCCCGGACAAGCGAAGCGCAGATCCGGGACGACACCGAGTGTGGCGTGAGAGCCTCGAACCCTCAGCTATCCCACCCGCTCCCCTTGATCCCCGCGTTGGCATAGACGATGCCGCCATCGACAGCGATGGTCGCGCCCACGACGTAATCGCCTGCGCGCGAGGCGAGATAGATCGCAGCGCCCGCCATGTCCTCGTCGGTGCCGATGCGCCCGGCGGGCACGCGGGTTGCGACCTCGTCGCCATGGTCGCGGGCGGCGCGGTTCATGTCGGACTGGAACGGGCCCGGCGCGATCGCGGTGACCACGACGTGGTCGGAGATCAGCTTCACCGCCATGCGCCGGGTCAGATGGATCAGCCCGGCCTTGCTCGCGGCGTAGGAATAGGTCTCCATCGGGTTGACGAAGATGCCGTCGATCGAGGCGATGTTGATCACTTTCGCCGGCCGCTCGGCGGAAGCCGCCGCGCGCAACGGTGCGGCCAGCGCCTTGGTCAGGAAGAACGGCGCCTTGACGTTGAGGTTCATCACCTTGTCCCAGCCGCTCTCAGGAAATTCGTCGAACTCGGCGCCCCAGGCCGCGCCGGCATTGTTGACGAGGATGTCGAGCTTCGGCTCGCGCTTCTTGAATTCGCCGGCGAGCAGCTCGGCGCCGGCGACCGTCGAGATGTCGATCGGCAGCGCGATGCATTCGCCGTCATATCGCGCGGTGAGCTCCTTCGCGGTCTCCTCGCAAGGTCCGGCCTTGCGCGCGGTGATGTAGACCTTCGCCGCGCCGGCGCTGAGAAAGCCTGCCGCAATCATCTTGCCGATGCCGCGCGAGCCGCCGGTGACGAGCGCGATGCGGCCTTTGAGCGAGAACAGGTCGTTGAACATGGTGCCTCCCTGGGTTTGGCGCTCGTTGTGGGCGGGGAGGCGAGGGGAGTCAAGGAAGGCGCCGAGCATGGTGCCACGGCGGTTCAACAAACTCAGTGTCGTCCCTGCGCCACGTGCGCAATTGCGCACTAGGCAGGGACGACAGCGGTGATTGGATCAGGCCGCCGCGATCCGGCGAAAGCCGTTCCACATCGCCGTCGCAGCGCCCGAGGTCAGCACCGGCAAGATCCGCGTGTCCTGGTAATTTCCGTTGAGCGAGACCCGCGGCAGCGCGGTCATGTGGCCGGCGTTCTCGGCGAACAGCATGCCGGGCCGCGTCGTCACCGCGGTCTTGAAGCCGGCGGACGCGGCTAGGGTGAATTCGCGATCGCCCGCGGCTTCACGATCGCCGTAGGGATAGGCGAAATGCTGCACGGGGTGCCCCAGCGCCTGCTCGATCCGTGCGCGGCTCACCGCCATCTCCTGCGTGGCGATGTCCTCGGCCTGCTTGGCGAGATTGCAATGGCTGATGGTGTGGGCGCCGATCGTGACCAGCGGATCGGCGGCAAACGCCTTCACCTCCTCCCAGGTGAGGCACAGACTGCGGCACAGCGCGTCCATGTCGACGCCGTGTGTGGTGCAGAGCTGCACGATCTCGCGCTTGAGGTCGTGCTCGCCCGGCAGCGCGCGCAGCCAGTCGTGCAGGCGGTCGAACGCCGCCTGCTTTGCGGCGGGCGTGCTCGCATCGAGACGCAGCGCGGCGTTGCCGATCCTGACGTCGATCTGCTCGGCCTTGGCGATGACGGCCTCCAGCGCCGCCCACCACAGCCGTCCGGTGCCTTCCGCGAAATCGCTGGTGACATAGACCGTCAAAGGCGCGTCAAATTCGCGCAGCACTGGGAGCGCATAGTCCACGTTGTCGCGATAGCCGTCGTCGAGCGTGAAGGCGGCGAAGCGGCGGCTGAACCGGCCCTGCACCAGCCGCTCATGCAACTCGTCCATGCTGACGATGTCGATGTCGCGCGAGCGCAGATGGCACAGTGTGGCCCGCAGGAATTCCGGGGTGACTTCGAGATGCCGGTTCGGCTGGAACGCACCCTCGCGGGCCGGCCGCACGTGGTGCAGCATGAAAATGGCGCCGACGCCCGACAGAAGGGGGCGCAACAGGTGGTGCGCCCCGCTGAAATAGAGTGCTCCCAGCCCGGCGCGGATGACGTTATTGCGGAGTTGTTTCATTGCAGGCTGGCAGACCCCAGGCATTCCGCCCTCAACTTAGGGTGGGACCCTTGAAGAAAAAGTTATTCCAATTGTCCAGGCAAGGCCTTCGGAAGGACGCCATTTCCGGTTTGACAGCCCGCCAAGGGTTTGTTTTGTCTCCGGTTCCAGAGTTCGGGTCGTCGAATGCAGAAGCTTTTCAGGTGGGCCAGCAAATGGTGGCCGGGGCTGATCCCCTTGGCCGTCATGTGGGGATTTGCGGCCTGGAATAATACCTTGCCGGTCGAGGCGGACCTCTCCGCCCGCAGCACGGCGGCGCTCAAGGACACCGTCCTGGACAAAACCCGGATCACGGTGGACGGCCGCGACGTCAGCCTGGCCGCGGAGGCCTTTTCCGAGGAAGGGCGCCGCGACGCCGTGATGGCGGTTGAGATGGTTCCCGGCGTGCGTCTGGTCGACGACCTCACCCGCCTCGTTCCCGAAGCCAAACCTTTCGTCTGGAATGCCGAACGCGACGTGGTGCGGGTGACGCTGTCGGGCTCCGCGCCGTTGCCGTCGATGAAGCAGCGGTTGACCGAGGCCGCCCGCAAGGAGGTCAACGGGGTCGAGGTCGCCGATCAGATGGGCCTGGCGCGCGGGGCGCCGCCGCGGTTCGAGGCGGCCGCGATGCTGCTGCTCGACCAGATCGGCAAGCTCAAGGACGGCAAGATCACGATCTCCGACACCAAGGTCAGCCTGTCCGGCATGGCGCGCGAGCTCGGCGGCCGCGAGGCGATCGCCGCCGCGCTGAAGAACCTGCCCGAGGGCTTCTCGGTCGCCACGAACGACATCAAGGCGCCGCCTTACATCTTCCAGGCCTACAAGGACCCGGTCGCCGCGACCGTGACGCTGACCGGCTACGTGCCCGACAACAACGTGCATGCGGCGATCGCGACCAGCGCATCGCGCAAATTCTTCGGCGAGAAGGTTGTCGACAATCTCAAGGCCAGCGTCGGCGCGCCCGGCTCGTTCAACCCCGCCGTGGTCGCGGCGCTCGGCGCGCTGTCGCGGCTGTCGACCGGCACGCTCGTCGTCTCCGATCGCGAGGTGAAGCTGTCGGGCGATGCGCTCTATGAGGGCGCCGCCAACGACATCCGCGCAGGGCTCGGCAAGGACTTTCCGAAGAACTGGCAGTACAAGCCCGAGATCACGGTGAAGCCGGCCGCGGGCCCGGTCGACGGCACCGTCTGCCAGCAATTGTTCACCGAGCTCCTGAACAAGGGCAAGATCCGCTTCGCGACCAAGCGCGCCGACATCGATCCGGATTCCGCCGGCATTCTCGATCACCTGATCGAGACCGCGCTGCGCTGCCCCACCACCAATATCGAGGTCGCCGGACACACCGATGCCGACGGCGAGGATTCCTTCAACCAGGCTCTCTCGGAGAAGCGCGCGCAGGCGGTGATCGACTATCTGGTTAAGGCCGGCCTGCCCGCCTCCCGCTTCACCGCGGTCGGCTATGGCGCCACGCAGCCCCTTGCCGGCAATGACACCGACGACGGCAAGGCGCAGAACCGCCGCATCGAATTTCTGGTGAGGTGACGATGCCCTATCTCGTCTCATTCCACATGGGTTGGCTGATCGGCTCGTTGCTGCTCGGCTTCTGCATGGGCTGGATCTCGGTGGTCCAGCGCGGCAACGGCACGTCGAAAGTGACCGCGCGCTGGCTCGCCGTGCTCGTCGCGGGCCTCGTCGCGGTCTCGTTCGCGCATGTCGTCCCCGGCCGCTTCGGCTACTGGCTCGACCTCGGCCTGATCATGTTCGCCTGCTATCTCGTCGGCTGCACCATCGGCGCCTTGCTGCGCGACCGCGTGGTGTCGCGGAGCCAGCCTGTGGTTTGAGGCCTAGGGCTCGGTTAGCGGCCGACCGTTGCCATCGCGACGCATCGGAAAATTTGAGTGAGGTGGCCATCGCTCTCTCGCTCCCTCCCCCCTTGCGGGGGAGGGTCGGGGAGAGGGGTACCGCACGGGGACTCTCTCCGTGGTGCACCCACAGTCGATGCAATGATCGGCACCTGTTTCTGGGCCACCCCTCTCCCTAGCCCTCCCCCGCAAGGGGGGAGGGAACGCACCTCCATCGGAGCGCCAGGTGCGGCTCATCCTTAGATCCGACATTGCGATAAAGGCTTGATCGACAAGCAGATTGCTGAGGAGCAACGCGATGCTTGACATCAATACGTACGTACGTATTATTTGGTTTATGCCGAAGCCCTCGCTCAAAGACGCCATCCTCGACGCCGGCCTCAAGGTCATGTTCCGGACTGGTTATCACGGCACCAGCGTGCGCGACGTCACCGCTGCGGCGGGCGCGCCGCAGGGATCGTTCACCAACCATTTCCGCTCCAAGGAGGCGTTCGCCTCCGAGGTGCTCGACCGCTATTTCGGCGTCACCCGAGGATTGGTCGCCGAAGCGCTCGAGGACGCCTCGCTGACGCCGCGCGCGCGGCTCAGGCGCTACCTCGACATCATCAGCGGCCGCTTGGAGGCCGACGGCTACGGCCGCGGCTGCCTGATCGGCGACCTCAGCCTGGAGGCAACCGGCAGCAGCGAGCTGCTGCGTGCGCGCCTTGCCGAGATCTTTGCCGAATGGCGCGTGCCGTTCGCGGCCTGCATCAGGGACGCCCAGACCAGCGGCGAGATCGCCTCGGATTTCGAGCCCGAGGAGCTTGCCGATTTCCTGCTCGCATCCTGGCAGGGCGCGATCCTGCGCATGAAGGTCGACCGCAATCCCAAAGCGCTCGAGCGATTCAAGGCCATCGCATTCCAAACCGTGTTCAAGGAGCTGACATGACCAAGCAGATCGAGATCCGCACAGCGTCCGTCCTGGGAAGCAACATGGCCTATCGCGAGGCGGGCGCGGAAGGCGCCCCAGTCGCGCTGTTCCTGCACGGCAATCCGACCTCGTCGCACATCTGGCGAAACATCCTGCCGCTGGTGTCGCCGGTCGCGCATTGCATCGCGCCAGACCTCATCGGCTTCGGCCAGTCCGGCAAGCCCGACATCGCCTACCGCTTCTTCGATCAGGTCCGCTATCTCGACGCCTTGATCGACGAGCTCGGCATCTCCTCGGCCTATCTCGTCGCGCAGGACTGGGGCACCGCGCTCGCATTTCATCTCGCCGCGCGCCGACCGGAGCTCGTGCGCGGACTTGCCTTCATGGAGTTCATCCGGCCGATGCCGACCTGGCAGGATTTCCATCACACCGATGCTCCGGAGGAGCAGGATCATGCGGAGGCGGCGCGGGCCGCCTTTCGCAAGTTCAGGACGCCGGGTGAGGGCGAGGCCATGATCCTCGAGGCGAATGCGTTCGTCGAGCGCGTGCTGCCCGGCGGCATCGTGCGCAAGCTGGGCGAGGACGAAATGGTACCCTATCGCGCGCCGTTCCCGACGCCGGAAAGCCGCCGTCCCATTCTCGCCCTCCCGCGCGAGCTGCCGATCGCAGGCGAGCCTGCCGATGTCTACGCGACGCTCCAATCCGCGCATGCGGCGCTGGCCGCATCATCCTATCCAAAGCTGCTGTTCGCAGCTCAGCCCGGCGCGCTCGTTGCGCCCGAATTCGCCGAGCGGTTCGCGGCCGCGCTGAAGCACTGCGCGCTGGTCCAGCTGGGCGCGGGATTGCACTTTCTCCAGGAAGATCACCCCGAGGCGATCGGCCGCTCCGTTGCCGGCTGGATCGCCGGCATCGAGGCGATGCGTCCGCAACTCGCGGCTTGAGAGGCGCAGGCCGTCTTCGGCGGCCGCTCCAAGAGGCCCCGACGCACAACCTTGGTATGGCGAAGCGCGGGGTGAGGGTTTTCTCTTCTCGGAGGTCCTCGATTGAGGAGATACCCTCTCCCAAACCCTCTCCCGCAAGCGGGGGAGGGAGCAGACCTCCGTTGTGGCGTACCGTTGATCCCGGGATCAGAGTGTTGCGCTGCGGTGCACGCGGGCAATCCCTGCAGCCTTTCGGCGCGCCGGAAAATCCGTGTACGACGCGGCCCTTCGCCCCTCTTTCAACCGGCAGGCGCGCCCCATAGATTGATTTCGGCTTAAGCCGCGACGGAACATTGTGCGGCTGAAATCATCAAAACTTCATGGCGCTTGCGCAGGATTGCAATAGAGATTCGCCTCGAGCCTTGCCGCCGAAAGCGCCAAACCGTGCATCCGGAGTCCGCAACCTGCCTAAAACATTGAAGGCACGAGTTTTTGTTCGAATTGCTGAATTCCACTCGGCCCCAAAACGCGCTAGTGGAGGGGCGGGGGGCATACGCGATGCCGGAGCCGGCGGCGAAGGTTCGTTGAGTGCCAGTGCGTCGTCCGCCTGTTCGCCGGCCACCCCGGCCGCTGAAGCGTTGTTCGAGGTCTAGATGCTGGAAGCCATACGCAGGGCGACGTCGTTTCTGCGCCAGAAGCAAATCCTGCACAAACTTGGAGTTGTGATCAGCGTCGCGGTCATCGGCATCGCTTGCTATGTGCTCTACCACATGCTGCGCGGCATCGACTTCAACGAGGTCCTCGAGGCGATCAAGAGCACCGAGCCGAGCCAGATTGCGATGGCGGCGCTGTTCGTCGCCGCGGGCTATTTCACCCTGACCTTCTACGACCTCTTCGCCGTGCGCGCGATCGGTCATTCCCACGTGCCCTATCGCGTCAACGCGCTGGCCGCCTTCACCAGCTACTCGATCGGGCACAATGTCGGCGCCAGCGTCTTCACTGGCGGTGCGGTGCGCTATCGCATTTATTCGGCCTACGGCCTGAACGCGATCGACGTCGCCAAAATCTGCTTCCTCGCCGGCCTGACCTTCTGGCTCGGCAATGCCGCCGTGCTCGGCCTCGGCATTTCCTATCACCCGGAGGCTGCCGCCTCGATCGACCAGCTCCCGCCCTGGCTGAACCGGACGCTGGCGATGATGATCATCGCGGCCCTCGTCGCCTATGTGGTCTGGGTCTGGACCCAGCCGCGGGTGGTCGGCCGCGGACCCTGGACCGTGGTGTTGCCGGGCGGCCCGCTGACGCTGCTCCAGATCGCGATCGGCATTGTCGATCTCGGCTTCTGCGCGCTCGCGATGTACGTGCTGGTCCCGGACGAGCCCAATCTCGGCTTCGTCGTGGTCGCCGTGATCTTCGTCTCGGCGACTCTGCTCGGCTTCGCCAGCCACTCGCCCGGCGGCCTCGGCGTGTTCGATGCCGCCATGCTGGTCGGCCTCTGGCAGATGGACCGCGAGGAACTCCTCGGCGGCATGCTCCTGTTCCGCGTCCTCTATTATCTGTCCCCCTTCGTCATATCTGTAATCTTGCTGACGTTTCGCGAAGTTATAATCGGCGCACGATCGAAGCGTTTGCAGCAGGCGGCGCTCAAGCTCGACCCCGGCCCGGCGCATGAAGCCGCCTATGTGAGAGAGCGCAGCGACAGCGGCGCCTGACCGGCGCCGAGCCTCTAAAGCGCGATGAGATTTGGATGAATCGTCATCGCGCTTTAGGTTGTTGTTTACGCATGATCTTTCCGGAAAACCGCTTCGCACTTTTCCGGATCATGCTTTAGGAGAAGCCCGCCCCGATGGCGATCGACGCACCATCGTCTCCCTCCGCGCAGCCCTGGTCCGACCGGCTGCGCCATTCCACCGTCATCCTGATCGCCGCGGCGCTGGCGCTGTCGGTGGTGGTTTCGCTCGGCGAATTGTCGGTGATGCGCGCCGCGACGGTATTCCTCTGCATCGCGGCCGCGGCGCTGATCCCCTGGCGGCTGCACGACAATGCCGCCTCGCGCGACGACACCCGCCGCGTCAACCCGGTCGAAAGCGCGGCGGTGGCTGCGGTGGTCGCCGGCATGCCGGATCCGGCGGTGCTGCTCGACCGCGCCGGCCGCGTCATCCATCTCAATGCCGCCGCCGCCCAGCTCGCGCCGGCGCTGCGCAAGAACGAGCTCGCCCAGTTCGCGCTGCGCTCGCCGGAGATCATCACCGCGCTGCGCGAGTCGATCGCGACCACCGAGCCGCGGCGCGCCACCTATCTCGACCACGTCCCGGTCGACCGCTGGATGGAACTGATCATCACCCCGGTGCCGGTTCCGACGACCTTCGGCGGCGCCGACAAATGCATGCTGATGACCTTCCACGACCAGACGCCGCTGCGCCGGGTCGAGGAGATGCGCGCCGACTTCGTCGCCAATGCCAGCCACGAGCTGCGCACGCCGCTGGCCGCGCTGTCCGGCTTCATCGACACGCTCCAGGGCCAAGCCAAGGACGATCCCAAGGCGCGCGAGCGCTTTCTCGGCATCATGCATAACCAGGCCACCCGCATGGCGCGTCTGATCGATGATTTGCTCTCGCTGTCGCGGGTCGAATTGTCGGCCCATGTGCGGCCGGACACCCTGGTCGATCTGCTGCCGATCATCTTCCAGGTCGCCGACGGGCTGGAGCCGCTGGCGCGGGAACGCCAGGTCGAAGTCGAGACCCATCTGCCGGAGACCCCGGTGATGATCGCGGGCGACCGCGAGGAGCTGCTGCGCCTGTTCGAGAATTTGATCGAGAACGCGCTCAAATATGGCGCCTCGGGCGGACGTGTCATCGTGTCGCTGACGGTTCCGGCAGCCACTGATGGAACTCAGGAAATCCGGGTCATGGTGCGCGATTTTGGCCCGGGCATCGCGCCCGAGCACCTGCCGCGCCTGACCGAGCGGTTCTACCGGGTTGACGTCGGCGACAGCCGCTCGCAGGGCGGGACCGGGCTCGGATTATCGCTGGTGAAACATATTCTTAACCGTCATCGCGGCCGGCTTTTGATCGAAAGCGTGCCCCGGCAGGGTGCCACTTTCACCGCCTGTTTTCCCCAGGTGAAGTCCCTGACGCAGAGCTGAAACCAAAGCGATTTCAATCGCTTGGTTGTGTCATCCAACTGTCACTAAACCTTCGTAAAAGCACAGCCGACCGCTCCTAAAGGGGCGGCGCGGGGAGCGCGATCGGGCGCGGATGGCGCTTCGCTCCCCTGTATGGAGACCAGCATGAATTTCATCAAAACTATCGTCGCTGCTGGCTTGGTCGCCGCAACGACGACGGCGGCGTTCGCTGCCGATATCACGGGCGCCGGCGCGACCTTCCCGTTCCCGATTTATTCGAAATGGGCTGACGCCTACAAGAAGGAGACCGGCAACGGTCTGAACTATCAGTCGATCGGCTCCGGCGGCGGCATCAAGCAGATCCAGGCCAAGACCGTGACCTTCGGCGCCAGCGATGCGCCGCTCAAGGCCGAGCAGCTCGAGAAGGACGGCCTCGTCCAGTGGCCGATGGTGATGGGCGCAATCGTCCCCGTCGTCAACATCGAGGGCGTCAAGGCCGGCGAGCTGGTGTTCGACGGCGAGACCCTCGCCAGCATCTATCTCGGCAAGATCACCAAGTGGGACGACGCCGCGATCAAGAAGCTCAATCCGAACGTGAAGCTGCCGTCGGACGCGATCACCGTGGTCCGCCGCTCGGACGGCTCGGGCACCACCTTCAACTTCACCAACTATCTCTCCAAGGCCAGCGCGGACTGGAAGAGCAAGGTCGGTGAGGGCACCGCGGTCGAGTGGCCGGTCGGCGTCGGCGCCAAGGGCAACGAAGGTGTGTCGGGCAACATCAGCCAGACCAAGAACTCGATCGGCTATGTCGAGTACGCCTATGCCAAGCAGAACAAGCTGACCTACACCGGCCTCGTCAACAAGTCCGGCAAGACGGTTCAGCCGACCGTCGAAGCCTTCCAGGCGGCCGCTTCGAACGCCGACTGGGCCAAGGCTCCCGGCTACTATGTCATCCTGACCGACCAGCCCGGCGACAAGTCCTGGCCGATCACCGCGGCGACCTTCATCCTGATGCACAAGGAGCCGGCTGATAAGGCGGCGTCGAAGGAAGCCATCAAGTTCTTCACCTGGGCGTTCAAGAACGGCGCCAAGGCGGCCGAGGAGCTCGACTACATCCCGATGCCCGAGAGCGTCGTGAAGCTGATCGAGAAGACCTGGTCGGCTGACATCAAGAGCTAAGCTCTCCTGTTCCGGAAGGCGGCGCGGCTTCGAAAGCCGCGCCGCCGGTCCGGAGCTCTCGCGAACGATCGTTCTCCGGGCTGGCGCCGCAATGGCGAACCATCCGGGGGCACGAGATGGTGATCTAAAAAGACGTATAGACCTAAAAAAACGTATAGTCAGTGCAGGGGATCGGCGTGGCAGAGATGGCTGTCGAGAGCAATGTAGTTGATGCCGCCGGACCGTATGATCGCGCCAAGGCGTTGAGCGCGTTCAAGCTCGGTGACCTCACCTTCTACTGGATCACGCGCCTCAGCGCGATCTCCGTGCTGCTGATCCTCGGCGGCATCATCGTTTCGCTGATCGTCGGTGCCTTCCCGGCGATGAAGGAATACGGCCTCTCGTTCCTGTGGACGCAGCGCTGGGCGCCGTCGGCAGATCCGCCCGTGCTCGGCGCGCTCGGCCCGATCTACGGCACGCTCGTCACCTCGTTCATCGCGATGCTGATCGCCATTCCGGTCGGACTCGGCATCGCCATCTTCCTCACCGAGCTCTGCCCGCAATGGGCGCGCCGCCCGATCGGCATGGCGATCGAGTTGCTCGCCGGCATCCCCTCGATCATCTACGGCATGTGGGGCTTCTTCGTGCTGGGCCCGTTCCTGGCCAACACCTTCCAGCCGTTCATGATCAAGATCTTCGACGGCATCCCCGTGCTCGGCGCGATCTTCGCAGGTCCCCCGTCCTATCTCAGCCTGTTCAACGCCTCGCTGATCCTCGCCATCATGGTGCTCCCCTTCATCACCTCGATCTCGGTCGACGTGTTCAAGACGGTGCCGCCGGTGTTGAAGGAAGCCGCCTACGGCGTCGGCTGCACCACCTGGGAGGTCGTCCGCAGCGTCGTGATCCCCTACACCCGGGTCGGCGTCATCGGCGGCGTCATGCTGGCGCTCGGCCGCGCGCTCGGCGAGACCATGGCGGTGACCTTCATCATCGGCAACTCGTTCCGCATCTCCTCGTCGATCTTCGCCCCGGGCACCACGATCTCGGCGGCGATCGCATCCGAGTTCGCCGAAAGCGACGGCCTGCACCAGTCCGGCCTGATCCTGCTCGGCCTGCTGCTGTTCGTGCTGACGTTCTTCGTGCTCGCGGCCGCGCGCCTGATGCTGCTGCGTCTCGAAAAGAAGGCGGGAAAGTAACATGAACCCGATTTACGCACGCCGCCGCCGCATGGACATCGTCATCCGCGCGCTCTGCATTGCCGCCGCCGCCTTCGGCGTCACCTGGCTCGCGCTGATCCTGCTGACGCTGTTCTACAACGGCCTGAGCGGGCTCAACTTTCAGGTCTTCACCGAAAACACCCCGCCGCCCGGCTCGACCGAGGGCGGCCTGCTCAACGCCATCGTCGGCTCGGTGATCATGACGGTGCTCGGCGTCGGCATCGGCGCGCCGCTCGGCCTGTTCGCCGGCACCTATCTCGCCGAGTACGGCCGCAACGACAAGCTGACCTCGGTGATCCGTTTCATCAACGACATCCTGCTGTCGGCGCCCTCGATCATCATCGGCCTGTTCATCTACGGCGCGGTGGTGGTGCCGATGCGCGGCTTCTCGGCGATCGCGGGCTGCCTCGCGCTCGCGGTGATCGTCATCCCGGTGGTGCTGCGCACGACCGAGGACATGCTGCTCCTGGTGCCGAACGCATTGCGCGAGGCGGCCTCCGCGCTCGGCCTGCCGCGCTCGGCCTGCCGCGCTCGCTGGTGATCAAGCGCATCGCCTATCGCGCCGCGCGCTCGGGCCTCATCACCGGCGTGATGCTGGCCACCGCCCGCGTCGCCGGCGAGACCGCGCCGCTGCTCTTCACCGCGCTGTCGAACCAGTTCTTCAGCCTGAGCCTGAACAAGACGATGGCCAACCTGCCCGTGACCATCAACAACTTCGTGCAGAGCCCCTATGCCTACTGGAAGCAACTCGCCTGGAGCGGCGCCCTGCTGATCACGTTGACCGTGCTTGCCCTGAACATTGGCGCGCGCATCCTGAGCGCCGAGAGGACCGCAAAATGAGCGATATGTCAGTTACCGTCAGTACGCCCGTTCAGCACGGCTCGCAGCCGCTGCCCGAAGCTCCGGCCAAGGTGACGGTGCGCAACCTCAACTTCTATTACGGCGAGCACCACGCGCTGAAGAACATCAACCTGACGCTCGGCACCAACCGCGTCACGGCGTTCATCGGCCCGTCGGGCTGCGGCAAGTCGACCCTGCTGCGCATCTTCAACCGGATGTACGACCTCTATCCGGGCCAGCGCGTCACCGGTCAGCTGATGCTCGACCAGACCAACATCCTCGACCCCAAGCTGGACCTCAACCTGCTGCGCGCCCGCGTCGGCATGGTGTTCCAGAAGCCGACGCCGTTCCCGATGACGATCTACGAGAACATCGCGTTCGGCATCCGTCTCTATGAGAAGATCTCGAAATCCGAGATGGACGACCGCGTGGAGAAGGCGCTGCGCGGCGGCGCGCTCTGGAACGAGGTCAAGGACAAGCTCAACGCGTCCGGCCTGTCGCTCTCCGGCGGCCAGCAGCAGCGCCTCTGCATCGCCCGCACCGTTGCGGTGCGGCCCGAGGTGATCCTGTTCGACGAGCCCTGCTCGGCGCTCGACCCGATCTCGACCGCCAAGGTCGAGGAGCTGATCCAGGAGCTCTCCGAGAACTACACGATCGCGATCGTCACCCACAACATGCAGCAGGCGGCCCGCGTCTCCGACAAGACCGCCTTCATGTATCTCGGGGAGCTGATCGAGTTCGACGACACCAGCAAGATCTTCACGTCGCCGAGCGATCGGCGCACGCAGGATTACATCACCGGCCGGTTCGGCTGAGGAGACGGGATATGGGTTCTGAACATACCGCAAAGGCCTTCGACACCGACCTCCAGGAGCTCACCCGCCTGGTCGCCGAGATGGGCGGCATTGCCGAGCGCATGATCGTCGATTCCGTCGACGCGCTGATCCGCCGTGACGTCGCTCTCGGCCAGCGCGTCGTCACCACCGACGCCGACATCGACGCACTCCAGAAGAAGATCGAGGAGCGTGCCGTTCTCACCATCGCCCGGCGCCAGCCGATGGCGGTGGACCTGCGCGAGATCGTCGGCGCCATGCGCGTCGCGACCGATCTCGAGCGCATCGGCGACCTCGCCAAGAACATGGGCAAGCGCGTCGCGGCGCTGGAGACCGACTTCCATCCGCTGAAGCTGTTCCGCGGCCTCGAGCACATGACCGACCTCGTGCAGCAGCAGGTCAAGTCGGTGCTGGACGCCTACGCCGCGCACGACCTGCCGGCGGCGATGGCGGTGTGGAAGGGCGACGAGGAAGTCGACGCCATCTGCACCTCGCTGTTCCGCGAGCTCCTCACCTACATGATGGAGGATCCGCGCAACATCTCGTTCTGCATCCACCTGATGTTCTGCGCCAAGAACATCGAGCGCATCGGTGACCATGCCACCAACATCGCCGAGACCGTGTTCTACATGATCGAGGGCCAGGCGATCACCGACAAGCGGCCGAAGGGTGACATGACGACCTTTGCCACGACGGTCCCGAATAGCTGAAGAGTCAAGGAGCGACGACACCATGGGCGCACGCATTATGGTGGTTGAAGACGAGGAAGCTCTCACCGAGCTGCTTCGCTACAACCTCGAAGGCGACGGCTATGACGTCGAGACGGTGATGCGCGGCGACGACGCCGACACCCGTCTCAAGGAGCACATCCCCGACCTGATCGTGCTCGACTGGATGCTGCCGGGCCTCTCCGGCATCGAGCTGTGCCGGCGGCTGCGCACCCGCCCGGAGACCAAGCAGCTCCCGATCATCATGCTCACCGCGCGCGGCGAGGAGAGCGAGCGGGTGCGGGGTCTTGCGACCGGCGCCGATGATTACATCGTCAAGCCGTTCTCGGTGCCGGAGCTGCTGGCGCGCGTGAAGGGCCTCCTGCGTCGCGCAAGCCCGGAGCGGCTCGCCACCGTGCTCGCCTATGGCGACATCGAGCTCGACCGCGACAAGCGCCGCGTCGCGCGCTCGGGCCGGCCGATCGATCTCGGCCCGACCGAATATCGCCTGCTGGAGTTCTTCCTCGAGCATCCCGGCCGCGTGTTCTCGCGCGAGCAGCTGCTGGACAGCGTCTGGGGCCGCGACATCTACATCGACGAGCGCACCGTCGACGTGCATATCGGCCGTCTGCGCAAGCTGCTCAATCTTGGCCGCGAGCAGGACCCGATCCGCACCGTCCGCGGTGCCGGCTACGCGCTCGACGACCGCTTCGCGAAGGCGGAGCAGACGTAAGTACGATTGCAAGCGTGCAAAATAAAAGCGCGCCAAGTGGCGCGCTTTTTATATGTCTCGGGTCGTCCCGGCCGCGTGCCGGGACGATGTCGTTTGAAGCAGTGTTCAGCGCGTGCCGGGCTTTGCCGGCGCACGGCGGCGATCCGCCGCCGGCTGGTAGGCGACGCGCGAGTGCTGCGCGCAATAGGGCAGGCCGGAGAGCGCCTTGCCGCCGCAGAAGAAGAAATCCGGGCTCGAGGGATCGCCGACCGGCCAGTGGCAGGTCGCCTCGTTCAGCTCCAGCAGCGACAGCCGCTGGCTCATCGGCACCACGTTGTCGTAGGTGACCGGCTCGGCCTCCACCTCGACCTCGAAGGCCTGCGCCAGTGCGGTATTGCCGCGCGAGATCGGACGGCTCACGCGCATCATGTGCTGCGCGGGGCGGGCCTTGCGCGGCCGGGGCGCTGCCGATGAGGGGCTCTTGGCGCGGCCGGACAGGCCGAGCCTGTGCACTTTGCCGATCACGGCATTGCGGGTCACATTGCCGAGCTCGGCCGCGATCTGGCTGGCCGAAAGTCCGGCCTCCCAGAGCTTTTTCAGCTGCTCGACGCGATCATCGGACCAGGTCAAAACCGTCATTGCACCCTTTCCCTCGCTGCCGGCCAGCCATCCTGGGGCCTCACAGCGAATGCCTAAGCCTTGAAAAACCCGTGCCGCCAGAATCCCTTAAGGCTCGCCGGGCACGCGAGGTGCGCCCGAACGTTTACGCCGGTACATGAGGACTCTTGGGATCAGAACTGCTGCACGAGATGTCGTATCTGACAGTCCAAACGCTACAATATGGCGTGACTCGCGCGCAAGAGTCCGCCGACTCGCTTCCACATGTTCCGTGGTGAAAATCCCGCAAAATCGGCACCGCAAGACTACGGATTCAGCGTTTCCCGGGGCTTTCCGGGCGGCATTGACACCCGTCTCACCAGGCATAAGATAGTCGCACGTGCCGCCCTTAAAAGGCGGCACGTTTCGTTTTCCGGGCCGGTCAATGGTGCGTTGCGCAACGCATTCAGGCCGTCCGCAACATCCAAGTGATCGTCATGACCAACAGCGCCGCGCCGCATTTGCTTCCCGTTTTCGCCAGGGCCGACCTCGGTTTCGAGCGCGGCGAAGGCTGCTGGCTGATCGCGACCAATGGCGAGCGCTATCTCGATTTCACCTCGGGCGTCGCGGTGAACGCGCTCGGCCACGCCCATCCCGCGCTCGTCAAGGCGTTGCAAGAGCAAGCGACGAAGCTGTGGCATATGTCGAACCTGTTCCAGAGCCCGGACGGCGAGAAGCTCGCCGCGCGCCTGTGCAGCGAGAGCTTTGCGGACTTCGTTTTCTTCTGCAATTCCGGCGCCGAAGCGCTGGAGGGCGTGATCAAGCTGGTCCGCCATCATCATTTCTCCAAGGGGCATCCCGAGCGCTACCGCATCATCACCTTCGAAGGCGCCTTCCACGGCCGCACGCTGGCAACGCTGGCTGCGACGGGGGCTGCAAAATATCTCGAAGGTTTTGGTCCGCCGATGGACGGTTTCGACCAGGTGCCGCATGGCGACATCGAGGCCGTGAAGAAGGCGATCGGCCCGCAGACCGCCGGCATCCTGATCGAGCCGATCCAGGGCGAGGGCGGCGTGCGTTCGTCGCCGCCCGCCTTCCTCAAGGCGTTGCGCCAGCTCTGCGACGACAAGGGCCTGCTGCTCGCGTTCGACGAGGTGCAGACCGGCATGGGCCGTACCGGCGATCTCTTCGCTCACCGGCGCACCGGCGTGACGCCTGACGTGATGTCGCTGGCCAAAGCGCTCGGCGGCGGCTTCCCGATCGGCGCGATCCTCGCGACCGCGGAGGCGGCGGCCGGCATGGGCCCTGGCTCGCACGGCTCGACCTTCGGCGGCAATCCGCTCGCGATCTCGGCTGCGAACGCCGTTCTCGACGTCATGCTCAAGCCCGGCTTCTTCGATCACGTGCAGAAGATGTCGCTGCTGCTCAAGCAGAAGCTCGCCTCCGTGATCGATCGTCATCCCGATGTCGTCAGCGAAGTGCGCGGCGAGGGCCTCCTGATCGGCATCAAGGCCGTGGTGCCCTCCGCCGATCTCGTCGCGGCGCTGCGCAACGAAAAATTGCTCACCGTCGGCGCCGGCGACAATGTCGTGCGTTTCCTGCCGCCTCTCGTCGTCACCGAAGCCGAGATCGAGGATGGCGTCGCGCGGCTCGAGCGCGCCTGCACGGCGCTTGCCGGCAACAAGCGGGCGGCAAGCTGATGACCAGTTCACCCAAGCATTTCCTCGACATCAACGAGCTGCCGCTGACGGAGCTCAAGCGGATGCTCGCCGCATCCTCCGCGATGAAGGCGAAGCAGAAGGCCCACCAGCCGGTGAAGCCGCTCGAAGGCAAGACGCTGGCGATGATCTTCGAGCGTCCCTCGACCCGCACCCGCGTGTCGTTCGACGTCGCCATGCGCCAGCTCGGCGGCGAGCCCATCATGCTCACCGGCGCCGAGATGCAACTCGGCCGCGGCGAGACCATCGCCGACACCGCGCGCGTGCTGTCGCGCTATGTCGACGCCATCATGATCCGCATCCTCAACCACGAGGCGCTGCTGGAGCTTGCGCAACACGCGACCGTGCCCGTCATCAACGGCCTGACGCGGCGTTCGCATCCCTGCCAGGTGATGGCCGACCTCATGACCTATGAGGAGCATCGCGGCCCGATCGAGGGCCGGACGGTGGCCTGGACCGGCGACGACAACAACGTGCTGGCCTCCTGGGCCCACGCCGCCGAGCGCTTCAAGTTCAAGCTCAATGTCGCAACGCCCCCGGAGCTCGCGCCGAAGAAGGTGATGCGCGACTGGATCAAGGCGACGAACGCGCCGATCGTGCTCGGCACCGATCCCGAGGCCGCCGTGAAGGGCGCCGACTGCGTCGTCACCGACACCTGGGTGTCGATGGGCGACAAGGAAGGCGAGCACCGTCACAACGTGCTCAAGCCCTACCAGGTCAATGCCAAGCTGATGTCGCTGGCCAAGCCCGACGCGCTGTTCATGCACTGCCTGCCGGCCCATCGCGGCGAGGAGGTCACGGACGAAGTGATCGACGGCCCGCAATCGGTCGTGTTCGACGAGGCAGAAAATCGTCTGCATGCGCAGAAGGGCATTCTGGCCTGGTGCTTCGACGCGGTGAAGTAATCTCACCTGTAGCCAGGATGGAGCCAACGGGTCGGCGCGAAGCGCCGCCCGATGACAGGCTCCGCGAAATCCGGGTTTGCGTCCGCAGACGGAGTGGGCCCGGATTACGCTGCGCTCCATCCGGGCTACGCGGGCTATGACGCAATCCCGTGGCCATGAGGTCCCGTGTCAACGCTTCGCGCGCGCCGGGACGACATCGAATTTGCGTTATCGTATGCGATCATAACTGCATCCGGAACACACCACCCTCGCGCCCCTTCCATTTCACCACCTCCGACCCCAGATAGAGCGCCATGGTTTTCCAATCCCCTGACATGAAAACCGGGCCTGAAGGCCCGGTTCGCGCACCATCAGCGGTTCCGATCGATGACGCCGTGCTGCCCTACGAGGTCGACGCGCTCGACGTGCGCGGTCGCCTGGTGCGGCTTGGGCCCGCGCTCGACGAGATCCTGACCAAGCACGATTATCCGGCGCCGGTCGGCAAGCTGCTCGGCGAGGCCATCGTGCTGACGACGCTGCTCGGCTCGGCGCTGAAATTCGAGGGCCGCTTCATCCTCCAGGCCCAGACCGACGGTCCGGTGTCGTTCCTGGTGGTCGACTACCAGGCGCCGGATCGCTTGCGCGCCTATGCGCGCTTCGATGCCGCGCGGCTCGGTGACGCCAAGGATTCCGGGACGCTGCTCGGCCGCGGTCATCTCGCCATGACCATCGACCAGGGCCCCGACATGAGCCGCTACCAGGGCCTGGTCGCGCTCGACGGCGGTGGTTTGGAAGACGCCGCTCACGAATATTTCCTGCGCTCCGAGCAGATCCCGACCAAGGTGCGCCTTGCTGTCGGCGAGGAGTGGCGCAGTAGCGACGGCGGTAAGCACCGCTGGCGCGCCGGCGGCATGCTGATGCAGTTTCTGCCGAAAGCGCCCGAGCGCGCGCGGCAGGCGGATTTGCATCCCGGCGATGCTCCCGAAGGCGCCGAGGTGCACAGCGTTGCCGAGGACGACGCCTGGGTCGAGGCACGCTCGCTGATCGAGACCGTCGAGGATGTCGAGCTGATCGATCCGGAGCTGTCCGGCGAGCGGCTGCTCTACCGCCTCTTCCACGAGCGCGGCGTGCGCGTGTTCAAGCCCTTGTCTCTCAAGGCGCAATGCTCCTGCTCGCGCGATGCGGTCGCGTCCATGCTGAAGAGCTTTTCGCCCGACGATCGCGCAGCGATGGTCAAGGACGACAGGGTCGTCGTGACCTGCGAGTTCTGCAGCTCGGTGTATCAGTTCACGCCGGATGAGGCGGGCGTCGAGGACGCGTAAGCGTACTGCCGGCCAAGTGCTCGGTGCCGTAGGGTGGGCAAAGGCACAGAGCGCCGTGCCCACCACGCCTCCGCAATCGCGATATTGTGGGCACGCTTCGCTTTGCCCGCCCTACGGCACTACGGGACCGAGGCGCGCCTGCGCTAGTTCAACACCCGCTTGCTGTCCGGGCTGTCCAGCGAGAATGTCGGCACCTCGATCTCGAAACGCTCGCCGCTTTCGCTGACCATCTGGTAGCGGCCCGTCATGAAGCCGGAGGCGGTCGAGAGCGGGACGCCTGAGGTGTATTCGAAGCGCTCGCCGGGGGCGAGGATCGGCTGCTCGCCGACCACGCCCTCGCCCTTCACCTCCTGCTGGCGGCCGGAGGCGTCGGTGATGATCCAGTGCCGCGTCTTGAGCTGCACGGTCTCCTCGCCGGAATTGGTGATGACGATGGTGTAGGACCAGAAAAAGCGCGAGCGGTCGGCCGACGACTGCTCCGGAACAAAGTTCGGCTCGACGGTCACTTCGATCTGGCGGGTCACGGCGCGGTACATGGCCGCCATCATAACGAAATCCGGCTCCGGAACCAAACGCCCGAGGCGGTTTTCACGACATCGTCCCGCCAGAATTCGCGAGGAAGTAGACCCCCCAAATGTGATCCGGCGCGCTTTGCGAGACAGTGGCCGGACCTGTAAACTCCTTCATGCGTCGCGACTTGCGCAAGGGTTTCTAGGCCCCGATGACCATTGCCGACCAAGTGACGGGATCGATCGCGGGAACCGCGAAACCGCGCGCGGCCGCGCCGGCCATCTCGCTGCCCGCCATCGGCGAGCGCGAGCTCCGGCTCGACCTGTTCCGCGGCCTCGCGCTGTGGCTGATCTTCATCGACCATCTGCCGCCGAGCCTTCTGACCTGGTTCACGATCCGCAATTACGGCTTCAGCGACGCCACCGAGATATTCATCTTCATCTCCGGCTACACGGCTGCCTTCGTCTACGGCCGGGCGATGCTGGAGAGCGGCGTCGTCATCGCCACCGCGCGCATCCTGCGGCGCGTCTGGCAGATCTACGTCGCCCACGTCTTCCTGTTCACGATCTTTCTCGCCGAGATCTCCTATGTGGCGACCAGCTTCGAGAACCCGCTCTACACCGAAGAGATGGGGATCATGGATTTCCTCAAGCAGCCCGATATCACCATCGTGCAGGCGCTGCTGCTGCGCTTCCGTCCCGTCAACATGGACGTGCTGCCGCTGTACATCGTGCTGATGCTGGCGTTGCCGCTGATCCTGTGGTCGATGAAGTGGAAGCCCGACGTCACGCTCGCGCTCTCGGCCGTGCTCTACGCGGTGACCTGGGAATTCGATCTCTACTTCTCCGCCTATCCGAACGGCTTCTGGGCGTTCAATCCGCTCGCCTGGCAATTGCTGTTCGTGTTCGGTGCATGGTGCGCGCTTGGAGGTGCGCGGCGCATGTCGCGTATCCTGGCCTCACCGGTGACGATGTGGATCGCGGTCGCCTATATCGTTGCGGCGTTCTACGTGACGCTGACCTGGTATGTGCCGCAGCTGTCGCATCTGATGCCGAAGCGGCTCGAGCAGTGGATGTACCCGATCGACAAGACCGATCTCGATGTGCTCCGCTTCACCCATTTCCTGGCGCTGGCCGCGCTCACGGTGCGCTTCCTGCCGCGGGAGTGGCCGGGCTTGAAATCGCCCTGGCTGCGCCCGCTGATCCTGTGCGGCCAGCACTCCCTCGAGATCTTCTGCCTCGGCGTCTTCCTCGCCTTTGCCGGCCATTTCATCCTGGCCGAAGTCTCCGGCGGCGCCGTCATGCATGCGCTGATTAGTCTCTGCGGAATCCTGATCATGTGGGGCGTGGCCTCGGTGATTTCGTGGTACAAGCGCGTGGCTGACAAGAGCGGTGCGAAAACCAAAAACGCCGTCGGCAACGCCGATCTGGCGGGAGGGGGCTGATGAAGGCGAAGGTTCTCCTGAGCCTGATCCTGCTATGCGGTAGCCTCGCCGCGCCCCAGGCGCGCGCGGGCGATGCTGCGCCTGCTGCCGCTCCTGCCGCGCCCGCAGCCTGCGAATTGCCGTCCTATCTGCTCACCAGCGAGAGCCAGCTTCCCAGGGTCGCCGAAGCCGTCAAATCCGGCAAACCCCTTGAAATCCTGGTCATCGGCAGCCGTTCGACCACGATTCCGGCCTCCGAGGATGCCTCCTATCCGGCGCGCATGCAGGCCATTTTGAAGGACAAGCTGCCGCCGTCGGAGGTCGTGCACGTCTCCGTAGAAATACAGAGCAAGAGGACGGCCGAGGAGGCGGCCGGAACCTTCGTTAAGCTGATGGAAGCAAAAAGGCCTACTTTGGTCATCTGGCAGACCGGGACCGTGGATGCTATCCGAGCCATTGATCCCGACGATTTCCGCGGCGCTGTGACCTCAGGGGTTGCCGCGCTGCAAAATGCAGGGGCTGACGTCGTCTTGATGAATTTGCAGTACAGCCCGCGAACCGAAACCATGATCTCGGTGCCGCCATATCTCGACAACATGCGGGTCGTGGCGCAGGAGCATGATGTCCCGCTGTTCGATCGTTTCGCGATCATGCGGCAGTGGAATGATCAGGGTCAGTTCGACCTGTTCAGCCCGTCCCGTGGGCCCGAGCTGGCGAAACAGGTCCATGATTGCCTGGGCCGGGCGTTGGCACAGTTCGTGGTCGACGCTGCCCATTTAGGGCCGGCCCAGCAGCAGAATTGAGGACTAGCGTTAATGAGTACCTTCCGCCCTTTTTGCCTGACGGCATCGCTGGCTGCGCCCGCAGCGGCAGCGCTGCTGTTGCTGATCCCGGCCTCGCAGTCGCGCGCGCAGGCGCAAGCCGCGCAGGCGACGCCCGCGCCCGCACAATCGGCTAATTCCGCTCCCGCATCGCCTGCCCAGACCACGGTCGCCGTGACGTCACACGAGCAGCGTGGCATCACCTCGCGCGCCATCGACAAGGTGAAGCAGGTCGCGAAATCCGCCGGCGACATCTTCAGCCGCGTGCCCTGTCTGCCGCCCAAGGGCGCTTCGAAGGCGATGGGCTCGCTGCCGCATGTCGCAAGCAAGCTCGTCGCCGGCCAGCCCGTCCTCATCGTCGCGTTCGGCTCGTCGTCGACCGCGGGATTTGGCGCGAGCTCGCCGGAGTTCAATTATCCGAACCGTCTCGCCACGCAGCTGCGCCGGCAATATCCGACCGCCGACATCACCGTCGTCAATGCCGGCGTCGGCGGCGAGGACGCGCCCGAGATGATGAAGCGCCTCCAGAAGGAGGTGATCGACGTGCATCCGGATCTGGTGATCTGGCAGGTCGGCACCAACGCCGTGCTGCGCAATCTCGATCCCGGCGACACCGCCAAGATGGTCGAGGACGGCATCACCCGCATCCAGGCCGCCGGCGGCGCCGACATCGTGCTGGTCGATCCGCAATATTCGCCGGCCGTGAACCAGCGCGCCGAGAGCGCCGGCAAGATGGTGAAGCTGCTCGGCAAGGTCGCCGAGCTCCGTCACGTCGGCATCTTCCCGCGCTTCGAGGTGATGCGCGACTGGCACGAGAAGCAGTCGATCCCTGTCGAGAGCTTTGTGATCTCCGACGGTCTGCACATGAACGATTGGGGCTATGCCTGCTTCGCCCAGCTGCTCGGCGACGACATCATCCGCTCGGTCGGCCAGATCAAGATCGGCGTGAACGTGCCCGCGGACGTGCGGACGTATCGGCCGATGTAACTCCGCTGCCGTAGGGTGGGCAAAGGCGTGAAGCGCCGTGCCCACCATCCATCGGCATCGAGATTGTGAATGGTGGGCACGCTTCGCTTTGCCCACCCTACGAGACCGAGCCCTTGGCTCGCCTCACGCCTTCTCCAGCGCCGCCATCAGATCCTCGATCAGATCGTCCGCATGCTCGAGGCCTGCGGAGAAGCGGATGAATCCCTCGCTGATGCCGAGCGCGGCGCGGTCTTCCGGCTTCAGGCGCTGATGCGTCGTGGTCGCCGGATGCGTGACGAGGCTTTTGGCGTCGCCGAGATTGTTCGAGATCTTCGCAAGCTTGAGCTCGTTGAGCACGCGGAACGCCGCGGCCTTGCCGCCCTTGACCTCGAAGCCGACCAGCGTCGAGCCGCCGCGCATCTGCTTTTTCACCAGCGCCGCCTGCGGATGATCGGCGCGGCCGGGATAGACCAGCCGCGAGATCTTCGGATGGCTCGCCAGCACCTCGGCGATCCGCGCCGCCGTGTCGGTCTGCGCGCGCACGCGCACGCCCAGCGTCTCCAGGCCCTTGAGCAGGACCCACGCGTTGAACGGTGAGATCGACGGGCCGGTCTGGCGCATGAAATTGTGGATGTGCTCGGCGATGAAGGCTTCCGACGACAGGATGATGCCGCCGAGACAACGGCCCTGGCCGTCGATGTGCTTGGTCGCGGAATAGACGACGACGTCGGCACCGAGCGCCAGCGGGCTCTGCCAGATCGGCGTCGCGAACACGTTGTCGACGACGAGCCGCGCGCCGCCCTTGTGCGCGATCTCGGCAATACCGGGAATGTCGAGCACATCTAACGTCGGGTTGGTCGGGCTCTCCAGGAAGAACGTCTTGGTGTTCGGCTTCACCGCGCGTTGCCATTCATCGAGATTGGCTCCGTCGACCAGCGTGGTCTCGATGCCATAGCGCGGCAGCAGATCCTGAATGACGTAAAGACACGAGCCGAACAGCGCGCGGGAAGCGACCACGTGATCGCCGGCCTTCAGCGGCGCCAGGATCGCGGTGGTCACCGCGGCCATGCCGGTGGCCGCCGAGCGGGCGGCTTCGGCGCCCTCGAGCTCGATCATGCGGCGCTCGAACATCGCGATGGTCGGGTTGGAGTAGCGCGAATAGATGAAGCCGGGGTCCTCGCCCTTGAACCGCGCCTCGCACTCCTCGGCGCTGTTGTAGACATAGCCTTGCGTCAAAAACAGCGCCTCCGACGTCTCGCCATATTGCGAGCGCAGGGTGCCGGAATGGACCAGGCGGGTTTCGGGGCGGTAGGTGGCAGGCGACTTCGACATAGGACCCTCCGACATGACCGTATGATACGAAAACGGTCACAAAAAAACCGGCCTGGATATCTCCACGGGCCGGGATCACAGAGGTCCCCGGCCTGTTTAGCGACTTATTTAACGTGGCTGCAAGCCGGCCGGCTCAAATCACCACGGGATAAGTGATGCTCATATTCCGCAATGCCCTTTCCGTCAAGGCGTCCATCGGATAGCCGTAAAAGGCTAGTATTTCCGGCATGTCCGGATGCGTTTGCCCCCTGATGAGGACCCCCGGTTGAGCTTTACGGTTGCCGCCGACGCCAATGGTATCCTGCCCGACCGCATGATCGCGGCGATGGCGGAAGCGGGCCTCATCCTGCCCGCATACGATTTCGTCGAGAGCCAGATCCAGCCGGCGAGCCTCGATCTGCGCCTCGGCGACATCGCCTATCGCGTCCGTGCCAGCTTCCTGCCGGGACCCGGCGCCACCGTCGCCGAGCGCATCGACGAATTGAAGCTGCATGAGTTCAGCCTCGCCGACGGTGCGGTGCTGGAGACCAACTGCGTCTACATCGTGCCGCTGCTGGAGAGCCTGGCGCTGCCGCCGGAGATCGTTGCGGCCGCGAACCCCAAGAGCTCGACCGGCCGGCTCGACGTCTTCACCCGCGTCATCGCCGACGGCACCCGCCGCTTCGACATGATCGGCGCTGGCTATCACGGCCCGCTCTATGCCGAGATCAGCCCGAAGACGTTTCCGGTGCTTGTGCGCGAAGGCTCGCGCCTGTCGCAGGTACGCTTCCGCACTGGTGACGCCATCCTCAATGCCGACGAGCTCGATGGCTTGCATGCCACTGAGCGCCTCGTCGACATCGACGATGCCGATCTCTCCGGCGGCGTCGCCGTCTCCGTCGATCTCTCGGGCGAGAAAGCCAACGGCTTCGTCGGCTACCGCGCCAAGCGCCACACCGGCGTGGTCGATGTCGATCGCCGCGCCGGCTATGCGGTGGAGGATTTCTGGGAGCCGATCTCGGCGCGTCCCGACGGCAGCCTGATCCTCGATCCCGGCGAGTTCTACATCCTCGCCTCCAAGGAGGCGGTGCAGGTGCCGCCCGATTACGCCGCGGAGATGGTGCCGTTCGATCCCTTGGTCGGCGAATTCCGCGTGCACTATGCCGGCTTCTTCGATCCCGGCTTCGGCTATGCCGGCGCCGGCGGCCAAGGCGCCCGCGCCGTGCTGGAGGTGCGCTCGCGCGAGGTGCCGTTCATCCTCGAGCACGGCCAGATCGTCGGCCGCCTCGTCTATGAGAAGATGCTGGCCCGCCCCGACGCGATGTACGGCCAGCGCATCGGTTCCAACTACCAGGCGCAGGGCCTCAAACTATCGAAGCATTTTCGGGTGTAGCTACACACTCTACTGTCATGCCCCGGCTTGACCGGGGCAGGCATCCAGTACGCCGCAGCCTCGCGATTTGATCACTGCTGTCTCGGAATTCCGGATCGCCCGATCAAGTCGGGCGATCACAGCGAACGTGTGGCAGGATGCGCAACGAAATCCGGCATCATGCGAGGTGGCGCCATGACCGATCAATCCCAACTCGACGCAAACATCCTCAACGACGTCGCGGACGCGCTGATCTATTCGGATCGCTCCGGCACCATCACGCGCTGGAATCGCGCATCGGCCGCGCTGTTCGGTTTCTCCGCCGACGAAGCGCTCGGTCAGAACCTCGACTTCATCATTCCCGAACATCTGCGCGCCGCGCACTGGAAGGGTTTTGAGGCTGCGCTCGCGAGCGGGACGATGAAGCTTGCGGGCAAGCCGACGCTGACCCGCGCGCTGCACAAGAGCGGACGCAAGCTCTACATCGAGATGACCTTCGCGCTGGTGCGGGATTCCGGCGGTGCGGTGCAGGGATCGGTGGCGATGGCACGCGACGTCACCGAGCGCGTCGAGCGTGAACGCGCGGCGAGACTTGCGCAAAATTCGTGATGCGGAATTGACGGGCTGTCGTGCAGAGGGCCTTGCATCCACGTGAACTTGTCTGTCACCGGAGGCAGTGACACACTCGATCGCAACAATGATCGGGGAGCGAACATGACCGCCGCATCAGATGCCGCGCAGGAAGCCCAATGGAAGCGCTGGCGCGCGGTCGCCGATCTCTACCACGCTTACTTCACCGGCCTCATCCTCACCGTCGTCACGCGACGCGGCACGGCGGATGCGGCGGAGTTTGTCTTCCGCGTGTTCCGCCGCCAGCAGCAGGAGCGCTTCCTGCCCGGGCTCAAGAAGCTCGGGATCGATCATCTGCCGCCGGCGGTGGCTGCCGCGCAATATCACTACCTCTCCAACTGGATCGGCGGCGTGCATGTCGAATACATGCATGAGAGCGACACCAAGGCCTGGATCCGCTATCCACCACCGCGCTGGATTTGGAAGGGCACCGCGATCTGCGGCGTGCCGGGCGAGGTAAGCCGCGCGATGCTGCGCGGCTGGCACGCCAACAACGGCGTCGCGCTCGGCGATATCAGGCTCGGCTTCGTCTGCACCAAGCAGAGCGTCGACGGCCAGGACGGGCTCGAAGGCTACTATCATCAATATGACCATCCGCTCGAACTCGACCAGCGCCTCGTCTTCGCGCGGCATCTGGAGGCGCCGATGTTCGATGCCAGGACCGCGCCGGCTCTGCCTGTTGCGAGCTGGCCAAAGCCGCGGCTTGAAAAAGCCTATCGCAACTACGCGATGGAATATGTGCGCACCGCCGCTCCCGTGATGGTGCAGTTGTTTGGGCCGGAGGATGCCGGCTATCTCCTGCGTCTCACGGGCAAGCTGATCGGCATGCAGTATTTCGACGAGGTCGCGGCGGCGCTGTCGATGAGCCGCGGTGGCGCGGGCGAGTTCGCAGCGTTCCTCAATGCATTGTTCGCCGCGCAGGATGACGTTGCCGACACCACGCAGTCCGAAGGCAGCTTCGAAATCGGCCAGCAGAGCTGGAAGCTGATGGACGATGTCGCCGACTATCATCGCGCCTGCGCCAAGGTGCTCGAGGGTTTGTTCGAGGGCCTCGCCGCGGGATGCGGCCGGCACATCGGCGTGCAGATGCGCACCGCCGCAGGCGGGCGTCCGCCGCTGGTCTGGACGATCGAATAGCCGGCGCTGCCGCCGCGCACTTCGCCTCTCCCCGCGTGCGGGGAGAGGCCGACGCGCGTAGCGCGGCGGGTGAGGGGACTCTCCGCGAGTCTAGCTGTCACCGTCTTTGCGGATAGAGCCCCTCACCCCGACCCTCTCCCCGTAAGAACGGGAGAGGGAGAATAGCCGCAATTCCACGGGCTGAAATGCGCTGCCGCAGGGCACGCCTGCACCCGGCGCAGGAGGAATCGGCAATTGCCGTGCTAACAACCGTCGCAGCGCCTTCCGCGCGAAGACATTGATTGGCACACCTGTTCATTGCCGCGCCGCAAATGGCGCCTGCGCCCGGGAGAGGACATGTCCGACATCGCCGAAATCCCGGTCGATGAGCAAGAGCGCCCGCTGCCACCGCCTCCGCCGCCCGTGAAGAGCGCGCTGACGGACGGGCCGATCCTGCGTACGCTGCTCTCGCTCGCCTGGCCCAACGTGATCGCGCTGTCGGCCGGCACCTGTACGGTGATCGCGGAGACTTCCTATATCGGCCGGCTCGGCGTCGAGGCGCTGGCCGCGATGGCGCTGGTGTTTCCGACAGTGATCCTGACCATGACCATGTCCGGCGGCGCGATGGGGGGCGCGGTGGCCTCCGCCATTGCGCGTGCGCTCGGCGCCGGCGACCGCGAGCGCGCCGGCACGCTCGCCGTGCATGCGATGCTGATCGGCATCAGCTTCGGCCTCGTCTTCATGCTGGGCATGCTGATCTTCGGCCCCAGGGTGCTCGAGATGCTCGGCGGTCGTGGCGATGTGCTGACGCATGCCATCGCCTACACGCAGGTGTTTTTCGGCGGCGCCGTGCTGCCCTGGCTGCTCAACACCATGGCCGGCGTGCTGCGTGGCACCGGCAACATGAAGCTGCCGTCGTTCCTCATCCTCAACTCCGCGGTCTGGCAGATCGTGCTCGGCGGCACGCTCGGCCTCGGACTCGGCCCGATGCCGCAGCTCGGCATGCGCGGCGTCGCCGCCGGCGCGCTGATCGCCTACACCATGAACATCTGCATCATGGGCTGGTACCTGTTCTCCGGCCGCGCGCGGATCGCACCGAAGCTGCGCGGGCTTCGCATCCAATGGGCGATGTTTTTCGACATCCTGAAGGTCGGCGCCATCGCCTGCTTCTCGCCGCTGCAATCGGTGCTGACGATCTCGATCTTCACTCACATGCTGGCGAAGTTCGGCACCGCGATCCTCGCCGGCTACGGCATCGGCGCACGTCTGGAATTTTTGCTGACCTCGATCGCGTTCTCGTTCGGCATCGCCTGCGTGCCGATGGTCGGCATGGCGATCGGCGCGGGCCGCATCGCGCGGGCGAGGCGCATCGCCTGGATCGCCAGTGCCGCCGCCTTCGTGGCCGTCGGTACGCCGGCATGCCTGGTTGCGATCTTTCCCGATCTCTGGGTCAACATCTTCACCGACAGCGCGGCGGTGCGCGCGGCGAGCCATCAATATCTCTCGACGGTCGGGCCGTTCTACGCGTTCTTCGGCCTTGCAACGACGATGTATTTCTCCTCGCAAGGCGCGGCGAAGGTGATCGGCCCGGTGCTGGCGCAGACCGCGCGGCTGATCTACATCTCGGCCGCCGGCTGGTGGCTGTCGACGCATGAGGCGACCGCGCAGAGCTTCTTCTGGCTGGCCGCGAGCTCGATGGTCGTGCTCGGCGTGCTCTCCTGCTCCAGCGTCGTGCTGACGCGCTGGGGACCGCGCGACAGCAAGCCGGCGATCGGGCCGGCGCTGTCGGGCGCGGTGGATTAGCGATGCCTGTGGCGGCGATGGCCGCCACCGCCGGCATTGGCGAGCCGCATCAGTTGCGGGATCATCGCCATCATGTCGCCGCCGCCGGCGCCGCCGAGCATGCCCATGATATCGCCGCCACCCATGCCGCCGAAGCGGGCCGGCATGGTGCCGCCGCCCATCGGCATGGTGCCGCCGTAATGGGGCGCGCCGAACCCACCGCCGAGATTGCCGCCGCCGAGGCCGCCAAAACCACCACCAAACCCGCCGCCATTCTCCATCATGCGGCTCATCATCGGGCCCATGGTCTGCATCAGCATGGCGAAGCGGCGCTTGCCCATCTTCGCCTTCATCATCTCCAGCATCGGCGCCATCTGGGTCATCATGTCCTCGCCGCCGGCGCCGCCGCC
The DNA here is from genome assembly GCF_038969555.1 of Bradyrhizobium sp. B117. Taxonomy (NCBI): domain Bacteria; kingdom Pseudomonadati; phylum Pseudomonadota; class Alphaproteobacteria; order Hyphomicrobiales; family Nitrobacteraceae; genus Bradyrhizobium; species Bradyrhizobium sp. B117. The sequence continues at coordinate 489,528 of NZ_CP152414.1, forward strand.
GCCGAGGAACTGCGCCTTTGCCGGCGCGCTCGAAATTGAAAACAGCAGCAGCACGGCGGCCGCCTGGCAGATCACCTTGTCCGCACCTCTCATGGCCTGCTCCTCGCGTGCGCGGCGCCGCCGGGAGAGCGGAGCCAACCGGACGCACGCGGCCATGGTTACGGCCGGCGAAGGGAGGGCTCTGTGCCTGAAGTCACAGAGCGTGTTCAGGCTGCGGGCGGAAACGCCTTGTGCATCGCGACGACCGCTTCCTTCGTTTGCCCTTGCACGTAGGGCGCAAGCTCGTTCGGCAGCATGTCGATGATCCAGACCAGGCGGCAGCTCTTGTCGCCTTCGGCGATCACCTGCACCGAGGCGCTGTAATGCTTCAGCCGTTCGCTGTTGATCGCATACACCAGCCGCTGCCGCGCATCGTCGCAATCGACCAGCACCTCGCGCGCGACGGAGCCGTTGGCGAAGGTGACGATGCGCGCGTCGCCGTCGAGCGTGCAGGCGGTGACGAAGCCCGGCGCCAGCCGCTGAGGCAGCGCGCCGAAATCGCGCACCGCGTCCCAGACGTCGCTCGCGGAGGCGGAGAGGGGGATGTCGTTGTGGATGGAAGCCATGGTCTCTCTCTTGAGATGGGGTTCGTAGGGTGGGCAAAGGCGCGAAGCGCAATGCCCACCATTGATGGTAGGTGGGCACGCTTTCGCTTTGCCCACCCTACGAAAGCGCGTGCGCGGCTAGCGCTCACACACAAACCGCCTCGACATTGTTGCCATCAGGGTCGATCAAGAACGCCGCAAAATAAGTCGGGCTGTAATCCCTGCGCGGCCCGGCGCCGCCATTGTCGCGGCCGCCGCTCTTCAGCCCCTCGCTATGAAACGCCTTGACCGCGTCCTGATCCTTGGCACGAAACGCGATATGCGCGCCGTCGGCCTTCCGTCCCTTGTTCAGGTGCAGCCACAGCGCGGGCTCGCCTTTCGGCCCGAAGCCGGCATAGCCGTCGCCGCTGGTGCACAGGACATAGCCGAGCGGCGCCAGCACCGCGCTGTAGAAGCGCGTAGCGGCGTCGAGGTCGGCAACGCGCAATCCGATGTGGTCATACATAGTCGTCTCCATTTGCAAAGCGCGCCGCAACTGGCGCGCGCCGGAGACGAAACTAGTCAGTTGAGGGCAAGCTGCTCTTGGAGAATCTTGCGCATCCCCTTCGAGGCCTGCCGGAACTTCGTCGGCGATACGCCGGCGGCGCGATGAAACGTGCGGACGAAGTTGGAGAGGTCGCCGAAGCCGACGTCATAGGCGATGTCGGTGACGGCGATGTCGTCCTCAGTAAGGCGGCGCGCCGCATGCCGCAGCCGCGAGCGCACCAGATATTGATGTGGGGTGACGCCGAGCACGGCGGAGAACAACCGCAGGAAATGGAACGGGCTGAGGCCCGCCTGCTTTGCGGCCTGTTCGAGGTCGACCTCGGTATGCGAATTGTCGTCGATCCACAGCGCGGCCTCGACAGCGCGGCGGCGATCACGCACGGTCGGCGTCGTCGGCTTGCGCGCCTTGCCCGAGACGATTTCGACAAAGCGGCCAGCGAGGATCTGCCCGACCTCGTCGAGGCCCAAGTCACTGTTGCCATCTGCTGCCGTTTGGGCGAGCTCGCCCAGCACCATCAGCTCGGGCAGCGGCGGCGTCGCGCCGACCTGCCAGACCTCGCGCCGCCCGCCGAGGGCATCGACCAGGTCCTCGCTGAAGGAGAAGCCGAGGCAGACGTCGCCCGAGACATGCTCATGCGTGCAGGTGTATTCCTCGCCGGGCGCGCCGACCAGCATCGATCCTGCCACCAGCTCGAAGAAGCCGGCACGGCAATGGCAGCCGAAGCTGCCCGAGCGGACATAGCCGATGGAATGGCCGGTGCGGCATTCCGCAAATGGCGTGTCGTCTGGTCCCGCATCGCAGCGAAACTCGGAGACGGTCATCGAGCGTGTCGTCAGCAGGGTGGTTGCTTCCATCCCGCCTATCTAGGCATGATCCGGACAAGTGTGTAGCGGGCGTCCGACAAGATCATGCCCAAAAAGACAAAGCTAAGGTGCGATCGAGATCGCGCCTTAGCCGGGCGCGCGGGGCGGAACAACGGGCAGCAGCACCTCGAACAGCGTCTTGCTGGCGACCGGATGGGCGCCCTCCAGCGACAACAGTCGGCGTTTGGAGATCACCCCGCCGTAAGGCGAGATCCGGTCGGTGTAATTGCCGGCCTCCAGCACCCGGTGGCACGGCACGATCAGCATGTAGGGATTTTTCGCGATCGCCTGCGCCACCGAATGCGCGGCGCCGGAGGCGCCCAGCGCCTTGGCGATCTCGAGATAGGTGCGTGTCTCCCCGCGCGGGATCGTGCAGGTGTACTCGTAGACCCGCCGGTTGAAGCCGGCCACGCCGCCGGCGTCCAGGCTGACGTCGGAGAAATTGGGATCGCCGCCTTGCAACAGGCCCACGATCCCCTCGATCGCCAGCTCGGCGTTCTCCGACGGGCGCTGCTCGCGCGCTTCGGGATGGACCTGGAAAATCCGGCGGCGGGTGTCGATCTCCCGCGCCTCCGGCAATTGCACGGCAACGACGCCGGTGCTGCTCCAGATGATGCCGCAGCGCCCGATCGTCGTGTCGAATATCGCGTAAGCACGCCCCACCATGCACACGCCCCACTCAGTGCACGTCTCTCCCCAGACAAATTGATCATAACACCGCCACAATCCGGCGCACCCAAAATCTTGCCAAAACGTTACGAACCATCCGGTTGGACGCGCCAAACCGCTTGGCGGCGCGCGCCGTCTCGGCTAATCAGGACAGGCGCAAGACGCGCACGAGCGGGCGTAGTTCAATGGTAGAACGGCAGCTTCCCAAGCTGCATACGAGGGTTCGATTCCCTTCGCCCGCTCCAAGCTTTAGGTCGGCAGGCTCCGCAGAAACTCCACGAGCGCCGCGTTCACCTCCGCCGGCCGCTCCTGCTGCGTCCAGTGTCCGCAGCCTGGCAGCATCCTGATCTCGCGCAGCTGCGGCACCCATTGCTTCATGTTGGCGAGGTGCTCGGCGGCGCCGGGGAAGGCGATGACCATGTCGTGGTCGCCGGCGATGTAGAGCGAGGGCACGACCACCTTCACGCCCTCGAAGGCGCCCATCAGCTCCCAGTTGCGATCGATGTTGCGGTAGTAGTTGAGCGGTCCGCGAAATCCGCTGCGGGCGAATTCGGCGCCGTAATAATCGAGATCGGCGGCGCTGAGCCACGACGGCAGCGGCACCTGCACCTTCGGCAACATGCCGTCCTTGCGTGAGACCATGCCGACGCCGACGGTTCTGCCGGCGCGCTCGGCGTTGGCGCGGATCGCGGCGGCTCCTTCGCCGGAGCCGCCATAGAGCATGGCGCCGAGCGTTGCGCGCGGGTCGCGTTCGAACTCGGCTTCGGCGACCCCCGGCTCCTGGAAGTACAATTGATAAAACTGTGCGTCCGCCGTCTGCGGCATGACGCTGGTCGGCCGCACCTCGCTTCGCGGCCGATAGGGCACGCTGAGGATGGCGGCGGCGCGGAAGCGATCGGGCCGCAGGCGTGCGGTGTGCCAGGCGATCGTCGCGCCCCAGTCGTGCCCGACGATGACGGCGTCCTTTGCCCCGAAGGCGTCGAGTACGCCGACGAGATCGCCGACCATATGGAGGATCGTGTACTGGTCGATCGCTTCGGGCCGATCGCTCTTGCCGTAGCCGCGCATGTCGGGCGCAACCGCATGATAGCCGGCCGCCGCCAGCGCCTCGAGCTGGTGGCGCCAGGAGTACCAGCCTTCCGGAAAGCCGTGGCAGAGCAGCACCATGGGCCCCTCGCCCTGCTCGGCGACGTTGAGGCTGATGCCGTTGGCCTTGATCGTCCGCTGCGTCGGCTCGCCCATGTCGTCGCCTCCCAGGTCCATCGTGGTCGGACGCATCCTAGTCGGCCCTACGGGTCCCGCAAAGATTCTAATATATTAGCTCTTCGCTCCCGGCACGCGTACCTCGCCAGCCTTAAGCTTCTCCCGCCCCGATGGGTGCGGTCCTCCTGTCGGGCGATATTTGGATGAAGACCAGGACCTGCAAAGAGATGGACCAGCAGAAACTCGACCGCGCGATCGGTCGTCGGTTGAAGACGTTGAGGACGCAAGGCGGCATGACGTTGAACGAGCTGGCAGCGCGCTCCGGCGTCAGCCGGGCGATGATCGGGCGGGTGGAGCGGGCGCAGAGCAGTGCGACGGCTTCCCTGCTCAACAAGCTCTGCGCCGCGCTCGACGTCACGCTCAGCGACGTCGTCGCGCTGGCGGAGAAGCCGCCGGAGCGCCTGATGCGGCTCGCCGACCAGCCGCATTGGCGCGATCCCGACAGCGGGTACCGGCGGCGTCATGCCTCGCCGCCCGATGCGGCCAGCGGCATCGAGATCATCGTCGTCGACCTGCCGGCCGGCGCGCGCGTGTCCTACAGCCCCTGGGGCCGCAACGCCTTCACCCAGCAGCTGTTGATGCTGGAGGGCGCGGTCTGCGTGCATATCGACGCCAAATCGGTGCGCCTGCGCGACGGCGACTGTCTCGACTTCGACGTGATGCGTGCGGTGACCTTCGAGAACGAAACCAAACAGGATGCGCGCTACGTCATCATCACGCGGCGCGGTACCTCTTACGGGAAAATGTGATGCCGCTGATCGTGCGGGACGCCACGCTGGAGGATGCGACCGATATCCTCGCCATCTACAATTACGCCGCGCTCAACACCACGGCGGTCTGGACCGACGGCCCGGCTGATCTGGCTTCGCGGCGCGCGTGGATTTGCGCCCGACAGGAAGCCGGTTATCCCGTGCTGGTCGCGATGAAGGGCAGCTATGTCGTCGGCTTCGCCTCGTTCGGTGATTTCCGTCCCTTCCCCGGCTATCGCCACACCGTGGAGAACTCCGTTTACGTCGATGAACGGCATCATCGGCTCGGCATCGGCCGCAGCCTCGTTGCCGCGCTGATAGAACGCGCGACCGCGATGAACAAGCACGCGATGATCGCCGGCATCGATGGCGCCAACGCCGCCTCGATCGCCTTGCATGCCTCGCTCGGTTTCGCCGAAGTCGCCCGCATGCCGGAGGTCGGCTGCAAGTTCGGCCGCTGGCTCGATCTCGTCTTCATGCAGAAGCAACTCGCAAGCGGCGTGCGGCCGTGACGATGCAGATCCGCACCGGCGATACCTTCGATCCGCGCGTCATTGCGCTGCTCGATCATCACGTCACGGCGGCCCGGGCGCAGACCGCGCCAGGCAGCGCCCATGCGCTCGATCTGGCCGGCCTTCGCGCGAGCGACGTTGCGTTCTGGACCGGCTGGGACGACGACACGCTGGTCGCCACCGGTGCGCTGAAAACGCTCTCGGCCGACCATGGCGAGGTGAAGTCGATGCACACGTTGCAAGCCACGCGGCGTCGCGGCTTTGGCGGCCAGATGCTCGGCCACATCATCGCGGAGGCTCGCGCGCGCCGCCTGAAGCGGCTCAGCCTCGAGACCGGCTCGTGGGATTATTTCAAGCCCGCGCACGCGCTCTACCAGGCGCACGGCTTTGTGCTTTGCGGCCCGTTCGAGGGCTATGTCGAAGATCCCAACAGCCTGTTCCTGACGCTGGACCTGACCGGCGGCTAGCACGGCTTGGGCGCAACCGGGGCACGAAAATAATCTCCTGCCCCTCAAAATGAGTTGCGTACCTCAAAACACCTCTGCTAGCCTTCAGCCATGGCAGAGACGCTCACCACCGCCGCGCTGACGCTGAAGGACATCGCCCGTCAGGCGGGCGTGAGCCTGGCAACGGTGGACCGCGTGCTGCACAACCGGCCCGGCGTGCGGCCGGACACGGTCCGGCGCGTCAGGGAGGCGATCGAGCGCAATTCTTTCCAGCCGCATGTGGCGGCCGCCGAGCTCGCCCGCGGCCGCTCCCGCCGCTTCGCCTTCGTGATGCCGTCGGGGCCGAACCCGTTCATGCAGCAGATCGAGGCCTATCTCGGCGAGATGTCGGCCTGGCTCTCGGCCCGTCGCCTGAGTGTCGAGATGGTCGCGACCGATGTGTTCGATCCGTCCGTGCTCGCGATCTCGCTGGAGGCGCTGTCGGGCGACTACGACGGCGTTGCCGTCGTCGCGCTGGATCATCCCGGCGTCCGCGCCGCGATCAACGACCTCGTCGAGGCCGGCACCAAGGTCGTCACCCTTGTCTCGGACGTGCCGTCCTCGCGCCGGCATCATTATGTCGGCATCGACAATATCGCGGCGGGCCGCACCGCCGGCGCGCTGGTCGGGCGGCTGGCCGGCGGGCGCGCGGGCAAGGTTGCCGTCGTCGCGGGATCGCAGGGCCTGCGCGACCATGCCGAGCGCATCTTCGGTTTCAACCAGGTGATGGCCTCGGAATTCCCTGACCTCAGCGTGCTGCCGGTGCTGGAAGGGCGCGATGAGGACGGACGCTCGGAACAGCTGTTGGCGCGGCTGTTGGACAAGCATGCTGACGTTGTCGGCCTTTATAACGTCGGCGCCGGCACACAGGGCGTCGCAAAAGCATTGAGCGAGGCCGGCCGCGACAAGGTCGTGTTTGTCGGGCACGACGTCACTGCGCTGACGCGCCGGCTGCTGCTCCAGGGCGTGATGGATGCCGCGATCTCGCAGAACCCGGGACATGAGGCGCGCGCCGCGGTGCGCGTGCTGCTGGCGCTCGCGCGCGGCGAGCCGATCCTGCGCGAACAGGAGAAGATCAGGATCGACATCGTGATGCGGGACAATCTGCCCTAGCGGCAGCGGACTTTGAACGGCACGTTGCGGACAAGGCGACTTCAAGCTCGCACACCGCCGACAGGTAAAAGGGAGGATGACGTGTATCTCGGACTGGACATCGGCACATCCGGTGTGAAAGCGGTGCTCGTGAACGCAGCCGGCGCGGTCGTCGCGACGGCGGCGCGCGAGCTTGCGCTGTCGCATCCGGCGCCGCTGTGGTCTGAGCAGGATCCCGACGCCTGGGTCGAGGGCGCGATCGGCGCGGTTGACGATCTCGCGAGGCAGCATCCGCGCGAGGTCGCACGGGTCGCCGGCATCGGGCTATCGGGCCAGATGCATGGCGCGACGTTGCTCGGCGAGGATGGACGGCCGCTGCGTCCCGCGATCCTCTGGAACGATGGCCGCTCGCAGGCCGAATGCGCCGCGCTGGAAAGGCGCTGTCCATCGCTGCACATGATCGCCGGCAATCTGGCGATGCCCGGCTTCACCGCGCCAAAACTGCTCTGGGTCGCGCGGCATGAGCCGAAGATATTCGCGCGGGTCGCAAAGGTGCTGCTGCCCAAAGCCTATGTCCGCTACCGACTGACCGGCGAGATGGTCGAGGACATGTCGGACGCGGCCGGCACGCTGTGGCTCGACGTCGGCGAGCGCCGCTGGTCCGCCCTGCTGCTGCATGCGACCGGCCTCGATCTCCACCACATGCCGCGCCTCGTCGAGGGCAGCGAGGTCAGCGCAACGCTCGCGCCGGAATACGCGCGGCGTTGGGGCATGGCGAAGGACGTCGTGGTGGCCGGAGGCGCCGGCGACAACGCGGCGAGTGCGATCGGGCTCGGGGCCATCGCACCGGGCGATGCGTTCCTATCGTTGGGAACGTCCGGCGTCATCTTCCGTGTCACCGATCGCTTCGCGCCGGCGCCGGCTTCGGCTGTGCATGCCTTCTGTCACGCGCTGCCCGGCCTCTGGCACCAGATGGGCGTGATGCTGTCGGCGGCGGCCTCGCTCGCCTGGCTTGCCGGCGTGATGGAGACGCCGGCCGCCGCACTGCTGGCGCCGCTTGGCGAGCGCGTCGATGGGCCGAGCCCGATCAAATTTTTGCCCTATCTCGACGGCGAGCGCACGCCAAACAACGACGCTGCCGCCAGCGGCGCCCTCGTCGGCCTGCGGGGGGCGACCGGGCGCGGCCAGATCGTGCAGGCCGTACTCGAAGGCGTCGCCTTCGCCGCGCGCGACAATCTGGCGGCGCTCGGCTCGGCCAGCGGTCCGATCGCTGAACTCGATCTGGTCGGCGGCGGCTCGCGCTCGCCGCTGTGGGCGCAGATCTGCGCCGACGTGCTCGGTATTCCCGTCCACCGCGTCGAGGAAGGCGAGGTCGGCGCGGCGCTCGGTGCTGCACGGCTCGGCCGGCTCGCCGCGACCGGTGAAGATCCGGCTGACGTCTGCACCCGCCCGAGGCGGCTTGCGAGTTTCACACCCCGCCCATCCGTGGCCGCCGCCTATGACGAGGCCTATCGCCAATGGCGCGCGCTTTATCCCGCGTTGAAGGAGACGATCTAAGTGAACGCGTCAGTCAAATTCTTCGATGCCAGCACGCCTGTTGCCTTTGCGGGCCAGGATGCGGCGACCACGCATGCCTTCCGCTGGTACGACAAGGATCGCATCGTGCATGGCCGCCGGCTCGAGGATCATTTGCGCTTTGCAGTCTGCTATTGGCACTCGCTGTGCTGGCCGGGCGGCGATCCGTTCGGCGGCGAAACGTTCCTGCGGCCATGGCATCACGGCACCGATGCGATGGCCATGGCCCGCGCCAAGGCCGATGTCGCCTTCGAGCTGTTCCGCCTGCTCGACGTGCCGTTCTTCACCTTCCACGACGTCGATGCGGCGCCGGAAGGCGCTTCGCTTCGCGAGTCCGTCGCCAATCTCAACGCGATCGCCGATCTGTTCGAAGAAAAGATGGCCTCGGCAAAAGTCCGCCTGCTCTGGGGCACGGCCAATTTGTTCACGCACCGCCGCTACATGGCGGGCGCCGCGACCAATCCGGACCCCGATATCTTCACCTATGCGGCGGGCCAGGTCCGCGCCGCACTGGAAGCGACGCACCGGCTCGGCGGCCAGAACTATGTGCTGTGGGGCGGCCGCGAGGGCTATGAGACGCTGCTCAACACCGATCTGAAGCGCGAGCTCGACCAGCTCGGCCGCTTCATCTCGCTCGTGGTCGAGCACAAGCACAAGATCGGCTTCAAGGGCCCGATCCTGATCGAGCCGAAGCCGAAAGAGCCGACCAAGCATCAATATGATTTCGACGTTGCCACCTGCTACGGCTTCCTCGAACGCTACGACCTGCTCAAGGACGTCAAGCTCAATATCGAGCAGAACCACGCCATCCTCGCCGGCCACTCCTTCCATCACGAGGTCGCGCTGGCCGAGGCGCTCGGCGTGTTCGGCTCGCTCGATATCAACCGCGGCGACGATCTGCTCGGCTGGGACACCGACCAGTTCGCGATGAACGTGGGCGAGATGGCGCTGGTGTTCCACGAGATCCTGAACCGCGGCGGCTTCACCTCGGGCGGGCTCAATTTCGACGCCAAGATCCGCCGTCAGTCGATCGATCCCGATGATCTCATTCACGCCCATGTCGGCTCGATGGATGCCTGCGCGCGCGCGTTCCTCGCCGCCGCCGACATGCTCGATGCCGGCGCCCTCACTGCGCCGCTTGCGACGCGTTACGACGGATGGGCCAGCCCCGAGGGCCGCGCCATTATAGGCGGCCAGCGCTCGCTCGCCGATCTTGCCGACCGTGCGATGAGTCCCGGCTTCGACCCGCAGCCGCGCTCGGGCCGGCAGGAATATCTGGAATCCCTCGTCAACCGCTACGTCTGAGGAAGGCTGCTGATGACCAAGGCTGACGCGACACCGGTCCTCGAGCTCTCCGGCATCGGCAAGGAGTTCGGCGCGATCCGCGCATTGCATGACGTCGACATGCAGGTCCTACCGGGCGAGGTGGTCGGGCTGATGGGCGACAACGGCGCGGGCAAGTCGACGCTGGTCAAGATCATCGCCGGCAATTTCCGCCCCACCCACGGCGAGATCCGCTTTGCCGGCAGCGCGGTGCATTTCAATCGCCCGGTCGACGCCCGCGCTGTCGGCATCGAGGTCGTCTACCAGGACCTCGCGCTCGCCGACAATCTGACCGCAGCCGCCAACGTGTTTCTCGGCCGCGAGCTGAAGCGCAAGTTTGGACCCATCGCCCTGCTCGATCACAAGGCGATGGCGGCGCGCGCGCTGGACTTGTTCGGCGAGCTGCGCTCGGAGACGCGCCCCGACGACCTCGTCAAGCAGATGTCGGGCGGTCAGCGACAGGCCGTCGCGATCGCGCGGACGCGGCTCTCCAATGCCCGGCTGGTCATGATGGACGAGCCGACCGCCGCGATCTCGGTCCGCCAGGTCGAGCAGGTGCTCGGCCTGATCCACCGCCTGAAGGAGCAGGGCGTCGCCGTGATGCTGATCTCGCACCGCATGCCCGACGTGTTCGCGGTGTGCGACCGCGTCATCGTCATGCGCCGCGGCGAGAAGCGGGCCGACAAACCGATCCACGAGACCAGCCCAGAGGAAGTCACCGCCCTCATCACCGGCGCGAAGGAGGCGGCGTGATGGCCATGCCCATGGAATCCCCGATCACCTTCTCCAATGTCGGCAAGATCAGATGGTGGCAGCGCGGCATCTTCGCTTCGCAGACCGGCTATGTCCTGCTCGCGCTCGCGGTGCTGCTGGTGATCATGCATTTCGCCAGCCCGTATTTCTTCACCGAAGGCAACATGCAGAACGTGGCGAAGAATTTTTCCTTCATCGCCATCGCCACCCTTGGCGTCACCTTCGTCATCATCACCGGCGGCATCGACCTCTCGGTCGGCTCGATGATGTGTTTTTCCGCCATGATCACCTCGATGGTAATGACCGAGCTGTCGACGCCTGGCGGCTTCGGCGCATCGCTGTTTGTGCACATGGCGGCCGACGGCAAGACCGTGCTGGCCAACGTCCCCGGCCTGATCCTGCTGATCTCGATCCTCGCCGGCCTCGGCGTCGCGCTGATCGCGGGCCTCGTCAACGGCTTCTGCATTGCCGTGCTCGGCCTGTCGCCCTTCGTCACCACGCTCGGCATGCTCTCGATCGTGCGCGGACTCGGCTATGTCGTCTCCAACGGCCGCGGCAGTTTCCCGGGCGGGCCGGATGCCGATTATTTCTACGCGCTGACCTCGGGCGACGTGCTCGGCGTGCCGGCGCCGTTCATTTATCTCGTCATCCTCGCGCTGGCGATGGCGGTGGTGCTGCACCATAGCGCGTTCGGCCGCCACGTCTTCGCGCTCGGCGGCAACGAGAAGGCGGCGGAGCTGACCGGCATTCCGGTGGTGCGGGTGAAGATCGAGGTCTATGTGATCTGCGCGCTCGCCGCCGGCCTCCAGGGCATCATCATCTCCGGCTGGCTCGGATCGGCGCCCGCCAACATGGCGACCTCCTATGAGCTCAACGTGATCGCGGCGGCCGTGATCGGCGGCGCCAATCTCGCCGGCGGCATCGGTGGTCCGCTCGGGGCGATCGTCGGCTGCGTGCTGCTCGAGGTGATCCGCAACGGTCTCGTGCTGGCGCAGGTCTCCTCCTACTGGCAGCAGACGCTGGTGGGCGTGATCATCATTCTGGCCGTGCTGGTCGATCGCATCCGCTCGCGGATGACTTGACGTGACGTCGCTCCGGGAAGCCAACGAAAACGCTGCCTGTCCGCTTCCCGGGCGAATTCGAGAGGATGGGCACCAAACATGGGTGGAGGAGACAATGAGGAAACTTCTTCTTGCCGGTATCGCGGTTGCGATGATGGCGACGCCGGCGTTCGCCGCGAACTACCGCTTCGTGATCGTGCCAAAGGCGATGAACAATCCGTTCTTCGACTTCGCGCGCGACGGCTGCCTGAAGCGGGCCAAGGAGCTCGGCAATATCGAGTGCATCTACAAGGGCCCGGTTGAGCATGAGCCGGCGACGCAGGCGCAGATCATCCAGGACTTCGTCACTCAGAAGGTCGACGGCCTCGCCATCTCGGTCGCCGACGTCGCGGCCATGACCAAGTCGATCGAGGCGGCGACCGCCGCCGGCATCCCCGTCATCACCTTCGACGCGGACGCGCCTGGTTCCAAGCGCATCGCCTATATCGGCACCAACAACAAGGAGTTCGGCGTTGCGCTCGGCAAGCAGCTCCTGAAGATGCGGCCCGATGGCGGCAAATACGCGATGGTCTCGGGCGGTCCCGGCGCCAAGAACCTCGCCGAGCGCGTCGACGGCGTGCGCGAGGCGCTGAAAGGCTCGAAATGGACCGAGGTCGCGGGTTCCCCGACGTTCTGCAATGACGATCCTGCGCTCGCAGTCCAGCAGATGACGGACATGCGCACCGCAACGCCCGATCTCGCCGCGATCGTTCCGATCGGCGGCTGGCCGATGTTCGCCCCCGAGGGCTTCAAGGCCTTCGCCTCCAGGAACAAGAAGGACATCGACAGCGGCAAGTTCACGCTTGTCGTCGCCGATACGCTGAGGATGCAGCTCGAGCTCTTGCGTGACGGCTATGCCAACGCGCTGGTCGGCCAGCGTCCGTTCGAGATGGGCGAGAAGGCGATGGACACCCTGCTCGCCATCAAGAAGGGCGAGAAGGTGCCGGAGATCGTCTACACCGGCCTCGACCTCGTCACCAAGGACAACGTCGCGCAGATGCTGAAGTAGGAGCGCCGCCAGCCCCGCGCTCCCGCGTGCTCCCCCGCTTGCGGTTTCCGCAAGCGGGGGAGATGATCTTTGGACTGCCAGAAGGACATTGGAATGAAGCGGTCGCGGCTCGGCTCCCTCGACGTCACCTCAATCGGCCTCGGTTCCGCCCCGCTCGGCGGATTGTTCAGTCCGGTCAGCGATGCCGATGCGGAGGCGACGATCGCACGCGCCTGGTCGGCCGGCATCCGCTTCTACGACACCGCGCCGCTCTACGGCTTTGGTCTCGCAGAACGCCGGCTCGGCGGGTTCCTGCGGCAGCAGAAGCGCGACTCCTATGCCATCTCGACCAAGGTCGGCCGTTTGCTGCGCGCTCCCGATGGCGGCGCCGCCGAGGACGAGCACTACAAGGGCACGCCGCGCGAGCGGCCGGTGTTCGATTTCAGCCATGACGGCGTGATGCGTTCGGTCGAGGAGAGTCTTGCTCGCCTCGGGCTCGATTACGTCGATGTGTTGCTCGTGCACGATCCCGACGATCACTATGACGACGCCGTCACCGGCGCCTTCCGCGCGCTCCAGCGCCTGCGCAGCGAGGGCACGGTCAAGGCGATCGGCGCCGGCATGAACCAGTCGGAAATGCTGGTGCGTTTCGCCGAGGCCGTGCCGGTCGACTGCTTCCTCCTCGCCGGCCGCTACACGCTGCTCGATCAGGGCGCGCTGGATGCGCTGTTTCCGCTCTGTCAGGCGAAGAACATCGGCATCCTGCTCGGCGGCATCTACAACAGCGGCATTTTGGCCAATCCGCATGCGGGTGCGAAGTTCAACTATCAGGACGCTGATGCATCGCTGGTTGCACGGGCGCTCGAGCTGGAGGAACTCTGCCGCAGGCACGGCACCGAGCTGAAGGCCGCCGCGCTTCAGTTCTGCATGGTGCATCCGGCCGTGACCGTCGCCGTGATGGGCGCGCGCAACGCGGCCGAGGTTTCCGACAACATCGCGATGTCCGAGCAGGCAGTGCCGCCTGCCTTCTGGCACGAACTGCGCGCGCGAAATCTCGTCGACGCAAGGGCGCCGCTGCCGGGCGGAGCGTGAACCATGATCATCGACGCCCACCAGCATTTCTGGGATCCCGCGCGCGCCGATTATCCCTGGATGGGGGCGCCTGAGCTCGCGCCGATCCGCCGCGCCTTCGGCCCCGCCGATCTCGCGCCGCTGTTGAAGACGAGCGGCATCGACGCGAGCATCGTGGTGCAGTGCCGCTCCGCGCTGGAGGAGACGGAGGAGTTCTTGCGCGTCGCGCATGACACGCCCTCGGTGATCGGCGTCGTCGGCTGGGTCGATCTGACCGACGGCGGTCTTGGCGAAACGCTGGACCGGCTGCGTGCCTTGCCCGGCGGGGACAAACTCATCGGCATCCGCCATCAGGTTCATGACGAGGCCGATCCGGATTGGCTCCTCCGCGAGGACGTCCAGCGCGGTCTTACCGCCATCTTCGCTCGCGATCTCACCTACGATTTCCTGGTCCGCACCCGCGAATTGCCCGCCGCGATCGCAACCGCGCAGGCCTTCCCGCAGGCGCGCTTCGTGCTCGACCACGCCGCAAAGCCGCCGATCGCCGATGGCGGCAGCGACGAGTGGGCTGACCGTATCGACGCGTTAGCTGCCTGCGGCAATGTCTGGTGCAAGATCTCGGGCCTCGCGACGGAAGCAGCCTGGGACGATTGGGATGTGGAGCGGCTGTTCCCGTTCGTCGCGCATGCGGCGACATGTTTCGGCGAGGATCGCTTGATTTACGGCTCTGACTGGCCGGTGTGTTTGCTTGCGGGCAGCTATGGCGAGATCAAGGGCGCGCTGGAGGCGTGCCTGGCGAAGCTTGGGCCTAATGTACGGGAGAAGGCGTTTGGCGTGAATGCGATGGCGGCGTATCGGTTGGCTTAATCGAGGTCGAGGAGCGCTCTTACCCTCTCCCCTTGTGGGAGAGGGTGGCTCGCCGCAAGGCGGCGAGACGGGTGAGGGTCTCTCTCCGCGAGCCATCTTTCACATGTGAGTTCGCTGAAACAACCCCCTCATCCGGCGCTTCGCGCCACCTTCTCCCACAAGGGGAGAAGGAAGAAAGCCGCGCTCCCTCACGCGCCCGCGGGCACCTGGTCCAGGAATCCCGTGATGCTCCTGATCCGGCCGTCCTTCAGCACGGCAAAGTCCGTCCCCTTGATCGGGCTGTCGACACCATCAGGGCCAAGACCCCATGAAAACCGCAGATGGTCGCCGTAGCCGTTGGGCTCGCCGATCAGCTTGAATTTGAAGTCGGGGAAACGCTGCTGCACGCCTGATATCAGCGCATCGATGCCATCGGGGCCGTCGCCCTTCATCAGCGGATCGACATAGCTCGCATCCGCCGTCCAGGTCTCGCTCAGCAGCTCGCGCCGGCGGCTCGTCGTGCGCTCGTTCCAGAGATCGATATAGCAGTGGGCGATGGCGGTGTGGTCGGTCATGTTGCTCTCCTTCGATGACGCCGTGTCCGGCTGACCGTCACTATCGAAGGTTTGCGCGCGCCGATCGATTACCTCGGAGGTCATCGGCGCGCGCCAATTTGAAACGCGAAAACTACTTCGCGGCCGTCACCATGATCTCGACGGTGTATTGCGGCGCGGCCAGCTTGGCCTCGACCGTGGCGCGGGCCGGAGTGTTGCCGGGCGAGACCCAGGCGTCCCACACCGCGTTCATCTCGCCGAACGTCTTCATGTCGGTGATGTAGATCGTGGCCGAGAGCAGTTTCGACTTGTCGGTGCCGGCCTTGGCGAGATGACCGTCGATGGTGGCCAGGATGTCCTGGGTCTGCTTCGTGACGCTTTCGCCCGCGGCCTTGCTGGCGACGACGCCTGCGAGATAGACGGTGTTGCCGTGCACGACGACCTGGCTCATGCGCGGGCCGGTTTCGAAACGCTGAATGCTCATTGGGGATCTCCTGGTGGGAATGGCGGCCCTGTCTAGCCCAGCGCCTTGCGCTGTGCCACCCCGGGCACGCATGCATTGCCAGGCACGCATGCGTTGCCGGGCACGCATGCGTTGCCGCCGAAGCATGCGCCGCTCAGCGAAACTGGCTGAGAAAAGCCCAAATCGTCTCGGCGCCATCGATGTCGCCGTTCTGCGGTCCGAGCAGGCCGGTCGCGACCCTTGGGAAGCGCGCATCCGGAGCGAAGCCGGGCATGCGGTGGCCGCCGCCGTTGACGCGATAGAGCACGACATCGTGTCCGCTGGGGCAGCGCGAGGAGATCCGCGTCACCGTGGATTGGTCTGTGGTCGCCCTGCCGGGCAAGTCCGTTACTTCGCCGTCGTCGATCTCGCAGCCATTGAGCTTGCGCCAGAAGGCGAGCGTCTCCTCGGTCGACCAGAACCCGTCTGCGGCAAAATAGCTCGATCCGCGGCCGCCCTCATAAGGCACCAGCGGGTCGGCGGTCCCGTTCATGATCAGCATTGGCAGCGGCCGCGACGGATGGCATGTGACCGCGGCTTCATCGGTGAGATTCATGACCACGCTGGCGGCCGCGGCAAACAGATCGGCGCGGGCGCAAGCCAGCGTCATCGCCATGGCGCCGCCATTGGAGATGCCGGTGACGTAAACGCGTTTCGGATCGGCGGTGCCGTTCGCCACCAGCTTCTCGACCAGCTTTGCGATGAAGGCGACGTCGTCGGTGCCTGGCGGCGGGCCACGGAGCGCGGGTCCCGCCTTGGTCCGCGCGTCGGCCCAGGCGTGGTTGAGACCATCAGGAAACGCCACGGCAAAGCCTTCACGCTTTGCGACCTGCGGCCATGCCGTCCGCGCGATCATGTCGGCGCCGCGCTGGGTCTTGCCGTGCAGCACGACGACGAGCGGGACGGCGCGTTTGGCCGGCAGTTGCACGGTGTAGGACCGCATCACGCCGTTGACGTCGATGGTGTCGGCGAACGCAGTCGGGGCGGCGGTGAGACCCGCAACAAGTGCTGCGATCCGCATCCACCGCCGCATGATCTAGCCCACTGCCTTCGCCGCTGCGCGCCCGGCATTGCGGCCGGAGAACAGGCAGCCGCCGAGGAATGTACCCTCCAGCGAGCGATAGCCGTGCACGCCGCCGCCGCCGAAGCCGGCGGCCTCGCCAACCGCATAGAGACCGGGAATGACGCTGCCCTCTTGGCCGAACACACGCGAGTCGAGATCGGTCTCGAAGCCGCCGAGCGTCTTGCGGGTGAGGATGTTGAGCTTGACCGCGATCAGCGGCCCCTGCGCGGGGTCGAGGATGCGGTGCGGGGAGGCGGTGCGGATCAGCTTGTCGCCGATATAGCGGCGCGCATTGTGGATGTTCATCACCTGCGCATCCTTGACGTAAGGATTGGCAATCTCGCGGTCACGCGCTTCGATCTGCATCTTGATGTGCTCGAGCTTGAGGAGATCGCTGCCCGCGAGCTTGTTCATGGCGGCGACGAGATCGTCCAGCTTGTCCCGCACGATGAAGTCGACACCATGGCTTTTGAACGCTTCGACCGGCGCCGGTGCGCCCTTGTTGGTGGCACGGCGCAAGGTCATGCGCCAGCTCTTGCCGGTGAGGTCAGGGTTCTGCTCGGAGCCCGACAGCGCGAATTCCTTCTTGATGATGCTCTGGGTCAGGACGAACCAGGAATAATCATAGCCGGTCGACATGATGTATTTGAGCTGGCCGAGCGTGTCCGAGCCCGGAAACAGCGGCGCCGGCAGACGTGTGCCGGTGGCGTCGAACCACATCGAGGAGGGGCCGGGCAGGATGCGGATGCCGTGGCGCGGCCAGATCGGTGACCAGTTCTGGATGCCTTCGACATAGTGCCACATGCGGTCGCGGTTGATCAGCCGCGCGCCTGATTTCTCAGTGATGCCGATCATGCGGCCGTCGACATGCTCGGGCACGCCGGAGATCATGAATTTTGGCGGCTCGCCCAGCCGCTGCGGCCAGTTCGCGCGCACCAGATCATGATTGCCGCCGATGCCGCCGGACGCCACGATCACGGCCTGCGCCTTCAGCGAAAATTCTCCGACCACGTTGCGCGATGAGCTCTTGCCGCGCTCGACATTGTCAGGCGCGAGGATCGCGCCGCTGACGCCATCCACGGTGCCGTTGGTGATGGAGAGCGCGTCGACGCGATGGCGGAACTTGAAGGTGAGGCGGCCGCTCTTCATCGCTTCGCGCGCGCGGCGCTCGAACGGCTCGACAATGCCAGGCCCAGTTCCCCAGGTGACGTGGAAGCGCGGCACCGAATTGCCGTGGCCCATCGCGTCATAGCCGCCGCGCTCGGCCCAGCCGACCACGGGGAAGATGCGATGGCCCATCGCGCGCAGCCAGTCGCGCTTCTCGCCGGCGGCGAACGCGACATAGGCCTCGGCCCATTGGCGCGGCCAAAAATCCTCGTCGCGGTCGAAGCCGGCGGTGCCGATCCAGTCCTGCATCGCAAGCTCGAAGGAGTCCTTGATGCCGAGCCGGCGCTGCTCCGGCGAATCGACCAGGAACAATCCGCCGAACGACCAGAACGCCTGGCCGCCGAGCGATTGCTCGCCCTCCTGGTCGACCACGATCACGCGCTTGCCCGCGTCCGCAATTTCGGTTGCGGCGACAAGTCCCGATAGGCCTGCGCCGACAACGATGACGTCCGTTTCTTGGGCCATGCTTTCCCCCTCTTCAGGTTCCCCCCTGTAGTTGCCCGGATTGAAGCCAGCGGTCGTAACTGAGATCAAGGGCGTGGCGCGTAAGACCTCGTTAACTTGTTCCACTTTGGGATAGAGACCGGCCGGGTGCAGCCTGGACGCAACACTGGACTTGAATTTGTTTTGAGCGAGCCGGCCTGCCTAGACAAAACCTTGGTTACGACGGACGCTAGCACTGCATCACCACCTGACACGCAGATTCGAATTCGACCGGGGCGGGGGACAATGAAGTTTCTGACGGGGTTGCTTGCAGCGGTTCTCTTGATCGTGGGCATGGGAGCTTCTCATGCGGTGGTCCGCATCGCGGATGACCGGGGCGGCCGGATTGGAACCTACGTCGACAGATACCAGGACCTCAGGCAATCGGGCGAGACGGTCATCATCGACGGCCTCTGCGCCTCGGCCTGCACCATCGTCCTCGGCGCCATCCCGCACGACCGCATCTGCGTGACCTCGAGCGCGACGCTCGGCTTCCACGCCGCCTGGGATTTTGGCGCCAATGGCCGCGCCATCACCAATCCCGAAGCGACCCAGATGCTCTATTCGATGTATCCCTCGCAGGTGAAGCGCTGGATCAGCCAGCGCGGCGGCCTGACACCGCACATGCTGTTCCTGAGGGGCAAGCAACTCCAGGCCATGTACAAGCCCTGCTACCTGGACGCGCAGGCCTCGGCGATCAAGCCGTCGCGCCGGCCCCTCCCGCAAGTGGACCAGCTTGAGACGGCCCGGGGCCAGCTGCTTCACTGACATCACAGGCATGATGGGACCGTTGAGCCCGCCAGCGGCGCCTTGCCCGCAGGCGGGCTAAAGCCTATCTGAAAGCATGGGAACCGGGGCCTTCGCCCCTATCGTTATCATGGCTCAACCACTGCATCCGGGACATCCGTTACAGGACAATTCGTCCACTGCCGGCCGGACGTCGTCCGTGCTGCTCTTGGCAGGCGCTGGTGCCGGCGGGCTGGTCGTGCTCGGCGCGCTGGCGCTCTGGTTCCACTATGGCAGCCAGGTGTTCTTCGAAATGATCAGGACCGGCTTTGCCGCCTGCTTCTGATCCGCGACAGGAAGTTTTCCGCTCATGAGCTCCACCGCTCGTCCGCTGGTGATTGCGACCGCGTTCGCCGCAAGCCTCGTCCTCGGGCTGCTGATCATGTTCTGGGCCATGGGCGGGGTCAGCAAGGTGGCGCAGCCGGCTGCGATCGGCGGCCCGTTCCAGCTCACCGACCAGAACGGAAAGGCCGTCACCGACAAGAGCCTGAAGGGCAAGCCGACCCTGATCTTCTTTGGCTACACCCATTGCCCCGATGTCTGCCCGACCTCGCTGTTCGAGATCTCGGAAGTGCTGCGTGCGATGGGCAAGGACGCCGACAAGGTCAACGCCGTCTTCATCTCGGTCGATCCCGAGCGCGACACGCCGGCGACGATGAAGGACTATCTGTCGAGCTTCGACCCGCATCTCGAAGGCCTCAGCGGCGATCCCGCCGAGACCGCCAAGGTAATCACCTCCTACCGGGTCTATGCCAAGAAGGTCCCGACCAAGGACGGCGACTACACCATGGACCACACCGCGCTGATCTATCTGATGGACCGCGACGGTCGCTTCGTCTCGCCGTTCAACCTGAAGCGGACCCCGGAAGAGGCCGCGGCGGATTTGAAGCGGTATCTTTGATTTAGCCGTCATGGCCGGGAATAGCCGTCCGAAGGACGGCGTCGCTTCCACTCGCCTATGTCCCGGCCATCCACGTTCTTGAGCTGGGTGGGGAAAGTTCGTGGATGCCCGGGACAAGCCCGGGCATGACGGAGACCTTTACCCATCCCACAATCGGCGCTCGCGTTCCCGGCGGGATGGTCTATAAGGCCCTCCGATCCCAATGAAATTCATTACTTTCCCGCCGATGGCCCCGTCGCGACAGGCAAAACCGTCCAAAATCGTGCGCCGCGCCCTGCTCGGACTGGCCGCCGCCGTCAGCCTGCTCGCGGGCCTGTCCG
The DNA here is from genome assembly GCF_038969555.1 of Bradyrhizobium sp. B117. NCBI lineage: Bacteria > Pseudomonadati > Pseudomonadota > Alphaproteobacteria > Hyphomicrobiales > Nitrobacteraceae > Bradyrhizobium > Bradyrhizobium sp. B117. The sequence continues at coordinate 509,724 of NZ_CP152414.1, forward strand.
GCGCGAACGCCCAGGCCCCGGCCAAGCAGCCCCCGGCTGCCCCACAGGCGGCGCCGCAGGTCGCGCCTCAGGCGGCCCCCCAGGCCGTGCCCGGTTTCTGGGACCCGCGGCGGCGGCCGGAGCGGCCGGACCTGTCGCGCCTGACCGTAATCCGCTTTCTGACTGAGACCGACTATCCGCCGTTCAACTACACCGGCGCCGACGGCAACCCGGCCGGCTTCAACGTCGATCTTGCCCGCGCGCTGTGCGATGAGATCAAGGTCACCTGCACGGTGCAGATGCGCCGCTTCGAGACGCTGGTCGACGCGCTCACCTCCAACCGGGGCGATGCCATCATCGCCTCGATGGCGGTGAGCCCGCAGCTGCGCGCCCGCGTCGATTTCACCGATCCCTATTACCGGGTGCCAGCGCGTTTCGCCTCGCGCAAGGATGCGGTGATGCCGGAGATTCGCCCGGAATATCTCGAGGGCAAGAAGGTCGGCGTCATCGCCGGCTCCGCGCATGAAGCCTATCTGAAAGCGATGTTCACCGACGCCGAGCTGCACGCCTATCCCAACGACGATGCGCTCCGCGCCGCGCTGCGCAAGGGCGAGGTCGACTTCATCTTCGGCGATGCCATCTCGCTGGCGTTCTGGATCAACGGCACCGATTCCGCCGATTGCTGCGCCTTCTCCGGCGGCCCCTTCGTCGAGAGCCGCTTCTTCGGCGAGGGCATCGGCATCGCCGTCCGCAAGGGCAACGACGTGCTGCGCCAGGCCCTGAACTGGGCCCTGTTCCGCGTCTGGGAAAAAGGCCGCTACACCGATCTGTGGCTGCGCTATTTCTCGGTGAGCCCGTTCTAGTCTTGTCGCTGCTCCCTCCGCCGTCATTGCGAGGAGCCCTTGCGACGAAGCAATCCAGATTGTTTCCGCAGTGACAGTCTGGATTGCTTCGCTTCGCTCGCAATGACGGTACGAGAGGCTACACCGCCCACAAAATTGCATTCTGCCCGGAAATCGCTATTTTCCGCGGCCCGGAGGCTCCTGATGTCCGTTATCGATCTTGCCGCGAACCCGAGCGACCTGCGTGCGCTCGCCGAACAATCCAACGCCTGGCCGTTCGAGCAGGCGAAGGCCATTGTCGCGCGGCTGAAGAAAAGCCCGAAGGACGAGGTGCTGTTCGAGACCGGCTACGGTCCGTCCGGCCTGCCGCATATCGGCACGTTCGGCGAGGTCGCGCGCACCTCGATGGTGCGCCACGCCTTCCGCGTGCTCACCGAAGACAAGATCAAGACGCGCCTGCTCGCCTTCTCGGACGACATGGACGGCTTGCGTAAGGTGCCGGACAACGTGCCGAACAAGGATCTGCTCGCGCAATATCTCGGACGCCCGCTCACGGCCGTGCCAGATCCCTTCTCGAACGAATATCCCTCGTTCGGCGCGGCGAATAACGCGCGCTTGCGCGCGTTTCTGGATCATTTCGGCTTCGACTACGAGTTCGCGAGCTCGACCGACTATTACAAGTCCGGCCGCTTCGACGCGACGCTGCTCAAGATGCTCGCCGCCTACGACAAGATCATGGCGATCATCCTGCCGACGCTCGGCCCCGACCGCCGCGCGACCTATTCGCCGTTCCTGCCGATCAGCAAGACCACCGGCGTGGTGCTGCAGGTGCCGATGATCCGCCGCGACGTTGCGGCGGGCACGGTGACCTATGTCGATCCCGATACAAACGAAGAAGTTGAAATCCCCGTCACCGGCGGAAACATAAAATGCCAGTGGAAGGCCGACTGGGCGATGCGCTGGGTCGCGCTCGGCGTCGATTACGAGATGGCCGGCAAGGACCTGATCGACTCCGTGAAGCTGTCGGGCGCCATCGCCAAGGCGCTCGGCGGCACGCCGCCGGAAGGTTTCAACTACGAGCTCTTCCTCGACGAGAAGGGCCAGAAGATCTCGAAGTCGAAGGGCAACGGCCTCACCATCGACGAATGGCTGCGCTACGCCTCGCCGGAATCGCTGTCGCTGTTCATGTACCGCGAGCCGAAGGCGGCAAAGCGGCTGTTCTTCGATGTCATCCCGCGCCAGGTCGACGACTATCAGCAATTCATCGACGGCTTTCCGAAGCAGGATGGCAAGCAGCAGCTCGGCAATCCGGTCTGGCACATCCACAACGGCAAGCCGCCGCAGGGCGACATGCCCGTCACGTTCCAGCTGCTGCTGACGCTGGTGTCGTCGTCGAATGCGGAGAATGCCGCGACGCTGTGGGGCTTCATCGGCCGCTATCGTCCCGGCGTGAGCCCGCAGACGCATCCGAAGCTCGATGCGATGGTCGGCTACGCCATCAACTATTATCGCGATTTCGTCGCGCCGACGAAGCAGTTCCGCACGCCGACCGACACCGAGCGCGCCGCGCTGCAGGACCTGCGCGATGCGCTGTCGCAGCTACCGCAGGACGCCTCGGCCGAGGATATCCAGAACGTCGTCTACGAGATCGGCCGCCGCGAGCCGTTCCTCGACCAGGTCAAGAAGGGCAAGGACGGCCGTCCCGGCGTCACGCTCGACTGGTTCAACATGCTCTACCAGGTGCTGCTCGGCCAGGAGAAGGGCCCGCGCTTCGGCTCCTTCGTTGCGGTGTACGGCGTGCAGAACGCGGTGAATATGATCGACGGCGCGCTGGCGCGGAGCGCGTGAGAGGCGTTTGGGTGCTTGTAGCCCGGATGGAGCCAACGGGGCGCGCGAATGCGCGCCCCGTTGGCTCCATCCGGGCGACGGATTTCACTCAAATCGACCGCAGTACGAAGCGCCGGTTGTCTTTTTGCACCGGGCGCGCGTTCATCGGATAGAGCTTTGCGAACGCCGCGACATCGCTGGCGGCCACCTGGATGGGATCGGCGAGCAGCAGCCAGTCCACCACCTCCGCGCAGGGCGGAGTCGTCAGCGAGCCGGAATAGCGGAAATAGCCGAGCTTCTGCGGCAGCATGGCGTGCGGATCGATGCCGGCGTCGGCTTTCACCGCAGGGCTTTCCGCCGCCGGCATGGTCTTGATGATCTTGCCGAAGGCCGCGTTCGGCTTGCCCTCGGTCATCAGCACGCCGACCACGGCGAGACCGCCGGCCTCGTTGCGGTGGACGAAATGCGCCTCCATCGGAAAATTCTTGCCGCCGATCATGTGCTCGCTCGGCCGGTGGAAGTGGACCTGGAGCAGCTTGTATTTGACGTCGCCGAGAAGAAGCGTGCTGCCCTCGGCGAAATTGAGCTGGATGGTATGCCCGTTGTTGACGATGGTGTCGGCACTCTTGCCCCAGTTCAGCTTCAGCGCCGGCAGTTGCGATTTGATCGTCGCTTCGATGTCGATCGGCGATTGTTGCAGGCCGACCGCGCAGACCTTGTTGGCCGCGTCGAGATCGCCCCATTTGGCCGGACCGCCAGCGCCCTCATAGCTCCAATGCTCGCCTTCGGCGGCAAAGGCCGGCTTGCAGAGCGGACACAGCGCGAGACCCGCGAGCGCTTTCAATGCGTGACGGCGATTCATCATATTCCCCCTGAGATGAATTTGATCGGCAAAGCGCGCGCAACCTAGGCGAGAGGGGTGGTGAGTCGCAAGGTCGCCGCGGCAGATGCGGCCGGTGTCATGGTGCGGTCACGACGCCATCACTGGCTCGCCCACACGATCCGCGCGATCCACGCGATATCGCTCGTCGCGAGCGTGCGCTCGCCCTGCGTCGCATCGAGCGGCTGCAAGTCCAGCGCCTTCGTCGTGCGGCGCGTCAGGGTTGCGACCGTCACCTCGCCCGCCCTCGTCTTCACCACCACGCGATCGCCCTTGCGGATCGGCGCGCCGGGCGAGACCAGGATGATGTCGCCGTCGCGATACACAGGCGCAAGCGCATCGCCGGACATCTCCAGCGCGAAACTGTGGCCGTCTTCGGCATTCGGAAGCGCGGCCTCGGTCCAGCCCTTGCCGGATGGAAAGCCCGATTCGTCGAAGGCGCCGCTCCCGCCCGCCAGCGCGAAGCCGAGCAGCGGGACGAGCCGGTCCTCGCCCGGCTCGTCGCCGATCAGCCTCGCGAAGCTGTCGATCGAAGCTCCGGTCGCCGCCAGCGCCTTCGCGATCGATTCGGTCGAGGGCCAGCGCTCGCGGCCGTCGGCGGTGACGCGCTTGGATCTGTTGAAGGTGGTGGGATCGAGCCCGGCGCGTTTGGCAAGGCCCGAGGGCGACAGGCCGGCGCGCTCCGCCAGCCGATCCAGTGCGACCCAGATCTGGTCGTGAGTCAGTATCCTCTGCGCTTTGGCCTGCCTGACCATCGAAGGTCCAGCCCGTCGCAACCCAGGAAAACTGTCCGCAAATCAACCGGTTTTCCGCTTTTCGCGCAAGAGGCGGTGGCTAACTCTTGAGTTCGGAGGGGGCCGCCTTTACGGTCGCGCCGGGTTTCGAACGACCCCCAAGAGACGAAAAAACTCAAAAGACTCAAAGAGCAAACAGGGCTGCGTAAGCGGTGGTCAAGATCTACAAAATCTGTCCGGCCTCGGCCTGGCGCGAGGCGGAACGGCAGGGCGTGTACCGGGGTAGCGCGGACGATGCGCGCGACGGTTTCATCCATTTCTCGACGGCCTCCCAGGTTCCCGAGACCCTGCGCAAGCATTATTTCGGGCAGCGTGCGCTGTTCCTGGTCGAGGTCGACGGCGATGCGCTCGGCAGCGAATTGCGCTGGGAGCGCTCGCGCAATGACGAGCTGTTTCCGCATCTCTATGGTGAGCTCGATCTCGGCGCCGTGATCGCGGTGACGAACCTCAACATGCGCTCCGATGGCGGCCACGACACACCGGAGCTTCTCCCGTGATCCGCGCCTTCGACGCTTTTTCGCTGCCGGTGCTGCGCTGGCTCGATCCGGAGGATGCGCATCGCCTCGCCATCCAGGGCCTGCGCTTCCTGCCGCCGGTCAAGCCCCGCCCGGACGATGCCAAGCTCGCGGTGCGCGCCTTCGGCCTCAACTTTCCCAATCCGGTCGGCATGGCCGCAGGCTTTGACAAGAGCGCCGAGGTGCCGGACGCACTGCTGCGGCTCGGCTTCGGCTTCGTCGAGATCGGCTCGGTCACGCCGAAGCCGCAGGCAGGGAACCCGCGGCCGCGGCTGTTTCGCCTGGAGCGCGACGAAGCGGTCATCAACCGCATGGGTTTCAACAATGACGGCGCGGAGGCTGCGCTGCGCCGGCTCGCCGCGCGCGCGCAGCATGGCGGCATCGTCGGCGTCAATGTCGGCGCCAACAAGGATTCGCCCGACCGAATCGGCGATTACGTCAAGCTGATCGAGACCTTCGCGCCGGTCGCGAGCTACTTCACCGTCAACGTCTCCTCGCCGAACACGCCGGGCCTGCGCAATCTTCAGGAAGGCGCGCTGCTCGACGATCTGCTCGCACGGGTGATCGATGCGCGCGAGCGGGTGCGGCAGAAGGCCGGCGATACGCCGGTGCTGCTCAAGATCGCGCCGGACCTCAGCCTTGCCCAGCTCGACGACGTCGTGCAGGTCGCGCGCTCGCGCAAGGTCGACGGCATGATCGTGTCCAACACGACCATCGCGCGGCCGAGCACGCTGCGCGAGGAGATGCGCGCCAAGGAGCAGGGCGGGCTGTCGGGCCGGCCGCTGTTCCGCCTGTCGACGCGCATGGTCGCGGAGACCTATGTGCGGGTCGAGGGCGCATTCTCCCTGGTCGGCGTCGGGGGTGTCGACTCGGGCGGTGCGGCGCTGACGAAGATCCGCGCCGGCGCGAGCCTGATCCAGCTCTATTCCTCGCTGGTCTACAAGGGCCTCGGCCTCGTCGACGAGATCAAGCGCGACCTCACCTCGACGCTGCTGCGGACGGGGCGGGATTCGCTGTCGGAGATCGTGGGTGCCGATGCGGCGACGCTGACGGCGGAAGACTGGCCGGGGATGTAGCTCGGTCTCGTGCCCCGGACGCAGCGCAGCGCTCCTTCAGCGGTGCGCTGCAGAGCCGGGGCCCACAGGCTGCTGGGTCCCGGCTCTGCGTCGCATCACTGCGTGCTGCGCCGCGTCCGGGACACGAGAGCTACGGTTTAGAAAACGTCGCCCGATACAGCGCCGGATACCGCGCGCCCTGCAAGCCGCCGCGCGCGATGTAAAACGCGATCAACGCGCACCACAGCCCGGCATTGCCGAACGATTGCAGCGCCAGCCAGGTGCCGAGGAAGATCGCGAGCGAAGCCAGCATCAGGTTGCGCATCTCGCGCGCCCAGGTGGCGCCGACATAGATGCCGTCGAAGCCGAAGGCGAACACGCCGGGGATCGGGGCGAGCACGATGAACGGCAGGAAGTCGCGCGCGGCGCGGCGGACGTCCTCGCTCGCGGTCATGAAGTTGATGATGTTCTGCCCGAACAGCGCGAATACCACCGCGACGACCATCGCGAAGCCGAGGCCCCACGAGAGCACCAGCCGGGTCGAATCCGCAAAGCCTTTGGCATCGCGTGCGCCAAAGGTGCGGCCGCAGAGCTGCTGGGCCGCATTGGCGAGGCCGTCGAGGAAGAAGGCGCTGACCAGCAGGAAGTTGTTCAGCACGGAATTCGCCGCCAGCGTGACGTCGCCGGCGCGCGCGCCCTTGGCGGTGAAGAACAGGAACACGGTGATCAGCGCCGCAGTGCGGATCAGGATGTCGGAATTCACCGCCAGCATCCGCATCAGCTTTGTGCGGTCGAACAGCGTTGCGCGGGGAACGGCAAAGCCGCCATGCGCATAGCGCCGGCAAACGACGATGCCGAGCGCAAAGCCGACGCCCTCCGACAGCAGCGCGGCGATCGCCGCACCGGCGATGCCGGTGTCGTAGACCAGCACCAGCAGGATCGTCGCCGCCATGTTGATGAGGTTGATGACGACCTGGAGCGCAAGCGCCGGATTGGCGCGGGCCTGCCCGACCAGCCAGCCGAGGATGACGTAGTTTGCGAAGGCGAATGGCGAGGACCAGATCCGGATCATGAAATAGGTCTTTGCCGCGTGCGTGACGCCGGCGCTGCCGCCCATCAGGTCGAACAGCACGGCGGCCAGCGGCAATTGCAGCGCGATCAGCGCCGCGCCGATCAGCCCTGCGACGATGAAGCCGCGCACCAGGATCACGGTCTGCTCGCGCGTCTCGCCCGCGCCGAGCGCCTGCGCGGTGAAGGCGAGCGTGCTCATGCGCAGGAAACCGAACAGCCAGAACAGGCAGTCGAAGATCACCGAGGCCATCGCGACGCCGCCGAGCAGGGCGGCATCGTCGAGCCGCCCGATCGCCGTGGTCGAGACCACGCCGATCAGCGGCGTCGTCAGGTTCGCGACCATCGCGGGACCGGCGATGGCGAACACCTGGCGGCTGCCGATTTTGAGGGGAACGGGCGCGTGCATGTCAGCTGCGTGTAGCCGACCTATGTGTCCAATGCACCATCGCGGCCGGCATGGCGTGCTTGCGCCGGCCGCGCATTCCAGAAGGCGTTACCGGCCGCGCGGCGCGCCGAACACGCGCGAGAGCAGCCAGATCGGGATCACGATGACCGCGCCTAGCAGGAAGTAGCGCCACAGCCAGTTCACGGCATCGAAGCCGAGATCCCACAGTCGCTGGAACAAGAGGCGAATGCTGTAGATGATATTCCAGGGATCGAAGCCGATCGCGGCGAGCACGACGCCGACCAGGATCGAGAGCAGGACCAGCCGAAACGCGACCGCCAGCGGCGAGCCGCCGAGAAAGCGGTGCAGACCGTCGCCGCGGCCGGCCGGCAAATCTCTGACGTCTTGGACCATCGCAAACTCCTCGGGCGGATTCGACCCCATTATACGGCACGGCGAGGCACATGGGGAACCCGGCTTTCCCCGTCAATGGCCGTCGGCGGAGGCCGCAACCTTAATTGTTGGTAGGGATTCGTCCGCCTTCAGCATCTTCTCCAGCGTTTCCAGCCTGTCCGCCTCTCGCGGCGGCTTGTCCCAGCGCAGGCGGCTGATGCGGGGAAAGCGCATGGCGACGCCGGATTTGTGCCGCGGCGAACGCTGCAGGCCCTCGAACGCGACCTCCAGCACCAGGCCCTTGTCCGCCTCGTGCACGACATGGCGCACGGGGCCGAACTTTTCCGTGGTGTTGCGGCGGACGAAACGGTCGATCTGCAAGAGCTCCTCGTCGGTGAAGCCAAAATAGGCTTTGCCGACCGGCACCAGCTCGTCGCCGGCCTCGCCTTCGGTCCAGACGCCGAACGTGTAGTCGGAATAATAGGACGAGCGCTTGCCGTGGCCGCGCTGCGCATACATCAGCACGGCGTCGATGATGTGCGGATCGCGCTTCCACTTCCACCATTGGCCCTTCGGTCGTCCCGGCAGATAAGGCGCATCGCGCCGCTTCAGCATCACGCCCTCGACAGCGTCCGCGTCTTCGCCCGCGCCGGCGCTTGCCGGGTCGGCGCGTGCCGCGGTGAGCGCGGCCCAGCTTGCAAAAGGAACGGTCGGCGAGAGATCGATGCGGGGATCGTCCAGCTTCTTGATGAAGGTCTCCAGCCGTTCGCGCCGCTCCGCGAACGGCAGCTCGCGCAGATCGTTCTCGTCGTCGCCGAGCAGATCGTAGGCGCGCAAATGAATCGGAAACTCCTTGATCAGCTTTGGCGAGACGACCTTGCGGTTGAGGCGCTGCTGCAGGACGTTGAAGCTTTGGACGCGGCCTTCGCGCAGGATCAATAGCTCGCCGTCGATCGCGCCGGGCAGATGCAGCGACGGGACCAGATCGGGAAAGCTCCCGGTGATGTCCTCGCCGGTGCGCGAATAGAGCCGCGCGGTGATGTGGCCGCGGTCGTCGCGGCCCGCCACCGCCTGCACGCGGATGCCGTCCCATTTCCATTCGGCGATGTAGTCGGCGGGATCGAGGCTTTGGAAATCCGTGTCCTCGATCGCATGCGCCAGCATCACCGGCCGGAACGGTGCGGGATCGCGATTGACTGGCTTGTCGGCGCGGCCCTCGAGCCAGGCGAACAGGTCGAGATAGGGCGGCACAAGGCCGGGCCAGATCAGCTCGACGTCGTGCGGGTCCTTGTCGCCGAGCGCGGCCGCGGCGGTCTTCGCGAGGCGCGCGGAGATCCCGATGCGCAGCGCGCCGGTGACGAGCTTCAGCAGCGCCCAGCGCCCGGTCTCATCCAGCTCGTCGAGCCAGCGTTCGAGCTGCTTTGGCAGCTCGGTCTTGCCGAGCGTGCGCAGCGTGGTGACGACTTCGGTGAGGGTTGGGGGAGGTGGATTGTTGTGGTTGCCTGGGTAAGCGGGCTCATTGGCATCTCGCCCGCGGTACCCCTCTCCCTGACCCTCCCCCGCAAGGGGGGAGGGAACGGTGAGAGTGGTGCGTCCATCACTCACCAAATCGCTGTTAGCTGTGATGCTCATCGGCCGCCGCGTGCTCCGCTGCGCTCCCTCCCCCCTTGCGGGGGAGGGCGGGGGAGAGGGGTGGCTCGGAAAAGATTGTGTGTTGTTTTGCGCCTTCGGCCACATCAGGGCCACCGTCTCCGAGAGGTCGCCGACATAGTCGTAGCTCAACCCGAACAGCACCTCATCCGTCCGCGCCGCGATGAGGTCACGGATCAGCGCCGGCTTGGCATGCTTGAAGCTGAGCGCGCCGGTGAGTGCGGCCAGCGCGTAGCCGCGATCGGGATCGCCGACCTCGCGAAAATAGCCGGTGATCAGCCGCAGCTTGTTGTTGCGGCCGGGCTCGTAGGCGAGGCGGTCGAGAAGCTCTGCGAAGCGGTTCATGCTTCGCCCTCGTCGGCAGTCGGCGTCTCGCTCTCCTCCTCGTCGCCATAGCCGACGAGATCGAGCGGCCGCGCGCGGAGGCCTTGCGTCTTGCACCAATGCACCAGCGCATCTTCCTGACCGTGGGTGACCCAGATCTCGCCGGCGCCGGTCGCCTTGATTGTCGCGGTGAGACCATCCCAGTCGGCGTGGTCGGAGATCACCAGCGGCAATTCGACGCCGCCCTGCCGCGCCCTTGCGCGCACGCGCATCCAGCCCGAGGCGAAGGCGGTGACGGGATCGGGAAATCGCCGCGTCCAGATATCTGATGTCGCCGACGGCGGCGCCAGCGTGATGGTGCCGGCGAGCGCCGCCTTTTTCATGCCCTTCACCGGCCTGAGCTCTCCGAGGTCGATGCCGCGGCTCTGGTAGTATTCGGTGATCTTCTCCATCGCGCCATGCAGATAGATCGGCGCGTCAAAGCCGGCCTGCCGCAGCAGCGCGATCACGCGCTGCGCCTTGCCGAGCGAATAGGCGCCGACGAGATGCGCGCGTTCCGGAAACAGCGCGACGGAGGCCAGCAGCTTCTTCACCTCGAAGGCCGCATCGCCATGCCGGAACACCGGCAGGCCGAACGTCGCCTCGGTGATGAAGACGTCGCAGGGCACCAGCTCGAACGGCGTACAGGTCGGGTCCGGCGCGTCCTTGTAGTCGCCGGAAGCGACGATGCAGGTGTCTTTGCAGGTTACGGCGATCTGGGCCGAGCCCAGAACATGGCCGGCCGGGTGGAATTTGACGCTGACGTCGCCGAGCCGGATCTCCTCGCCATAGCTGATGGCCTGCGTCGATCCGGCAAAGTTCTCGCCATAGCGCAGCCGCATCATGTCGAGCGTTTCCTGCGTCGCCAGCACGGCGCCATGGCCGGCGCGGGCATGGTCGGAATGGCCGTGGGTGATCACGGCCCGCTCGACGGGACGGACAGGATCGATATGGAAGCCGCCGGGCTTGCAGCACAGGCCGGCAGCAGCTGGCAGCAGGATGTTTTGTGGACGCATGGTTGTCATATAGGGAGCGGTCGCTCCAAATTAAGCCGTCATGCGCGGGCTTGACCCGCGCATCCATCTCCCTAAACAGTCCTTTTTTTGATGGATTGCCGGGTCAAGCCCGGCAATGACAATCGGTTCCTCCAATGCCCCTGCGCCTGTTCCTGACCTCCGGCGATCTCATGGCCGACCGCCGTTTCGAGTTCGCGCGCGACCTCCAGCTCAAGGGCGACCTTCCCGCCGCCGCCGACCTCCTGGAGCAGGCGATCGAGCTTGCACCCAATTTCACCTCGGCCTGGTTCACGCTCGGCGAGATCCGTCTCCAGCTCGGCGAGCGCGACAAGGCGATCGCGGCGTTTCGGAAAGCGCGCGATTCCGACCCCGAGGATCAGCACGGCGCCGGCCTGCATCTGATGCGGCTTGGCGACACCGAAATGGCGGCGATGCCGAAAGCCTATGTGCAGGCGTTGTTCGACCAGTATGCGCCGCGCTTCGAGCACGCGCTGATCAACGATCTCGGCTACCGCGCGCCCGCGCTGATCTTCAAGGCAGTGTTGGCCGCCCGCGTCGCCGCGAGGAAGCCGGCCTTCTTCAAGCGCACCATCGATCTCGGTTGCGGCACCGGGCTCGCGGCCGCGGCCTTCGCCAAGCAGGTCGATTATTTCACCGGCATCGATCTGTCGCCCGGCATGATCAAGGAAGCGCGCGCCACCGGGCTCTATGCCGAGCTCGAAGTCGCCGACATGATCGAAGGCCTGCGTGGCAAGGCCGGTGCAAGCGCGAACCTCATCGTCGCCGCGGACGCGTTCGTCTATCTCTCCGATCTCGCGGCTGTGCTGAGCGAAGCCAAGCGCGTTCTCGTATCCGGCGGCGTGCTTGCCTTCACGCTGGAGACGCATGACGGCAGCGGCATCGTGCTCGGCGAAGGTCTGCGTTATGCCCATTCGGCGGAATATGTGCGCGGCGCGATTGCGAAAACCGGACTCAAGCTGCTGACGCTGGAGCCGGCATCGCCGCGCAACGAGAACAATGAGCCGGTGCGCGGCCTCGTTGTCGTCGCCGAGAAAACTTGAGTCTAGGCGCTGCAACTCGCGTGATTTGAGCGTCATTGCGTCGCAACGCGACGACTTCCCACTTGCGAGCGATGCTGCCTTCCCAGCACAATGAGCGCACCAGGGAGAAAACAACAATGACCAAGAATCCATCGCGGCGCGATTTCAGCGCCGGCGCGCTCGCCACCATCACCGCATCCACCTTGCCCGCGCCGTATGTCTGGGCCGCGGAGAAGAAATACGATGCGGGTGCCAGCGACACCGAGATCAAGATCGGGCAGACCGTGCCGCATTCCGGTCCCGGCTCGCTCTATGGCGTGCTTGGTCGCACTGGCGAAGCCTATTTCCAGATGCTGAACGAGAAGGGCGGCATCAACGGGCGCAAGATCAAGTTCCTCACCATGGACGACGCCTACAGCGCGCCGAAATGCGTCGAGGCGACGCGGCGGCTGGTCGAGCAGGAAGAGGTGCTGGCGCTTTACGGCTCGCTCGGCACCGCGCCGCAGACCGCCGTGCACAAATACCTGAACTCCAAGGGCGTGCCGCAGCTGCTGCTCAACACCGGCGCCTCGAAGTGGAACAACCCGAAGGAGTTCAAATGGACGATGGCGGGCCTGCCGCTCTATCCGACCGAGGCGCGCATCCTGGCACGGCACGTCGTTGCGGTGAAGCCGAACGCCAAGATCGGCATCCTCTACCAGAACGACGATTTCGGCCGGGACTTCCTGGGGCCCTTCAAGAAGGTGCTGGCAGATGCCGGTGGCACCGCGCAGGTGATCATGGAGCAGACCTACGATCTCACTGAGCCGACCGTGGACTCGCAGCTCATCAATCTCTCGAAGTCGGGCGCTGACGTCTTCTACAACATCTCCACCGGCAAGGCGTCGTCGCAGTCGATCCGTAAAGTGGCCGAGCTCGGCTGGAAGCCGCTGCAGCTGTTGTCGGCGGGCTCGACCGGTCGCTCGATCCTCAACGCCGCGGGCCTCGAGAACGCCACCGGCATCGTCGCCATCCGCTACAACAAGGAGGTCGGCCTGCCCAAATGGGAGAAAGACCCCGACGTGATGGCCTTCGAGGAGCTGCGCAAGAAGTACATGCCGACGATCGATCCTGATAACACCATCGCCTTCGCCGGCTATGGCCAGGCCGTGACCATGGGCGAGATCCTGCGCCGCTGCGGCGACGACCTCACCCGCGCCAACGTCTTGAAGCAGGCCTCGACGCTCGCGGGCTTCCACTCGCCCTATTTCCTCGACGGCGTGACCTATAGCTACACGCCCGAGGACTACACGCCGATGAAAACCCTGTTCATCTCCACCTTCAGCGGCAAGGACTGGGACATCTCCGACAAGCCGATGTCGGAGTAGGGAGGGTAGATGCCGTAGGGTGGGCAAAGGCGCATAGCGCCGTGCCCACCATTTTCTCCGATGACGACGGCGTGGGCACGCTTCGCTTTGCCCACCCTACGGGCCCCCCCACCCCCTCGACGAACCCACCCTCACGGCTTACCTGTGATGCCGTGCCGCCCCGCATCCTCAAAATCCCGGCCGAGCCGGCCACGCTGCTGCCCGACCGCTTCCAGAGATGGTTCGCGGCGCGCGGCTGGGCGCCGCGTGAGCATCAGCTCGCGCTGCTGGAGAAGGCACGCGAGGACCGGTCCGCGCTCTTGATCGCGCCGACCGGCGCCGGCAAGACGCTGGCGGGATTTCTGCCGACGCTGGTGGAGCTGAGTGCCGCGCCCGCGGCTTCATCGAAAGCTCTCGTTTCCACCGGCCGCGCTGTGCAGCGCAGTAGCGGCCTCCACACGCTCTACATCTCGCCGCTGAAAGCGCTCGCCGTCGACATCGCCCGCAATCTCGAGCGTCCCATCGCCGAGATGGGGCTGCCGATCAAGGTCGAGACCCGCACCGGCGACACGCCGGTATCGCGGCGCCAGCGCCAGCGGCGCTATCCGCCGGATGTTTTGCTGACGACGCCCGAGCAACTTGCGCTCTTGCTCTCCTCTGACGATGCGCCGTTCCTGTTCTCCTCGCTCAAGCGCATCGTGCTCGACGAGCTGCACGCGCTGGTGACCTCCAAGCGCGGCGATCTGCTCTCGCTCGGCCTTGCGCGCCTCTGGCGCCTCGCGCCGCAAATGCGCGCGATCGGCCTGTCGGCGACGGTGGCCGAGCCGGACCAGCTCGCGCGCTTCCTGCTGCCGCAGCCCGAAGGCAAGGAGGTCGCCGCCGACATCGTCGTCGCCGGCGGTGCGGCGCCGCCGGAGGTCGAGATGCTGGATACGCGCGAGCGCCTGCCCTGGGCCGGCCACAGCGCGCGCCATGCACTTCCAGAGATCTACGAGCTGATCAAGGCGAACAAGACCACGCTGGTCTTCGTCAACACCCGCAGCCAGGCCGAGATGCTGTTCCAGAATCTCTGGAGCATGAACGACGACGGCCTTGCGATCGCGCTGCATCACGGCTCGCTCGACGTCGCGCAGCGCCGCAAGGTCGAGGACGCGATGTCGGCGGGGCGCCTGCGCGGCGTGGTCTGCACCTCCTCGCTCGACCTCGGCGTCGACTGGGGCGACGTCGATCTCGTCGTCAATATCGGCGCGCCCAAGGGATCGTCGCGCCTGATGCAGCGCATCGGCCGCGCCAATCACCGTCTCGACGAGGCCTCGCGCGCCGTGCTGGTCCCCGCGAATCGTTTCGAGGTGCTGGAGTGCCGCGTCGCCATCGACGCCATCGCCGAGAATGCCCAGGACACGCCGCCGCTTCGCACCGGCGCACTCGACGTGCTGGCTCAGCATGTGCTCGGCTGTGCCTGCGGCGAGCCGTTTTTCAGCGACGAGCTCTATGCCGAGGTCCGCACCGCCGCGCCCTACGCAAATCTGCTGCGGCAGGATTTCGACGACGTCGTCGATTTCGTTGCCTCCGGCGGCTACGCGCTGAAGACCTACGAGCGCTTCGCCCGCATCAAGCAGGACAAGGAGGGCCGCTGGCGCGTCGCAAATCCCAAGGTGCGGCAGAGCTACCGGATGAATGTCGGCACGATCGTCGAGGACGACATGCTGAAGGTGCGGCTGGTGCGCTCGCGTGGCGGCGGCCATGGAAAAGCAGGCGGATCGACCGGCGTGATCGCGCGCGGCGGCCGCTTGCTCGGCGAGATCGAGGAGGCCTTCATCGAGGGCTTGAGCCCCGGCGACACTTTCGTGTTCAGCGGCGAGGTGGTGCGCTACGAGACCCTGGTCGAGGACCAGGTCTACGTCTCGCGCGCGCACGACAAGGACCCTAAGGTGCCGTCCTATATGGGCGGCAAGTTTCCGCTCTCGACCTATCTCGCCGAGCGCGTCCGCCGCCTGCTCGACGATGGCCGCGCGTGGGGCGGCTTGCCGGAGCAGGTGCGCGACTGGCTGTCGCTGCAGAAGGACGTCTCGCGCGTGCCCGCCGTGCGCGAGCTTCTGGTCGAGAGCTTTCCGCGTGCCAACAAGCACTACATCGTCTGCTATCCCTTCGAAGGCCGCCTCGCGCATCAGACGCTCGGCATGCTGTTGACGCGCCGGCTGGAGCGCGCCCGTGCCCGGCCGCTCGGCTTCGTCGCCAACGAATATGCGGTGGCGATCTGGGGGCTCGGCGATCTCTCCTTCATGATCCGTGACGGCCGGATCGACCTCAACGCGTTGTTCGCCCCCGACATGCTCGGCGATGACCTCGAGGCCTGGCTCGCCGAATCCGCGCTGATGAAGCGCACGTTCCGCAACTGCGCCATCATCTCCGGCCTGATCGCGCGCCGCCACACCGGCGAAGAGAAGAGCCGCCGTCAGGTGCTGTTCTCGACCGATCTCGTCTACGACGTCTTGCGGAAACATCAGGCCGACCATGTCCTGCTGCGCGCCGCCCGCGCCGATGCCGCCACCGGCCTGCTCGACCTGCGTCGTCTCGGCGACATGCTCGCCCGAATCCAGGGCCGCATCACCCACCGGGAACTAGACCACGTTTCCCCGCTCGCCGTCCCCGTGATGCTGGAAATCGGCCGCGAGTCAGTCTATGGCGAAGCTGCAGACGAGCTGTTGGCGGAGGCCGCCGACGAGCTCGTCAAAGAGGCGATGTCGTAGAGAATCTTCCCAGTGAGGCGCGCAACCCCATCCACATCGTCATGCCCGGGCTTGACGCGGGCATCCACGTCTTCCTTGCAGCGGCAAGAACGTGGATGGCCGGGCATAGGCGAGCGGAAGCGACGCCGTTCTTCGAACGGCTACGCCCGGCCATGACGGAGCAAGTCGCATTTTCGGTGACAAACACGCGCCACGTGGACATTGCCGGCATCTCGCTCCACGCCGATCTCTCCGGCGCGCTGTTCTGGGAAGAGCAGCGCCTGCTGGTCGTTTCCGATCTGCATCTGGAAAAAGGCTCCAGCTTCGCGATACGCGGCGTGCTGTTGCCGCCTTACGACACGCTGGCCACGCTGAGCCGTCTCGCTGCTGTCATCTCCCGCCACAACCCACGCACGGTCATCGCGCTCGGCGACAGTTTTCACGATCGCACCGCGCATGAGCGCCTGTCGGCGGATGACCGCGATGCCGTCGCCGCGCTCCAGACCGGCCGCGACTGGATCTGGATCTCAGGCAATCACGATCCGATGCTGCCGCGCGATCTCGGCGGCACCATCGCCGACGAAGTCGCGATCGGCCCGATCACCTTCCGCCACGAGCCGACTGGCGCGCATGGCGAGATCGCCGGTCATCTGCATCCCAAGGCGCGCGTCTCCGCCCGCGGCCGCTCGATGGAGCGCCGCTGCTTCGCCAGCGACGGGATGCGCGCCGTGATGCCGGCGTTCGGTGCCTACGCCGGCGGCCTCAGCATCCGCGATGCGGCGTTCGCAAAAATTTTTCCGAAGAACGGCTTCGTCGCGCATCTGCTCGGCGACCGCCGCGTCCATGCGATCGCGGCCTCGCGCTGTTATTGAGTTCCCTGGCTTCGCCAACCGAAAATTGGGACAGCGCTACGTTCGGTATTTATCCGGAGTCGCCGAAGTCGATTGCGACCTCTAACTTGGTTTCCGCCGGGGCTGGAATTTTGCATCCCGAACAAGAATTGCAACCGGCAAGGGGTCGTCGCAAGGCGGCCCCTTTCGATTCCCGCATCCGCAGTCGGGGATTCGAGCGCCAGCATTTCGGGCGACCCTGCACAGCATTGCCGCTGCGCTGGAACAAATTAAGAACGCTTTAGCAAGTCTTTGATATATCATTGTGATTCGGCGCATTGCCGACACAATATCTAGCGTCTGTCAGACCCTGCGAGGACTACATGTCCAACATTGCCTTCGATCAGTTTGCCCTCACCCGCATCGCCGATTTCGCGCGCTCGCTGTCGCGGCTGCATCAGACGGCGCGGCGCTTTGCCGTCGATGACGATCAGTTCGATCGCGAGTTCAACGCGGTGTGCCAGTCGATCTGGGGCTACACCATCGACGACATCAGCGACGAGCTGTTCTCGCCTGAGGATCATCTGTTCCTCGATACGCTGGACGAAGCGCATGCGCGCATCTTCGCGGCCGAGCAGGGCTACGACCTCGTGGACGAGGCCGGCATGCTGACGGACTGGTGGGGGTTCTGCTGGATGATTCTGGCCGAGAAGCGCGGATTGCTGACGGCCGAGAACCGCGCCGCCGCGCGCGCGGCGATCGAGGAGAAATACCTCGCCGCGCCGAATGTGATCGGGGTGATTATCGGGAGGTAGTGCCCCAACCTTCGTCATTGCGAGGAGCGAAGCGACGAAGCAATCCAGAATGCCTCCGCGGGGGCATTTCTGGATTGCTTCGCTGCGCTCGCAATGACGACTTGGATGCAGGTGGGACCTAATCCAATCCCGCCCGCTTTGCCGGCTTCGCCTGCGTCTTCGGCACAGTCACGTCAGGCAGCGCCTCGCGCACGATCTCGGCCGGAGCCGGCGCATCCGCCGACACCGTTTCGGCCCGCACCGGCGCCACCTTCATCTCGCCGAGGCGGGCGCGAACCTGCGCGGTGAGACCGGGATAGGAGGCGACCGGCGTGAAGTCCGCAGCCTGGTCGTTGCCGACGCGGATGCCAGTATAGGCGACGAGACCGTCGCTGGTGGCGATCACGTCGCCGGCCTTCAGCGAGGAGTCCAGCGCGAGATCGACCGGCGCGAGGCCGACCGGCTCGCGGCCGTTGCAGGTGCAGTCCGATCGCAGCGCCTTGCGATAGGCGAATGCGTTCTCGCTGTCGGCGTAGCGCTCGCCCGTTTGCGAATAGGCCCCATCGATCGAGGAGCCGAAATAGACCTTGGTCGTGCTGGCGGGACAGAATGCCTGACACATCTGCGCAGGCGAGGCGAGGCCGCGCATCAGCGGAAAATATTTGCCGTCGCAGCTGCGCACGCAGAACGCCGGGCCGGAGCCGCCGGCTGCGGCCGAGCGTGTCGGCGGCACATATTGCGGGTTTGCGGCGTTCTGCTGGCCGGTGAAGGGGTCGGAGTAGGAGTTCGCCTGCTGCGGCACCTCACGCTGCGGCCGTTGCTGCTGCAGGCCGCCGAAGAAGAAGTCGAACAGGCCTTCAGCCGAAACCGGGGCCGGAGCCGCGAGCATTGGAGCCGCAAGGAGGCTGGCTACAAGCATGGCGCGACGCTGCCGCCGCGTATGGGACAAGTGTGTACGCAATGCTCACTCCACCCGACGCTACTGAACAGGCCGAGACCCTTGAGGTCGCAGCGCATGATTCACCATAGTGCGCGATGGTAAATGAGCAGTTGAGCGGAGGCGGTTTCAAGACGAGGTGGTGGCCTCTTCAAGGCTGAGCACAGCTTCCGACCGATCGTTGCTTCCGGGACACGCCCGGGCATGGCGGCCAAGAATATGTTCCGGAGCTTTAGGCCTTCAAGAATTCCGACGCCTTGTACAGCGAGCGGAATGGCAGGCCGGCCGCGCCGAACGTGTCGGTGGCGCCTTCCTCGCGGTCGACCATGGTCAGCACCAGCACGACTTCGGCGCCGGTCTCGCGCACGGATTCCACCGCCTTCATCGCCGAGCCGCCTGTCGTGGTGACGTCCTCGACGATGACGACGCGCTTGCCGGCGAGCGTCTCGCCCTTGGGCAGGCCCTCGATCGCGAGCTTGGCGCCGTGCTCCTTCGGCTTCTTGCGCACGAAGAACGCGGCGATCGGATGGCCCTTGATCCAGGAGATCTGCGCCAGCGCGCCGGCGAGCGGCACCGCGCCCATCTCGAGCCCGCCGATGAAATCGAGCTGGTCGTCCTTCAACGCCTCATAGGTCAGCTCGGCGAGCAGGGTCGCGCCCTCGGGGTCGAGCATGGTCGGCTTCAGGTTGAAGTAGAAATCGCTCTTGCGGCCCGACGCGAGCGTCACCTCGCCGCGGCCGAAAGAGCGCCGGCGGATGATTTCGAACAGGCGGGCGCGGGAGGCGGATTTCGACACGGCGGTCCTCGAACAGCGTTTTTGGAGGAGGCGGAATTTATCCGCGACGGCCACGACATTCCAGAGGGGGCATCCCCCGTCAACAGGGATCGGCCATCCCGGTCCGCCGGTTGTGGGGGTGCAGGCGCTGAGGTAGTTGGATGCCGGATATCTCGGGGAAGGAACGAGCAAGGACATAGGGCATGACGATCGACCTGCACACCTGGAATACGCCGAACGGCCGCAAGATCTCGGTCGCGCTGGAGGAAATGGGGCTGCCCTACAAGGTGGTCCCGGTGAACATCACCAAGGGCGAGCAGATGGCGCCCGGGTTCCTGAAGCTCTCGCCCAACAACAAGATCCCGGCGATCCTCGACCCCGAGGGTCCCGACGGTAAGCCGGTCGGCATCTTCGAGTCCGGTGCCATTCTGCTCTATCTCGGCGAAAAGACCGGCAAATTCCTGCCGAAATCGCTTTCGGCGCGCATCCCCGTCTATGAATGGCTGATGTGGCAGATGGGCGGCTTCGGCCCGATGCCTGGCCAGGTACATCATTTCATCGCGCTCGAGAACGAGCAGGACCGCGCCTACGGCCTGAAGCGTTACATGGCCGAGACCCGCCGGCTCTATGGCGTCCTCGACCGCCGGCTCGATGGCCGCGACTTCGTCGCCGGCGACCTCTCCGTTGCCGATTTCGCCATCCTGGGCTGGGCCTGGCGCCACCCTCGCCACAAGGTTGAGCTGGCCGACTTCCCCAACGTCAAGCGCTGGTACGAGGCGCTGATGGCGCGGCCGGGCGTGAAGCGGGGGATGGAGGCGAAGCTGGATTGATTGGACGGTGTCATCGCCCGCGAAGGCGGGCGATCCAGTATTCCAGAGGAGGCGGTGGTTGAGCCGAGAAGCCGCGGCGTACTGGATGCCCCGCCTTCGCGGGGCATGACGGCGTTGCGCCTCACACCTTCTTCGCTTCCACCGCCATCCGCACCGCGAGCCCGGCCAGCACGGTGCCCATCAGCCAGCGCTGCACGAGCATCCAGCTCGGTCGGCAAGCCAGGAACTGCGCGATCGACCCCGCCGCGAGCGCGA
This sequence comes from Bradyrhizobium sp. B117, assembly GCF_038969555.1. Taxonomy (NCBI): domain Bacteria; kingdom Pseudomonadati; phylum Pseudomonadota; class Alphaproteobacteria; order Hyphomicrobiales; family Nitrobacteraceae; genus Bradyrhizobium; species Bradyrhizobium sp. B117. Next base: position 530,030 of record NZ_CP152414.1, read on the forward strand.
TCATCGCATTGACGCTGACGCTGATCGCGATCTGGATCGCACCCAGCACCACCGACTGCGTCAGCACGCTGCCGGCGCTGGGATCGATGAACTGCGGCAGCAGCGCGAGATACAGCATCGCGATCTTCGGATTGAGCAGGTTGGTGACGAAGCCCATCGCGAACAATTTGCGCGGGCTGTCGATGGCAAGCGTCTTCACCTGGAACGGCGAGCGTCCGCCCGGCTTCACCGCCTGCCAGGCGAGCCAGAGCAGATAACCGGCACCGGCAAAGCGCAGCGCGTCATAGGCAAAGGGAATGGCAAGCAGGAGCGCCGTGATGCCGAACGCCGCGCACAGCATGTAGAACACGAAGCCGAGCGCCACGCCGCCGAGCGAGACGATGCCCGCCGCGGGCCCCTGCGTGATCGAGCGCGAGATCAGGTAAATCATGTTCGGCCCCGGCGTGAGCACGAGGCCCAGGCAGACGAGGGCGAAGCCGAGCAGGGCGGAAGTGTGGGGCATGGGTGAACCGGTGCAGGAGATGACTCGGTTCTAATATGCGAAGGCCCGTGCGGCCATCGCGCAATTGCTCGGAGGACAATTGAGCTCTCGTGTCCCGGACGCGACGCGACGTTCTTGCGCCGGTGCGCTCCCTCGCCCCGTTCTTACAGGGCCGCGACGAGCTTCGCTCGCGCTGAGAGGGTCGGGGTGAGGGGCTCTGTCCGCGAGCGTTGTCTGTCGATAGACCTGTACCCCCTCACCCGGAATCCACGCTTTCAGCGTGAATTCCGACCTCTCCCCGCAGGCGGGGAGAGGTAAAGAGACTTCAATGCGCTTCGTCCCAATTGTTCGCCGCGCGCGCATCGACATGCAGCGGCACCGACAGCAGCACGGCCGGGAACGGCGCGTCCTGCATCACATGCTGCACGACCGGCAGCGTCGCCTCGACCTCGGCGTCCGGCACCTCGAAGATCAGCTCGTCATGCACCTGCAAGAGCATCTGTGCCGACAGCTTCTTCTGCGCCAGCGCATCCTCCACCCGCGTCATGGCGCGGCGGATGATGTCGGCCGCGGTGCCCTGAAGCCGGGCGTTGATCGCGGCGCGCTCGTTGAAGGCGCGCACCGAGGCGTTGGAGGCCTTGATGTCGGGGTAATGGCACTTGCGGCCGAACAGCGTGGTGACGTAGCCGTGCTGCCGGCAGAACTCCTTGGTCTCGTCCATATAGGCGCGGATGCCGGGGAAGCGCTCGAAATATTTCTTGATGTAGGCCGACGCCTCCTCGCGGGCGATGCCGAGCTGGTTGGCGAGGCCGAACGCCGAGATGCCGTAGATGATGCCGAAATTGATCGCCTTGGCGCGGCGGCGGATCTCGCTCGGCATGCCCTCGATCGGCACGCCGAACATCTCCGACGCGGTCATGGCGTGAATGTCGAGCCCATCACGGAACGCCTGCTTCAGCACGGGAATGTCCGCGATCTCGGCGAGCAGCCGCAGCTCGATCTGCGAATAGTCGGCGGAGACGAGCTTGTGGCCCGGCGTCGCGATGAAGGCGCGGCGGATCTTTCGCCCGTCCTCGGTGCGTACCGGAATGTTCTGCAGGTTCGGCTCGTTCGACGACAGCCGGCCCGTGGTGGTCGCCGCCAGCGCGTAGGTCGTGTGCACGCGATGGGTCTGCGGGTGGACGTAGGTCGGCAGCGCGTCGGTGTAGGTCGATTTCAGCTTCGAGACCTGACGCCACTCCAAGATCTTCTTCGGGAAGTCGTAGCCCTGCTCGGCAAGATCGTCGAGCACCTGCGCGGTGGTCGACCACGCGCCGGTCTTGGTCTTGCTGCCGCCCGGCAATCCCATCTTGCCGAACAGGATGTCGCCGATCTGCTTGGGGCTGCCGACATTCACGGGTTCGCCCGCGATCTCCTGGATCTCGGCCTCGACGCGCGCGGCGGTCTGGGCGAATTCGCCCGACAGCCGCGACAGCACCTGGCGGTCGATCGAGATGCCGCGCCGCTCCATGCGTGCGAGCACCGAGACCAGCGGCCGCTCCAGCGTCTCGTAGACGGCGGTCATGCGCTCGGCGACGAGGCGCGGCTTCAGCACGCGCCACGCGCGTAGCGCCATGTCGGCGCCTTCCGCCGACAGAGGCGCCGCCTTGTCGATCGGCACCTGGTCGAAGGTGATCTTGCCCTTGCCGCTGCCGAGCAGTTCGCTCTCCTTCAGCATGGCGTGGCCGAACCAGCGCTCGGACAGGGACTCCAACCCATGCGAGCCGCGGCCGGCGTCGAGCACATAGGAGATCAGCTGCGCATCGTCGATGCTGCGCAAGGTGATGCCGTGCTGCGCCAGCATCACGGCGCTGAACTTGGCATCGAAGCCGATCTTGAGGATTCCCGGTGATTCCAGCACCGGCCGCAGCGCTTCGATGGCGTCATCATGCTTGACCTGATCAGGCGCCAGCCCCGCGTCGAACAGGCCGGCACCGCCGCCGGACTGCTTGTGCGCCAGCGGCACGTAGCAGGCCTCGTTCGGGGCCAGCGCCAGCGCGACGCCGCAGAGATCGGCCTGCATCGGGTCGATGGAGTTGGCCTTGATCTCGATCGCGACCTGGCCGGCGTCGTGGATGCGCGCAATGAAGGCGTTGAGCTCCTTGAGGCTCTTGACCGTCTGGTACTTGCTGCGATCGACCGGAAGCTTGCGCAAGGCCTCCTCGCGCGCCGCTGCGAGCGAGATCGGCGCGCCCTTGAGGCTCGCCGTCTTGTCGCCCTTGTCGCCGCCCGTTGCCGTCTTTGCAGGGCCGCCGAACAGGTCGCCGGAACTCTCGGGCGATTTCGCCTTCGCGCTCTCGCCGGCCCTGGCGCCGCTGCTGTTGCTGGCATCGGCGTCGACATTGGCGGGATCGATCTGGGAATAGTCGGCGACGCGGCGCGTCAGCGTGGAAAATTCCATCGCCTTCAGGAAGGCGATCAGCTTGCGCGCATCGGGCTCGTGGACGGCGAGATCGTCGAGCGGCACGTGCAGATCGACCTTGTCGTCGAGCAGCACCAGCTTGCGCGAGATCCGCGCCTTCTCGGCGTTCTCCAGCAGCGCCTCGCGCCGCTTCGGCTGCTTGATCTCGCCGGCGCGGAACAGCAGCTGGTCGAGGTCGCCATATTCGATGATCAGCTGCGCGGCGGTCTTGATGCCGATGCCGGGAACGCCAGGCACGTTGTCGGTGGAATCGCCGGCCAGCGCCTGCACCTCCACCACCTTCTCCGGCGGCACGCCGAACTTCTCGATCACCTCGGGGATGCCGATGCGGCGGTCCTTCATGGTGTCGTACATGGTGACGCAGTCGGTGACGAGCTGCATCAGGTCCTTGTCGGAGGAGACGATGGTCGCGCTGGCGCCGCGCTCACAGGCCTGCCGCACATAGGTCGCGATGAGATCGTCGGCCTCGAAGCCGGCCTGCTCCAGGCAGGGCAGGTCGAAGGCGCGCACGGCTTCGCGGATCAGCGCGAATTGCGGGATCAGGTCGTCAGGCGCCGGCGGCCGGTGCGCCTTGTAATCAGCATAGATCTTGTTGCGGAATGTCACTTCCGACTTGTCGAACACGATCGCCAGATGCGTCGGCCGGTTGTCCTCGGGCATGTCGCGCAAGAGCTTCCACAGCATGTTGCAGAAGCCGAGCACGGCATTGACCTGCAAGCCGTCCGATTTGCGGTTCAGTGGCGGCAACGCGTGATAGGCGCGAAAGATGTAGCCGGAACCGTCGACCAGGAACACGTGGTCGCCCTTGCCAACCCCCTTCGCCGCAATCGGTTTGGCAGCAGCTGGCGCAGCGGCTTTGGTGTCGGCGGCGGCCTTGGCTTCCGTAGCCTTGGCCTCCTTAGCCTTGGGCGCAGCGTTGGTGTCAGCTTTGGCGGTGGTCTTCGGGGATGTTTTGGGCATGGCCGCAATGTATGAATTTTTGCGGGTTTTGACAGCCTTGGAAGGGGGATTTTTGGCTTGCTGGCACCGCTATCCCCACTGTCGTCCCGGACCCGTTGGCGCGCCCCGGGACGACCGTAAGGAGAGAGCCTTACTCCGCCGCCTGCAACACCGGCCCCGCCTTCTTCGGCGCGATCCAGAACGCATCCGGCCGCTCGAACAGGAAGTGGGCGCCCGTCCGCAGTGCGGCCTGCCAGATCGCCAGCGATCCGATCACGCCGACAATGGTGACGATCAGCGACACCGTGCCGATGTCGGCAATGACGCCAGTACGCAAGAGCAGCGTGCGGGTTGCCGCCATCGGCAGGAAGAAGATGAGATAGATCACGATCGAATGCTCGCCGCAGAAGCGGAAGAAGTTCAGCCAATGCGCGCGCGCCAGCAGCGTGCCCATCGTAACGATGGCGCAGGCGCCGGCGAAACCAAGCACGAGCGAGACGATCTTCCACTCGCTGGCCCCATATGCGACGAGGCCGGCATTGACCAGCGCCCAGGTCGCGAGGGTGGCGAGCGCCAGCGCGGGATGTTTTCGCGCGCGATCCGACAGCGCGAACACGTAAGGCGCGAACAGGTAGCCCGAATAGAAGTAGACGAAGCGCGCGCAGAATTCGTCGATCGCGGTCCAGCCGGTTGCGATGCGCGCCGTCTCGAGCGCGGCGGCAACGAGCCAGATCGCAAGCGGCGGGATTTGCCGTGTCAGTTTTGTGACGACGAAGAACATCGGCAGCAGATAGATGAACCACAGCGTGCCGAACGGCTCGATGAAGGATTCCAGATACAGCAGGCCCGCATCACGCCAGCTCGATTCCGCGGCGAAGGCGGGCGCCTTGAAGCCGAACTGGATTGTCACCCAGACGACATAGAAATAGGCGAAATGCACCACCTTGCGATCGAGATAGGTTCGCCAGTCGCGATCGATCACCAGTGGCAGGAACAGGCCCGAGATCAGGAAGAAATCGGGCATCCGGAACGGCTTTGCGAAGGCCACCAGGACATGCATGAAACCGGTCTCGCCGGCGGCGAGCTCCACCCCCAGCACCGAATGCATCATCACGACCATGACGATGCAGATACCCTTGGCGTAGTCGACCCAGTCGACACGCCCGGCCGTCGAGCCCTTCGGGCTCGCGCTCGCGGCGATTGTGCCTGATGATGCCATGGTGTCCCGTTTCGAGGCGTGTTCCGCCCGGCTCTGTATGGGCGTGGGGCAGTTTGGATCCCAGTGGTTTCCGACTTCTTTACCGGTTCAAGTCGCGTGCCGGTTTTTGCATGCGGACTGTTCCCTCCCCGCAGGAAAATGCTAAACCGACCCAAGTTGGGGTTTTGTTAACCAGCCAGAACAGGGTTTTTCATGCGAATCGCGATGATCGGCACGGGTTATGTGGGACTGGTGTCCGGGGCCTGCTTTGCGGATTTCGGTCACGACGTGACTTGCGTCGATAAGGACGAGAAGAAGATCGCGGCGCTTCATCGCGGCGAGATCCCGATCTACGAGCCCGGGCTGGACGAGCTGGTCGCCAATAACGTCAAGGCCAAGCGGCTGGACTTCACCACCGATCTGTCGAAGCCGGTCGCCGAGGCCGACGCCGTGTTCATCGCGGTCGGCACCCCGTCGCGCCGCGGCGACGGCCATGCCGATCTGTCCTACGTCTACGCCGCCGCGAAAGAGATCGCGCAGGCGCTGTCCGGTTTCACCGTGGTGGTGACCAAGTCGACCGTGCCGGTCGGCACCGGCGACGAGGTCGAGCGCATCATCCGCGAGGCCAATCCCAACGCCGATGTCGTGGTCGCCTCCAATCCCGAATTTCTGCGCGAGGGCGCCGCGATCCGAGACTTCAAGTTCCCCGACCGCATCGTGGTCGGCACCTCCGACGAGCGCGGCCGCAAGGTGATGGGCGACATCTATCGGCCGCTGTCGCTGAACCAGGCGCCGCTGATGTTCACCGCGCGCCGCACCGCGGAGATGATCAAATACGCCGCGAACGCGTTCCTGGCGACCAAGATCACCTTCATCAACGAGATCGCGGACCTGTCCGAAAAGGCCGGCGCCAACGTCCAGGAGGTCGCGCGCGGCATTGGCCTGGACAACCGCATCGGCACCAAGTTCCTGCATGCCGGTCCCGGCTTCGGCGGCTCGTGCTTCCCGAAGGACACCAAGGCGCTGATCAAGATCGCGCAGGACCATGACGTGCAGCTGCGCATCGTCGAGTCCGTGCTGGCGGTCAACGAGAACCGCAAGCGCGCGATGGCGCGCAAAGTGAGCCAGGCGCTCGGCGGCTCCTTGCGCGGCAAGACCATCGCGGTGCTCGGCCTCACCTTCAAGCCCGACACCGACGACATGCGCGATGCGCCGTCGATCCCGCTGGTCACCGGCCTCATCGACATGGGCGCGAACGTCAAGGCGTTCGACCCGGTCGGCATGGAGCAGGCCAAGGGTGAGCTGCCCAGCATCACCTATTGCGAGGACGCCTATTCGTGCGCGCAAGGCGCCGACGCGGTCGTCATCGTCACCGAATGGGTCCAGTTCCGCGCGCTCGACCTCGATCGGCTGAAGAGCGCCATGGCCCAGCCCATCATCGTCGACCTCCGCAACATCTATCGCCCGGAAGAGATGGAAGCCGCCGGCTTCACCTACGAGAGCGTTGGCCGCCCGCCGGTGCAGGGCTGATAGCCAGACATCATTGTCGTCTAAAACCGTCATGGCCGGGCTTGTCCCGGCCATCCACGTCTGTTTTCTAGTCCAAGACGTGAATGCCCGGGACAAGCCCGGGCATGACGACCGGATGATTTCTTGCCCCGCACCTTCGACACCCCCCTCCCGATCGACGTCGTGCTCGACGACCTCTCGCGCACGCTGGAGGCGCATAACGCCGCCGTGCTGGTGGCGCCGCCCGGCGCCGGCAAGACCACGCGCGTGCCGCTGGCGCTGCTCGATGCACCCTGGGCCAGGAACAAGAAGATCATCGTACTGGAGCCGCGCCGCATCGCCGCGCGCGCCAGCGCCGACCGCATGGCCAAGTCGCTCGGCGAGCGTACGGGGGAGACGGTCGGCTACCGCGTCCGTTTCGGCTCGAAGATCTCGCGCGCCACGCGCATCGAGGTCGTGACCGAGGGCATCTTCACCCGCCAGATCCTCGACGATCCCGAACTGTCAGGCGTCGCCGCCATCCTGTTCGATGAATTCCACGAGCGCTCGCTCGATGCCGACATGGGCCTCGCGCTGGCCCGCGACGCGCAACTCGGTTTGCGCGAAGACTTACGCATCCTCGTGATGTCGGCAACGCTGGACGGCGCCCGCGTCGCAAAGCTGCTCGGCGAGGCACCTGTCGTCGAGAGCGAGGGCCGGGCGTTTCCGGTCGAGACGCGTTATCTCGGCCGCAAGGCGGACGCGCCGATCGAGCGGCAGATGGCGGATGCGATTGTCTCCGCGCTCCGCGCCGACAGCGGCTCGGTGCTGGCCTTTCTGCCGGGCGCCGCCGAAATCCGCCGCACCCAGAACTTCCTCGGCGAGCGCGTGCAGGACGCCTCCATCGAGATCGTGCCGCTGTTCGGCGCGCTCGACGCCGCCGTGCAGGACCGCGCCATTGCGCCGGCGCCGAAGGGCACGCGCAAGGTCGTGCTGGCGACCTCGATCGCGGAGACCTCGCTCACCATCGAGGGCGTGCGCATCGTCGTCGATTCCGGCCTCGCACGCGTGCCGCGCTACGAGCCCGACATCGGCCTGACCAGGCTCGAGACCGTGCGCGCCGCGCGTGCGGCGGTGGACCAGCGCCGCGGCCGCGCCGGCCGTACCGAGCCCGGCGTCTGCTATCGGCTCTGGGACGAGCCGCAGACGGCTTCGCTTGCGCCCTACACCCAGCCGGAGATCCTCAGCGCCGACCTGTCCTCGCTGGTGCTCGACCTCGCGCAATGGGGCGTCGCCGATCCCGCCGCGCTGTCGTTCCTCGATCCGCCGCCGGCGCCCGCGTGGAAAGAAGCAAAGAGCCTGCTCGAAGAGCTCAATGCGCTCGACGGCGATGGCCGCATCACCGCGGAAGGCAAGAGCCTGCGCGCGCTGGCGCTGCCGCCGCGGCTCGCGCGCATGATCGTGGATTCGCATCGCGCAGGCGAAGGCGAAGCCGCCGCCGAGATCGCGGCGATCATCACCGAGCGTGGGCTTGGCGGCGACAGCGTCGATCTCGAGCGCCGGCGCGACCAGTTCCGCCGCGACCGCTCGCCGCGTGCCGCAAGCGCGCGCGACCTCGCGCGGCGCTGGGCCTCGCAGGTGGCGGCGTCGGAGAAGGCGAGCGAGCAGGGTGATCTCTCCACCGGCCTGATGCTCGCCTACGCCTTCCCGGACCGCGTCGCACGCAACCGCGGCAATGGCAGTTTCGTGCTCGCCAACGGCCGCGGCGCTGCCGTGGAGCAGACCTCGTCGCTCGCCCGCGCGCCCTATATCGCGATCGGCGAGATGACGGGCACGGCCGCGAGCGGACGCATCCTGCTCGCCGCGCAGATCACACAGGACGAAATCGAGCAGCATTTCGCCGAGCATATCGAGAGCGTCGACGAGATCTCGTTCGATCGCGGCGCGATGGCGCTGCGCGCGCGGCGCAAACGCGCGCTGCATGCGATTACGCTCTCCGAGGCCACACTTGCCGTGTCGCCCTCGGAGGACACCGCGCGCATTTTTGCCGATGGGTTGATCGCTGCGGGCCTCGACCGGCTGCCCTGGTCGAAGGCCGCAAAACAATGGCGCGACCGCGTGATGTTCCTGCGCAAGGCCGAGGGCGATAGCTGGCCGGATCTGTCCGACGACGGGCTGATCGCGCGGCGCGACGATTGGCTGGTGCCGGCGCTCTACGACAAGATTGCGCTCAAGGACATCTCGGCCGGCGATCTCTCCGACGCATTGATGGCGCTATTGCCCTGGGAGATGCGCGCGCGGCTCGACCGCGAAGCGCCGACGCATTTCGAGGCGCCGACCGGCAGCGTGCTCGCGATCGACTATGAGGCGGAGCAGGGGCCGACCATCGCAGTGCGGCTGCAGGAATTGTTCGGCCTCAACACCCATCCCTCGATCGCCGCCGGCAAGGTGCCGCTGGTGCTGGAGCTGCTGTCGCCGGCGCAGCGCCCGGTCCAGGTGACGCGCGATCTTCCTGGCTTCTGGCGCGGCAGCTACGCCGCGGTCCGCTCCGACCTGCGCGGCCGCTACCCGCGCCATCCCTGGCCGGACGATCCCGCCAGCGCCGTGCCGACGAGGCGGGCGAAGCCGCGCGGGACGTGAGATGCGTTCTCCCTCCCCCGCGGGCGGCAGGGCAATCGCGTTTGAACATTCTCGTCATGCCCGGGCTTGTCCCGGGCATCCACGTTCTTTGTGCCGCGTGGCAAGACGTGGATGACCGGGACGAGCCCGGCCATGACGCTGTGGAGACTGTCGGCGCCCCGAGCGCACAATGCGTAGCCTGCGGGAAGAGATTCGAAGTCGCCCATTAACCGTTCGCTCATCCTTTTCGTCAAAATGGCACCGCTTTGCCCGCGGCCTCGCTCGCGGGCGGGCATATGGCGTGGTGAAATCGGGCTTTCCGGCTCGGAAGTGGTGTGATGCGTAACATTATGATCATCGCGGCCGTCATGATCGGCCTCGGCACCTTCATGGCGCAGATGGCGGACAAGATGAGCTCGGCCTCCGCGACCTCCGCGCCGCGCACGACGGTCGCGGTTGCGGCGATGGCGCCCGCCGGCGGCCGCACGCTCAACATCCCGCGCGACGGCCGCGGTCATTTTCAGACCGAGGGCCGGATCGAGGGCCAGCGCATCGGCTTCATGGTCGACACCGGCGCCTCCGTCGTCGCGTTGAACGAGACCTCTGCGGCCCGCTTCGGCCTTCGCCCGTCGCGCAGCGAGTACAACGCCACCGTCTCCACCGCTAACGGCACCATCAAGGCCGCACGCACCCGCATCGCCATGCTGGATGTCGGCGGCCTCGTCGTGCGCGACGTCGATGCCATGGTGCTGCCCGACGAGGCGCTGTCGGAGAACCTTCTCGGCCTCTCCTTCCTGTCCCGCCTCAAGCGCTTCGAATACGCCAACGGCCAGATGGTGCTGGAGCAGTAGGCGAGCGTTCCATCCACCGGCCTTGCGGCGAAGCCCTACACGCTGCGTGGAGCGACGATGTTCCAATATCGCGGGTCGCTCGGCGATTGAACGCGAATCCAGCGATAGGGTGCGCGCGGCCAAGGTCTGATTTGCGCAGTCAGATTATCCAGCACCAGATCGCCGCCCTGGGTTCGAACGACCAACACCAGGTGACGCTTGCCCCAGACCGTCGCGACCTCGCCGAGCAGAAGCGCCCGCTGGGGCCAGCCTCGCCTCAGGAGCTGGTGGCGCTTGCTGACGGCGTAGTCGTTGCAGTCGCCGCGCTCGGGATCGATGACCCAGGTTTCTGCGGCGAGACCCAGTTCGTTCGGCTCCGGGACGATGCTGCTGTTTACGGTCTCGTTGACCTCTTTCAGATCCTTCCATCGTGCCTCGGTCAAGTGAACCGGACCGCCACGAAACAGCAGGCGAGGGCGACACTCGTCCCGGTAGTTCAGGCAGAACTTCGTATATGCCATCGGCGGAAGTGTCAGATCGCCGAACCTGAGGTGGAGAGGCGCCGGCGAGGCACTGGTCGGCGGCCCAGACAACCTCTCATTGGCCGAATGAGCGGCCATCGTTTGGCAGATCGACAAGACCGTGCCGGCCGCGATTGCGACTAGGATCGACACCGTGCGCATCGCTTGTCTCCTACGCGTGACGTGTGGAGAGAGCTTGAGACGAGGCTTCCGTTAATGATCCAAATGATCAGTCAGGCCGCGTGCTGCGCCATGGCGATTGCGGATAAATTAGCGAGCGAGGCGGAGTAACCCTGAGTGGATATCCGCGGCCGGCCCGGACGGCTTCAATACGATCCCTCGATCAGACACGGTGAGGCGCGACGGCGCATCTGAGGGTGCGATCGATCATGACAGAATCCCGCCACTGTAGTGCGCGATCGCGCGCATCGTGAGGCAGCAGTAAGGTTTTCCCGTTACCAAACTGCCGCAATTATCAGCCATAAGCTGCCATTCCCTCCTTCCGCTGCAGCCCGGCATTCGCTAAGGCTGCACCAATTCCTGCCCCCTCCCGCGAGATTGTCTCAATGTTTCCCAAGCCGAAATCCGTACTTTTGCCCAATACCTACGGCTTCGAATCCGAGCCGATGGTGAAGCCGACCGGCTTTCGCGAATACGACGCGCGCTGGCTGTTCCAGAAGGAAATCAACCTGATGGGAATCCAGGCGCTCGGCATGGGGCTGGGCGCGCTGATCGCCGAGCTTGGCGTCAAACAGGAGATCGTCACCGGCCACGATTTCCGCGGCTATTCGGCCTCGATCAAATACGCGCTGATCTCGGGCCTGATGGCGGCGGGTTGCAAAGTGCACGACATCGGCCTCGCCGTGACGCCGATGGCCTATTTCGCGCAGTTCGATCTCGACGTGCCCTGCGTTGCCATGGTCACCGCCTCTCACAACGACAATGGCTGGACCGGCGTGAAGATGGGCGCCAACCGTCCGCTGACCTTCGGCCCCGACGAGATGACGCGGTTGAAGGAGATCGTCCTCAACGCCGAGTTCAAGAACAAGGCAGGCGGCTCCTACCAGTTCCACGAGAACTATCCGGCGCGCTACATCGCCGATCTCACCAATCGTCCGAAGCTGACGCGCAAGCTCAAGGTGGTCGCCGCCTGCGGCAACGGCACGGCCGGCGCGTTCGCGCCGCAGGTGCTGGAGGCGATCGGCTGCGAGGTGATCCCGCTCGACACCGACCTCGACCACACCTTCCCGAAATACAATCCGAACCCAGAAGACATGGAGATGCTGCACGCGATCCGCGACGCCGTGCTGCATCACAAGGCCGATGTCGGTCTCGGCTTCGACGGCGACGGCGACCGCTGCGGCGTCGTCGACAATACCGGCGAGGAGATTTTTGCCGACAAGGTCGGCGTGATGCTGGCGCGCGACATGTCGGCGATCCACAAGGACGCGCAGTTCATCGTCGACGTGAAGTCGACCGGCCTGTTCGTCACCGATCCGGTTCTGCAGAAGCAGGGCGCGAAGACCGCTTATTGGAAGACCGGCCATTCCTACATGAAGCGCCGCACCAACGAGACGGGCGCGCTCGCGGGCTTCGAGAAGTCCGGACACTTCTTCTTCAACAAGCCCTACGGCCGCGGCTATGACGACGGCCTGGTCTCGGCGATCGCGATCTGCGACATGCTCGACCGCGCCCCCGGCAAGTCGATGGCGGACTTGAAGAACGCGCTGCCCAAGACCTGGTCGTCGCCGACGATGTCGCCGCATTGCGCCGACGAGGTCAAATACGGCGTCATCGACAAGGTGGTGAAGCACTTCGAGGATCTGCAGGCGAAGGGCGCGAAGATCGGTGGGCAGGCGATCCGCGATCTCGTCACCGTCAACGGCGTGCGCGTTACGGTGGAGGATGGCAGCTGGGGCCTGATGCGCGCCTCCTCCAACAAGCCCGAGCTCGTCGTCGTGGTCGAAAGCCCGGTCTCCGAGCAGCGCATGCACGACATGTTCGAGATGGTGAACAGCGTGCTGCGCACGCATCCCGAGGTCGGCGCGTACAATCAGACGATTTGAGGTGGGTTGACCGCTCCGACGGCGGTCCACGCCCTCGCCCCGTTCTTACGGGGCCGCGACGAGCTTCGCTCGCGCTGAGAGGGTTGGGGTGAGGGCCTCTCTCCGCACGTGAGATCGCCGAGGGACCTGTATCCCCTCACCCGGATTGCATCGGACGATGCTTCGCATCGCCGAGCGCAATCCGACCTCTCCCCGCAAGCGGGGAGAGGTGAAGGCTACGCCGCCACCACCGCCGGGATCGGCAGCGCTGTCACCGACTTGATCTTCTCCATCGCGAAGCGCGAGGTGACGTTCTTCAGCGGCACGGCGCTGATCAGCTTCTTGTAGAACACGTCGTAGGCCTGCATGTCCGCGACCACGACGCGCAGCATGTAATCGACGTCGCCGGCCATGCGGTAGAATTCCATCACCTCAGGCATGGCGCTGACGGCTTCGGCGAACTTCTTCAGCCAGGCGTCGGAATGATCGGAGCTCTCCACCGAGACGAACACGGAGATGCCGAGGCCAATCTTGTTCTGGTCGACCAGGGCGACCCGCTTCAGGATCACGCCGTCGGCCTCAAGGCGCTGGATGCGCTTCCAGCAGGGGGTCGAGGACAGGCCGACACGGTCGCCGATCTCGGCGACGGACAGGGAGGCATCCTCCTGGAGTACCATCAGGATCTTGCGGTCGATGGCATCGAGGCGGCGGCTGGTCTCGGGGATCTGGACGGCAAGGTCACTCATTTGAAGAACTTTGTTCCATTTCAGGGGCTGATTTCCCTGATATAGAGAAAAACTTTCTATAGCAAGCCCATATTCTCGGCGCGGCGGTGGAATTGCTCTAGGGGCCGCGGAGCAAAAGCTCTTCAACTTCAATGCGTTGTGGGGCGGCTGGGCCGCCGCCATGGCGGCTGCATTTCAGCGCGGCGGCCGCCGCGGCGAATCGCAGCGCCTCCCGCACGTCGCCCCGCTCGGCGAGGCGAAGCGTGAAGGCGCCATGGAAGACGTCGCCAGCGCCGAGCGTATCGACCGCCTCCACCGGAAATGCCGCCGTCTCCTCGAGCTCGCCCGCCTGGTTCAGCCAGATCGTGCCGCGGGGGCCGCGGGTGGCGGCGAGGAAGGCCGGCGTCAGGGCGGCGAGGCGCTTCAGGGCTTCACCATCATCGGCGATACCGGCGGTCTCCTGCACCTGCTCGCTCGAGAATAGCAGGTGCGAAGCGGTGGTGAGCAGGCCGTCCTGCAACGACATGGCGCGATCGACGCCGACGATGACGGCAATGCCGCGCCGGCGTGCTTCAGCACAGAGGTCGCTGCAAAAGGCGCCACAGCGGCTCTCGATCAGGACCGCCTGACAATCGGCCAGCAACTCGTCAGCGGCCGGCAGCTTCACGCTCCACAGCGCGGGATCGCGATAGATCGTGAGCGTTCGCTCGCCGGAGGGCTCGATCATGATCGCGGAGACCGGTGTGGTTAGTCCGGGCATGCGCACGATATGGGTGGTGTCGATGTGCTCCCGCGCCATCTGCGTCGGAATGAAATCGCTCGACGTCTCGCGCGCATCGCCCATGGGACCTGCGAATGCGACGCGGCCGCCAAGTCGCGCCATCGCGATGGCAGCGTTGAGCGCGTTGCCGCCACAGATCTCCGCGAGATGGCTGGCGTTGGCCTTGCTGCCGCGCGCGGGCACGGAATCGACCCGGAAGGTCAGGTCGCGCACGGGAATGCCGATGCAGAGGATGCGCGGCGCGGTCGCAGGTAGCGCCATCGGCGGTCAGCTCTTGTCGTGCACCCAGCGGCCGAGCAGGTGATGGGCGATAGCGAAGGGATGCGGGCCGGCGAGCCCGTCCGGATGGGTCCGCGTCAGCATCTTTGCCGCCTCCTCGCGCGTGAACCAGCGCGCGTCCTCGAGCTCCGAATGGTCGACCACGATGTCCTCGTTCAGCGCCCGCGCGCTGCAGCCGATCATCAGCGACGACGGATAGGGCCAGGGCTGCGTCATGTAATATTGCACGTCGGTGCAGCGGATGCCGGATTCTTCGAGGATCTCGCGGCGCACCGCGTCCTCGATGGTCTCGGCGGCCTCGACGAAGCCGGCGAGGCACGAAAACATGCCCGGCGGAAACTGCTTCTGGCGGCCGAGCAGGCATTTCTCGCCGGATGCCACGTGCATGATCACGACCGGATCGGTGCGCGGAAAGTGCTCGGCCTTGCAAGCGGGACATTCGCGCTTCCAGCCGCCTTCCTTCATCGCGCTGCGGGCGCCGCAATTGGCGCAATAGCCATGGCGCTGATGCCAGCTGACCATCGACTTCGCCATCGCGACCGCCGAGAGCTCGTCGGGCGGGATCGCGCCCTGCATTGCCATGCCGCGCAGCTCGGTGACGGTGTAGTCCTCACGGCCGATCAGCTTCTCGGCGGCGGCCTGCGACATCCCCATGCCGAAGACCGCGGCGCCGTCGCGCAGACCCAAAAAGATCGTGCCGGGATTGGCGCCGCATTTCAGCGCCTCGTCGATTCCGAGCAGCGCGCGGGCCTTGTCGCCGTCGCGCTTCACCAGCAGCGAGTCGCGGTAGACGACATAGGCGCGCGATGAGGATTTCTGCTCCAGCGCGAACAGTTTTTCGTCGTCGCGCCGCAGATGCGCGGCGCGGTCGAGCACGTTGGTGACGAAGGCCGGCTGTCCCAGCGGAAACGCGTCGAATGCTGACATTGTTATTCTTTCAACCCAACCAGATTTTTCGGCGAAGCGCGCTGATGAAATTCTGAACCTCCGCGGCATCGTGTGCCAGCGGCGGCATCACGCCCCAGACCGGCCGCGGCCAGGCGGCGTCGCTGGTCCGGCGCGCGATGATGTGAACGTGAAGCTGCGGCACGAGGTTGCCGAGGGCTGCGACATTGAGCTTGTCGCATTTGGTGATCTCCTTGAGCGCGCGCGAGACGCGGGAGATCTCCGTCATCAATTGCGCCTGCTGGACTTCGTCGAGATCGATGATCTCGACCGCGTCGGGGCGCCGCGGCACCAGCAAGAGCCAGGGATAATGCGCGTCCTTGATGACCAGCACCTTTGACAGCGGCAGATCGCCGATGTCGATGGTGTCCTCTTTCAGGCGAGAGTGCAGCGACCAGGCGGGATCAGACATATGCGTTTCCGGATGGCCCGTAGGACGGGCGTGTTGGGTCCGACCATACGATACGGGGTCCAATAGGGGAAGGATTGCGCTACGCTGTCACCGCATACGCGATCGTCGTCCCGGACAAGCGCAGCGAAGCGGAGCGCAGATCCGGGACCCATAACCACAGGGAGAAGTGTGGCCCGAGCTGGCAACTGCGAATCTTCGCCAAACTCGATCCTGTGGTTATGGATTCCGGGCTCGCGCTGCGCGCGCCCCGGAATGACGGAAACTACGCCTCCGCCAACACCCGCGCATTGGCGCGGACCGAGGCTTCGCTGACGCGGATGCCGAGGCCGGGACCGTCGGGCACCACGACGTGACCAGCGCGGTTCGCCACACGCTCCTCCAGCACGTCCTCGGTCAGCACGTGATGTGGCATGTAGAATTCGCAGCCGAGCGAGATGCCTGGTGTGGCTGCAATCAGCTGCGTGCCGGCAGCAAGGCCAATGCCGCCCTCCCACAGCGTGCCGCCATAGCCGGGCAGGCCGGCGATGTCGGCGATCGCCATGATCGCCTGCGCCTCGAACAGGCCGCCGGCCTTCATCAGCTTGATCGAGACGGCATCGGCCGCCTCGCGGCGCACCACCTCCATCATGTCGCGGCGATCAAAGCAGCTTTCGTCGGCGAGCACGGGCGTCTCCAGCGCCGCGGTGAGCTGCGCCATCACGTCGAGAAATTTGCGTGGCACCGGCTGCTCGATGAAGGTCGGCGAAAACTCTTCGACATCGCGCAGGATCTTGATCGCGCCGAACGGCGCCAGCGCCTGGTTGTAGTCGACGCGCAGATCGACCTTTTCGCCAAACTCTTTGCGAATCGCTTCGAGATGGTCGAGGTCCTCGCGATGCGGTTTCACGCCGGTCTTGACCTTGTAGATGACGTTCCCCTCAGGAACCATCTTTCGCATGCGTTCGAGATCGGCGGCGAAATCGGGATCGGCGATCGAGAAGGAGAGGGGGATCGTGTCGCGCACACGGCCGCCCAGCAGGTCGGCGACCGACAGCCCCGAGGTCTTGCCGACGATGTCGAGCAGCGCCATCTCGATCCCGACCTTGGCCTCGGCATGGCCGACCAACGCGCGGTCGAGCTCGGCCATCAGCGCACGGATGCGGCGCACGGGTTTGCCGAGCAGGATCGGCCGCAGATAGATGTCGAGCGCGGAGAATGCCGCTTCCGGCGTTCCCGTGAACACCTCCCACGGCGCCGCTTCACCCCAACCGACCACGCCGTCGCTGGAGGTCAGTTCGATCAGCACGCGCTTCACCGTGCCCTTGACGTTGCCGACGCCCTGCAGGCGCGCCATCTTGATCGGGCTTTCGATCAGGAACAGCCTGATACGTGCGACGGTTGCTTCGGTCATGTCAGGCCTCCATTGACGTGCCAGACCTGGCCGGTGACGTAGGACGCCTTCGGGGATGCCAGGAAGGCGATGATTTCGGCGACTTCCTCCGGGCGCCCGCGGCGGCGCATCGGGATCAGCGCCTCGGTCGCGGCGATCTGTTCGGGCGACAGCCGGCTCTCGCTCGGCTTGTCCTTGACGATGAGGCCTGGCGAAACCGCGTTGACGGTGATGCCGTCTTTCGCAAGCTCCATCGCGGTGAGGCGCACCAGCGCTTCCAGCGCGGAGCGGCTCGCGGCGGTGGCTGCGAAGGGTGCGAATTCGGGCCGGATCGCGTGCGCCACGAAGGACGACGCCGCCACGATTCGCGCGTGCTGTCCGGCGCGCAGCAGCGGCAGCGCGGCGTCAACGAGACGTGTGAAGGCCAGCGCGGATTCATCCATCGCCTGCCGGAATTGATCCGCCGGCGTGCCGATGGCGCTGCCGCGGCGGGCATGGCCGCCGATCAGGATCAATCCGTCGAGCCGGCCGAAGGCGGCCTGCGCGGCGGCGATGGCGTCGGTGACGGCCGCTTGCTCGGCAAGATCGCCGAGACACTTCGCGACAACGGCACCTTTCGCTTCGGCCTCTGCCGCAGTGGCGTCGAGGCCTTCAGCATTGGAGCGGGTGTGCAGCAGTAGCGCCGCGCCGGGGCCGGCGAGCAGTTTTGCAGAAGCACGGCCGATGCCGCTGGCGGCACCGGTGACGAGATAGGCGCGATCGATATCAGGCATCACGGTGTCGCGTTGGCCGGCGGCAACGCGCCGGTGCGGTGGAAATGGCTGAGGAAGGCGCGCGTCGCCGCTTGCTGCGGGTTGTCGATCACCTGCCGCGCCGGACCTTCCTCCACGACCACACCGTCGCGCATGAAGATCAAACGGTCGGCGACCTCGCGGGCGAATGCGATCTCGTGGGTCACGATCACCATGGTCATGCCTTCGGAGGCGAGGCGCTGCATCACGTTGAGCACCTCGCCGACGAGCTCGGGGTCGAGCGCCGAGGTGGCCTCGTCGAACAGCATGACATCAGGCTCCATCGCCAGCGCGCGTGCGATCGCAACGCGCTGCTTCTGGCCGCCGGAGAGCGTCGCCGGATATTGGTCGGCCTTCTCGGCAAGGCCGACTTTCGCAAGCTGCGCCCGCGCAAGCTTTTCGGCGTCGGCCCTGGCCATGCGCCGCACCGTGACCGGGCCCTCCATGACGTTCTGGAGCGTCGTCATGTGCGGGAACAGGTTGAAATGCTGGAACACCATGCCGGTGGTGGCGCGAAATTTTGCCAGCGTTTTTACGTCGGGGAGCTTGGTGCCTTCACCGAACGAGAAGCGTGTGTCGCCGACGCGGACGCTGCCGCCGTCGGGCTCGACCAGCAGGTTGATGCAGCGGAGCAGCGTCGACTTGCCGGAGCCTGACGGTCCGATCAGCGCCACGACGCCGCCCTTGGCGACGTCAAGATTGATGTTCTTCAAAACCTCGTTGCTGCCAAAGCTCTTGCGTAAGGCTCGGATCTCGATTTTCGAAGTGTTCTTGGATGGCTCGCTCATTCGCTCACCGCCAGTCGCTTCTCGCCGCGGCGGACGATGATGGTGAGCGGGATCAGGATCGCCGCATAGGCTACCGCCACCGCGGTGTAAGTCTCCAGCGGCCGGTAGCTGTCATGGGCTGCGACCTGGCTTTGATAGACGAGGTCAGGCACCGCCAGCACCGAAACCAGCGAGGTGTTCTTGAACTGGATGATCGACTGGTTCATCAGCGCCGGGATCATGCGCTTGATCGCCTGCGGCAGCACGATGCGCCGCATGGTCTGGCCCGGCGTCATGCCGAGCGCGGCACCGGCCTCCGATTGGCCCTTGTCGATCGAGATGATGCCGCCGCGAATGATCTCCGAATAGAACGAGCCGCCATAGAGCGAGAGCGCCAGCGCCGAGGCGGTGATCGGCGTCATCTCGACGCCGGCGAGGATCGGCAGCGCGTAGTAGAACCAGATCAGCTGCACCAGGATCGGCGTGCAGCGGAACGCCTCGATGAAGGCGAGCGCGACGAGACGCACGGCCTTGAAGCGCGACAGGCTGCCGAACGCGCCGAGCAGGCCGAACACTAGGCCAAGCAGCACGATCACCACGGTGAAGCCGACAGTGACGCCAAGCCCGTTGAGAAAGAGCCAGCGATAGCTCCAGAGGATGCCGAAGTCCCACTGATACATGCGTGCTTTCTTCCTTCACCTCTCCCGCTTGCGGGAGAGGTCGGCTCGCATCGAAGATGCGAGGCGGGTGAGGGCTCTGTCCTCTAGGGGAGTCTCTTTGCGGAAGCACCCTCTCCCCGACCCTCCCCCGCAAGCGTGGGAGGGGGCGGAGCGGAGTCCGCGGAGCGAGCCTGCCGCGAACATCAACTTACAACGACACGCCCGGCGGAATGTCCGCTTCCGTCACGCCCACCAGCTCCATGTTGGTGATGATCGCGTTGCGGATGAAGCCGAGGCCCTTGTTGAAGTCGATCCAGGTGTTGACATAGTCGCGGAAGGTCTTGTCGTTCTCGCGGCGGAAGCCGGCGTTCGACGTCGTCGCGAAGATCGGCGTCGGCAGCACGAACTGGCCGAGCGAGGGATTCTTCTTCAAGACGGTCAGCGACAGCATGGTGATCAGGCACTGCGCGTCGACGCGGCCGGTCTGCAGGGCGGCGGTGGCATCATCGGCGGTCTTCAGGCGCGAGATCTGCGCCTTCGGCGTCAGACGACTGACGACCTGGTCGTGCGAGGAGCCCTGGTCGACGGCGATCTTGATGTCGGGCGAGTTCAGCTCGGCCCAGCTCTTCGGCTTGAAGTCCTTCTTGCAGAGGATGCCGAAGGCGTTGTTGAAGACCGGCACCGAGAAATCGACCACCAGCGCGCGCTTTGGGGTCGGGTTGAGGCCGAAGAAGATGTCGATCTTGTTGGACTGAAGATCGAGCACCGAATTGCCCCAGGTCGTTTCGGTGATCTCGAGCTCGGCCTCCATGTCGTCGGCAAGCCCCTTGGCAATGTCGATGTAAAAACCCTTCCACTGGCCGGTGGCGAGGTCCTTCATGTAATAGGGCGCGCCGCCGCCGACCGCGCCGATCCGCATCTTCTTGGTGCGACGGATGCGGGCGAAGGTCGATTCGTTCGGGTCGGCCGCGGTCTGGGCCACGGCCGGGGCGGCCAGCGCGGCTGCGGTGACCGCGCCAAGTCCGACAATCGATGCAACATCACGACGTGTAACCATTGGGATCAATCGCTCTTCTGGTTGGGTGGAGTTCCGGCAGCGTTCTTAGCAAGGTGGTCCCATCAGTGAAAGCACAGCCTATCGGCTGGGCAGATCCGGGTTTGCCCGGATGCTGGGCAAACCCCGACCGTTCGAACCGATACCCGCTTGCTTTCCGCTTCCTTTGGCCCCAAATAGGGACCGGGAGATTGGCGGTGGACGAGCCACTCGCCAACCGGGTCAGGTCCGGAAGGAAGCAGCCCTAACGAGGTCCGGATCGGGTCGCTCGTCAGTCTCCTACCTGTTTTTCCGAGCGAATTGCGCCGGCGGGCTCCCCGCCAGCGCGCTCCTTTCCGCAAAAGCCGGCCGAGAGACATTTCATTGCGGATCGACCGATGACCGACGCTGGCGCCCCTCCCAATCCCGATAGCGCCGGCCCGGCCGGCAACGCGCCCTACCGGGTGCTGGCGCGCAAATACCGCCCCTCCTCATTCGACGACCTGATCGGCCAGGAGGCCGTGGTCCGCACCGTCTCCAACGCCTTCGAGACCGGCCGCATTCCGCAGGCCTGGATCCTCACCGGCGTCCGCGGCGTCGGCAAGACCACCACTGCGCGCATTCTTGCCCGGGCGCTCAACTACGAGATGCCGGATGGCTCGGTGAAAGGGCCGACCATCCACATGCCGACCTTGGGCGTGCATTGCCAGGCGATCATGGAAAGCCGGCACATGGACGTGCTGGAGATGGACGCGGCCTCGCACACCGGCGTCGACGACGTCCGCCAGATCAATGACAGCGTGCGCTACGCGCCGGCCAGCGCCCGCTACAAGGTCTACATCATCGACGAAGTCCACATGCTGTCGACGGCGGCGTTCAACGCCTTCCTGAAGACGCTGGAGGAACCGCCGGAGCACGCCAAATTCGTGTTTGCGACGACCGAGATCCGCAAGGTTCCGGTCACCGTGCTGTCGCGTTGCCAGCGCTTCGACCTGCGCCGGGTCGAGGCCGACGTGCTGATGAAGCACCTCGCCAATATCGCCGCCAAGGAAAACGTCGAGATCGAGCCGGAGGCGCTCGGCATCATCGCCCGCGCCGCGGAAGGCTCGGTGCGCGACTCACTGTCGCTGCTCGACCAGGCGATCGCGCATGCGGCGGGGCAGGTGAAGGCCGACGCGGTCAGGCAGATGCTGGGGCTCGCCGACCGCACCCGCGTCATCGACCTGTTCGATTCGCTGGCGCGCGGCGACATCGCCGCCGCCTTCAAGGAGTTCCGGGATCAGTACGACGTCGGCGCCGATCCGATCGTCGTGCTCTCCGACCTCGCGGAGTTCGTGAACTTCGTCACCCGCGTGAAGATCGTGCCGGCGACCGCCGACAACGTCGCCTATGGCGAGACCGAGCGGGTGCGGGCGAAGGATTTCGCCTCGAAGATCTCGATGCGGGTGCTGTCGCGGATGTGGCAGATGCTGCTCAAGGGCATCACCGAGGTGCAGGCTGCGACGCGTCCCGCCGCGGCCGCCGAGATGGTGCTGGTGCGCATCGCCTATGTCGCCGACCTGCCGACGCCGGACGAAGCGATCCGGATGCTGGAGCAGAACGGCGGCGGCTCGCCAGTCGTGAGTGGCGGAAGTAGCGCGCGTAGCAGCGCGCCGGCCGCACCGATGGCGTCCGCAGCGCCGGTTGCCTCGGCGGCGCCGGTTCGCATGCCGACCTCGTCGCCGACTTCCTTCGGTGGCGGCGCCCGGCCGCAAATGGCGGCGCCCGCGCCGAATACCCAAGGTGCGGCGCCCCAGCTGCGCATCACCAGCTTCACCCAGCTTGTCGCGCTTGCCGGGCAGAAGCGCGACCTCATGACCAAGGGCGCGCTCGAAGGCGACATGCGCCTCGTCCGTTTCGAGGAGGGCCGGCTGGAGGTCGCGCTCGAGCCGAACGCCTCCAAGACCATGATCTCGGAGCTTGCCAAGAAATTCGAGCTCTGGACCGGCCGGCGCTGGACGGTGATCGTCTCCAACGAGCAGGGCCAGCCGACGCTGCGCTCGGTGAACCAGGCCGCCAAGCAGGAGCATGCCCGCACCGCGGAGGCCGATCCGCGCGTGCAGGAGGTGCTGTCGCGTTTCCCCGGCGCGAAGGTCGTCGAGGTCCGCAGGCTTGCCCCCGAGGCGCCGGAATCCAATATTAATGCCGACTATGGCACTGACGATCCGCCCGACGGTTCCGACGCCGACGACGATCTTTGAGCATGATCCGGAAAAGTGTGCAGCGGTTTTCCGAGAGATCGTGCTCGAACAAAAAAGCAAAAGCGCGCTTCATCGCGCTTTGGCCAGTTTTAAGGACGAGCACCCATGGCTGACTTTCTCGGCATGATGAAGCAGGCGGCGCAGCTGCAATCCAAGATGCAGGAGATGCAGGAGCAGCTCGGCAATGTAGAGGTCGAGGGCATCTCCGGCGGCGGCCTCGTCGCCGTGCGCATGACCGCCAAGATGGACGTGAAGGGCGTCAAGATCGATCCCTCGCTGATGAAGCCGGAAGAGCGCGAGGTGCTGGAAGACCTGCTCGTCACCGCCTTTGGCGATGCCCGCCGCAAGGCGGAGACGGCGATGCAGGAGAAGATGCAGTCGCTCACCGGCGGGCTCGGCCTGCCGCCGGGGCTGTTCGGCCAGTAAGATGGGCGCGGTTGCAGGTCCCGAGATCGAGCGGCTGGTCCAGCTTCTCGCGCGGCTGCCGGGCCTTGGCCCGCGCTCGGCGCGGCGCGCGGCGCTGCATCTGATCAAGAAGCGCGAAGCGCTGATGATGCCGCTGTCCTCGGCCTTGCAGGTGGCGCTCGACAAGGTCCAGGTCTGCAAGACCTGCGGCAACATCGACACGCAAAATCCCTGCACCGTCTGCACCGATCCGAAGCGCGATCCCGCGATCATCGTCGTGGTCGCCGACGTCGCCGATCTCTGGGCGCTGGAGCGGGCCAATGCCACCCAGGGTCGCTATCACGTGCTGGGCGCGACCCTGTCGCCGCTCGACGGCGTCGGCCCGCAGGACCTGACCATCGACGCGCTGGTCGCGCGGGCCCACGCCGCCGAGGTGCACGAGATCATCCTGGCGCTGAATGCAACGGTGGACGGCCAGACCACGGCGCATTACATCACGGACCTGCTTCAGGACGCCAACGTCAAAGTAACCCGACTCGCGCACGGTGTGCCGGTCGGCGGCGAGCTTGATTATCTCGATGAAGGTACGCTATCGGCCGCCATGCGGCAGCGGACCCTGTTCTAGCTATCCAGACTTCACGGAACGGACGACATGACGAAACGATTCGCCAAACGGCTGGCTTTGGCCCTGACGATGATGACGGTGGTGACCCCGGCCGTCTCGGCGCAACAGGACGATGGGGCCCCGCCGCCGTCCAAGCCCGGCAAGCCGATCAACAATGGCGACGTGCTCTCGGGCGAGCTGAACACGATGAAGGTGCGCGACGTCAAGAACGCCGGCAAGCGGATCGCGATGTACCAGATCACCTCCGAGCCGCGCCGCCTGCCGGCGCCGAACGGGCTCTGCAATCTCGAGACCGGACCTGAGACCTTCCAGCTCGTCACCTCCAGCGACGCGCAGGCCGCACAACTGAAATCGTTCGTCGGCAAGGAGATCTCGGTCAAGGTCGACGAGGTCGCCTGCGCCAGCGATCCCGGCCAGATGAGCGAGGCCGTGATCACGAAGTGGAGCCTGATCAGGAAGCAGTAGGGCGGCCGCGCCCCACACCGAGGTGCCGTAGGGTGGGCAAAGGCGCACCGCGCCGTGCCCACCACCTGCTTCTAATTCATGGCGCGATGGTGGGCACGCTTCGCTTTGCGCACCCTACGGCAGCATCACACCCTCACCGGCCCCAGCGCATCGAAATGCCCGCGCTTCTGCAGCCAGGCCAGCAGCATCAGGCTCGGGATCGCCACCAGCACGCAGATCACGAAGAACAGCGCCCAGCCGGTCGTCTCCGCCACGAAGCCGGCACCGGACGACAGATACGTCCGTCCCACCGCCGCGAGCGCGGTGAGCAGCGCGTATTGCGTCGCTGTGTGCAGCGGATTCTGGCACAGCGCCGAGAGATAGGCGACGAAGATCACGGTGCCGATGGCGCTGGTGAAGTTCTCGGCGCAGATGGCGAGCGCCAGCGCCCATTGGTTGGTACCGACCACCGCAAGCCATGAGAAGGACAGGTTCGCCAGCGCCTGCACCACGCCGCCGATCCAGAGCGACGTCGCCAGCGAATACCGCCGCGCCACAAAACCGCCGGCGAAGCCGCCAATCAGCGTCGCGGCGAGGCCGACGCCCTTCACGATCGCCGCATAGTCGTTGCGGGTGAAGCCGAGGTCGATCACGAACGGCGCCGTCATCGTGCCGGAGAACGCGTCGGTGAACTTGAACAGCACGACGAAGGCGAGCGCGGCAAGAGCATCCTTGCGCGACAGGAACTCCGAGAAGGCGCCGATCGCCGCATGCAGCACGCGCGTGAACGCGGTCTCGGCCTGTGTCGCGGCTTCCGCTCGCACCGATTGCTCGGGCTCGGTCGCGACCAGCGCCGTGATCGTTCCGATCAGCACCATCGCCGCCATCACCACATAGCCCCACATCCAGGCCGAGCTGCGCGCAATGCCGGTGTCCTCGAAGCCCGAGACGATGAACAGCGCGCCCGCGGTCGAGACCAGCATGCCGATGCGATAGGCCGCGACGTAAGCCGCCATGCCGGCGGCCTGCTCGCTCTCGGGCAGGCTCTCGACCCGGAACGCGTCGACCACGATGTCCTGGGTCGACGATGTCGTCGCCACCAGCAGCGCGCCGAGCGCGACGTAGAACGGCGAGCGCGCTGGATCGGTCATCGCCAGCAACAGGATCGCGATGATCAGCAGCAATTGCGAGAACACCAGCCAGCCGCGCCGCCGTCCGAACGTGCGGGTGAACAGCGGCACGTGGAGCGCATCCACCAGCGGCGCCCACAGGAATTTCAGCGTGTAGGGCGTGCCGACCAGCGCAAACAGTCCGATGGTCTTGAGATCGACCCCGGCCTCGCGCATCCACACCAGCAGCGTCGAGCCCGACAGCGCCAGCGGCAGCCCCGAGGAGAAGCCGAGGAACAGCACGATCAGCACCCGCGGTTGCAGGTACACGGCCAGGCTCTCGCGCCAGGAGGTCGCGGGAGCGGGGCTAGCGGCGGGGGAGGTCACCTCGGGTGCGGTCATCGGGTGGTGTTAGCAGATTCTAGGGGCCACAAGGGAGCTGTCGTCGCTGCCAGCGGCAAAGGAGGTGTCGTCGCCCTCTCGGTGTCATCGTCCGCGAAGGCGGACGATCTAGTAACCACCGGCTTCTCAGTTCAACCACAACTGCCGCGGCGTACTGGATACCCCGCCTTCGCGGGGTATGACAGCGCGGCGGGGCATGGCAGCTTTATGGCGGCCCGGCGATCTCGTGATACAGGTCATCCCAATTCGGATTGTGTTGCTCGATCAATCGGACCTTCCAGGCCCTGTTCCACTTCTTCAGCCGCTTCTCGCGCTTGATCGCGTTCTCGGGGTCGTCGAACTGCTCGAAGTAGACGAGCCGAGCGACATCATACTTCTCGGTGAAGCTCTCGATCAGCTTGGACTTGTGCTGAGCGACGCGACGGATGAGGTCGTTCGTCATGCCAATATAGAGCGTGCCGCCGATCTTGGAGGCGAGAATGTAAACATAGTAGTGGCGTGCCCCCATGTGACCACCTCAACGGTGTCATCGTCCGCGAAGGCGGACGATCCAGTACTCACCAGCACCTCGGTTCAACAACGACCGTCACAGCGTACTGGATGCCCCGCCTTCGCGGGGCATGACAGTGTCCTAGAATCACTCCCCCGCCTGGAGCTTCCGCGGAAACAGCTCGCCCGCGCCCGTCGCCACCAGCCGCGGGCCTTCCGGCGCGTCGGTCTTGCTGAAATCGAGCTCCTCGATCCGCCCGGCGCGCTTCTCGATCTTGTCGGCGGAGATCAGCACCTGGCGGACGTCCTCGTTCACGTCGGCAAAATGCTTTTGCAGCTTCAGCACGCGATCCCTGAGACGTCCCAGATCGTCGCCGAGCTTGATCACCTCGGTGCGGATCTGGTCGGCGGCATCGCGCATGCGCGCGTCCTTCATGATCTGCTGCATCACCTGGATCGCCAGCATCAGGAGCGAGGGCGACACCAGCACGATGCGGGCGCGATAGGCCTTCTGGATCACGTCGTCGAAACCGTCATGGATTTCCGCATAGACCGATTCCGACGGCACGAACATCAACGCCATCTCCTGGGTCTCGCCGGCGACGAGATATTTTTCCGCGATGTCGCTGACATGCTTCATCACGTCGCCGCGCAGCCGCTGCGTGGCGACGCGCCGCTCCTCGTCGGTGCGAGCGTCGTGCAGCGCCGTCATCGCTTCCAGCGGAAATTTTGCATCGATGCAGAGCGGACGCTGGTCGGGCAGGAACACGACACAGTCGGGCCGCTTGCCGGTCGAGAGCGTGAACTGGAACTCGTAGGAGCCTTTGGGAAGGCCGTCCTGGACGATCGCCTCCATCCGCGCCTGGCCGAAGGCGCCGCGCGACTGCTTGTTGGCGAGGACATCGCGCAAGGTCGTCACCTGCGTGGTGAGGTCGGTGAGGTTCTTGTGCGCGTTGTCGATGATGCCGAGCCGCTCGTGCAGCGCGCGCAGGCTCTCCATGGTGTTGCGGGTCGAATGTTCCATGGACTGGCCGACGCGGTGGGTCACCGAATCCAGCCGCTCGTTGACCGCCCGCGCCATCTCGGCCTGGCGGCCGGCCAGCGCCTGGGTCATGGCATCGACCCGGCCGGAGGCTTCAGCTTGGGCGTGCAGCACCTGGGCGAGGCGCTCCTCGAGCTCGTCGGCCCGGATCGCGTGGGCCATCGCGAGTTCCGCGCCGCGCCGTCCCGAGCGCGCGATCACGACCGCAATCACAACCAGCAGGATGAGGACCAGCGCGCCGAAGCCGA
Organism: Bradyrhizobium sp. B117; assembly: GCF_038969555.1. Lineage (NCBI taxonomy): Bacteria > Pseudomonadati > Pseudomonadota > Alphaproteobacteria > Hyphomicrobiales > Nitrobacteraceae > Bradyrhizobium > Bradyrhizobium sp. B117. The sequence goes on from NZ_CP152414.1 coordinate 557,377, forward strand.
TCAGCGCATCGATGGTGCGCACCGGCCAGTCGCCGGCCATGAAAATGATCTCGTTCATGCCAGCCCTTCTATCCGATTCGCGTCCGGTCGCGAACGAAGGGGGAACGTTTTCGGTAAAGAAACCCTTAAGTTTTATGGTTAACGAAACCTGAAGCTTTATCGTGAGCGGAGCGTGAACCGGGTTCCTGGCCGCATTGACCGCATCCGGCGCGCGGCTTAAATCGCCGCCATGGCTCTACGAGAAATCATCATTCTGCCCGACAAGCAGCTGCGCCTGGTCTCCAAGCCGATCGAGAAGGTCACGCCGGAGATCCGCAAGCTTGCCGACGACATGTTCGAGACCATGTACGACGCGCCCGGCATCGGGCTTGCGGCGATCCAGGTCGCGCAGCCGCTGCGGCTGATCACCATGGACCTCGCCAAGCCCAACCCGGACGGCGAGACCAAGCCGGAGCCGCGCGTCTTCATCAATCCGGAGATCATCGCCTCGTCCGAGGAGCTGTCCATTTACGAGGAAGGCTGCCTCTCGATTCCCGAATATTACGAGGAGGTCGAGCGCCCTGCGAAGGTGCGGGTGCGCTTCACCGATCTCGACGGCAAGCTGCACGAAGAGGATGCCGAAGGCCTCTACGCCACCTGCATCCAGCACGAGATCGACCATCTCAACGGCGTGCTGTTCGTCGACTATCTGTCGAAGCTCAAGCGCGACCGCGTCATCAAGAAGTTCGAGAAAGCCGCCAAGCGCGCGGGGGAGTGAGTCATCGGAGCCGCCCCACCCTCGGTGCGCTCCCTCCCCCCTTGCGGGGGAGGGCGGGGGAGAGGGGTAGCCCAGCAAAAGTTCTAACGGGGACGAAGAACCAATCCGCGCTCAAGCCGAGAGAGCGCGTCGTGTGGCACCCCTCTCCCTAGCCCTCCCCCGCAAGGGGGGAGGGAACGCAGCGAGTTCTGTTGATGCCCCTCCGTCTGATCTTCATGGGCACGCCCGATTTCTCCGTGCCGACGCTGCTCGAGCTGGTCGCGCACGGCCACGAGATCCTGGCCGTCTACACCCGCGCGCCGAAACCCGGCGGGCGGCGCGGTCTGCAATTGCAGCCGACTCCAGTTGAAGAAGCGGCGCGAAAGCTCGGCGTGCCCGTGCTGACGCCGAAGACGCTGAAGACTGAGGAGGCGCTCGATGAGTTTCGCGCCTTCGACGCCGATGCCGCCGTCGTCGTCGCCTACGGAATGATCCTGCCGCAGGCGATCCTCGATGCGCCGAAGCTCGGCTGCTACAATCTGCACGCTTCGCTGCTGCCGCGCTGGCGCGGCGCTGCTCCCATCAACCGCGCGATCATGGCAGGCGATGCCGAGAGCGGCGTGATGGTGATGAAGATGGATGTTGGTCTCGACACCGGCGACGTCGCGATGGCCGAGCGGCTTCCGATCACGGACAACATGACCGCGGTCGATCTGCATGATCGTCTCTCCCGTCTTGGCGCCGATCTGATGGTGCGCGCCATGGCTGGGCTCGAACGCGGCGGGCTGCAGCTCAAAAAGCAGAGCGAGGACGGCGTCACCTATGCGGCCAAGATCGACAAGGCCGAGGCGCGGATCGACTGGACGAAGCCGGCGCGCGCGGTGCTCCGCCACGTCCATGGCCTGTCGCCGTTCCCCGGCGCATGGGCGGAGCTTGAGAATGCGCGCGTCAAAATTCTGCGCTGCGAGCTGGCGAAGGGCGCGGGCGATCCGGGTGCGGTGCTCGATGATCATCTCACCATCGCCTGCGGCGACGGCGCCATCCGCATCCTCGAGCTGCAGCGCGAGGGCAAAGGCCGGATGCAGGCGGCGGACTTCCTGCGCGGCGTGCCTGTGAAGCCGCCGATGCGGCTTTCCTGATGCCGCGCTACAAGCTCACCATCGAATATGACGGCGCGCTGTTCTTCGGCTGGCAGATCCAGGAGACGCTGCCGTCTGTGCAGGGCGCGCTGGAAGCGGCCGTGAAGGCGATGACCGGCGCGGATCTGCGCGTGCATGGCGCCGGCCGCACCGATGCCGGCGTGCATGCGCGCGGCCAGGTCGCGCATGTCGATGTCGAGAAGCAGTTTCCGCCGGGCCGGTTTCGTGACGGGCTCAATGCGCATCTGCGCCCGCATCCGATCGCGGTGCTCGAGGCCGAGATCGTCCCTGATACATTCGAGGCGCGCTTCTCGGCGGTGAAGCGCCACTACCGCTATCGCGTCATCAACACCCGCGCCAATCTCGCTCTCGATGTCGGTCACGCCTGGCGCGTGCCGCGCAAGCTCGATGCCGATGCGATGCATGCGGCAGCAAAGCGCCTGCTCGGCAAGCACGATTTCACCACCTTCCGCGACACCGAGTGCCAGGCCAAGTCGCCGGAGAAGACGCTCGACCAACTCGACGTGCTGCGCGACGGCCGCGAGATCACCATCGTGACGTCGGCACGCTCGTTCCTGCACAGCCAGGTCCGCTCGATGGTGGGCTCGCTGGTCTGGGTCGGCGAAGGACGCTGGACCGCGGACGATCTCTCCGCGGCGCTCGCCGCGCGCAACCGCGCCGCCTGCGGCATCGTCGCCCCGCCGGAGGGGCTGTATCTGATGAAGGTGGATTATTAGCGAGGCGGGAGCTCTCGCCTCATTATCGGTGTCATGCCCCGCGAAGGCGGGGCATCCAGTACGCCGCGGCCTCTCGGCTCAATCACTACCGTCTCTGGAATACTGGATCGCCCGCCTTCGCGGGCGATGACAGCGGAGTAGGGGCGACGACGGAGCGGAAGACGGCAGCTCCTACCCAAAATACCTTTGCAAAATCCCGCGATACACCCGCGTCAGCTTCTCCAGATCCGTCACCGGCACGCGCTCGTCGACCTGGTGCATGGTCTGGCCGACCAAGCCGAACTCGATCACCGGGCAGTAGCTCGAGATGAAGCGTGCATCCGAAGTCCCACCGCTCGTCGACAGCTCCGGCTTGCGGCCCGTGACTTCCTCGATCGCGGAGACGGCGAGATCGGTGAACGGGCCGGGTTTGGTGACGAACACGTTGGAGTTCGAGGGCTCCCAGACGATGCGGGCCTTGATGCGGTTGCCGCAGGCTTTTGCGAGGCGCGCCTCGACCAGCTCGCGCAGGGATGCCTGGGTGTGGTTGTCGTTGTAGCGGATGTTGAATTTTGCGCGGGCCTCGCCGGGGATGACGTTGGAAGCCTTGTTGCCGACGTCCACTGAAGTGAATTCGAGATTGGAGGCCTGGAATTGCGCGCTGCCATGGTCGAGCGGCTCGTCGGAGATCGCCACGATCAACCTTGAGATATCCGGCACCGGATTGGAGGCGCGGTGCGGATAGGCGACATGGCCCTGCACGCCGTCGACATAAAGCGTGCCGGATTGCGAGCCGCGTCGGCCGACCTTGATGGTGTCGCCGAGCGTCTCGACATTGGAGGGCTCGCCGAGCACGCAATGATCGAATTTTTCGCCGCGCTCGGCAGCCCATTTGAGCAGCTTGATGGTGCCGTTGATCGAGACGTCTTCCTCGTCGCCCGTGATCAGGAACGAGATCGAGCCCGTCCCGTCGGCGCGCGGCTTGCCGCCATTGGCGGCGAGATGCTCCAGCACGGCGGCGACCGAGCAGGCGATGCCGCCCTTCATGTCCACCGCGCCGCGGCCGTGCAGAAAACCGTCCTTCACCTCGCCGGAGAACGCGCCGACGCTCCAGGCGCTCTCGTCGCCCGGCGGCACCACGTCGGTGTGGCCGGCGAAGGTGATGTGCGGTCCTTCGGTGCCGATCCGCGCATAGAGATTGTCGACATCGGGGGTGCCTTCTTCGCTGAAGGTCACGCGGTGGCAGGTAAAGCCGGCGGCGGCGAGGGCCTTTTCAAGCACCCCCAGCGCACCGGCATCTTCAGGGGTTACCGAGGGGCAGCGGATGAGATCGCGGGCAATCGAGAGAGCATCGGTCATGCGCTCCGCTTAACATGCATGCCGCCGGGTGGGCTAGCGCTGGGCGGGACAAAATCGATCTCGCGCTGCTGGTCCCAGCTTTGTGCAGGTGGCGCGGCAGGACGGTCCTCGTCCTTGGCGAGTGGATCCGGACCAAACCGGTTGTCGCCGGACGTGCCGGGCGCGATGAACAATTCGACGAACCCCCACAACCACAGCGCATCGATGGCCAGGTCGAACGGGACGAACCAGGAGGCGTCGGGCAGCAGCTCGTTGAAATGAAGCAGCAGCCGGGGAACGAAGAAGAGGGGCACGAGCCACCAGCCGCTCCGGTCGCGATCGTGCAGCCGCTTGATCGTGGTCGCGAGGAGGATCCAGAAAAATAGCGAGGTGCCGAGCACCTTCAGGATCAGGGTCGGACGGTCGGCGGTTGGCAGCAAGCGGTAGGCGCGCGGGTCGATCGCCTTGAACAGGCCGTCGGTGCTGAAGTCGAAATTGATATCCAAGCCGAGCTTGAGGGCGATCGATGTGCCCGCTTCGAGCGACCGGATGACCTGACCGATCACGTCCAGCAAACCTGCGAGCAGCACGACGATCAGCAGCGCCTGCCACAGCAGGGCACGGTTGATGCGGCCGTCGAAGCGAAAGAAATACCAGGTCCAGTCCATGCGAGAGGCTCCGGGCGGGAGTGGCCGCCCGGTGATTGGTCGCGATGGAGGGAGGGAGGGTTCGATGGGCCTTCGGTGTCGTCCCGGCGAAAGCCGGGACCCATACCGCGGAAACTATCGGGCAGCGAAAGATAGTCGTACCGAGCGATGAGTCTTCGCCAAACTACGCCCTGTGGTGATGGGTCCCGGCTTTCGCCGGGACGACAGCGGTGTGCGCCGAACTCAATCCCGCAGCAGCTCGTTGATGCTGGTCTTCGAGCGCGTGCGCTCGTCGACGCGCTTGACGATGACGGCGCAAGCCGTGCTCGGGCCGATCTGGCCGTTCTTCATCGGCTTGCCGGGCAGCGCGCCGGGCACCACCACCGAATACTCCGGCACCTCGCCCATGAAGACCTCGCCGGTCTCGCGGTCGACGATCTTGGTCGAGGCGCCCAGGAACACGCCCATCGCCAGCACCGCGCCCTTGCGCACGATCACGCCTTCGGCGACTTCCGAGCGCGCGCCGATGAAGCAGTCGTCCTCGATGATGACGGGCTCCGCCTGCAGCGGCTCGAGCACGCCGCCGATGCCGGCGCCGCCGGAGATGTGCACGCGCTTGCCGATCTGCGCGCAGGAGCCGACGGTGGCCCAGGTGTCGACCATGGTGCTCTCATCGACATAGGCGCCGAGATTGACGAAGGACGGCATCAGCACGACGTTCTTGGCGATGAAGGCCGAGCGGCGCACCACGGCGCCGGGCACGGCGCGAAAGCCCGCGTCGCGAAAACGGTTCGGGCCCCAGCCTTCGAACTTCGAGGGCACCTTGTCCCACCAGCTGGCCTTGCCAGGGCCGCCGGGAATCACGTCCATGTCGTTGAGGCGGAAAGAGAGCAGCACCGCCTTCTTCAGCCATTGATTGACCTTCCACTTGCCGTCTGCGCCGCGCTCGGCAACCCGCGCCTCGCCCTTGTCCAGCGTCTCCAGCGCCTGGTCCACAGCCTCGCGGACCTCGCCCTTGGTCGAGGTCGAGATGCCGTCACGCGCGTCGAAAGCGCTGTTGATGGTGGATTCGAGGGCGGACAGGGACATCGGGCTTTCCTCTTCGGATCAGGGAATTTTGAGGGATTGGGGCGCTTTTTCGGGATTTGAGGGGGCGGAGTCAAGCTTGGCCTCACTGTCATCACCCGCGAAAGCGGGTGATCGAGTACGCCGCGGCGGTCATGATGAAACGAGGCGGCGGCGATTACTGGATACCCCGCCTTCGCGGGGTATGACCCCCTCATTGTGGGGCTACGGTCTCACTGCGACAACCGCGCCAAAAACCCCGTCAGATCATCCGTGACGTGATCGACATGGGCGGCGTCCCGGCCTTCCAGCTCCCAATCCTCGCGCACCACCTCCTTGGTGCCGTCAGGCACCACCAGCACCGTGGTCATGCCGAGCGCGTGCGGGACGGTGAGGTTGCGGGCGAGGTCCTCGAACATCGCCGCCCGGGTCGGATCGACCCCATGGTCGGCGAGAAATTTCCGATAGGTCTGCGGCGCCGGCTTCGGTTCAAACTCCGCCGCGATGATGTCGAACACGCCGTCGAAATGGCCGGCGAGGCCGAGCCGCGCCAGCACGGCATCGACATGGTCGACCGAGCCGTTGGTCAGGATCAGTTTTCGCCCCTTCAGCTTTGCGATGGCCTCGCCAAGCTGCGGATTCGGCTCCAGCGGCGAGTGATCGATCTTGTGCACATAGGCGAGATAGTCGTCAGCGCGCACGCCATGCAAAGTCATCATGCCGCGCATCGTGGTGCCGAAGCGCCGATAATAATCCTTCTGAATCCTGCGCGCTTCCTCCCGGCCGACGTTCAGCCAGTTGCACACGAACTCGCTGATTCTGGCATCGACCTGTTGCCACAGATTGACGTGATGCGGGTACAGCGTGTTGTCGAGGTCGAACACCCAGGTGTCGACGTGGGTGAAGGTGCGGGGAGATGTCATATCGGCATTCTCAATTCGTCGTTCCGGACACGCGTAGCCACGTTCCCGCTGTCGTCCCGGACAAGCGAACGAAGTGAGCGCCGATCCGGGACCCATACCCCCAGGGAGTGGTTTGACGAAGACTGGCAACTACCATCGTGCGCCACACTGCTCCCTGGGGTTATGGGTCCCCGCGTTCGCGGGGACGACGGCGGAGTTTGTGGCCCCAGTGCCTTGATCCTCGATCACAGCACCCATCACGGCATCGCAAAGCGCAGCGTCTTGCCGCCACTCGACATATCCACCGCACCAAAGCCCGTTGCCGCAAATCCGCGCGCGGCACAATCGGTCTGCTCAACGGTCTCGAACTTGGTCTCGCGCGTGCAGAGCTGCTTGTCGCCGCCCCAGTTCAGCGGCTTGTCCTTCAGCTTGATGATTCGGTTGTCCGCGTCGATCGCCTCCGCGAAGCTGAAGATCTGCTTCGGCGTACCCGTCACGTCGGGGTGCAGGCAGGTCTTGGGATCGATGCGATACCAGCCGCGGCTCGTCACCGACTTGCCGTCGTCGGTGGCGACCGCCGCCATCACCTTGTGCGGCGTGTCGTTGCACCAGGTCAGGCCGCTCGAAGACGGCGTCTGCGTCGCATCGACCATGGTCTTGAAGAAATTCGGCGACGATATGGTGTCGGACGGCAGGCCGCGGCTCTTCAGGAATGCGGCGAGCGCCCCTTGCGTCTTCGGTCCATCGACGCCGTCGATGGCGCCGACGTCGTAGCCGATGATCACGAGGAGGCGCTGGATGCCGGCGAGGCGCGCCTGCTCGTCGTCATATTCGGAATCCTCGGCGAGATAGGCGACGGCATTGCCGTCGTCGGCACGCGTCGGCGTGATTTGTGTGAAGGGGACCTGTGTCTGGCCGCTGCGGCACTGCCGCGCGGCGGCGATGACGAAATTGTCCTGCGCCACGCACAGCATGTCGCTGCCGTTCTGCGGGATCGGGGAGGCGCCATAGATGCCCAGCGCGCGCGCGTTGAGCAGAATGCGATCGGCGGTCAGCGTGCCCTGGACCACCACGCGGCAGGCGGCGGGATCGATCCTGAACCAGCCGCGCGTCGCGGTCGCCGCCTTGTCGTCGATGCCGATCGCAGCCTCGACGACATAGGACATGCGGTTGCAGATCTTGAGATCGGCGAAGGCCGGCGCGGAGGAGAAGAAGAACGAGATGGCTGCGGCAGGCAGCGTCATCAGGAAGCGGGTGAGGGCGGAGCGGCGGGGGCGCTGAACTCTCCGCTCGTCATGCCCGGGCTTGACCCGGGCATCCACGTTTTCGCCGCGAGAAAGATCGTGGATGGCCGGGACATCTTCGCGAAGACGCGCTTCGCGCTCTTGCCCGGCCACCACGGCGCCTCTCGTCTTTGCGTTCCTCACTTGTGGATCAGCGTGCCCGTGCCCTGGTTGGTGAAGAGCTCGAGCAGCACCGCGTGCTGCATCTTGCCGTCGATGATGACGACGCCCTCGACGCCCTGCTCGAGCGCGTAGATGCAGGTCTCGACCTTCGGGATCATGCCGCCGGAAATGGTGCCGTCGGCGATCAGCTTGCGCGCGTCCTTCACCGACAATTGCGGAATCAGCTTCTTCGACTTGTCGAGCACGCCCGGCACGTCGGTGAGCAGCAGCAAGCGTTTTGCCTTGAGCGCGCCCGCGACGGCGCCGGCAAAGGTGTCGGCGTTGATGTTCAGCGTCTGGCCGTCCTGCGAGGTCGCGAGCGGCGCCAGCACCGGGATCAGCTCGTAGCCGATCAGCTGGTTGAGCAGCGTGAGGTCGACCTTCCCGGGGTCGCCGACGAAGCCGAGATCGACCGCCTTCTCGATATGCGAGTCCGGATCGATGATGGTGCGCGTCGTCTTCGACGCCTTCACCATGTTGCCGTCCTTGCCCGACAGCCCCACGGCCTTGCCGCCGGCCTCGTTGATGTAGCCGACGATCTGCTTGTTGACCGAGCCGGCCAGCACCATCTCGACGATCTCGATGGTGGCCTTGTCGGTGATGCGCAGGCCAGCGGCGAATTCCGAGACGATGCCGAGCCGCTTGAGCATGGTCGCGATCTGCGGCCCGCCGCCATGCACGACCACGGGATTGATCGCGGTCTGCTCCAGCAGCACGATGTCGCGGGCAAAGTTCTTCGCGGTCTCCTCGTCGCCCATGGCATGGCCGCCATATTTGATGACGATGGTTTCCTCGTCATACTGCTGCATGTGCGGCAGCGCTTCGGACAGGATGCGGGCCTGGTCGAGCGGGGAGATGTCGGTCATGGGGCGGATCTCGCTGGCGGGACTGTCGGTGCGCGTTCTATCCGATTGGCGGGCGCGGCGCAAAGTGTGGCTGGCATGCCGAGCGTAGCCCGGATGGAGCGAAGCGAAATCCGGGGCCGGTGTCTGCGGTAAGAACCCCGGATTGCGCTTCGCTCCATCCGGGCTACGGACTGCGCTTCGCCACCACCGCGGCCAGCGTCACCGCGAGCCAGCCCAAAATCATCACCGTCCCGCCCGTCGGTGCCGCCATGGGAAACAGCGAATGTCCCGCATATTGCCGCAAGGTGAGGTCGCCCGCGAACAGCGCCGCGCCGATCACGAAACCGAATGCGGCGATGAGCCCAATTCCGCCATGCAGAAGGCCGCGCGCGAGCAGGGCCGCGGTCGCGAGTATGGCAGTCGCATGAAACAGCAGCATGGCGCTGGCGGCGGCAAGCCGGCTCGCATCCGCGCCGTGCGCGGAGGCGGCGGCCAGCGCGACGCCGGCGGCGCCCATCAAACCGGCAAGCCCAATCAGCAGGCGGTGCGCCAGCATCACGACGCCCGCTCTTCCAGCAGCTTCGCCATCGCGGCGCGCAGCTCGGCCATGCCGGTTGAGCTGCGCGAGGAGGTCGCGAGCACGTTCGGGAACGCGGCCGGATGCTTTGCCAATGCGGCCTCGGTCTCGGCGATGCGTGATTGCAGCTCGGAGGCCTTCACCTGGTCGGCCTTGGTCAGCACGATCTGGTAGCTGACCGCGGAGCGATCGAGCGTCTTCAGGACTTCGAGATCGACGTCCTTCAGCCCATGCCGCGCGTCGATCAGCACGTAGACGCGCGCGAGGCTGGCGCGGCCCAGCAGGAATTTGTGGATCAGCTCGGTCCAGGACGCGACCTGGCTCTTCGGCGCCTTGGCATAGCCGTAGCCGGGCATGTCGACGAGGCGGAGGTCGCTCTTCCCGGGGACCTCGAAGAAGATCAACTCCTGGGTGCGGCCCGGCGTATGCGAGGTGCGTGCCAGCGCATTGCGACCGGTGAGCGCGTTGATCAGGCTGGACTTGCCGACATTGGACCGTCCGGCAAAGGCGATCTCCAGCCCCGCCATCGGCGGCAGCGTTTGAATCGACGGCGAGGCCCAGATGAACTGCCAGTCGCGCGCGAACAGCTTTCGTCCGGCTTCGATCAGTCGCTCGTCTCTCTTCTCGTCCATGAGAAGGGTCTATCCTCTCGTCATGGCCGGGCAAAAGCGCGAAGCGCGTCTTTCCCAACCAAATGTCCCGGCCATCCACGTCTTCACGGAGCCAGCTTCCAAAACGTGGATGCCCGGGACAAGCCCGGGCATGACGATGTGGAGGCATTGTGCCCGCATGACCGGGCACGCTTCGTGTGAAGCTACGTCGCCTTCCTGGCGAACGTCGCCTTGAGATTGTCGAATAACTCCACCTTCACGCCGTTGCGGCGCATGATGAAGCTCTGCTGCAGCACCGAGAGCAAATTGTTCCAGGCCCAGTAGATGACGAGACCCGCCGGGAAGCCCGCCAGCATGAAGGTGAAGATCAGCGGCATCCAGTTGAAGATGATCTGCTGCGTCGGATCCGGCGGCGTCGGGTTCAGCTTCATCTGGAACCACATCGTGATGCCCATGATGATCGGCCAGATGCCGAGCGCGAGGTAGTGGCCGAACACCGGGATCGTGGTCGGATCGACCGGGATCAGCCCGAACAGGTTGAAGAGGTTGGTCGGATCCGGCGCGGAGAGATCCTTGATCCAGCCGAAGAACGGCGCGTGCCGCATCTCGATGGTGACGAACAGCACCTTGTAGAGCGAGAAGAACACCGGGATCTGGATCACCACGGGAAGACAGCCGGCGACCGGATTGATCTTCTCCTTGCGGTAGATCTCCATCATCTCCTGCTGCTGCTTCACCTTGTCATCGGGATAGCGCTCCTTCAGCGCCTGAAGCTGCGGCTGGATCGACTTCATCTTCGCCATCGAGGCGTAGGACTTGTTCGCCAGCGGGAAGAACAACAGCTTCACGATCACGGTCACGAGCAGGATCGAGATGCCGAAATTGCCGAAGAAGCGGTAGAAGAAGTCGAGGCCGAGGAACATCGGCTTGGTGATGAAGTAGAACCAGCCCCAGTCGATCAACAGATCGAAATGGTTGAGGCCGAGCTCCTTGTTGTAGCCGCCGAGGCCGGCGAACGGGAACACGCCGACGACGCCGGCTTCCTTGGCACCCGCGAACAGCCGCGCGTTCGCGGTGGCCGTGCCACCGATCGCGACGGTGACGGGATCGAGCAGATAGTCGGTCTGGTAGGTGTGGACGTTGCCGGTGAGGTTCGAGGAGAACTTCGCCTGAAGTTGCGCGCTGGTGTCGGGCAGCAGCGCCGAGGCCCAGTACTTGTCGGTGATGCCGAGCCAGCCATTGGTGGCCTTGAAGTTGACCGTCTTGGCTTCGTCGATCTTTTTGTAGGCGTATTCCTGCAGGCCGTGCTCGCCGAGATAGCCTATCAGGCCCTCATGCAGGATGTAGTAGCCCGAGACCTGCGGCGTGCCGTGGCGGGAGATCAGCGCGTAAGGGTAGAGCGTGACCGGCGCATTGCCGACATTGCTCACGTCGTCCTTGATGGAGAAGAGATAGTGGTCGTCGACCGAGATGGTGCGGCGGAAGGTGAGACCTTCGCCGTTGTCCCACTTCAGGACCACAGGCGTCGTCGGGGTCAGGCTGCCGCTGCCGTCCTGCTGCCAGATGGTCTGGGCATCAGGCATCTTGGCGGTCACGCCCGTGGCGGCCACCCAGCCGAACTCGGCGTAATAGGGCTCAGCCGTGCCCGAGGGCGAATAGAGGATGATCGGCGGCGATTTCGGGTCGACCGTCTCGCGGTATTGCACCAGCGCGAGGTCGTCGATGCGGCCGCCCTTCAGCGAGACGCTGCCGGCAAGCCGCGGCGTGTCGATCTTGACGCGCGGGCTGGCTTCGATCGCGGCGCTGCGGGCAACGACCGGCTGGGCCTGCTGGTTGCCCGGCGCCGCGGCGGGCGCGGGCGCATTGCCGGCCTGCGGCGTCGCGCCCGGCGTTGCGGTGGCGGTCGGCTGCGGCGTGTTCTTCTGGAGCTCGGCCTGCGCCTGCTGCTGGGCGCGCTGCTTCTCCATCTGCGGCACGTTGTAGAAATATTGCCAGGCGATCAGGACGAGGCCCGACAGAATGACGGCGAGGATGGTATTGCGATTGTCGGTCATCTCTAATGTCTCGTCATCAATCCGGTTTGCGGCCGGCAGGCGCGGTGGCGCCTGGCCTCTGGCCGCGTCCCTTTGCGGGTGCTTTGGCCGTATGCCGCGCGGGCTTCGTGAACGCTATGCGCAGATCGTCGAGCATGGTGGCGAAGTCGCGCGAGAGCGCGTCCCTCCGGCCGACCAGTACATAGTCATGATGGGGCTGCATCGACACCGGATCGAGCCGCTTCACCAATTCGCGAAGCCGGCGCCGGATGCGATTGCGCTCGGGGGCGTTGCCGTTCTTTTTTGTAACGGTGAAGCCGATCCGGATCGGACCAGAATCGTCGCGGCGGCGGCTTTGCAGGACGAACGCGGGACTATTCGCCCGCGCGCCATTGGCAACGGCGAGGAAATCCGCCCGCTGCCTCAGCCGATCCATGATGAAATCCCAAAAATGGGGGTCCGGCTCAGGCGCTCAGACGCTTGCGGCCGCGGGCGCGGCGGGCGGCGAGGACCTTGCGGCCGCCGGCAGTGGCGAGACGGGCACGGAAACCGTGACGGCGCTTGCGCACCAGTTTGCTGGGTTGATAAGTCCGCTTCACGGGTTTTTCTCCGCTGACCGGGCAATTTGCCTGTAGAATTGATGGTAAAGTCCGGAAGATGCGGCCCAAAACGGGCCCTTTTCGGCCCCAAGAGAGCCGCTCCCGGCGTCACACCGGGTCATCGCGGACAATTCGCGCGGCTTATAAGGGAGCGTCTTGTTTTCGTCAACGCCGCAAGAACGCGCTGTTCCGGTGAATATCGCTGTTTGTGCGGGGTTTTTAACCCTTGAGGTGGCGACTCGCCGCGTCCGTGATTACATCCCACCTCGGCAGATTAGCGATCTGTAATTTGACCGGGCGGGGAGCGGACCGCATCCTTCCTCAGCCAGATCGTTCACCAAGCAAGTTGTTCACTCGGCAAGGCAGCGAGGACGAATTTCGTGGCAGCGACAGACCTCCAGCCGATCCAGGATGCGGATCAGCGGGACCCGGCGGCGACGCGGCCGCGGGGGCCTGACGGGCTTGGGCTGTCGGGCAAGCTGCTGCTGCTCACCGTGCCCCTGGTGATGATCGCGGCCATCCTGCTGTACGTGCCCGCCATCGCCAACTTCTGGGTCAACCGCCTCAACGACCGCGTCGCGGCCGCCAACACGGCGGCGCTGGTGCTGGATGCAGCCCCGCTCGGCATGGTCCCCGATTCGCTGTCGCGCGAGATCCTCAAGAGCATCAATGCCCGCGCCGTCGCCATCAAGATGGGCCAGCAGCGCCGTCTGCTCGCCAGCGACAATCTGCCTACCACGATCGAGCATGACGTCGACCTGCGCGACATGAGCGTGTGGGAGGCGATCACCGGCTCGTTCCAGATGATGCTGGAGACCGGCAACCAGCCGATCCGCATCGTCGGGCCCGGCGTCGGCAATGCCCAGTTCGTCGAGATCGTGACCGACGAATTGCCGCTGCGGCAGTCGATGTACCGCTTCTCCCGCAACGTCGTGGTGGTGGCGCTGATCATCGGCGTGCTGACCGCGGGCCTCGTCTATCTCGCGCTCCATTATCTGTTCGTGCGGCCGATGCGGCGGCTGACCGCGAGCCTGGTCGGGTTCCACGAGAACCCGGAGAGCTCGGCGCGCATCATCGTGCCGAGCCAGCGCAGCGACGAGATCGGCGTCGCCGAACGCGAATTGTCGGACATGCAGCGCGACCTGATGTCGATGCTGAATCAGAAGAGCCGGCTCGCCGCGCTCGGTCTCGCCGTCTCCAAGATCAACCACGATTTGCGCAATCTGCTCGCCTCGGCGCAGCTTCTGTCCGACCAGCTCGCCAGCGTGCCCGATCCGCGGGTGCAGCGCTTTGCGCCAAAACTGGTGCGCTCGCTCGAGCGGGCCATCGCCTTCTGCCAGTCGACGCTGTCCTACGGCCGCGCCCAGGAGGCCGCGCCCGACCGCCGCATGATCCTGATCGAGCCTGTCGTGCTCGAGGTCCGCGAAACGGCGGGGCTTGCCAGCGATGCCTCGATCGCCTGGGTCGCCGCGATCGAGCGCGGGCTCGCCATCGATGCCGACCCCGATCAGCTGTTCCGCGTGCTGCTCAACCTCGTCCGCAACGCCGCCCAGGCGCTGGAAAGCCATTCCTCGGGCGATGGCGGCGCGCAGCAGATCCGGATCACGGGAAAGCGCGAAGGCGCCGTTGCGATTTTGGAGGTCTCCGATACCGGCCCCGGCGTGCCGCAGAAGACGAGGGAACACCTGTTCGAGGCGTTCCAGACCTCCGGCCGCCCCGGCGGCAGCGGGCTCGGCCTTGCGATCGCCGCCGAGCTGGTCCGCGCCCATGGCGGCGAGATCCATCTGGTCGAAGGCACCATCGGCGCCACCTTCCGCATCGTCATCCCCGACCGCCCCGTGGAACTCCTCTCCATCCGCAACGAGCGGCAGAGGGCGTAGTCGGCCGGAGGCCGAGTAACGACGTCATTCCGGGGGCAATCCCAGCTCTCTCCTCGTCATTCCGGGGCGCGACGAAGTCGCGAGCCCGGAATCCATAACCACCAGCTGGGGTTATGGATTCCGGGCCTGGCCCTTCGGGCCATCCCGGAATGACGGCCAAACCGTCATCTCCCTGCAAAATCTCCCCATCCCGGACCTTGCCAATCGGGACAAGAGCGGTTAGTCAGAGCGCTCTTTCGCACCCCTCCGGCGCTGTCCGGAGGCTGCGTGTGGGCTAAAGCCCGCACAATCAGCGAAAAACGCGCCCGTAGCTCAGCTGGATAGAGCATCAGACTACGAATCTGAGGGTCGGACGTTCGAATCGTTCCGGGCGCGCCATTTATGTCATTGATTGGCATCGCGTTTTTCTTTCTTGTCCGATTCGTTGGCTGCGCTGGTTTGCAGCTGGTTTGCAAACTTTGTTCGGGGGCTGTTCTCGAAATTGAAGATCGCCTGCTCGGCGAGGCCGCGGGTCCGAGCAAGGTACCGTTCCAGGATCTTGTGAACCGTCTTAAGGCTGTGACCCGTGATGGTGGCGATCTGCTGCGGCGTGCAGTTGGCCTCTGACAGCAGAGTCACGGCGGTGCCGCGCAGGTCGTGGAAGTGCAGCTCAACCAGCTCTTCCTGACCGGGCAAGCCGACCGATTGCAATCCGGCCTTCGTCATGGTCCGGTCCCACATCGCGCCGAAGTAGCGAGCCTTAAAGGCGCGGCCGGTCTTCGTGGTGAGGATCAGCGGTGAGGTTTGCTTCATGCCTTCGAGCATGCGGCGAAGGGCGGCGGTGCACGGGATCTGGATCAGGGGCGCCATCTGCCCATGCCGGCGCGCCTTGCCCTGCCTAAGCTCAATGTGAGTGTCCTTGTAGGCTGACCATGGCAGACGCAAGAGATCGCCTTCGCGCTGCCCCGTGTGGAGCGCCAGGATCAGGGCGCGCTGCATCTCGAGCGGCGCCACCTTCATGAAGGCGGCTATATGCTCTGGCAACCAAATGATTTCCGACCTGTCGACGTGATAAAGCCGTTTAAAGCCGCGTAGGTGGTTGGCCGTCAGCGTCCCACGGTCGATGGACCATGTCAGCATCGCGGAGATCGCGGACAGCCGGTTGTCGGCCTCGCGTTGTCCGGATGTCCGCGCGACTTTCTCGCGCCAGTCGAGTAGGTCTTTGCGGACGCGGGGGTCATCGAGTGCGGCAATCGGCATGGTGCCAAACTCGCCCTCCGCCCTTGTCAGCATCCGCTTGTATTCGCCCTGCGTACTGGGCGCGAGCTTCTGCTCGAACTCGATGGAGGTGGTGTAGGAGCGGACAAGGCTATTGAACGTGCCGGCGTGCCGATCGCGCAACGTCTTCTCGGCCGCGGCGAGATCGCCGATGAACTCGGCGGATCCTGGTACCCCGTGCAGTCGTTTGCTTGTCGCGCGGTGATACCAGTATGTTTTGCGAGTGCCATCCTTCAGGGTCTTGTAGGTGGAAAAGACGCCATCGATCTTAGCCCTGACCACGATCAGATCTCCATCGTTCAAGGGCGCTTTCCTCAGCGGGTACTACCGTTGCCGGCTCGAAGATTGCGGCTCCGTTGGGCTGCAGCGTCACGCGGAATGGTACATTCTCGCGTTGGTAGGCGCGGATGATCCTTTGAACGTCTGCCTGGTTCACATTGGCTGGACGGCGAGGCATTGTCGCGCTTCCCGACGCAAGATAAAGGGCTGCGAGGAACATAAATTTATAGCCTCAGCGGTTCAACACTGAAGACCGTATAAGTATTTGATTTCAATCGAAAATCTGCACCTGATCGGTGCATCTTACCGGCTAAGTCTATGATTCTACGGGCACCGACTCGGTGCACCTGGTCGCCATCACGTTCCCGTTATTTCGCGGCGCGGCTAATGGAGGAGCGCCCTTGTGGTCAGGTGTGGCCCCTCGCGTGAGCGGCACCACTTTCGCTGCTATTGAGCTTGGAACACTTCTTGGGTGATGGTTCGATATGGCGGATGCCCAGTTAGACCGCACGCGAAGATCGCTTGAGCGCATCCAAGCGTTCGATGTGTCGAGCTTGCCGCGCACAACCGGACTGGGGTTGAGGTTGAACTTCCAAGAGGCGGTAGCGCCGGCAACCCGCCTGGTCAAATCTGTTCACACGATTCCCGATCCAGTTTCTCGACGAGATCCCGGCGAACCAGCTTGTCACGCTGCAGCAACAAGCCGATGCGAATTTGAACATCTTCGATCAGATGCTTAAGTTCGATCCTTCTCAGACGCCTGACTCCAACGGTCAGCGCAACAGTTTGATCGCCAGTTTAAACGCTCAAGTACCAGCCAACTTTCGATCTTCCAATGCCAGTCGCCACATGGCGCATCCAACAGGGTACCGACGCCGAGCTCTGCAATGAGCGTCGGCACCTCCACGCGAATTACAGACGTCTGCTTGAGGTTGGATCCTTCACCGGATCTGGACTCGGAAACACTAAAGACGTTGTGCTCGTAAACCTCTGTGAACTTTGACTTGATGTCCAGGTAGGCGACGTCAGAAGGCCCCGCCGAACCCGTAAGCAGAGTCGTGAAAATGCCCGATGACCGAAAATCTGTCCTTGTCGGCGGCGCTTGATTTGTTGATCGGGTGTGCTGTAAGGCTGCTGCAATCAATAGGCGAGCGCTCTCGAGCGCTTCGTCGCGGGGCGGCGACGAGCGTTGAATCTCAAGCGAAGCATTCACGGCCAACTAACGAACGGCTCTGATGAAAGAGTTGCGTGTCGACGTCTCACCGCCAGGCATCGACACGAGCTATTTCTATTGGAGTACGTGAGCTGCTTTCTTCGATCGACTACTATAGCTGCGAGTGTCACAGAGACGTTGAGATCGCTAAAAGTCTGCGGATGGGTGCCGAGGTGCTGCCGGTCAAGCCAAATTCCGGCGGCTTTGACCTGCCGGTCGTCAAGCAATTGCGTTCGCTGCGCCTGCCATCCAAACGTCGTCTCATCATGGTCAAGGGCTACCAGCATTTCGCGGGCCGGGCACTTGTTGCGCTCGATGCCCTCGCGAAAGCCTCTGATGCGTTGACCGGCTACAAGATCCTGGTTTTCTCTCCTTCGGAGCCGATCTATCTGCGCGTTGACGAACTGCGGAAATACTACGATCTGGACATCGAAATCCTGCAATATGCCGACCACGGAAGGATGCTACGGCTGTTTGCTGCGGCACGGTGCTACCTTGGCCTCAGCGTCTCAGATGCAATAAGCACGTCGATGCTCGAGGCGATGGCCCAGCGCGCGCAACTTCGCTTTGCGACATGCACGCGGAGATTACATTGCCTTCCAGGACTCCGATGACCTTTATCCCGGCAAAACTGGCGAAGCAGGTGCAGTTCCTTGATGAGCACCCGGATTATGCTGCCGTCTACACCTCTGCCTCGTGCATCGGTGACAACGGAGACAGCCTTAACTTCGTCTATCGCGCCTCGGTTTCCGGAAACATTTACCCCGACATCGCATTCTTCCAGCCCGTGACCATCACACTCCCCACCGTGATGGTGCGCCATGGGGGGTTAGACGAGACGGGGGTCTTCGATGAAGCAATGCATCGCTTTGAGGATACGGATTTGTGGCGGCGAATCGCCAAGCATCACCTGTTCGGAGCTATCGACGAAGTGACATGTCTGGTGCGCACTCACTCAGGCAACACTCTCGGTAGCCAGGATCCCGAAACATTGGCCGCCGCTGTTAACCTGTACGTGTCCAAGGTCATGACAGAAGACAGTGACATTCCTCCTGGCATTCTGGAGGCCGGCGCAAGGCGACTTTACAAGCGCTATGGATTTGCGATGGCAACCGACCCCCGCTTTGCTCCAGCCGGCAAGGCCCTCTCTGACAAAGCCGCGCTCTACTTCCAGCCAAAAGTCTCCATCGTCATTCCGGTCTACAACGGCGCCGACTTCCTCCGGGAAGCGATCGATAGCGCCATAAGGCAGACGTATCCCAATATCGAAATTGTCGTCGTCAATGACGGCTCAAATGATGACGGAGCGACTGAAGCCATCGCGCTTAGCTACGGCAAACGCATCCATTACGTTCGCAAGCCGAATGGCGGCGTGGCCTCTGCGCTCAACCGTGAGATCCGTGAAATGTCGGCCGAACTGTTCTCCTGGCTCAGCCACGATGATCTCTATTCCGCCGAAAAGGTCGCCAGTCAGGTAGAATTCCTTGCAGAGCAGAGCGCCAGCTTTGGCAGTGGCCAGGCCGAAATCTACGAGGTCTCTCTTACCGATCCCGACGGGCAGCGGCCAAGCTGGATCGAGGGTGGTGAGCATCTGCTGATTACTGCCCGCATCAACATCCAAGCCGAGACCTATGCTCCCATCGCCGGCTTCATCATCAAGGATCGGCTCGGCCAGCCCCTGCTCGGGGACAATACCTTTCTCCGCTATGCATCGGCACCGCTGTTGTGCCGACCAGGCGACCGGCTGGAGGCTCGTTTTGGGTTCCGATTACCCAACCTTGGCACAGGCCGATACTCGATCACGCTGGCGCTCGCGTCGGGCACTCCCGAAGAGCATGTGCAGCATCACTGGCTCCATGATGCCATTTTCTTCGACGTCCACTCCCCCTTCCGAAATGGCGTGATGATCGCGGTGGAAATGGCCAAAATGTCTTTGACCCAGACGGTCCCGGCTGCAGGAGGCGAATTGATATTGAGTTCTGGTCCTACGCAAGATCCGTCCCTAGAAGAGCGCATTCTCTCTCAGGAGTGGTTCTACGATTTTGCGCTGCCATCCGGTCGCCGGACGAAGCTCTACATTCCCGAAGTGGTCGAGCACATCCACCGCACCCGTCGCGATATGATGCTCACCGAGCTGAAGCCGCTGTTCGCGAAATATCCGGACTCTCTTTCGGCAATCGACGTTGGGTCTCACCAGGGATGGTTTTCCCTTGAACTGGCGAAGCACTGCAAATCCGTCCTTGGCATCGAGTACCAGGCCAGGCATGTCGATAGCGCCAAGCTGATGGCGAAGTGCCTGTGCGCTGATCGCGTCAAGTTCGTCCAGGACAACGTAGAGACAATGCCGGCAGGAAAGTTCGAGCCGGCTGACATCGTCATCAACTTTGGCCTCATGTATAATCTTGAGAACCCGATCGGCGTGTTGCGCCGCTGCCGTGAGATGACGCGTAAGGTGCTTCTGATCGAGACCCAATGCACCATTCTGGACCTGGAAGAGCGTATCGACTCAGGGGACTGGACGGCAACCAACTACATGCACGGGTACTGGGGCATCTTCGCGGGCAATCCCGACAACATCGACGGCAGCGCAGGCGACATCGTTTTCTATCCGTCGCCGAAAGGGCTATGCTGGACGCTGAGCCGCTTAGGATTCCAGGATGTTCGCATTCTCGAGCCCCCGCCGGGCGCTTACCAGCAACTCGCTACAGGCAAGCGCATCATGGTTGCCGCCTATCTGTAGCGTTAGGCGCGCGAGTGGCGGGTCGATGAATTTGGCGGGAAGGCGGCGCGGAACGGGACTTTGGCGGGGTCTCTTCCCCAGATCAAGGCTCATCCTAGAGAATGTTCTCGCGGCCGAGCGCAACTGCCGACGAAGGAAGGAGCTACGGACGCGTCTATTTCTCCTGCACGGCCGCGCATACCTGCACTGGAAACGGCAACGCCATGGTGTTGCGTGCAGGCCTGCCGCTCGAAGACATGGAGTTCACGCAATTTCACCCGAGCGGCATCTACGGCTCGGGTTGTTTGATCACTGAGGGCGCGCGGCGAGGGCGGCTACTTCACAAACTCGGAAGGGGTGCGCTTCATGGAGCGCTATGCGCCAAGCGCAAAGGATCTCGCTGGTCGGGATGTCGTATGCCGTGCGATGACCATCGAAATCAATGAGCCGCCACCAGCCAGCTCGCCCAGACCACGTTGCGCTCGGTGCTTGGCAAGCACGAGCTCGACGAGATGCAGCACGCGCGCACGCTGCTGGAGACGAGATGCATGGCGGCCCTTCGCCTGGCGCCGCAAAGAAAACAGGAACGTATGGAAGCACGGACTGCTATAGTGCTGAACCGATTGCCCGTCGGAGGTCCATGTCGCAGTTGATTGCGCCAATAAGGTCTTTGGCTCAAGAACCGAAAAAGTACGACTGGTAAAGCGAGCCGCCGATTTATACTTTTCTCAAAGGGTACGAGCTTCAGCGCGTGGCCTCTTGATCAATTTCCATTGGAAATGTTTGGCGATCAGAATCGCCGCATCCATGGCGTCGGTGCCGCGCGCGAAATGCGGGTAGATCTCCGCCTCGATCAGGGCGTTGAGCGCCTTCCTGTATTCTCTGGTGATGTAGCCGCTGACGCTTTCGCGGTATTCATCCCACACCATTCGATGCGCGATCTCGGCGGCTGCTTGCGAGGCGGTCAAGCCCCAGTAGGGCAACAGGCTGTGCGCGGCGTCGTTGTCCCAGCGGCGAAATCGCCGGTAATGCCAGTCCTTGCATTTCGACAGTATGGCGGCGACGTCCTGACACCAGCGCGCGATCTCGACGGGATCGGCATTGATTCCAGGGTTCGAATCCAGCCATTCATTGACCTGTCGTAACGGCTCGTGGATTCGCCAGTCGAACGCCTCCATCTCGGTGCGACGTTCGGCGTCGGGCAGCCATTCGAACAGCACTCGGAATTTGGTGTCGAGTTCGAGCGTCGAGTGCGCATTGAATGACAGACGCGACTTGCGGGCCCGCAGCAACTGTAGAACCTCGCGCTCGCCGTAGGTCAGGCGCGCCAGGAAATTCAGGGTCTTGCCGCTGTTGTCTGCGCGATAGTGTGACTCAGCGACATGGTCATCACGGCGCGGCTGGACCGTAACCACGAGGTCGATGTCGCCGAGATCGTTGCCGTTAGTGAGGTACGATCCGAACGCTGTGATCTTGTGTACGAAGAACACCAGCTCGTCGCGCATGTTGATCTCGTTCGCGCGCGCGATCAGGGCAGCCACCTCGTTGTCTGCCTTGGCGCGATCAAAGCGTTTCGTCAGGTTCGCAGCCGCGAGCCGGCGACCCTTTATGCTGGTCTGGTATTTGGATTTGTCGAGCTTGTGCCCTGGTTCGTTCGGTTCAAGGTAGCCCTCGGCGAGCAGTGCCGCGAAAACGCGCTTGGCCTCGGTAGCCTTGATCGGCTTGAACTTGAAGCCCCAGATTCTGCACATCTCCTTGCGGTCATAGTCTCGCGTGCGAATGCTGGCAGGAATTCTCGGATCGGCCTTACGGGCAGACTCTACCGTGCTGCGCCAATGCTCGGTATCGAGGAAGTCAAGCACCGTCTCTGCGTCCGCGCGGTATTCGTTGAGGTGGCGCATCAGGTCGCGGGCCGTCTTAATTGGCAGCCCGGCGATGCTGTTCTGGGGATCGAGTTTCATTTGGTTTGGTGTTGCTCCTGCGTGCTCGTCACCAAGTCCGGGCTGACACTAGCTCTCGAAAATCTCAAGTTCGGGCTGACGATCCGGCTCGGCAGCATGATCGTCGCTGGCATCGTCGCGATGGCCGTCCTGCAGGGGCTGCACTGAAACACCCGTGGTACAGCGCCTTGTTGCGGTTGATCATCCACGTCCCAACCTGTCTTGTCAAAGCACCACACTGGTGCAGCTGCTTGCACCGATTAGGTGCAACGGTCGAGATGATGCCAACGCTCGCGCAGACCGGTGGACGCAGGCGCATGGCGTGATCGCATTTCAAGTCCTGGGACACACCAAACGTCCAGGGCTACATCTATGAAGATCGAGTTGAGGGCAGGCCTGGGAAGGGCGGCGACGAGTGCCTCGACCCGAAGGCTGCAATTGCGACTGTACCGGCGAGCGGATGACCCTTCGTCAGAAGGCCGCCCTCGCGCCTTTCTCATCCGCTGCAGGGCGAGCGGTAGTAGTGGGTCAAGCAGCCCTCGCGCCGTCTCGGCCGCGCTTCACTTGGACGGCGCTGTCGCTTCGCAAGCCGAACGCCAGCTCCGCCGCCGTTCTCTGGGATAAACTCTATATCGCCTTCTCGGAGCGCGGCTACGAGAGCGTCTCCGGTCTCTGCTCGGCCACCAAGATCTCCCTCAGAGGCCCGGGTCGCTGGCCGCAAGGCGGCATCCGTGCCAGCGCCGCCCGATCCAGATAGGTCGTGAATATTGGGTCCGCTTCGACCCCCAGCACGATGTTGGTCGCGAACTCGCGGCTGTGGCCCAACTGATAGCCGCCGATCAGAGCCGTCGGACTGTGTGGAAAGAGCACACTTTGCAAGAGGAGCGGATTCAGGCTGCCGCCGCCGTAGTCGAAATGGCCGCCGACATAGAATCCGGTCCAATCGTACACCGCCCTGAGTGCCGGCGCCTCGAGCGGCAGGTCGGCGGCTAAGGCCGGACTTCCGCATTCCAGCACGAGGCCGAGCCCTAATCCGACCGATGCATTCCGCCCGCTGCAGCCGCGCGCGTCGCCAAGCTTTTCCCAGGCAAACATTTCGATCGTCTCTTTCCCCAAGCCTTCAAGGTCGTGGCGACGCGCCGACGCCTCGGAAGCACAGCCCCATGGTGTTGACCCAATGCGGCAGCCAGCCAAGCGCATGGAGCACAAGCGCAATTCACGCGGGGCGGATCGCAACTCCAAGCAGGTCGTCCCACGCCGGAGTCAGATGGCACCGGCAAGTGAAGTGCGTGCAACACCGCGGAGAGCCGGCCGCAGGCGCGCCCGGCTCTCCGATGGACCGCAGCCCATCGGTCAGCCAAACCGGCCTGCTCGCGGATGTCGATATGAGAGATCGAAGAAGGTTTTGCGGAAACCCGCCGGGCCGGCGATCGTTGCCCGGGCGAGCGGCCGGTTCATCGGAGCTTTCGAGCCCCCAGCGGCAACCGAGGCGACTCGTCCCATCGATTTGGACCAGCGGCAAACCAGTCGCGCCCGCTTCGGATGCGGTCGGAGACAAGGACTCGTTCGTCGGGTCACACCGGACTTATGCAACGCAGCAGTTTCGGTTCTGTTCGATCACTTCTTCAGCCTGCCCCAGCCGAGAGACTGGACACGCGACCAGTAGTTGTCCTGAGTTTACGTATTCGGATTTCGAAAAGGGAATTTCCAATGAGCGAAATGATCCTTTTGGATACCGCCCATCGCGAGGTTGTCCGGGGCATTGTCAAAGATAGCTCAGTCCTTTGCACCACCACCAGCGCTCCCGATGTGTATGTTCACGCTATCACCAAGGAAGATAAGGCCGAACTTCATCAGGGCGATGGCACGGTCATCCCCCAGATGACGCGGACAAGATTTTATGTCTTCAGATCAAATACGGGACGAACCGTTCTCCGCCACGGTCACTGTAACCGGCACGACAGCCAGGACAGAGGCCAAGAAACTTGCGAGCTTGGTGCCCTTTTCCGGCAAGCTAGATAGATTATCAAGCCAGCCCATCTGGCTCTCCTTGGTCGATCGGTTGATTGAGGGCGACAGCGCGGTAAGAATTTTTGTGCGCGTACAATCCGGAGACCCGGGCTCCTCAGGAAATGATGCAGGGCTGCTGCGCTGTGCTCCAGCCCTGCATCCTGTTGCGGGGCGTTCTACGCTGCGATGGACGTGTGCGCCGGTGCTTGCGTCAAGGCAGTGACCAATTCTTTCACGTCCGGAGCTCCCAACCCAGTGACGCGGTCATAGCCGGGAGTAGCTGTAAACTCGCCATTGGTGCCATGACTTATGTCTCGGAAGCATGCGGTGCCGTTCAGTGGGTAGATGAGCGGGTTCAAATAAGGTAGCGAAGGTAGGCCGGCCTTGTGACGGGCTTCATTGATCAGCGCGCACAAGCCGGCCCAAATGGGCGCGGCCCAGCTCGTCCCACCAATTCCGGTGGGCTGTCCATGCAGGACCAAAAAGGCTCCTTCATTCGGATCAGCAGCCGCGCTCACGTCGGGGACCGAGCGTTTGGGTCCGGTCGGGACACCTTTGCCAGTTTGCCAAACGGGACGGCTGAAGAAGACGCTATCCCCACCACCGCTCCCGGCCCAGCCGTCCTCCTGCGCGACAGCCCCGTGCGCCGGTGCAAGCTTCAAGCTTGTCCCGCCGACCGCGACGACCGCTGTATCTGAGGCTGCATACTCCGCCTGAAGAGGTCCATCGGCGGTTTGGCCGTCGATGCCCGGATTGGATCCAGCGTCGCCGCTCGATACGAAGACGTTTACGCCCATCGCCGCGAGCCTGAGGAATTTCTGATGTTGTGTCGCGACCTCGCCATTTGGCCCGCCCATGAAGGTTTCCCCGAGCCCCAGGCTAATCGACAACTGTCTCATGCTTGGATCGCTCGACGCGTCCGCAATGATGCGATCGAGCGCCTTGTCGAGCGCGACAAACTGAAGTGAACCGGTCGCGTAGATCTTAATCTTCGCGCCGCGAGCGATTCCACTGGTCCAGGAGACGTCGAGTGTCTCCTCGCCTTCGGGGGCCGGAAGATGGCCGGCGCCCACTTTGATCTTGCCAATCCTGGTCAGGTCAACTGCGATCTCGTTGGCTTTCCAGAATTCGATAATGTCATGATCGTTCGGAAAGGTGTCAATCAGTATCGCAATCGTCTGTCCTGCGCCGGTGACGCCCAGCGCGTCCGCGCCGTACGCACGAAGAATCTCGGAAACAAGATAGGGTGGAGAATTGGCGACATTCGGCGAAGGCAGCCCGTGCCGATCCAAAGTAGCGCGATTGTTGTGGCTGATCTTGTGCGCCAAGTGCTTCTGAGCGTGACGGAAGGGTTGCAAGCCGATGATAGCGTGAACCGGCGCGCCGACCGACATGGGGAGGCTGGGAGCACTCTGCGCGGCAGTGTAAGTAACCCCTTTCTTGGTGACCTTCACCATTTTGACGTCGAGACTTTGTTCGATCTGACCGACAGTGGCCTTGGCGTATATACCGGTGCCGTCTGGGCTCTCGCCTATGACATCGAAACCCTGCTCATTTAGCCAAGTCTTGAGCGCATCGACGTCCGCCTTCGTTGCACTGTACCTCTGGTTCAGTTGCTCTGTAGACAACACCTGCCCCTCAGCGACACGTTTCTCAAGCTCGTCTTTGTCAGGCATCTCCAGTGAAAAGAGCAATTCCATCGTTTCGTTGCGGGCGTCGCGCTTTGCTGGTGCCACCAGCAGCCCGTGCTTAGTTAATCCGGGTTGAGTAGGTAATTCAGCAACGCTGTCTGTAAACACCTTGCGATCGCTCATGGACATTCTCCCTCAATGAGGTGGGTGGAATGATCGTCCGCGGCTGGGTTCAAGAGCCGTGCGCGCTACAACTCGTAGTTTTGCATCTTTATCGTTTCCAGGTGCGGCTCTTTGTGCCTTGGTTCACATTTGCAAAAAATCTCACGAGAGTCAGACTGAAGAGATTTCAGAGGCCGTTGCACGCTGTGAACGACGGGTGAGCTTCATTGACCCACTTTTTACCGGTCCGAGACTTAACAGGTTAATTGTCGCCGCTTCCGATTTTTTGCTCTCGAATTGATCCCGGGATTGCGACGCACCGAGGTTCTTGGCCTTCGAAACCGTCGCAGCATACCTAGTCCCCTCGCGCGCCGGATTTACCTCTTGCCACATGTTCGATCTCTGCGACCGTAACAAACGGTATTATGGCAGCCTCAATGGCCCGCGGAATCAGCGAAGCGTATTCTGCAACCTCGTGAGTTGAGTATTGATTGAGCTTGTTAGCAGCTGCTGTAAGAAATCATGTGCGTAAGGATTGTAGCGGTTGCGCGCTCTCGCTACGCGCATCGGCTTTCCGACGTTCGGACCAAGTGCGAACGCGAGAGTGATCTTGTCCGTGTTCACCTGAGAAAAATCTGCTAGTGCAGAGATGTTGTTGAATCTCACAAGCGTCCACGTCGGTCCTGTCGCGGTAATCTTCTTTGTGACCACGAATTGGATTGAGCCGCCAAAAACTCCAGCGTCTGTCAGCTTGCGACTTTCGTCCAAATCTGCGGTGCTGTTGGCCATTGCGACCATGTCGATAATACCAAGCGTTCCGGCGAGGGGGGTGTCCGCAACAAGCGGGCATTCATGAGGATCGACGCCGTTCTTCCAGTCCAGGAAAATCTTCCGAGTCGAAAGCTGAATGTTTTCGGTGAAATTATGCTCGCGCGATTCGCTCAAATTGGCACTGCCAGCAACGGTTAACGTAGTGGCAGCAGCAGCCAGTGGGGTTACATAAGAAAGGCTAGGTGTAAGGCCGCCGGTGTCATTTACATCGAGTGATAACGACACCTCTACATCGTAGTCACCATCCAGCAAGAAATTTCGACTGAACGTCACGGGATCGGTAGGTCGATCATCCCGAACCATATCCCGAATCTCGCATTGAACTCGAGCTACGATCGACGCAACCGTTGGCTGGCCTGCCTTGTCATAAGGAACGTCGTAACGGGGAACGGCACAGCCGGAGCACGCGCCGAGTAAAATGAGGATTAGAGTAAATCGGTGCGCGTAATGCAATCGCTTGCCCCCCAACAATTAGTTGCAAGTGCGTTTATCGCACTAACCTAAGCGCATTCACCCGGTCTCCAGTGGCACACAGCGCCCAAGGCTCTCGCCCGCTCGCAGCAGTCTTTCTTCGTGAGATGAGGAATATGAAAGTCTGCCTCCCCTGGAGGCTTGATCGTGCAGCAACCAAGCGGTCCCATGCTCTCTGGTACTGCCGCGCGTACCTGCGCGGTGGTTGCAGCCTTCTTCGTTGCGGTCTTTCGTTTGGCGACCTTCTTCTTGCGAGCCGTTTTAAGTATACGCCTTTTGGCGGCTGCTTTCTTTCCACGAGAACCGCGCTTTGACGGCCTTTTCATCAGAGCCCCTCAGAAAAACTTGAGCCCGGCAATGTAAAGTTGTTAAAACATCAGCAGATAACAATCACGCCAAAATTGCAATAGCGAAGAATAGTGTGCTGGCGTCAGAGCCCTAGGCCGTAATGCCCTAGTGCTCCGTCTTGTCGCTTTGTTGACCTGCTGTTCGCTGTTCTCGGCTAAGCCCATGCGAGCTGCGCTGCAGAAGTTCGAAACTCTTTTGGGAATGTTTGGCGTATCCCCACAGCACCAGTCTGAGTTCGTGTGGCCGCTCCGACCAATATCTCGGGCGAACCAAGTGCTGCAGCATACGTCAATATCGTCCTGCGGCGCGTGACCTCCATCGTTTTCCCAGTCGGATCCCCCAAAGTCGGCGCGACGCGTTACATTCAATCGGGGCATCCTTGATTGATCCAGTCGACGATCTCCAGGACTTGAGGGTCGGGTATGAACGGGCCGCCCTTGGGCATCCGAAGCGCGGGGCTGCTGATACCCGTTCGCAGATCCACGACCAGATTCGTGCTCGCTCCGTCGTGCCCGATCAGCTCAGGTTGGATTAGGCGCTTTCCGTGCCCAATCGCTGCGAGGAGGTTTGCCTTTGTATCCCATTTGAAACTGGCACCGTGGCCACTGAGATCGGCTTCCCCGTTGGCTTGCTGCCACGTCGCCATACCTTGATCGAGAATTTCCTTCACTCGCAGAAAACCCATTTTCCCCTCCGTCGCGGCTACTTTGAATCGATGACGAACTTAGAGAATATGTGACTGACGTTCAGTTTCTTCGCCTTCAGGACGACGTTGCCGTTCAGATCCTTTACGCGCGGGTATCGTGACAACTGAAACAGTTCACGAAACTGTTCTGAGTGAAGGACTCCATGGCCATACTGGAGAGTAGGAGCAAGAATAGACGGAGCAGGCCGAGGGAAACGGAAATACACGCCGACGCCAAAGGTGAATAGAGAAAATGAGCCGCTAATACGGCTCTGTTCGCATTTGCGAAAAGCTCTCATCCCGCAATCCAGCGAACCTCTAGTCGCGTTATGGCCCAGCTCTTCGGGCAGCGGATGTCCAGCGCTGTCTGGCTCTCTAAGGCGATCAAGACTCAAGCATACTGACGGTTGCACTGCAAAATGAATTGCCGCACCGAGAACAATCGATAGTGCTGACCCATTCTGGGCGGACATACTTCACCGATGGTCGCGAGAGCTTGCAGTCTTCAGATGATGCTTGAGAATTAATCTTGGCCTCCGACAAAACTATTTGAAGGTTAAAGGACTGCGGTATAGCTTTGCGATACCAAGCTTCGATGAAAGCCTTAGAAGTGCCGTCTCATCGGCGGGTTCACCTGCACTCGCCCCGCAACATGGCACTTGCGCCCAGAGATCGTGTATCATGTCAGGTCCCAGCAAGATTGCGCTCTTCATCGATGGGGCCAATCTCCATGCTACAGCGAAGGCGCTCGGCTTCGATGTCGACTACAAGCGCTTGCTGAGCGAATTTCAGAGTCGGGGCGCGCTCCTGCGCGCGTTCTACTACACCGCGATCATCGAGGATCAGGAATACTCCTCGATCCGTCCGCTGATCGACTGGTTGGACTACAACGGCTACACCGTCGTCACTAAGGCGACCAAGGAATTCATCGACGCCTCCGGCCGCCGCAAGGTCAAGGGCAACATGGACATCGAGCTCGCCGTCGACGCTATGGAGCTCGCCGAGCACATCGATGAGATGGTGCTGTTCTCAGGTGACGGAGCCTTCCGCTCCCTGGTCGAGGCCGTCCAGCGCCGCGGCGCGCGCGTCACCGTAGTCTCCACGACCGCCAGCCATCCCCCTATGATCGCCGACGAGCTGCGCCGCCAAGCCGACGTGTTCACCGATCTTATCGAGCTCCAAGCTAAGATCGGTCGGAATCCGTCCGAACGGTCGGTGTCGCGTGAGCGCGAGACGCGCTCTCGCTCACCCCAGGTCCCAGAGCGAGAAACCATCGCAGGACTTAGGGGAAATGATAGCGTGCTCGATGAGTGAGCTCGAACCCGACCGCTGGTCGGCCATCCAGTCGCTGGTATAGCTCGATAGCTGGTGACGGCCCCGGAGCGCGACGAATAAGCCCGGCATTTGCGCCGGGCTGACCGCCGATATGGATCGGTTCTCAGCAACAGACGGGATCAAAGAATAATCCACGCGCACCGTCGGTTCGGATTCTGACATTGCGGTGCTTGCCAAACGAGCTTCGTACATCGTGTTGCTGTTCCGCACGCTGCTTGATGCGGTGGCGATTGCTGCGAGGTGCGCTTTGACGCGCGCAAGGCCTCAGCAAATTGCATTCGAAACTGATGTGAAGTCCAAACCAAAACAGTTCCGGTCAGCGGCCTCGGCGGAACCCAACTGGCTGCCACTAAACGATAAATTTGGTTATGGACTATAGCCATGATGACTCCGTCGCGAATTTGAAAAATATGTTTGGGGAAAACACGGGAGGTTGGAATGGAAGTTGCCCGCCGCTTTCGCGCGATGGCTTTGCTTTGCCGGCAGACTGCCGCGCGACAACCTGAGAGGAGCTGGAAACTGCTCGCAGAGGCAGAGTACTGGGAGCATCTGGCGGCTGCTGCTCTAGCTCATTGAGCGTTGCCCTCTAGATCTTTCGCCCTTCTCTTTTCGTCCCCTCGTGGTTCAAGTCCTTTTCTGAGGCATGCGATTGCCAGCACGCAGCACATTCGTATTTGTGCTGTTCTGAGTGAAGGACTGCAAGCGCTTGCGGTAGACCTGAGAGAAGTGGAGAAGCTTCGAAGCAGACTCCGACATGTGAAAGCGACACCAATCAGCAGAAGGCGGCAACCAAACCGGGCAGCAGAGCAAGAGGTGTGAGCTCGAACGTGTACGCGTCAGCGCCGAGCCCCAGCGTGATCGAAGCGAGTTAGAGGGCAGGGCAAGCTCAACGTGAACTCGGCAAGGAGGGCGCTTTGGAGACCATCCGCCTGAAAGCAGACGTTCTGTCGAGTTTGAGACGCGACCTAGAAGAGGGCTCTATAAAAGACCAACAAAGCCGGGTTGCGATACGCCAAAACCTGAGGCGGTTGGCCACATCTAACATGAATAAAGGGCTTGCCGCGTTTTCCCGGTCTACTGTAGAATCTTCTTGGTGTGAGGATTTCGAGGGAATAGCTACCGTTCAGCTCCAGATTTCGCAAATTCATTCATTTGAAGGATACTGTGGGGGACACGCGATGGCTAAGCCTGCCGTTTCCCGTGAGGCCTTTCGTGGGTGGTTCGCCTTTTATGCGGCCAAGGCCCACCATGATCATAACGGTGTCGCCGAAGGCCGGCTTCTCAAGCTATTTGGATCAAGCGAACACATCCCGGACGGGCTGTTGGAGTTGTGGTCATCACGGACCGAGCTGATTGGCTCGGAGGCCATTGGCAACATAATGTCACCGCTCGCTCATCAGATCCTGGACGGCGGCGCACAATACAACCACGCCAGCGACTTCCTTCATCGACTGTTGCGAGAGTTAGACCGAGGCGACCATTAACCGCGATTACGAGTGGCTGACGCTGAGCTGTGGGAGGCTACTCTGACAGCGTTGGTCCATCGCCGCGATTTTCGTTCGACGCTGCACCTCGAAACACGGTGACGAGCCGATCGCCGTCCCAAAGCTCAACGTCGTGCTGGCGATACATTTGTTCGGCTTGACGTCTCGCCGCCCGCTCGTCGATGCAGTCGAGCTTTGCGGCGCAGATCACTCGCCGGTTGCTGTCCACCACGAACACTTTGTACCGCATGATGGAAGTCCCATCCTCTAGAGGACCGCCATCGTAGTCGAAGGTTCGTTTAAGGCGGTGCCAAAGTAACCGCTGTCGCGAGGAACGTTTGTACGTGTGGCAATTCGGCTACCGGCGCCTCGGAACTCTTCGATCCCGACGGCGCAAACGGTAATCCGGCCCGGTGCAGTGCGCCTCAGGAGCGTAACCTGAACGCGCGCCGAAAGCGAACGGCTCGAGCTCAAGATGGAGAGCATTCCCAGCATCATCAGTAGTACGCTCAGCCAAGTTGCCGTCCGCCTCGGCGCCAACCCGTTGCGAACCTGCAAAGGAGATCGTTGCACCGCCGATCGTGCGGTCGGTCCGCACAACGGAGAGCCAGGCCTCTGGCGCAGGAATTAATCTGATTTTAAAGTGATAGGGCCACGATAATTGATATGAAAGTTGTAGGCGCATTATTTTTGCTCTCCTCGCGCTCATCGTGGACGAGCAGTACAAGAGTGGCCGCTATATACGACCGGCGACTATGATTTTGCTGCAAATCACTGGCTGAACGCAGAGCGAGCGAATGGGAGGCAGTCGCTTCGATAAGATCCCACCGCGTGACCGGTACATTGCAATTGTTGCGGAGCTCGACGAGTTGGTCAGCGCACGGCCGGCATCGAAACCGCTCTACAGCAAAGAATTAGCCGAGGAAATTGGCACGTCGGTGCGCACCTTGCACTCGGCATCGCTTTCCGTCGTGGGCATGAGCTTGCATTCCTACCTTCGTCTCAAGAGGCTATTGCAGGTGCGGCGGCAACTTTCCGCGGGCGCGACTAGCGTCAAGGCGGCGGCCCTTGCTAATGGCTTTTGGCACTTGGGGGATTTCTCTCGCGTCTACCGTCGCGCTTTTGACGAGTTGCCGTCGCAAACGCTCGCACGGTCTAAGCAAGATGAAGAACTTGATCTGCGGACGCCCGTCGACACGAAAGCAAGCTGACGCTGGGCTTACCGTTCGCAGCCGCCCTTTCAAGCAGCATAGTCTTGGCGTTTTGCGGATTCCCATCTGGCTCCAGGACGGTGTTGAGTTTTGCGAGAAATATCCGGTTCAGTTGTTTCGCGCATTTTGGTCCGAGTGGCAGGATTCGAATCTGCGGCCCCCGCGTCCCGGACGCGGTGCTCTGGCCGGGCTGAGCTGCACTCCGGAGAAGACTTGTGCGACAGCCCCCGCGTGAAGATGTTTGCTTGCATACCAAATTCCACCACAAGCGCGTAAAGTCGTTCACATGTTTCAGTCCGCTCGATGCGATGAATGCGAAGAGGATCTCCCGCCCGAGGCGCTCATGGCGCTTCCGACACCGGACGTAGGAGATCCTGTGCTGATCTGCGAGCCTGCCCGCGGGGTATAGACGCGCACGTGGCCATCGTGCGTTCGCACCATGAGCCGGCAACCGTCGTGGTTGATTTCGTACACCCAATCCGACCCGGCGGGAGCCGGCTTCGCTTCCGTCGGAATGCAGGGTTCGATGAGGCCGGGTGCGGGGCGTACGCTGGAACTGGGTCACCATCGTATGGCTATGAAATAGAGATGAATTTCTCTTTTCCCAGTCGGAGCCGGCGTCCTGCTTTCCGCACGTTAGCAAGGCTCCCGCTCCATTTCGTCGCGGCTTGCGGCAATCCGGACGCGGACGTTGCCTTCCGCGACAGAGCGCATATTATTCGAGGGTTTTTTGGAACTGAACCGCTAGAATGAAGTCTTTTCTTTCCGGGTACAGCGTTGGAGGCTAAATGATTACCGCCACGCAATGCTTAGAACTGGCACATCACTACAGGAGACTCTCTCAAACGCCGGGCCTCTCTGAACACGGCGCCGCCCTGGCGAAGAACATCGCTAGGACTCTTACCGGGCTGGCGGGCCAATTGGATCGACTTGATGCGCTGGTAAGGGCGGAGCAGCGAGGATGCACGGTGATTACTGAGGGACCGGAGCGCGAAGCCCGGCCTGCGTAAGTCCAATTTGTGTCAGTAGTTTATTCATACCACCGGCCGAGGCACTGCCCGTAGGCGCCCGGTGACCAGCTTGCGTTCCCGCCTGCACAGCGAAGGGAGCGTCGCTATGGCCGCGCGTAATTTATCGCATCTGCTGCAGCCAAAGCCGAGATTCGCAGATGGCGGAGCAAGCCAAGCAACAAGCCGTGCGGGTACTGAAGGACAACCCGCCACCGGACGCGTTCTTGGAACGTAAAACCTCTCGGCCGCGACAGTAGCGAGCCAATTGCCGAAGCGCTGACACGTCGCAACACCCCCTTTGTGTTTGCAACCGGATACGGCAATGCTGGGCTGCCGGAAGCATTTCATGATGGGTCATACCTAAGCCGTTTCGCGAGGAGGAGCCCGAACGCTGTATTTGCAAGCTCTTGCCAGCCGCTTGATGCGGAACGCGTGCGTAGGAATCGCGTTGCAGCTTTAGATTCTCATGGCGTCCGCGATGCCCCGCTATTTTTTTCACGTCCGACGCGAACAAAGGCAAATCGATAAAGAGGGCGAGGAGTTGCCTGACGAGCGTGCGGCTCGGAATGAGGCCACGATGATGGCCGGTCAAATGCTGCAAGGCATGGCCGGGCAACTGCAGCCCGGGAGCGAATGGCGGATGGAAGTCGCGGACGAGTTTCAAAACGTTCTTTTTGTTCTTCACGTCAAGGCTGAAAAACCTTCGAGTGATGACCGATAAGAGCCAGTCCAACTTCCATCATCAGAAGGCGCAAGAAACCGAGATGCCGCGACCCGAGAAGTCGTTGACGACAGTCGCCGACCTAGGAACTTTCTCAGGATGGAATTCGGCATTAGCCGACGTGATAGATCAAATGGCTCACGATTGAGCCATGGCACGTGGCGGTGGCCGCATGACTGCCGAGCTAAACGCGAGACTGGATGCGATCACGCACGAGGGCATTGTCTATTACTGCATCGTTTCGTTGGGCTTGCCCTACGCGCTGACAAATTGATCATGTCGTCTGTTGTGAAGGGTTTCGGATGCCGGCCCCATGAAGGTGGTGCGGCGCACGTCGGGGTCGGCGTCCGAAAGCCTCCAAAGGAGGAAACCGCGCTGCGGGGACGTAGGACGATGCCGCGCGATCGCCAAACCGAACTTCGCCACAGGCGCCATGTGTGGACGGCTCCGGGTCGGCAAGGGTTTTCGTTCAAACCGGCGCTTTTGACCCATATCGGACCCTCGGCGCTCGGGTGCGTAGCTTCTTAGTTGCCAAGTAGCGACGCGCGCACCCGTCTCGATCGAAACGCTGCTCTGCGAAGAGGGCGAAGAGCTGTCAGTTTGTCAGGCGCGCCCTATCGAGGAAGAGCTGCACCTCATGAAAGAGCTGGAGCCGGTTCTTCTCCAACAGCACGAAATGGCTTCCCTCGCCAAGCATGACAAGCCGCTTGTCGGGGCCGCTCGGCAGCCTGCGGAAAATGGCTTGCGCGCCCTCCGGAGGATTCAGTCCATCCCACTCAGCGACCACCACCAGCGTAGGGACCTTGATCCGCGACGGATCATAATATGGCTTGCCTGCCTCCCAGTAATTCCGGGTGTCCTGAATTACACCTGCCGGGCTGCGTAGCACCGGGGGGGCCTGCTTCGAGCCAATGGGGTCGGAGGCGATAGCGGCCGCGGCCCACGCCTCGAAACCCGGCATCAAGTCGGCCTTTCGATCATCGGGGGCGCCGGCTTGCAAGCGATCCCGTCTGGGCGGAGCTGCAATGTAAGCTCCCAACGCGGGCGCCGCAGCTTGCGACGGGGTTCGCAGCCATCTGGGCGCATAGAACACGAGGTTGTCGACCCTGTCGTTGCGGTCAGCCGCGTAAGCGCCGATGACGTCCGTCCCCCACGACCAACCCACGAGACTGAGCTTGGAGACACCTCGCCGCTGAAGGATGAAATCGATTGCGGAGCCCGCATCCCTGACCGCGACATCGGTTGTGACGATCGGAGGATTACTGGCTGCTGGCTGATCCATTTCCGGCGGCCGCGTCGAACGACCGTAGCCGCGCACGTCCACCAGATACACATCCCAGCCGCGCTGGGCTATGTAGTCCATCCAGGATAGTCCTTCGATTGGAAAATCGAATGTCGCCTCGCCTGGTAAGGTCGCGCCATGGACAAACAGCAACGTTTTCTGTGCTGCAAACTGCGTCATGCCCTCCGGGCGCTTGTTTCTGACGTACAGCTTTATCCCAGGATCGACAGCGTCGATCATGAGGTGCTCGGTCAAGAGTTTCGGGGTCTGGTCAGCCGCTCTGCCGGACGGGAACGCTACGAACGTGGCCAAAGCCGCGGCTGTCAGCAACGTGACGATTTGTGCTCTGTAGGACATCGTTCTAGACCTCCAAAAAGGTGGCAAGGCCCCCACCGTTTTGTTTGGACGGTGTTTGGCGATCGATGTTCGTTCGCGAAGTCGCGGCCCATATGGCCCCAAGTGCAGGCGATTTACCTTCACTCTGCCGCGCGATCACGCGCAGACCGTCAAGTCATATCGGAACCGACTAACCCTCCGTCAGGCTTGGGTCCGTTACAAGGCAGCATGTCTGCCCAAATCTTGCGATGGCATTTCTTCGACCGGCAGCAAACCGCGCTAGGTCGTTTAATGGCCATTGCTGCCGGGTCCCACGGCCAAGAATACATCTGTCAGGGGTAGACCGGACCTAACTTAAACCGGGCCAAACCGTCGCGATTGACCTACTTGTATGGTCCGGCCGCGCGTTGCAAGCGGTTTCGTCAACCTGGCAGATGCGGTCTTGCATCAATGTATCCGGCGTCTGATTGGAGCGTGTTGGGCTCCGGGCCATCATGGATATCAGCGCGCATTCGAGCTGATTAGCGGACAGGCCGGTCGCCAGTGTTCGCATGCGCCGGGAAGACCGATCCTCCATGGTCGTCTCATCCTCTCGCAGACCTCGGCGGGTAAGGGATGTTGGTTACGTCATCGATGGGCTCCTCACTTCGCGCTGTTCCTTTGTTCGTGCCTGGCGGCCCGTTCCTTCGTCCCGGCCTGCGCGCGCAGACGCGCCGCGCGCAAGGGCCGTCAAGGCCGGCCGTCGTGCTGTCATCGACTACAAGCGCCTGCTGAGCGAATTTCAGAGTCGGGGCGCGCTCCTGCGCGCGTTCTACTACACCGCGATCATCGAGGATCAGGAATACTCCTCGATCCGCCCGCTGATCGACTGGCTGGACTACAACGGCTACACCGTCGTCACCAAGGCGACCAAAGGAATTCATCGACGCCTCCGGCCGCCGCAAGGTCAAGGGCAACATGGACATCGAGCTCGCCGTCGACGCCATGGAGCTCGCCGAGCACATCGACCAGATGGTGCTGTTCTCGGGTGACGGAGCCTTCCGCTCCCTGGTCGAGGCCGTCCAGCGCCGCGGCGCGCGCGTCACCGTAGTCTCCACGACCGCCAGCCATCCCCCTATGATCGCCGACGAGCTGCGCCGCCAAGCCGACGTGTTCACCGATCTTATCGAGCTCCAAGCTAAGATCGGTCGGAATCCGTCCGAACGGTCGGTGTCGCGTGAGCGCGAGACGCGCTCTCGCTCGCACCAGGTCCCAGGGCGTGAAACCATCCCAGCGGTCAGGGGAAATGACAGCGTGCTCGAGGACTGAGTTGCGAAGAGACACCAGTCGTGTGATCCCGAAGTCCCTTACGACCGGCTGGTCGGCGCACGTGCTCATCCTTTCGAGTGAGCCGCGGAGACGAGCGCAACGAAAAAGCCCGGCATTTGCGCCGGGCTGATCGCTAATATAGTTCGGTTCTGAGCAACGGCCGAAGTAGACAAGACGCGGTCGCGTTCAGTCGGTTCGGATTCTGACATTGCAATGGTTGCGCAGGAGCTACGCATAGCTTGTTGCTACTCCGCGGCCCTCGCAACAACGCCCTCGCGATGGGCGGCAGGCGCCCTTGGACTCGCAGGAAGAGCCCAGCAAGGAAAATTCGGAGCTGATGTGAAGCCTGGGCCGCGTATCAGGCCGCCCAAGGCCACAAGCGGCCCGCTCGGCGGCATCCACGCCACCTCCCATCATCGAACGGCAGCAAGACCGCAGAGTGCGGCGCCGTGACGCTCCATTGATGCATGTCAAGCGTCTGGAGCCGGTTAGCGAAACCGTCACACCATGGACCGTTACACCCTATACTTCAGCCTAGCGCTGATCTGGTTGACGGTGGTCCTCGGTTGGCTGACTTTTATCCTGATGCATTGAGGCGCCTCGGTTCGCGGCCTCTCTTCCGCTGATGGGCCTATTGCTGACTTGTCCTCTTGGCCTGCATGGTCCGCTCCGAAGCTTGAGCGGAACGCCATTGTGGGGGCGCCGAGGGTAAGCCTTTGACCCTCAACGGACATGCAGGCATTGTCCCTCAGGAGGCCGCATTTCAAGTCAGCCAGCACGCTGGCTGCTCTCCGAAGTGCTACTCAGGCCTGTGCTAAGGCGCACAACGGGACATACGTGTGTTTGCCGCCTTTGAATTTTACGCCATACAGATGCTCGTCCTTCCACACAACTTTGCACCTCAGAGTACTCTTGAACCCGTCAACCGACAGGTCAAGCTCATCGGCGAAAATGCGGACCGGAGAGCTAAGGCAGGCTCCTTCTTCGCTGAGATTTCTCACAACACATGGATGAACTCCACGAATGTTGCCAAAGCGCAGCAGCGCGGGTTGATTGACTGAAAGCCGTTGTGAGGCACGACGTTCTTTCATCTTTTTCCTTCCGTGCTGATTTGGAGTGGCTTCCTGGCACGTCTGCGTTGCACTCGGCAGACCGTCGCCGGTTCATAGCGGCATGTTACGTAAGCGCAATTGGGAATGATGTTAAAGGCTGAGAGGCGCTATCGTTCCGACTCACGACCAACCATGTATTTTCTCTCAAATGGGGTCGGCTACTTGCTAATTCTTCGGCCAGTCTTTGAGCCGCGCGGAAGGCATCTATTTCGCGCTCAAAGACGAGGCCGCCGGGATCATTGACGTTTTCTGTACCGCAAAGGCCGAAGAAGAATCGCGCCATCTGAGCACCAAGCTAGCCGGAGGGTCCGTCTGGTGCTTTGGACGTCAAGCAGCCGTTGAGGAGCTGGGAAAGCGCCGTCACCAGCTGCACGGGCGCGAACGGTTTCTGAAGCATTATGCTGTTGGGAACGCCCTGTACCGGCCATTCGTCAGCAGCCACGCCGGACATATAGATCACGGGGAAGCTCGGGTCGACCTCACGTGCTGCGCGCGCCACCTCCCAACCGTTGAACCTTCCCAGCAGATTGATGTCAGTCACGAGGCCGCGGTATGTAACGAGTCCCCCTTTAAGGAGGGTCACGGCTTCCTCGCCGGTACTTGCGACAGCGGTCTCGAAGCCACCCTCGTTCAGCGCATCCTCCACAAGGCTCTGAATCGCGTCGTCATCCTCGATGACAAGGATGGATGGCATTTCCGTCAAGGCTTCCCCCAGTACTCACACGCTGGATGTTACAAAGTGCACAGAAGCAAAAGGTTCCATTGTCCGGGAAAATTTGGCATGCGGGATGTTTGGCAGGGCGCGACGCCTGGTCGGATCAAGCCGGAGATTTCGTCGCCTTAGACTTTTGGCGAAGGAAGCTGACCTCCAATTCCTCGCCATTCACTCGCTCAAGCTGGCATCGGCGATAGGCAAGTCCCGTCGAGGAGAGCAGAAGAAAGAACTCCTTCAAGGCTAGCCCTTCAATCGCTGCTTCAACTTGAAGGGTGGCACCGAGTTCAGACACATCTTTGAGGCTACACGAACGACGCCAGGTGCCGTCGATCGCCATCTTTGCGCTGGCAAGCGGTGCTCAAAGGTGACCCGTCGGCTTTCTTGTTCTTTGTCTTGACGCATGGGCAATTGAACCGTTGCCGCAAGGTAGTGAGAAGCAACTAAGGAAGTCGTAACCACATTCGGGAAAATTCGGCAAGTTGGTTCTAGGACGAGGGGCCAAACCAAAGATAAAGATGAGGTTGCCGCGTGAACGGTCTACTTCTGATGCTGTGGATGGCTCCTCCTCGGGCACGAGAGTGCCAAAGAGTGGGCGCCGTTTAAAGCTCCCACGATTCGGAGAAGCAGCCTATGCAGTCAATTTTCGACGACGCGCTGCGAGCCGGTCTGGTCCGCAGAGGGCGGCTGTTGCCTGGCTAATCGCCAAGCCGGCGCAAAAAAGACCGCCCGAAAGCGGTCTTTTAGTGCAACGCACCGGGCCAAACAAATTAATCGGGATCAAACGTACTCGGCCCAGGATGCCCGCAAGCTAACCATCATTCAGCTCGCGCTGCCTTACAAAAATAGTTGCAGTTCTGAAATGGAGAGAGTGCGCTTTGCCAATTTGAGAACGTGCGCAGGTCACGGGCAGACTGGCGTACTTCACGCAAAAACGGCTTCGGTTGTGAGACCGGAGCCACAGTCAATGGCCGCGTGGACCGCGGGGGAAGGGGACGACATCACCGCCCGCCGCTCGGATCACTGCCTAGGCCATCGCCATCGGGTCGAACGCCAGATTTGAGACCACCTCGGCCACGGATTGCTCCACCCCCTTTTAACATGCCAACACTGTGAGCCTTGGTCACTCCCGGCTGGCAGCTGAGCAGCCCGCGCGGCTAAGGTCCTCATTCCGAAGTATCAGCTTGCGGTCCGAGCTTCAGCTATCGAGTCTGCCTTTGGCGACTTGGCTACCATTCGGGATCGTCGAAGCTACCATAGTCCCGCACGATGTACTCCCGCGAGAAGCGCTCGACCGGTCGCCAGTGCTCGCGAATGACGATTGCCGGAGTCGGGGGCCGCCAATAGTCAGGCTGGATGACAATGGTCGGCGCCGGTGCATATGCATAGGCAGCGGGGACGCGCCAGCAGACGTCTCCCCTACACGCAATAGCGGCGGAGGCGCTCGTACTGGAGAGCCCAAGAAGACCGGCAGCAACGCTAGCGGCTAGAAGAGCGTTCCTGCCCAATGACCGGTTCAGCTCGTTCATGTTTCCCTCCTCAGCAACAGCGTTTCTTCTTTGCTGTCTCGAAACAAACCTCAGCAGAAACCGCCTAGTTTCAAGCTCCCAACATTAAAATTCACCTGACTTCCCAGGGCAGCGATCAAGTCCTCCAGCAAACTAGGATGCGCGGCAGACCGTTCTCAATGCACGATTCAAGAAAGAGCGCGGCCGACGCCCGAGCGTTCAGGTTCGTGTGCTGGGCCAACGAGGATTTTGTAGGCTCGCTCTGCCTGCTCCTTCGTCAAATTGGCTGCCCAGTCGGTCCCAACCAACGCCGGGCCCCGGCGCTCTCGATCGTAAACCATCCAACCGACGCGCCCCATCCGAACGATGAATCTGCACATTGGCGGTGCCCGTTCGCTCACCATGGCCTCCTGCTCGCTTGGCCATTCGGGAAAGGCCCGCCAGCGTGAACCGACGGGCTTAAGATCAACGCCACAGCGTGGGTGCATTCAGGGCCTCGCGGCCCACCGTTCTCAATGCGTCGCTCGAAAGCTGTCCCTGTGCCGCGGCCTCAAGGATCTTCGTCGCAACATGCGTTCGGGCGCCGACTTCGCTAACGGGGATGTTTTCGCAGACTTCTTCAAGGACTGCTATAAGGACCGCAGTAGTTTCAGCACTGAACATGCACCAACCTCAAAATAAGAGACCATATTGCACACTGCTCGCGCGGGGTATGTACGCCGGGCAGCGTTCGCAAATGCATTCCAGTCTGGGTACTGAAATCCCAACTGCCAGACGCTTGCACACGTCCGTCAAGGTTTTGTGACAAAGCGCGACGGTTGTGAATCAGCCAATCGTGTTGCCCTTTTTGGACCTTTCAAAAACTCCGCCGGCCTTCGTCGTCTTATGACCAGTCAGCTCCCTAAGGGTAACGGCTCGGTGAACGACACCATTTACCGCTTCCTCGAAGCGGGCCGGAAACAATTTGAGTCCAGCCTACCATCGTGAACGGAGGCGACTCAGATGCTTGCACTTAAAGTGGTTGGCGTTGTCCTTGGTGTA
This sequence comes from Bradyrhizobium sp. B117, assembly GCF_038969555.1. NCBI lineage: Bacteria > Pseudomonadati > Pseudomonadota > Alphaproteobacteria > Hyphomicrobiales > Nitrobacteraceae > Bradyrhizobium > Bradyrhizobium sp. B117. Next base: position 598,516 of record NZ_CP152414.1, read on the forward strand.
GGGATTCTGTTGGCGACGTATTCGGGTGATCTTGGCGCAGACGTTGTACTCGCCATCGTGGCTTGTCTCTCTTAACGCCACCGTAAATTTGCGGGGCGGCTTGGGGTGCAGTTAAAGGCAAGACGTCCGCTTTGCGGGTCTAAGCATAACTTCTCAGTCAATCAGAGTATTGCGGGCTTTGACCCCGAGCCGACGTCGACCAGCCGTCAGCTGCGCAATCGTTTGCGAGGCGATCCTGCGGGAGGCGGCCTGAAGTTTGTACCCTCTGCGCGCGTTTGAACTGATAATATAGGCAGCGTTAGGCTCAGCTCATTGCTCCTCGCTATAGCCGAGGAGGTACTCACGCGGCGCCGCGATATTATCGCCGGGCTGCTCGTCGCTGCGGCTTTCGGGGGCGCGCGGGCGCAACCGACTGCAACGAAGATCCCGCGCATCGGCTATCTAGGAACCAACATTGGTCCCGCCTCCCTGCCGCCCATCGAGGCGTTCCGCGAGGGGCTACGCCAACTTGGCTACATAGAAGGCAAGAACAGTGTGGTCGAATACCGCTGGGCGAGCGGTCAAGCGGACCCGCTCGCAGCCGCCAAGGCCGCGGAGTTGGTGCGGCTCGATCTCGATCTCATCGTTGGCTGCGAACACGACTTATATTCGTTCGCTGCGGCAAGCGGGCAACGCCGTCCCAACCGTATTCTGCTTCAGTGCCGACCCTGTCGCCGAAGGGATCGTCGCAAGCTTGGCGCGGCCAGGCGAGAACCTGACCGGCTTTGGGCTTTTTGGCCCGGAGATTTTCGAGATGTTGGCGCGAGCCGTGCCCAGCGCCAGGCGGATCGCGATCCTCTGGGATTCGACATACGAGCAGCATAAGGTCGCGATGCCGTCGATCGAGGTTGCGGCGCAGAAGCTGGCGGTCACATTGCAACTCGTGCCCGCCAGAACGGTCGAGGAGTTTGATACCGCGTTCGCTAGCGCTGCCGTTCCCGCTCTATCTCGTATCTTTGCCCTTGCTGTTGAATACGCTGCTGCTCTTGATGCCGCAGGTATTCAAGGTATTGATTCCTGATTATTTCCTTCTGTGAGTCTGATACAAAAAGGTTGGAAGGGTCTAAGGAACGTTCAACTTGCTCACGGTAGGCGTTGTCGTCGCGGTAAGCGATACCGGACCAGGATTGCTGGCGGATAGTCCTGTTCCAATCCGAAGCATGAACAGGCGATAGTATGATCAGGACAAAGACTAGGGCTATCGTAACGCGGTTCATTACTATTCCTCTCCTCTGCTTTCACTACCAGTGCCCCACCCGCAACCACAGGCAATAGTGACGTATCTGTCATTCCGCGATGGATAGGGCGCACGCCGAAGCCATGGTGGCGCCTGGCTCGTCGCTTGCTTACAGCCATCGGGCGCGTTTGGGCGACCTTGCGCGCGAGCACCGTCTGCCGAGCGTGCTTCTTAGCGATGCAGGCGGTCTCTTGAGTTACATGCCTAACATCAAAGCCATTTTCGGCCAATGCGCCGGTTACGTCGACAAGAAACCTAAGGGGCCAAAGCCTTCCGATCTGCCCGTCCAGGAGCCGACCAAAATTGATCTGATTGTCAATCTAAAGATCGCCAAGACGCTGGGTATCACAATCCCGCCTTCGATCCTCGCCCGCGCCGACGAGGTGATCGAGTGAACCTTGTATTTCCGGTTATGGCCCGAAGCGACGAAGTGTCCTGTGCGCTGTCAGGTCCGGTATGTGGGTCGGAGCGGACCCGTTGTGCTCGTCATAAGTTCTTCGGCGATTGACACATTGCGGACTTCGCCGCGCCGAGGGGGACGATAGGTAAGCAACGTATTTGACGTTGTTGAAATTCGCCTATCCTGGGCACAGAATGGCGCGGCCAATCGAAGGTTCAACCAAGCGAGGAGGAGACCATGCGCGTACCATTGACGACAGTGGCGGTTCTCGCGTTCTCGGGCACTGCGCTCGCACAGCAAGGCGGCACAGAACAAGAGGCGCGGGCGATGCTCGACAAGGCCATTGCGGCGGTCAAAGCGGATCAAGTCGTGGCCCTGATCAAGTTCACTAAGGGCGAGGACGGATTCCTCGATCGCGATCTTTATCCGTTCTGTTTCCGAATCTCAGACGCCAAGACGCTCGCGACGCCGAAAGCGGTCAAGGCTGGCACCGATGTTCGCACGCTCAAAGACAATAAGGGCGAAGCCTACGGCGAAGCGCTTTATGCCGCCGCGCAGAAACCGGAAGGCCAAATCACCGAAATCAAGCCATATATGTTTCCCAAGCCCGGCACCACGGAGCCGCTGTTTCCAAAAATCAGCTTCGTCACGAAAGTTGGCGAGCTAGGATGCGGTGTCGGTTACTACAAGTAAAATATCCGACAACGACTACAAGCAGCTCGAAGCGCTGGTAGGCAAAGTGACAGGATGGAGCGCGGATCGTGGTCGAGACCTTGGATGCCAACTATCTGCACCGCGATCCGGCTCTCGCCGAGAGCGCAATCCGAAAGCTTGAAAGAGGGGTGTAAAATCTCCCGAGCAATGACCCGACCGGACAAAGGCCGTACGATCAAACCGAGAGAAAGGCCCGCGAAATCAAAATATACGGACTCGGCTCGAGCCCGCACCAACGGTGCATGAGTCCGGTTATGGGCCTTCGCTGCTTATTGCAGCGCCGCGTGATCTCGGTCGTGAACGGGGAATAGCGGAAGCCGACGAGCGGCCCTCTATCGCAGAGGGCAACGCTCGTGACGCATAGCGGTCCTTGACACGCAGCCGATCGAAGGTGGCCCGTCTGAAGAGGGGCCGCTCTGCCTTTTGCTCCGGCGCCACTATTCAGCCAATGGACTCTCGTACGGATTGGCGCAATCCTGCAATCGCAAGTGGTCCAAGCGCAGGGGGCTAACTATTTAGTCAACCACCAGATATCGGGAGGACAACAACATGAGGACGCAGGGCAAGACGCTAGTGGCCTCCATCCTGGCTGCCGTGATATTCACGGCAACAGCCAGCGCTCAACAGGCGCCATCCCCACCTCCGATAACGCCTTATGGAGCGCCACTTGGGCTTGAGGCGGCCAAGAAAGTGATGGCTGCCGCGGAAGCGGAGGCCGTAAAGAACAACTGGGCAATGGCCATCGTCGTCCTCGACAGCACGGGCCACATGGTGATGTTGCACAAGCTCGACAATACCCAATACGGCTCTCTCATGGCTGCCGAGGACAAGGCACAGAGCGCGATTAACTACAGGCGCCCCAGCAAGGTGTTCGAGGATCTCGTGGCTCAGGGCGGCATCGGTTTGCGTTCCTTGGCACTCCGTGGGGCATCCCCGCTAGAAGGCGGCATTCCCATTAATGTGGATGGCAAGATTGTCGGGGCGATCGGCGTCTCTGGCGGGACGTCAGTTCAGGATGGCCAAGTTGCAAAGGCGGGTGCCGACGCAGCGAAGTGAAACCCGCCGCTTGCTCGCAATCACCGAGGCCATCCCGTCGGGCGGCCTCAACGCGTGCTCTATGTCGCTTAGTCCTCACGCAATTGGCCCACGTCCGTTGTTGGCCCGAAGCCGCCCATCGCAGCAACTCCCGCTTGGCTGCTCTTCCGAGCAGAGCGGACGTACGACAGAACTGACCCCCACAGCCCGTTTTGGACCCGTTGCGGACCATCCCTTTCACAAACCGTTCCTAGCTGCCGGTTCGTTCCTAATGCGGATTTGAATTTCGTCTGCGTTCATTTTCGGTTCATCCGTTCTGTTGAATCTACTTGGGCTAGCATTCCGAGCGGCCTCAGAGGGATGGCGACTGTTCCGGGATGTTAGGGACCCGCTGAGTCCCATTGAGAGCCGACGAGTGCGAGGAACGCGCCGATAGGGCTCAGGATAAGACGGTGGCCCACTCGCTCAGGAACGGCGCTGGGCAATGGCGCAGCATGGCGGTCCAAATGGACCTGTTGGAACGAGAGCCTTGCTTCCACCGGTTACGCAACCGGCCAGAGTGAGCCGGAACTACAGGCTGCCCATATGACGCGCGATGCATGGCTCTTCCGCCTAAAACGCGCTCTCGCGGTAAGGCCGCCTCAGTTGGCGGCCATCGCTGCCGTATCCCACGGCAGAGGATATGTCGGCTGTCAGACGTAGACCGGATCTAACTTAAACCGGGCCAAACCGTCGCGATTGACCCACTGTGGAACCTTCTGAGCCTAGTGAGACGACTTAACGGACTTGTACAAGCGCATCCGCTATCATCGCGACTTTGAAAGGTGCGGAGCCCATCCCAGGCGCTGCTCTTGCGCACAGAGCTGCTTCGCCGAAAATCGAAAGCATTAGGTCGGTGTAACCATCGACGATTTCAGCATGCTGCGTAAAGCTGGGCACAGCGTGGACCCGACCAATCATTTTCACAAACCTGACTACGCGATCCAATGTCCCCAAATGGTGCTTCGATCGCTAGTGTATTCAGGCCGACCTGTCTTGCCGCTACTATGCCTTGCTCAATTGTTAGTTCGCTACCAATTTTTCCCGTCACAGGAATGCCTTCGACCCGGGCAGGTCCATGCCCAGCAATGTGAAGCATATCGCCAAACAGAACCGCCTGAACGTATTTTCCGACCGTCCTTGGGTACTCTGGAAGTCTAATGCCTAGCTCAATAAGTCTCGCTTCCGCATTCATGTGGGTCTCCGATCAAATTCAATCTCGCAATACTGTCTCCGGCCCATAACAGGCAGACTACGCCAATCAACGATGTCGCCAAATAGCCCATCTGCGAAGTTGCGCCGTGTATGCCGGAGGTCCGCGCATCGCGCCCAAGCGGACCAGCTTTGCTCAACCTGAGTTCTTCGCATTTTGACCCAAGCACGACATTGCCCGTCTCTCGCTCCGAGGCTTCCAATCTGCTAATCTGAACCAAGACAACTCGTTCTCGGTCGTGGGGCAATCTATGAGGCGACGCGAGTTCATTGCGCTTCTCGGTACCACTGCATTGCCGTGGACACTCACGGCCCGAGCAGAGCCAAGACGGAAGATCGCCAAAGTCGGCGTACTCTGGCATGCCGGCAGCGCGGAAGAGGAACGGGAGTACCTCACCGTGCTCGTCAAGGCGTTCAGCGATCTCGGTTACATCGAGGGCAAGAACGTCGAATTCCTTCACAAGTTTCCCGCCGAGCAGCTTGATCGGTATCCTGTTCTCGCAAGGGAGCTGGTCGAAAGCAACGTCGACGTCGCCATCGCTGTAACGGCAAATGGCGCCGTTGCGTTGAAGCAGATCACAAGCACGATTCCCATCGTGTTTGTCATTGTGCCGGACCCGGTTGCCAACGGACTCGTCGCAAGTCTGGCGCATTCCGGCGGCAACCTGACCGGGCTTGCGCTGGTGTTGAATGACCTGTCCGGCAAAATTCTGGCGCTTCTCGAGGAGGCCGTTCCGAGCCTGTCCAGCGTCGCAGTATTTTGGGACTCCCCAGTTCGAGTAAAAGGGGGGATGCGGGTGGTGCCGGCCCTTGCGGCCGCGGCAAAGGCGCTCGGACTTGCGTTTCGTTCGATCGAAATTCCGGCTCCTGACGCCATCGAGCCGGCATTCGCACAAGCGCAGATCGATCACGTCGACGGTGTCGTTGTCATCGGAGCGATGTTGTTCAACGAGCGAGCCCGCGTTGGCGTAGCGGCCCTTGGGCACAGAATGCCGACGATCACTTATATCGCGGAAATGGTCCCGTACGGTCTCCTGATGTCGTACGGACAGGACTTTCCCGACTATTTCCGCAAGGCCGCCGGCTACGCCGACAGGATACTGCGCGGGGCCAAGCCCGCCGACCTGCCGGTCGAGCAGCCGACCCGCTTCAAGCAGGTGATCAATCTCAAGGTGGCCAAGGCCCTTGGGCTGGCGATTCCATCATCCCTGCTAGTCACCGCCGATGAGGTGATCGAGTAAGCGCTCCCTTGTTGCGGCGCATGAGTCCGAAAATGGCCCATCAGCGAAGTGGCGACACCCCTCACTGAGGTCGAGCTTAGTGGGGCGCAGCGGACGAGATTTGCTCAACGCAGGGGTGCTGCGTTTATGCGTAAGTTTCCAACCTCCGGAGTGGCTATGTTAAAGCGCTCTTCGCTTTTGGAATCACGGCGGTCCTTGCACTTGCACCCACCGTAGCTTCGGCGCAACGCGGCTTTCATGGCGCGGGTTTCACGGCGGCTGGGGCGGAGGCGGCTGGCGAGGCGGTGGATGGGGCTGGGGTGCGCCGGCCGTCGGGCTCGGGCTCGCCAGCGCCGCAGCTTGGGGACCCGGCTGGGGATGGGGACCGGGTTGGGACGGGTGTACGAGATGGCGTCGGGGCTGGGGCTGGCGCGTCGTTCCCGTGAACGTTTGTTGGTGACGATTGATGGAGGCCAAACCGGTAGGGGGCTTGCATCTTAAGCGATGCGAGCACGAGAACGGCTCATGGGAAAATCGTATGCGGGTGTAGCGCGAGATCGATCAGGACCGGCTCCCGCGCCGTCTCATTTGGCAGCTGTTGTTCCAAAACGCCCCGCATCCAGCGGTTTCAAATCCGGTGCCCAACTCGACATCGCTCAGGTCACGTCAGCTTCCTTTCCGCACCGGTGGTTCCGGCAGCTCGCCCGGCCGATAGTCGGGCAGGCGTCCGGCCGGAATAATCGAGAGCAGCGCCAAACCGGCCAGTATCAGCAGACCGATCTTCAACGCGCGCTGGCGCGCTTCCGTGTTGACCCGCACAGCTTCGGCGACCTGCGCCGGCGTTGCCGTAGTGCCTGACAGGACGGTCTGCAGCCGATCATTGCTGATGAAGTTGATGCTATCGAGATCCACCTGCGCCTGCAGCTCGGGCGTGAGCTTCGGGCTCGCCGCGATGCCGCCGAGCGCAATCGCGCTCAGCAGGCCAACCAGCAGTGCGCCGGCTGTAGCCGTTCCGACGGCGGAAGCGAGGTTTTGCGTGGTGCCACGCAGCGATCCGACGTCACCAGCGAGTTCCTTTGGCGAGGAGGTCACCAGCACGTTGAATACCAGCGTGACCAGCGAGCCCTGCCCGATGCCGAAAATGATCAGGCCGAGCAGCACCGGCCACTCATTCCAGTCGTTGCGGACAACGAAAGCCAGCCACACCAGGGCGATGGCGCAGAGCGTGAAGCCGTAGCGGCCAATCTGGCGCGGCGTCAGACGGCCGTAAAGCCGCACGATCAGCATGGCGGCGAAGAAGACCGTGAGGTTGAAGGGCATCATCGCGATCGCGGTCGCAATCGGCGTGCGGCCCTGCACGATCTGGATGTAGAGGGGGACTGTGAAATTGAGGGAGGCCTCGAGCGCGACGACGGCAAACATCGCATACACCGCGGCGCGTTCCTCGACCGAATCGAGAACCTCAAGAGAAAGCAGCGGGGTCTTTCCGGTTTGCTGGCGCCTGCGCGTCCACATCAGGAAACCCTGCCCGAGAACGATGCCGATCACGATCAGGATCGGCGCGGGCGACATCCCAAGCAGATCGAACGGTGCGTTCGGTGTCGCGAGCGCGAGGCCCCATCGGTTCAGATTATTGAATCCGAACACGGTGAAAACGATGGCGGCCGCGGCCAGCACGACGCCGACCATGTCGATGGTCACGTCGGGACGTGCTTCATCCGCCTTCAGTTTGAAGCTCAGCAGAAAGACAATGGCCGAAACCGCAATCAGAATCCCGAACACCGGGCGCCATCCGATATAGGTGCCGAGGATACCGCCGATGATGAATGCGAGCACACCGGCAGCCGCACGTGCAGAACCAAGCGCGCCCACGGCCGTTGCCTGCTGCTGCCCTGAATAATTCTCTGCAATCAGCGCGACCAGGGCCGGCACGATCACGGCGGCGGACGCCCCGATCAGCCCTTGCGCCGTGATCATCACCGTAGCGGTGGGACTCAACGTCATCAAAACCTGGGAGGCGCAGAACACCACGACGGCGATCCGAAACACCCGGCTCGGACCGAAGCGCTGAAGGAGCTTCGCGCCAAGCATCACCAGGCCGGCTACGAGCATCCCGTAGACTACGATGCCGGTCGCTACCGTCGTCGGCGGAACGCCGAAACTCTCCACCATGCCGCCCAGCGACACCGGCAGCGCCGCGACATTGAAGGACATGATCATCTGGGAGAGCGCGATCGCGATCATCGGCAGCCAGGAGGCGCGCACCTCGGTCTCAGCGTGCTGGGCTGGAATAGCTTGTACCGACATGGCCGATCTCCTGTTCGAGGATCAGCGCAGCGGAGTACGCGGCGCGTCACGTTTCAGCGTTCGAGACGAACAAATCCATCCCCAGGCTCTGCGAGAGGAATTTAGCGGCAAGCTGCCCCTTGACGCTGTTGCCGGCGGCGTCGAGCCGCGGAGCAAAGGTTCCGAAGCCGCCCTTGCCGGGTGACACCGCAACTATGCCGCCGCCGATGCCACTCTTCCCCGGTAGCCCGATGTCGTAGAGCCAGTCTCCGGAGGTTTCGTACAATCCCGCCGTCGCCATCGCGGCGAGCGTGTAGTGGCAAACGGACACGTCGACCACGCGCTGCCTGGTCAGCGGATTGACGCCGCCGTCAGCGAGCGTTGCGCCCATCACCGCGAGGTCTTTTGCGCAGACGTTGAGCGAGCACTGACGGGTATAGAGGTCGGTCGCTACCTTCGGATCGCTGTAGATGCGATTATAGCTCTGGAGCAGCCGGGCCAGGCCCCGGTTGCGGAAGTTGGTCGCCGATGCCGAGGCATAGACTTCCTCGTTCAGCGGCAGGGTTCGCCCGGCGAATTTCGACAGGCCCTCATGGATGAACTTCCATTTGTCCGCTTCGGACGCGCCCGGGACCAGACTGGTCGTCGCGATCGCGCCTGAGTTCACCATCGGGTTGGTCCGCGCCTCCGGCATCTGCTCGACCGCGCCGAGCGAGTTGAATGCAAGGCCGGTGGCGTTGGCGCCAAGCTTGTCGCGCGCTTCCTCGGGCCCGATGACGTCGCACACTAGCGCGAAGACGAACGGCTTGGACACGCTCATGATCGTGAAATCGTAGTCGGTATGTCCCGCCGCGTAGATTTGCCCGCGGGTGCCCGCGATGCACACGCCAAACAGGTCGCTCGGCGCTCGCTCGAGCGCCGGATACACCTTGGAGTTCTCGCCCTCATTGTTCGATCGGAAACGGGCGTGCGCTTCGCGCACGAGGTCCTGCACCGTCTCGGCTTCAGGCAGATGCCCGGTCGATATGTAGGGCCAGTGCCCGTGCTTAGGCGGCGAGAACGTATCCATCACGTCAGATCCTGTCAGGCAATGGCCGGGCACCCGGCCGACCCGGCACCCTGTCGGGGAGCGGCCGGGGACGCTGCATTCCCGGCGGGCCCGGCTTCGGCGGACGAGCCACCGGGCGGCCTGGGTGTTGCCATCCGTGCCAGCCGGCGGGACCACCCCAGCCATGACCGCGCCGCCAGTTAAAGCCGCACCGATACCAGCCGGCGCCGCGCCATCCGCGGCTGTACCAACAGTAGCGGTGGCCTCTCCAGCGGAATTGGACAGTCTCCGCAAGCCGAAGATCATCGGCGGCCTCATGCAGGCCCAGCGGTCCTCCGACAATTCCGGCATGCGAGCGACTGCCCGTCGTCGTCACCCCTGCCAACGCAGCCGCAAGAGCGAGCATCCAAAAATTCGATTTGCGCACGATTTCCTCATCGGCTCTTGCTCCCAGGAAGAGAACTCGCCAAACGGCAGACCCGAATGCTCGGTCGGCTCTTTCGCAAGCGAAACTGAACAACACCTATGCCGCTCGCGCGCTGACCCGGCGCTGCGGGTCAGCGACAAGGACGTCGGGGGGCTGCTGTGACGGCGAAGACTGCTTTGGGGTTGAGCTCCAACCCAGGCCTTTGCCTCACACGCCTAGGCAGCCTTGGCTTGGGTAGCGGCGGCAAGAGTGTCGCGGAGATGCTGTTCTTTCTTTTCATCGAGAGAGGTTTTCAGGACGGTCCCTCCCGCGTCCTTGATTTCGTTGAGGACCTTGTCTGCAGTCATGCTCTTGATCAGCAGGAACAGAACGGCATCCCCGGATTTCACCTTCGAGCTGAGGTCCTTCATGAACTGGTCGTTTATGCCGAAATCGGTCAGCGCGCCGCCCAATGCGCCGGCGCCGGCACCAAGAGCTACGCCGATAAGCGGATTCAGGAACACGATTCCGAACAGCAGCCCCCAGAAGCTTCCTCCTGCGGCGCCCGCCATGGTCGTGCTCACCAGTTGATTGAGTTTGACCGTTTCGCCGGTTTTTACTGCGATCACCGCATCTTGGATCGCGATCAGATATTCTTTCTGGAGGTTAAGGATTTTCTGTCGAACTTCTTCTGCTTTGGCCTCGGATGGATACACGATCGCGACTAGATCCGACATGGAACTCTCCCGAACGATGTGGTGTCCCGCCCCTCCACGCACGCTGGAGCGTGCGCCCGAAACCTAACACCGAACCGAGAAATCCTTGCCTCAAACGCGGCCTGCCTATTCACAATTACGAGATGTGATGCACTCTCAACGCAATTGAGTAATCATAGCTGCCATATGCGCTGGTGGGGCTAGTGGGAGGTTCGGATAGCGCGAACTTGCAACGAAAAAAGCTGCCGCGGGCGCGGTAACATGGCCGCCGCCTCTCTTAGCCTCATCGCGGAAGCATGACAGTTATGGTGCTGCAGCATTCCGAAGTGAGTGCTCCTTTCGGGCGATCCTCATTCTAGCTGGCAGGGCGTAAGGTCTGCTGCTCTCCGGTTCTAGCCACCTCCGGCCGACCCGGAGCGCAGGCGGCCTCGCCATGTGTAACAGCGTTGGCGGGGCCGCTGCGTGGTTGGACACCGGCCCGTTCATCCGGCCTTCATGAAATAACCGCGAGAGACAAGCCTTACGGACCGAGCTGTTTGACCGCGAGGGCGGCGATCTCTCGCGCTTTGCGAGTAGGAGCGGCGGCCCCAATATCAAGGACCTTGCGGGCTACGATCTCGCAGATCGGATCGTTGCGATCAACCAAATGCAACCCCCGCAAGGCTAAATCGAACGCCTGTCTCAGTCGTTCGACTTCGTTCGGAGGCAGCTCCCTACCTTGCAGTAGTCGATTGATCGGCATTAGTCCCGCGCCCGCTTTAGCCGGGGATAAACCGGAGGCGCTCCGGCATTGCTCGAAACGGCACTACTCAACCCGGACATAGGAAGTTGGGGCTCCATTCCAGTTGGCTTGACTGCCAAGCCAGTGAGCAACAGGCTGTTTTACGTTATCACACCGAGACCTGCCTTCAATGTCAACGCGAGAAGAACATCTTAAACGGAGCAAGGAAGCCGCGCTCGCGCTTCTGAGCGCCGGCCGCATGCGCGAGGCGGTTTCTTCGAAAAAGCCCAAGCAGCGCATTGCCTCATGAAATTCATGCATTCGGCATCTGTGCTGCCGCGGCTGGCGACACAAGGGCGGTGCGAGAGTACATCGAAGGCTTTATCTGATATCCCTCGGCTCTATGCCCGCCGTTGCTCCGATGCTGCCTAGCTCGAAGCTCGCCCGAGGGTCGGCCTCGGTGTAGACCGGAAACAGCTTGGAGACGGGCGGACCGCCGATCCCGCCCCGAAGCGGACGAACCTCTTTCATGTTGCGTTAGACGCCGAGTGCCGGACTATTCCGAAGCCGGTGCCCTAGATTGCTCACTGCTCAGTCTTAAAAAGCAGTACTATTGGCTGCCGGATCATCGGCAAGCAACTGAGAGGAAGTCATGAGAATACAACATTCGATGACATTGCTCGCAGGCATCGCAATCGGCGCCATCGCTGTCCAGGGCCTCCACGCTCAAGGGGCCAAGCTGAAAGCATACGTCATCAGCGAAAATGAAATCCTCGATGCGTCGGCCCAAGCCGCTTACCTGCCTGCGGCCCGCAATCTGATAGCAGACGCTCATGGTCGCGCTTTGCGTACTGCGGCCGGAAGGGTTATTCAGATAGAGGGGGGCGCACCCCCCAAGAGTGCAGCACTCACCGAATGGGACAGCGTAGATGACGCGGTGGCATTCTATAAATCGAAAGCCTGGGCGGCCCTTGCTCCCCAGCGTGACAAGGCAGTCAAGGTCGTGCGCAGGTATGCCGTCGAAGTCGAGAAATAGCCCCCAGACCGCGTGCCGCAATAACCGACCAGGAGGCCGCCCGCCTTGGCGGCCTTCCTTCCAACGTCGACAGCGCGGCTCGCTCGGAACGGCCTAACATACGGCCGCTTCACTAAACGTCGGCCCCTTCTAGATGGAAGTCGTACCTTGGACCGACATAAGCGCAAATCATGTGGTGAAATATTGGAAAGCGCTGCAGGCCCGCGGTGCCGCAGATTGGGCATACCGTCTGTTCGCGTTCGACTTGCATGCTCTGCTGCCCGGATCTGATGCTGCCCTCAGTAAAGGCCGAAGACCACTTACAAGCGTCCCGGCGATGCGCGCGACGACTTCGCTGTAATGCATGTGAATATAAACGGTGGAGTTGAGCGGTGGCGGAGACGTGCCTGGATCGAAGCGGATTCGCGCAATCTGCGTCGCGGGGCGATCTCTGAGCTGCACTTGCGCGCCGGCATACACGGCCAAGACCGGCAGGATCTGCGCGATGCTTCCGGGAATGCGGCGGTTCCCGAAACAGGACAAAAACTTCTTTACCCACTTTGGGTCAATCAGACGCTCATTCGGAATATACCAGTCAACAAAGGTATCGGTCGGATCAAGGATTTCCGCGATTGAAGCACCCGCCGTCAAGGATTGACCAACATGCGCGATGCCGGTCGAAACGACCCCGGCAACCGGCGCAAAGACTTTCCCTTGGCCGAAATGGCTTTGCACGTCACCTAAGCGGGCTCGGAGTTGATCGATGAAATCATCCAGCGAGGCGAGTTGAACGGCCGATTCTGCCACTTCGGCCTCATGGGAGACCACAGTTTTGCCAGCAGAGGCGCGCTCGCGCAACACTTCCATGCGGAACGTCACCGTAGCGGAGGACATGGCTTCCACTTGCTTCGCTGCGTCTTCGGTTACTTTCAGGTAGGCGCGCGCTGCATTCAGCGATTCCTGCGCGACGCGGGCCTGAATGCGCAACTCTGCTGTGCAGCCGTTGATATCGGCCAGCGCCCTCATATAGGTTGCGACGATGCTGTCCTGCTCCGGCGAAACCACCTCGGCAATTTCCTCGCCTGCTTTGACGACCGCACCTGGCTCCAGGTCCATTTTGGCGATCTGTACGGTGTAGGGCAGCGATACGATCTGGCGCGGCGAGGTGACGGTGCCGGGTCCGCCGAGGTAAACGAAGGGCGCGCCGAAATAGATAACGAAGAATGCAAGGACTCCAAACACGATCAGCGCGTAGGCGAAACGTACCACCCGCCCCGCCGCGCGGCGGCGACTTTCGATCGGATCCGGGACGTTGGGACCGAGACGATTGATCATGATGTCCATGGTTCTGCCCTCAACCGCGATCGTCCAGAAGTGCACGACGAACTCGCGGCGGCACGAAGTCGTCGTGGCGCGATGTCGCGAAGATGATCTCCGATGAATAGGAAAAGAACCGAGCGCATTTCAGATAGACGCCTTGATAGAAGGGAAAGATCAGCGACGCGCTCAGAGCAAAAAAGCCGATGGATCGATTGAACATGACGAATGCAAGCGCCATGTTGAAAAATGAAATCCACAGAAGCGACACATAGATCGCGCCGAGAAATAAGGCGGCCCTCGGCCCGAACAACAGAACGACGTTGATCAGGTATAACGGCAATGTCAGTGTCGGGACGAGATCGAAGACAATAAAATCCAACCTTTGCAACGTGTCCGGCAAGCGCTCCAAGGGATGAGAGAAGCTCAACTCACCGTACATCATGAAACGGATTCTCAGCGCGTCACGATCCCATCGCGCACGCTGGCGCAACAAGCCTATGCCGCTTGCGGGGCCGTCCGTCTCGGCCCAAGCGTCCGGTACGAAGCGAATGAGATAGCCAAGGCGGCGAAGGCGCAAGCTATACTCCAGGTCTTCGCCCGGGCCGACATCGAGGCCACCGTTGCGCAGGAACGTCTCGCGACAATACATCGAGCAGGCGCCCGACAGGCAAGCGATGGCACCAACGACATCCAAGATAGATCGGCCGGCGCTGATCGACATCAGGTACTCGACGCTTTGCAGCCCTGTCCATAGCGAGTCGCGTTCGTTGCTGATGGCAATGTTGCAACTCGCGCCACCGACGCGGGGATCGCGAAATGCATCCGCAAGCCGAGCCACCGCGGGGGATCGAAAATCGTATCGGCATCGACGGTCAGAATGAGCTCGCCGCTCGCAAATCGCGCACCGGCATTGATCGCTGGGCTACGGCCGCAGCGCGTCCCGTGCCAGATCACCATATCTACAAGGCCGAGTGCTCGCGCCTGTTCGGCAATGGCACGCGTCTGATCGGTCGGGCCATCGTCCACAACAATGATTTCCACCGGTCGCAACGTCTGCTGGCGCAGCGATGCAATTGTCGGCTCGAGACCGGAACCGCCATTGAAGGTTGGGATGATGACACTAACCGCAGGCGCCTTGGCAGTCGCGTCGATCCTTGAGGACTTGCGCATCCCAAAGATTGCGAGCGAGAGCAGCGACAGCGTGAAGCGGGAATATCGAAGATCAGCACGGCAAGAAAAAGCTGCAATGGGTCGCTCCTCGCGACGAGCTGCAACATCTCGAACATGGAGCCTCCCACAAAGGCTGACCAGGCGGCTGGCAAGAAGTAGGACGGTGGGCTCGTTGTGCTTTGAGATGGATCAAGGCACGAGGGCCGGCGTCCGTCTTGGTGATTTTCTGAAGTTTTTAATCAAGAGAGGAGTTGTTTCTCCCAGGAGCCGAATGATCCAAGGTCGGACCAACTGTTACTCGCAATGTCTCGGTATCCTGAATGACCGAGGCGTCACGCCGCCGCGCGGTGGCAAGTGGCAGGCTACGCAAGTAATCAGGCTGCTCAGTCGCCTGCAGTTCTCAGGTGATGACCTCAGACTCAGCTCGGATCGTCCGATTTGACCTTTGCCGGCGGAATCATCAGCATCGTGTCCGGGCTGAGGCCGCCCCCCCGCGGCGATGCGATACAACTCGGCATCACTCAGCTCCTCGATCGGCACGTCGCGCCGGTCAACGACCTGCACGGGCTTATCATCCAGGCGATCCACAAGCTCCCCAATGTAGGCAAGATTGCCTTGCTCCGCCTTGTCCAGCAGTTGGTCGGCGACCCTGCGCATCGCGAGGGGACGGTTGCGAAGCGCGATCCGGAGCGTGTCATTGCGCTACTGGAGGTCACGTCGGTTTGCGAGGACCGGCTAGTCATAGAGCCTGAATGAAGATCCCGGGGTCTACCGTTCGGCAACCAGTTGCACCGTTTGACGTCCACCGTTTAGCGCTCTGAGTCGGTTTATGTATTCTTCAGGCTTCAACAAATGGAATGGAGCCTTCAGGCCCATAAAACTCGCTATGCGACCGATGAAATTGGTGCAGTTGGTTGTTCCCGCGTTCCACACCGGCGAGGTCGCCTGAAGACGCTGGATGTAAGCAAATACCTTTTTGGCGTCAGCCTCATTCAAGTAGACTCGATAGCTCGCTGTCAAATATTGCTCATCGAGGTCGCCGTAGCTCGCGCCCGTTTCAGAAGGCACAAACATGAAATGTCCCAATACGTACGGCAACGTGTCGCCTGCTGGATGCAGGCCGGCAACTTCGACCGCCCTTTGGCTCGTCTTGCCGTACCAGACAAATGCGTGTCCGTAGGATGCAGCAGTGCGTGCACGAAAATCAACGTAGTAGGGTCCTTTAACTGAAGATGCCCGGGCCGGCTTTGCATCCGACGTGGCTGGCGGGTTGCTTGGCGCAGCCGCGGCCGTTTTCGTAGCGGAGTTAATTGAAGCCTTGGGGGCAGTGTCCGGTCGCTGCTGAAGATCAGCGCGCGCCATGAGTTGCTGTGCACCAGCGCTTCCCACGGAAGCCGCAAAAATTGCCATTCCGACAAACAATCGCAGATCGCGGTATTCCCAGATCACTCTTGCCACGCACGCCCCCCTCTTGGGCCCAGCACAGCCCAAGCGACAACTAGTCCGCTTATCGGAGGTGAACGCCTCCGGCCCCCGACGGGCCGAAGGCGCTCGAATCCGCAGGCTTAACCTTTGGTGACTAACGGAGCCGGCGCCGGAGCCTTGCCGATCGGGTATTTGCCGACTGGAGTTTTGCCGACGGGATATTTACCAATCGGCGCGGTCTGGACGACGGGTTGCGGACGAGGCAGATCCGCGGCAGCTGCCGCTCCCACCAAAGCCAAAGACGCAGCACCCGCAATTACGAATTTCAGCATCAAGTCTCCCCTGAAGTTGCCCACTACCCTTACCGATTCTGAGCCTACCCGGACGTTCTCCTCACGCAATAAATAGAGGCCCATGAGGGCAGTCGCGCGATCTCTTTTCTGGCAAATGTTGCAGAAGGGGCACGCTTTTAACGGATTGATGGGAAAATCTTGCCGATCCGCGCCATATACTCGCGATAGCTGTCGCCGAACGTCTGCAGCATCATTCGCTCTTCTCTTGCGACGCGGCCAAAGAACAAGATCCCGAAGCCGGCCAGGCCCGCTAAACCGGCAATCCAATTAGGCAGCAATGCCTGGGCGATAGCCCATAACCAAAATGCCGAATACATCGGGTGCCGAACTCTCCGGTAAATCCCTTCCGTCACGAGTTCATGGTTCTCCCGCAAGTCGAGACTTACTTACCGACCAATTCCGGCCGAGTGCACGGTGCGCCAGGTGGGACACGCCCAAAGCCGCAATCGCAAAGAGACCCCAGCCAAGTCAGCGAGGGATAAAGATGTGAGCTGCAAAACGAGGTATTCGTATCGCGACGTAGGCGAGCGGAACAAGTCCAAGCCCCAAAAGAGATATCAGCAAAAGCGCAGTTTCCAGGGGGGCGCCGTGCTCCGCACAATCCTCGCACGACGGGAACGCCGCGCGTACTTGTAGCGTATGAGATACCAGCCGATCGCCAAGGCAACGAAGATGACTTTCGAGATGGTGGCGTCATTTGAATTAGGCTGCCGCGCCCGGGTGACCTGGCAGTTCGCCTTCTAGCAGCGCCGCGCTCGCAATAAGTTCGCCGCCCTCAGCGATCATCGACACGGCGCCATCCGAGGCGAGCGTCTGGGATTTGGCTGAAACAGGTCCGCATGTGAGCATGAAGTAATCGTACGATGTTCGCTTATCATTTCCACTGACGAACTGGTTGTGCAAGCGGAAGAAGTGGAAGCGGATGCGTCGATAGATGTCGTCGTCGAGCATTCGGCTCACGACCCTGACGGTCGCTTCGTTTTCCCTCGATAAGCCCATTTCGGCCATCGGCCGGCTTTTGTAGAAGTTCAACGGGTCGACGAGGGCCTGATAATCGCCCCAGAAGATCGTGCGCGACTTGGCGACGCGTTCCATCGTCGCGCGAAAGCGTGTTGCCTTCGGATGCAGGCCGACCTTGAGTATGGATGATCCAACGCTCAAGAACGTGACGGGAATTTGGTTCCTACCGGGCTCAGGGTCCTGCTTCAAGGCGCGATCAAGTAGATCAACCGCAAGTACGGCGCCAAGACTGTGCTCCATGACCACAATTTCGTCTGCGGCGGAATTGCTCGTCGCAGCCACGAGCTCGGTGGCCAGCCTCTCTAGCCTTTGCTCGAGTTTCGAATTGCCGAATCGAATATACTCGCGCGAAAAAATCCAGTCGTCGAACAAGTCGCCCAGGTGCAGCCAGCGCCACGGGCCCGCCAAAACGGCTGCGAACCCGAAGAGCCCACCAACAGCAGCAACGGGAGTTGACCCGGTGACTTTGAATGCAAGCACGCCAATCAAGACGGCGGTCGCGATGAGCAGTCCGAACATGACGAATGGATAGAGAAAGAAAAGTGCGTAACGCCAGTTGGTCAGCAAGTAACGCCAGAGAGTGCCGGCCAAAACGAAATCTAGGAAGGCAAGGAAGCCGAGAGGAATTCGTGAACCGATGCTTCGTCGGCTAAACCCTTCAATGACATCGTCCCATCGAACCAAATGGTAGTCGGTTTCGACCCGCCAATCGGGGCCGGTGGTCGTCACATTCCACTTGGTCTGATCCGCGCTGTCGCGCAAATTGTCAACGATCGCTTTCACTGTCCAGGTGCGCTGAAACCTTTCAATTTCGCGTAGAAAGCGTCGTTCCGCGCCGGCAGGTGGCGTGGTTGGATCATAGCCGCCAATATGAAAAACCAGGCGCTTCGCCACGGGCGCTCCGGGTGTATTGTCACCCGCAACAACTTCTGTCCGCGAACTTCTGATGTTGCTCATCGTACACGCGTCAATCGAGCTGTAATAGCAAAGACCTAACGAACGTCTGGCGCCAAGGGTTGTCAAGAGAGAAGCGACCTTCGTTTGATGCGGCTCACTGCGCGCGCATGGCAAGTTTGTCGATCGGGCGCGTTGAGCTGGCAAAGGAATTGCGCGGCCGTGCAGGGGTTTCAGTCCATTTGAGCATTGGGGAGGATGCTATGACCAAAGTTGATTTCAGCCAGAGGTGTCGGAGTCGGAGCATGTGTGGGAGGAGCTTGAAGGGCATCGACATCCGAACGTCTATGCCTGCAATAGCTGTTTGGCCTATGCGAACATGACGGTGATCATGTGCGCCGAGCCCAGGTGCTCCAGCCCAGCAGAGATGTACATGGAGCCGGAGAAAAAGTGGGTCTGCGAAACCCATTTCGTTGGGGGTGATCATTCCCTGAAGCCCGGCCAGGACGCGTCGTGCAATAGGCCACTTGTCTGGGTACATCCGAAGGGAAACCATAAACTGCCTTGCGCCTTCAGGCTCCCGTCGTGACCTCCTACCCGCAGTCCGCAGACATTAGCTGGCCGATGCCTGCTTTTGGCCCACAGCCGGTAATCCGATGCTCGTATTAAGTCGGCTGTTGGAGCCGGATATGACTCCCGGTGGGCGAACCACAGCGTCGGCCTTCAGTGGATGCTTGCCGAGCTCAATTCCGGCGATGGCGTAGAAAGGCGTCTCGCAGCGGTAACGGTCCGCGATTCGCCGCGCTGGTTGCTGTTTACGGGCTCTTCTCCGATCCCACGACGATCGGCAAGCATCTCGATCAGCTTGGTGGATTCCTCCCGGGCGGAGCGATCAACATTGCGAAAGAGCAGCTTACCCGTGTGGCATCCAAGGGCTCCAACACCCTCGGCATCACCTTTCTGATCGGACTGGCGACATCTCTATGGAGCGCAAACGCGGCTATGAAATCGCTGTTTGACACCTTGAACATCGTGCACGGCGAGGAAGAGAGACGCGGGTTCTTCAAGCTCAACGCAGTTTCGCTGAGCTTCACGATCGGCGGGATCTTGTTCATAGTCGCGGCGCTCGGCTCGATCGTCGCTGTTCCCGTGCTTCTCAACTATGTGGGCTTGTCCAACGCCGGCGATCTTCTGCTCAGGATCGGCAGGTGGCCTGCAATGCTCGTTGTACTCACTTTGGCCTTGGCGGTGATCTACCGGGCCCAAGCCGGGAAGCAGCCTTATGGCGATGGGTGACGTGGGATAGCGCAATCGCGGCGGTTCTTTGGCTGGCAATATCCGGCTTGGTCTCTTGGTACGCCGCCAGTTTCGGCAAGTTCAACGAGACGTACGGTTCGCTCGGAGCCGTCATCGGCTTTATGACCTGGCTGTGGATCTCAGCAGTCGTGGTTCTCCTTGGCGCGGAATCGACGCCGAAATGGAGCATCAAACAGCGCGCGACACCACGACCGGGCCCCCGACCGGGCTAGGAGCCCGTGGGGCGCGGGTCGCCGACACGGTTGGCGCGGCACAAGGCAAGTAAGCTACCGTTCGTCTCGCCTGGTTAAGAGCGGCCTTCCGCCAAGGCTGCTGGTCGCGTCGCCTTCTGAGCTTCAGCTAAACACGTATTCACAGCAGCCTTCAGGTAAGTGACGTAATGATCAGCACGACACTGCCTTGTCTCTAAGAACCTCATTATCCGCGGGCCATAAACGTTCCGCGCGCAGACATGTCTGGGAAAAGCAGGCGTAGTGGTGGCTAAAAAAGAGGACCAACTCCCTCCTTCATGCCGATCTAAGGTGCCTCTCACATCTGTGTCGTGCCCTCTAGGAGCCCGGTTAGCGCGACGCTTCCAGTGCTTGGCGCATAGGAACAGAGCTGGCTCCTCCGAGTTCGAGCTGTCTAACCTATTGAGGAGCCATAAGATGAGCCGCGGAATGCCGTCCATGACCGCACTTCTCGGAATGCTGGCAATCGCCGGGTATCAGAATCGGGACAAGTTGGCGGAGTTGCTCAGAGGGCCGGGTGCTGGATCGCTTCAGCCAGCCAACGCCCAGCAACCGCTTGGTGGCCTGCTCGGAAATCTCACAGGTATGTTGAGTGGCGCAGGGGTCGGGGGACTGCTCCAAGGTGGAATTGGCGAACTTCTGGAGAAGTTCAACCAAAATGGCCATGGAGATGCGGCTAGGTCTTGGGTCAGTTCTGGGCCAAACAAGGAGCTCTCCCCCCTGCAACTGCAGGAAGCAATCGGACCCGACGTGTTGGACAGGCTTGAGAAGGAGACCGGCTTATCTCAAGAGGAAATACTCGCAAGATTGTCGCGCGAACTGCCCCAGGCAATCGACCAATACACGCCCGAGGGACGCCTACCCACATGATAGCAGCCGGATTGTCGCCGGCTTCAAGAGGAGGAGAGAATGAGCATTCTTTGGACGATCCTCATCGGCTTTATTGCGGGCGTGATTGCAAAATTCATCATGCCAGGTGACAACGAACCCTCCGGGTTCATCCTCACCACTATCCTCGGCATCGTCGGCGCCTTCGTTGCCACCTACCTCGGCCAGGCACTTGGCTGGTACCGTCCGGGAGAGGGGGCCGGACTCATTGGTGCTGTGGTCGGCGCCATCATCGTGCTCTTCGTATATGGTCTCTTCGCCGGACGACAAAGGCGTGTCATTTGAAAGAGCAGGAAGTCAGGCCACGCGGAGCGATCCGTGTGTCCATCTCGCTTGACCTGCGTGGAGAAGCGCCCCGTCATCCGCGCGCTCCTCCAATTATTTCACGAAGGCAACTTCACCTCGGCGCGCGCGGCTGCCGCGGCGTCCATACCTGCCTGCCTAACCCGGTCCACGACTTCGGCCCCGGTGTCCCCGATTTCTGCGACGACGGTGTCTGAAGCCTCCCGCAGCGCCTGTGAGACCGCACCGGCGCGTCGATTTAGGTCGGCCTTAACGTCGTCGCTGGCTTCGCCGATATACTTGTTCTCAATGTCGGACGCGCGAAACGCGCCTGCAACCGCGGCACCGACCGCGATGCCCACGATCCCGAGGACGAGGGGTTGCCGTTCCAACATCTCTGCGAGTGACGACTTGGCGCTGTTCACGGTGTCCTTGTTCGGAAGCGGGTTGCCGAGCTTGCTGAATTGCTCCTGCGCGTAGGCAAGGCCTTCGTCGAAACGATCCCCGAGGCTATCGGTAGCCTGCGAGACAGTATCGGAAACGGCAGCGGTCGCGCCACGCAGGGTGTCTCCGATCCCTTGGGAGCCGTCGTCGTCCATTTCGGGTGCGGTCGGCGGCGCCACGGTCTGCTTGATCGCGGACGCTGCCGACTTAAAACCACTCGTCCCTCTATCGGTCAGGGGTTCGACGGCTTCGGCAGCGGAACGCGCCACAGTTTTCAGCCTCTTGTCGTCCGCCAACAGCCAGAGCGCTCCTGCTCCGATGAGCGCCGCGGCAAGCGGATTGTCCTTGGCAGCCGCCACCAGATTGTCGATAAAGCCGGTCTTTGTGCTAGTCATCGCACCATTCCCTTCACGGTATCCTTGTCTTTTTCCAGCTGGCCGATCGTTTCGCGCGGGGCAAGCTGACGCATGTCAAGCCGGTTCATGCCCATTGCGACCAGCGCGCCGGCTACGGCTGCGGCGATAACCGCCGATGTCAGATATGACAGCGGCTGCGACCATCCCGCGGAGATCAATGCCGCGGATAGGGCAAACAGGGCCATGACGATAGCTGGGATCACCATAACGGCGCCGCCTATGATCAAGCCCAGCGCGCCGCCTATCTTCTGGAGCTTGTCGCCAACCTCCGCCTTTGCCAGGTCGATCTCGTTCTGGAACAGCTTGGCGAACTGCGACATGGCGTCACCAAGCAGCGTCGAGATTTCCCTGAACTCGCTTTGACTCGTTTTGATATCGCGCTCGATGCTCATGGTACGCTGCCCTGCGAGGATGACGCTTGTTGCGTATGGGGGTTACCTTTCTTGGCCTCCTGACTCCAGTTTTGCTCTCCCGCCGAAAACGAGGTCCCACTCGATGTCTGTCCGCTCCCCGACGTGCTGCCAGTGGTGTTGCGCTGCCCTTGGGATGACGACTGTCCGCCCGAAGCTTTCAGAAAGCGCACGGCCGCGAAGCCTGCCAGCACCGATATTCCGAGAAACGCCGCAGGCTGACGTCTGGCGAAATCGGTTGCGCTTTCGACGAGATCTCGGAAGCTTCCATCCCGGATCTTCTGCGCAGCGTCCTCGACATAGTCGGCGGCGGAGCCGATGCCACGTGCGGCGAACGGAACGTCGCTCTCGAAAGCCCGGCCGGCTTCGCGGATGTTGTCTGCGAGGCGCTCGACGAAATCTGCGCCCGAACGTTGCTGCTCGCGCGCCTGGCTCTGGATCTGCTCGACGGTTCCTTCCGCGACCCCCTTTGCTGCATCCGCGGCCTCACCGAACTTGTCTCGCGCGACGTCGGCCGAGGCCCGGAAAGCGTCGCCGGCGCGCTGTTTCACCTCCGCTCCGGCATCATTCATCTGCTCCTTGATGTTTTTTGCGGTGCCCTTGTCCTGGTTCTTTGCGAACTGCGTCACGTTGTCCGGGTCCAAATCGCTCATAATGATTTCCTTCAAGTGTGGGGGTGAGAGGGACTAAAGGCAGCTTTGACCACGTCGTCGGCGGCCTCTTTCAATGTGTCAGCCATGTTCTGGGTCACACGGCTGGCATGGCTGCCGAGATCTGCCTCGGCAAGCTTTTGCGTCGCAGCATCGGCCGCAGATGTCGTCGCGTCTCTCGCTGCCTCAAATCCGGATTCCATCGCGTCGGTCGCAGCCTGCTTCACTCCATCACTTGCTTCGCCCATCACCTTGGCTTCAGCCTTGGTCTCGGGAAGAGCCGCAGCAATGATGGCTCCGATCGCAATGCCCAAGCCTCCGATCAGCGCGGCATTGTCGCCGATGGTCTGCCGGGCCTGGTCGGGCGCGCTCGCAGCGGCATCCTTGGCTGCGTCCATGCCGCTCTTGAGCTTTTCACTCGCAAAGCTGCCAGCCTGGGCCGCGCTCGCCCGCACGTCAGCGGCGAGACCTGCGGCCTTGTCCTGGGCGTCATCAGCCATGCCGGCGGCTCGGCTTTGGGCGGAGGATAGCGTTTCCTTGGCGTCGCCTTGCATGGACCGCGCGCCCTCTGTCATCTCCTCAAGCATGCGCCCCGCTCTATCCATGACCGGACCGGTGGCGTCCGCAGCGCGATCCCGCACTGTCTTCGACGTCAGGGCCAGCCCGGCCCCGATCATAAGAAGTGGCAGCGACATACCCCGTGCCAGCCTCAGCAGCGGAACGCCCACTGCGGCGCCCGCGGCCACTGCGCGCATTGGGTTGTCCATGATCTGTTGCTTAAGCCCTTCGACCCAACTCTGGGTCTTGTGGCTGACGAATTCGGTAACTTCGGATTTGATGTGCTGCGGCGAGACTTTGTGGCGAATGTCGTCGGCCGTGTCCGATATCTGCTCCTTCAACCGTCCTACTGTCGCCGCCAGCTCCGCGCGGCTACGCTCGGACTCGCGTCTCAGCTCCTCCACGGATCGTGTCATCGCGTTACCCTCTTGCTTTGATTCCAGGATTTAAGGTCGAACTCACGGTTTGTTTAATCGTTCCTTGCGCTACCTGGCGCCTTCGGGCGCGACAAAGAACCAATTCGGCAAGGGCTAGGGAATGCGGCGGTTGAGACTGCCAGCCGGATGCCGTGCTGGACGGCTTTGGCTGGGACAACCCGTCGCGGGCGATGTTAGGAGTTTGAGCCTGCAGACGCGATTGTGGTCGACGCAGATGCGGGCACTAGCCTCGGTTCTCGAAGCCGTACTCGCGACGCCGGCGGCCAGCATTCTCGGAAGTGCGACGGCCGGTGCGACTTAAGGCGTGGCAGAGCCCTGGCCATCGGCGGGACCCATGACCGGGTACGTTGACACTCGACTGCGCGCGATTCCGCTGCGACCACCTTTAGGTGAGACAGGACTCACGATCCGTCGCGATGCGGTACTTCCTGAACGACGTCGTGGAGAAAGTCTTCCGGTCGCCGTCGGGTCCGGTCGCCTTCAGCTATCTTGCGAGGACTTCACGCAGGCGCACAACCATGCCCTCGCAATCGGCATCATAGTCAACGCGCTCGTCACGAATTCGACGAAGTACGGCTTCCCCGACCAAAGCGCCCGCCACGTCACTGTCTCGCTTTCGAACCGACGGAAATCGAGTTGACCGCACGGAGAACGGCGTCGGTCATCGCTGGCGCTGCCCCCCGTCAGATTGGGCTCGCGGATCGTGCAGTTGCTCACGCAGCAACTCGAGGGGACCATCGAATACGAGAACGTCTCGATCCCCGGCTGCGCGTCAGGGTGCGCGCGCGGCCCGCCTAAGCCAAAGCGGTGCGGAACCGTTCGAAGGTTTGCCGTCTTCTAGGCGGAGAGGGAGGAGGGACCGCCATGTCGACCGTCGCAAAGCTGTTGGCGCAGAAGCAACCTGGAACAACTCGCAGACGATCCGGGGCCGAACGAGCGGGAGGAACTGGAGCCTCTGCTGGCTAAGGTAGAAACCGCGCTCAGTTGGCTGGAATCCGACAATACCGATCCGGAGCGCTGAGACTACCTGATCAGCGAACTTTCCCTGGAACGGAGCCTCGCTTGCAGGCTTTTCCCGAAGTGGACAACGGCTGTCGATACAGCAGTCCGGATACGGATGGGGATGCCATGAAGAACGCAGTTTTGGCCGCCATGCTGGTGCTCGTCGCGCCGGCGTATGACTCGGTGGCACAGCCGGTGCGCTGGACGAGATATTCAATCCCAGAAACAGGCACGGCCATCGACTTCCCGGCCTCCATCTTCACCGAGCAAGCAGGTAAGCCCGACGGATACGGTCAGCGATTCCGGACCTCCGACCGCCGAGCCGATATCACGATACAGGCCGCCCCGAACGTCTCGAACGATTCTCCGGCAGCCTTCCTTGAGAAGAAGAGCCCTCCGGCGCGGATTCAGTACAAACGGGTGACCTCCCGGTTTTTCGCGGTGTCGAGTTACAAGGGCGACAAGGTTTGGTACGACCGCTGCAACTTCACCGGCCGACTGGTCCACTGCGTGCTGATCAATTATCCGGCCACTGAAGAGCACGATTGGGACAGAATCATCACCCGCATCAGTCTTTCGCTGCGGGGCAACTAACCAGAAGCCGGGCGCTCTTTGGCCAGGCCTCAGTGCCTCAGTTCGGAACGCGACGAAATCTCTCGGTGAGACGCCCTTGCTCCTCGATGTCGGAGCGGACCATTTGCCGAAGCTCATCCGTCCCCCGCTCGGCGGCGGGCGGCCGTCTGCTGGAATTGGCGTTCTGTCTCCCATGGTCCGGAACGATCTATCCGAAGTATTTGAGGAGCTGACAGCGGTAGCAACGCAAGGCCTTCCGGCGAGGCCGCTAACGCGCACAACTTCTGGATTCAGGATTTGGCCCGGGGAGGCGGGCTCAGACTCCATCGTCGGCCTTCTCCGCCTTTTCGTCCGTTCCTCCGTAAGTTCAAAAATGCACACAGCAGTTCCAAAAACTGGGCGTCTTTGGACCTTTGAGAGATTTGACGGGCACCGAAACTGGAGCAGGTCTCGGAGAGCAGCTTGGAGTTCATCGATCTTGAAGGGCTTCCGCAGTATTCGCGAGCGTTCGCCGCGCGCGGAACTGACGGCGTCCGTTTGGGAGAAGCCGCTTGCCAATAGGGCCGGAAGCTCGGGCAAGCGTTCTCTCAGGAGTGTGGCGACGTCCGCGCCATTCATGCCCGGCATCGCAAAATCGAGTATTGCAGCCACGGGTGCTTCGCCTTTGATGGCCTCGAGAGCGGCCAGGCCGTCTGCGCGGACGTCCGGATCATCGTCCACGACGAGAATGTTCGCCCGCCGGATTTCATGATCGTGGGGACGGCGAAGTCTCCGGCGTCTCTTGGTGCCAGGTCGGTCCTGCGGAGGAGCAGTAGCACGGTCGTGCCGCGTCCAGACGCGCTGTCGACTTCAGCGAGGCCGCCGGACTGCTTCAGAGTGCCACAGACTTGGCTGAGGCCGAGTCCGGTGCCCTTGAAGAACGGTTCGAAGGCGTGCTCCACGACGTCCGCAGTCATGCCGGAGCCCGTGTCCGTGACCGCAAGCTTGATATAGTCTCCCGCAGCGAGAGCCGCGTCGCCTAGGGTCATACCCATGTCATCTAATTTCCCTCCAACAAAAAAGAGGGGGCTCGAGGCGATCAACAACGCCTTCATGTGTCAGCACCGCAGTAGCGGTGTCATTCGGCCTGCAATATGCCCCCTAAGCCGGGGATCGGCGTCCAAAATTGCCCCCTACAGATGGTCTGCTGCGCTGCCTGCTTTGGAACGAAGCATTGGTGGGGATGCTGATCGTGGAGACGATGCCCGGATCCGGCGCGAGCACTTCACCAAGGGCAAACGATCAAGGAGATCGCCGTGACCTGAAGGTGTCGCGGAACACGGTTCGGAAGGTGCTGAGGTCGGGAGAGACCTCCTTCGAGTACGAGCGGCAGGTGCAGCCGCGGCTATGACGGCGGTTACGATGCGGTGCGGCGTTACGCTAGGCGGTGGAGCAAAGAACGCGGGCAATCGACCGCGCGGCCGCTTATGTCCCGCTGAGCATTGCCCCAGGCGAAGCCTACTAGTTGGACTGGAGCCACGAGGTGGTCTTGCTGAGCGGCACCACGGTGATGGTGAAGGCCGCCCATGTCCGGCTCTGTCAAAGCCGCATGCTGTTCGTGCGGCCCTTCCGCGGGAGACGCAGGAGATGATGTTCGAAGCCCACCCACCGCGCGTTCGCCTGTTCAAGAGCATGCGCGGGAGCGGTTGTGCGACTTGAGGAGCAACCTCACTTTCAACGCGCTTTTCCTCAGGCACTCATTTTGATGACACGACCGTACTCATTTAACCGGTCGAGTTCGTCCACC
Organism: Bradyrhizobium sp. B117; assembly: GCF_038969555.1. NCBI lineage: Bacteria > Pseudomonadati > Pseudomonadota > Alphaproteobacteria > Hyphomicrobiales > Nitrobacteraceae > Bradyrhizobium > Bradyrhizobium sp. B117. The sequence goes on from NZ_CP152414.1 coordinate 625,779, forward strand.
AACTCGGTCAATGCCGCCTGCCGCCACTCCCAGATCGCACAAAGAAGCGGGGGTCACCGTCAAACGTTCATCGTACGGGATCCGGGACGCGCGCTGCGGCTCGGTTCACCGCTCTGCGGTCCCGTCGGTCTCAGGAGCGAGCTCCACGACCGCGATCGCTCGGCCGGGATCGTCAGTGGACTTCCTCGAGTTGTTCGTCCACTGCCAGAGCACGGATCCTTTATTTTACCGCCTAAAAAAGAGAGCGCGGGGGCGACGCGTTCGCCTTGGGACGTCACGCTTTGTGCTGAGCCCCGGTGTGTTGAGCCGAGCCTTTTCACTTCGGTATATACCCACTGTCGTAACTATCGGTAGAACTGAACTAATCAATCACGCATCTGATCGTGCCAATCTGGGTTCCCCATGTAACAGCGTCAGCTCGCGTCGAGCAGGGATATCCCGGGGTAGATGCGGGCGAGGCAACCCGATGTTTCCGCCTGCTTCGCCGCCGACGATAAGGTGGTGGAGCCCAGCTCAGTGGTAATAGCAATGAAATGCTCTTCTTCACCGCCAGCGGCCAAATAGCACCGCAACGCCTCCGCTCGCATCGCTGCCGGATCAGTAACAGTAAGAGTGATCGTGAAGGTCCCTTTGTTGTCGGTTGGCTGACTCATTTAATGTCCTCGCAAGTATCGGGCAGAAGAAGTGACCAGCCATTCGGCGACTCGCTCCCGCATCCCTGACATGGTGGCGCAAGGGTGCGATCGGCATCAACGGCGTGGGACGGCTGCTCTTTAGGCCCGCTTCCGCCTAGATTCCCGCCAAGAGCGCCAAGAACTGCGGTAAGGCCGGCGTGCACCTGCCGGGAGGCTGGCGAAGGAGAAGCTAGCATCCTCTCCCGGAGGGCTTCCATCAGCGTCATAGCGTGGGTCAGTTCCATTTTCTCAGCTATAAGCCGCAGCCGATCCATTTCTGTCGTGTCGATGCGCCGTGCTTGGCCGTACCAGATGTCTCTCGTTCTGTTGAAGGATAGTCCAAGCCGGCGTGAGGAGCGCAGGATCGCCGCCTTCACCTGGTCACCAGCCGGACGCGGTTCTGCGCAACGTCGCACGAGAGCCCGCGCTTCCGCGATAGAGGAAGGGTAAGTCGGTGGATTCTGATTAAAGCTGGCCATTTCCTGAACCTCGTTCCGCACGACATGGCTCTGCCGGTCACCGTGAAGGCTATCAACGGCTAGAGACTTGCCGATTGATGCATTGTTTGATACGGAAAGTATCGCATGGGGGTGGGGACATGTCAATACTAAAAGTATCAATTCGTCAGATCAAAGCGGCCAGGGCGCTGCTCGGTTGGTCTCAAGGTGATTTGGCGAAGAACTCTGGGATATCCGCGCCGACGATCAAGAGACTCGAGGCTGCCGAAGGAGACATTGGTGGGAGGGCGGAAACAGGAGAGTCGCTCGTAGCCGCACTTCAAAAAGCCGGCGTCGAGTTTATTGCAGAGAATGGCGGTGGTGTCGGCGTTCGGCTTGCGAAGCGACAGCGACGTTCGAAGTGATGTGGCATCTGGAAGATTCGTTGCCGTAATCGGCTAAACCGTCTCGGCAGGTCCCGCGGGAGAAGCACGCGCCGACGCGGCGATGTGTCGTTCTGTAGCCGACAGCCGGATCCGGGGGCCCGGCGAAGGCCATTGGCCTGACGATCCCGCCTACGCTCCTCGCCCGCGCGACGAGGTGATCGAATAGGGGAGTGTCCGTTCATCGCCCGAATGCGAAGTTCTGGCGGCGTCCTTGCCGTCGGCTCATCGGGGTAGACCGGAAGCAACTGGCTGACCTACCAAACGACGCTTATGACCCGCACCAGAGGAGAGGCCGTTGCAATGTCGAGGTGATGTGGCTGCTGGGTCGGCTCGCTCCCGATCACAAGACGATTGCGGACTTTCGCAAGGATAACGGCCTGGCGCTGCGCAATGTATGCGCGCGCTTCGTCGAACTTTGCCGGGAGATGGGCCTGCTCGCGACAGCCATCCGCAGCGGGAGCGCCAGCTGGATGCCGATCGCGCGGCCGAGCTGGCTCTCGAGGAAGTCCCTCAAGGTCTCGGAGATCTCGTGGCCTTCGGCGCCAATGCGGCGTTCGAGTTCGCGCGCCACATCTTCGGAGGCGTCCCGGGACCATCCCTCGACCGGATTGAATGCTGACGCGAAGCACCTGATCGTATTGCCCCGTGAGCATGTCTCCGATCAGGCTGGAGTAGGTGGCGCCTTCATCGGTCTCGCGAAACGCCGCGCCGTCCCGGAACTCCTCCAGGACCAAATAGAAATCCTTGTCGAGGCGATCGTTCGGGATGATTGACGGCGAGGCCATATGCGAAACTCCAGTGACCTGGGATCAGAGATAAGGGCCCAAAGAGCCAAAATGCGAATCTATTGATCTGCTTCGATGCCCCGCTCAGCAAGGTCGGCAGAGTGATCATCCGCGCTCAGGCGGAACGCGGCTCCGGCCCTTTGCGACCTCCCATCAGTGCCTCCAGGCGGCCGGAGCCGCTGTTCCTTGTTCTTCCGGTTCGACGGGCTGCGGTCGATGAGCTTGAGGGGTAGTTCTTCCCCCTCTGCGGCTTGCAAAAAAAGGGCCCCAGCTCGCAAGGGGGGCGATGGAGCTGGGGCCGGCTTGGGGTCACCCTTGAAAAGGGGTATCGGGAAAACCTGGCGATCGCCAAAACGTTCCTGTCCTAATTTCAAATCGCGGGTGTAGGACCGACGCGGCGCAGGCCGCCAGAGCTCTTTCAAGACCAGCACCTTCGGCTTGTTTTGGGGGCACTTTTAGGCCGCCTCCGCATTTTTCAGCTCATAGAAGATGACGCGGCCAGATACCTCCGCCGAGCAAAGGCTTGCCTCAGAGGCAGAGAAGGCCAACCGCGCTGCCGACAAGAAGGCATGGCTGAGCTGGCCGAAGAGTGGATGGCGATGGCGGAGAAAGCGCAAAGGCAGACCACTCACGAGCATTAAGCGGCGCTGGCCGACGTCAAAGTTACGGCTGGATGCTCGGCGGCTGCCTCAAGGGTCTCAAGAAGATGGTGGACGAACGCCGCGGCCGAGTGGCGCAAGTGCCGCGCGCTGAGCAGATCGCAACGAGGTATGCTCAGCTTTCGCCCGGGATCAGGCGATCGCGTCGGCCGAGATCCGCCGGATCCTGGCGGAGCGCGACTAGTGAAGCTGCGCCAATCACATCGCACCCGCAACCGTCAGCGGCCGGCGGCTCGTGCCAGATGGCTGAGGCGGTAAGGATACAAAAGGGCGCGGGACCGAAGCCTCGCGCCCTTTTTCAAAAGAGCGCTGAAGACCTGCAGCAACGGTTCAACAACGGGCAAAACCCAAGGCGCGTGAGATTACTTGCTCGCTGGGAGCCTTGGCGGTTCCACCGCCAAATGCCCATGATTGCCAATGGCCACTGTTCTCCGTACTTGTTTTCCAATGACCATCGATAAGCTGGAGAGACCACTTGAGATCGTAGGGCGCGTCATCCTGCCACTTCGGTACATTCTCCCAGTCATGCCAACATGGCGGTGGATTGAGCGCACCAAGAGCGCTCGACTCTCTTGCTTTACGATGGGCTGCTATATTGACGAGTATGCTACCTTTCCAAGTCACACCGTTGAGCTGATCGGCTCGCGTGAGGCTCTCTTCCTTCACTTGCCAACGAAAGCCATCGAGGTGCCAATAGCTTGTGCCGGTACCGTAACCAACGGGCTCTCGAGGATCCGGCGGGTCATACAAGAGCGCACTTCCGTCGGGTCTAATTGCAAATTGGCTCTGGATGAACCGTTGGGCTTCGGCCTTGGCTTGATCTGTCTCGCCGGACAAAGCCACGTTCGTCGCGAGCATAAAGCTCCAAAGCGCGCAGCCAGTGGAGAGCAAATTCCTGAGTGAATCGAGCGCCATCTACGCCTACTCCGGCGAGCTTCATGGAGGTGCGTTACACGATCACGAAGAAGACCTATTGAATAACTAGACGTAGTTTCGCAGCAAATCTGGCGCCAGCCGGTCTCACGCTAGCGGGCCTCAATCCGACATCTGGGTCGATAGCCCCATTGATTCCACGTCGTCGAAGGTCGCTATCGAAAACGCGACCCACCCAAGAACGACCCAAGGATGAGTCGAGCGATCACCCGCCGCCGCAACACCACTCGTCGGCTCAGCAGCGCTGGGAAACACCCTTGGGCCGGCTCCGCACCGATGGCGCCAGCAGCCCGCGCAACATCAGCAGGCGCCTCCTGTGGCTCGCGAGCGCCTCCATGGGATCCGATCCGACGCGGCATGGCGGGCGGCAGAGCAGTGCGAGGCGGCTTGCGATGCTGAGCCATGGCGAAGGCAAAGCAGAAGCCCGGCACCCGCAAAGGCGGTCTTCAACCAGATTTTCACGGCATGCTACCCGAGCCGACATCGCAACGCGCTCATGGGAAGGTTATCACCGTCGGGGGTCATATGCCTAAAGCCCAGGACGAGTGCCCCAAGCACAATAGCCACGCCGGCGACGATCCCGAAGCAGACCGACATCTCGACGCCACCCAGTCCAGGGGGACTTTTCGCACATGCAGTATCCTGCCCCGCTCCATCGCCGGGGCTTGGGGGCTGATTAGCGATGGAGCGGGAGTCAAGGCTTTGACCTGCTAGCGGTGCTAGTTCGACCGCGGCCTCGACGTCTTCCAATTTGCGATTGTGATTCTGGCGAGCTGTCGGCCAATGTACGGCGCCATTTGTGCTGTGAACGGCCAATACTCTCCTCAGCGGGCCATAAAACCGATCTCACGCTACGTTTTGCTTCCGTTTTGTGCTGCAGCGATATTCCCCAGCCGAACGTTGGTGTTTCCAACTGTGCCGGGTCCTGTGATGGCGCGGGCGTTGAGACGCCGCCGGCTTCCGGGCGGCTCGGCCTTTTCTTGGCGCCTGGAAGGGCTAGAATGCCATCATGGCGGAGCAGGTCACAATCTTCTTCTATGGATTGTTTATGGATCCGGAGGCCCTCCAGGCGAAAGGACTGCGTCCGCGCCAGGTTAGGCAGGCTTATGTCGAGCGTTTTGCGCTGAAGCTTGGCGCACGTGCCACGCTGGTCGCAAGCAGAGACGGCCCGGTCTACGGCACAATAATGCGGCTTACTCACGCCGAGGTCGACCAGCTATATTCGGACCCCAGCGTCGCTGCGTATCGGCCGGAGCCTGTTCTTGCGCAGCTGGCCGACGGCTCAGCCGAGCTCGCTCTCTGTTTCAATCTGCCCACTCCGCCGCAGGGCGCGGGCAGAAATCCGGAATATGCCACTGCGTTGCAAGCTGTCGCGCGGAAAATGGGATTGCCAGACCACTATGTCGCAGGGCTGTGCAACTGAGGCGACCCCGCCGGTTCGACGCGGGCCGCAGCGAACTCGATCGCTGCGGCCGGCGCACGGTCAATGAACCGGGTGGAACGATCTAGGTGCAACTATGCGGCCAGCCCCGGTTTGGCGAGTATTCCCCACCCATCTCGGATCGCATTTGTTCCGGTAGCAGAGATCGGCATGCCGGTTGACCGATCTTCCCATCGAAGGACGAGCCTTCTTTTTTGGGAAATTAAACCGAGGTCCCGGTGGCGGTGTTCTTCTTCCCCAAGGCGCCGCAGGTGCCGCCGGTGGAGCAGTCGTTCCGAACCCTCCCGGCCGACGACTTCGCCGCCATTCCCCGTACCGTGCGCCTGCTCCTGCGTCGCGGCCAGAGCATGCAGGTCAACCTGGCTGAGCTCAACGATGGTAAGAACCCCGCGCAGAGGCTCATCACGCGCGACCTCCAGTTTTCCCCCAACGCTTCGCTCGATGCCATTGCGACCGACGTGCGGGCCTATCTGGGCAGCCTTGAACAGCAAGCGAGTTGGAAAAGCGTGGAGGATGCACTGGAGGCCTGGCGCGAAGTGTTCGCGCAAGCGGGCATCTACGTCTTCAAGGGATGCCTTCCACTCGGACAACCACTTCGGGTTCTGCCTGTACGACGACGAGTTTCCGATTATCTACGTCAACAACAGCTCAGCGAAGTCGAGGCGGATCTTCACGCTCTTCCACGAACTGGGGCACCTGCTTTTCCACACGAGCGGGATCGACATCGTTGACGATCGGATCATCCAGCACCTGGGCGGCGATGAGCGGAAAATCGAGATCATCTGCAACGGCCTCGCGGCGCGCATCCTGGTGCCCGACGAGGTGCTTACCAACATGCTCAGCGGCAGGCAGCCGAACCGCGAAGCAGCGGCCGACCTAGCCAACCACTTCAGCGTTAGCCGTGAAGTCATCTATCGCAAATTCCTCGACCGTGGCATGATCGACGCCGGCGAGTACACGGAGGCCGCGAAGGAGTGGGAAGCGCAGCTCAAGCCGAAGGAGTCAGGCTCAGGAAACTACTACAACGGCCAGCATGCCTACCTGGGGCAGCGCTACATCGATCTGGCCTTCACGCGCTACCATCAAGGCCGCTTCGATGAGGGCGCGCTTGCCCAGTACCTCAACATCAAGCCAAAGAACCTCCCGACTTTCGAGGCTAAGTTTGGGGGAGGCCACTGATGTATGTACTCGACAACCTCGGTGATTTCATCCCTGCACCGCAACTACTACCGGCCGCATTTCGTGTCGCTTTGGAATGCCTTCGACGGCATGCTCGCCAGTGGGCGGTTCACTTCGACGCGAGAGGCGCTGCGCGAGTTGGAAGACCATGGAAGCGAACCGCTCGATTGGGCCAACGCCAACCCGACCTTGTTCAGCACCCCCGACGCGAACGAGGGTGCCGTTGTCGCTTCCATCTATGCCATCGATCACTTCCAAACCAATATCGAGCGTCAGAAGATACTGCAGGGCGGTCGCAACGCCGACACCTTCCTGATCGCCCGCGCGGCCGTGCTCGGCGCACGGTGGTGACCATGGAGCAGTTCAAGCCGACCGCGGCGAAGATCCCCAACATCTGCAAGCACTTCAATGTGCCGTGCGTGGACTTGCGCGGCTTCATGGCGAAGGAAAGTTGGGTGTTCTAAGCAAATTGGCCTGGAATGGAATCAGCCGTCAGCCCATTCTTGACGGTGGTCGCTGCGATGCAGACCAAGAACATTCCGAAGAAGACGTCGGCCCAACCCAAGCCATAACTTTTATGACCGGTCAAGCACACGGCAGCGGTCAGCAGGACGAGAAAAGAAGCGGTGAAAACCGAACCGGCCCCAATCAAGCCATGGCAAAAATCAGTATGGGACCGATCGAGACAAATACCGGCAGATTTCCCAACAGGGATGATTTCGTTAGTCGGAAATTTCCTCGGACCGATCTCCCGATCGGGTCGACGGATGGCGATTCTTGGGCCGTGTGTCGAGGAGATCCGGCAACGGCGGCATTTGCGGGCGCGCCTCCTGACTCGGCTGGCCGTCCGGATCGTCCTGGGCCGCCTCCATCTGCCTGCGGCTGATCAACCACCCAATCAGTCCGACAATCACCAGCAATGCGCCCGCCACCATCAGCCAGTGCGGATATCGCATGTCGGAGAGGATGCTCAATTGGCACCTCCGATGTTTTGGCCGATCACGGTTGAGCTCAAGCTGGACCAGCCAGCGGATGTTCCCGCAACCCGAGCGCGCGTGCAAGTGCCATTCGTCAGCGCGTTAGATGCATCAGGAAAGCCTCGCAGGCATTCTCGGCATCGGCGAAGGTGTTGAAGGGCGAACCGCCCACCTTAATCGCGCACTTGTTCTGGTAGAGGGGACGCCAGCTTGCGATGTAACCGGGGCGGCCGTGAAAGCCGGGTCCAGTAGAGGCTTCGTGACTGATCACGAACGAGAAGCCGCCGCTGCTCGCGCTCCATACTTCCAGATCCTTGAGGGGACTGATGATGCGGCTGAATTGCATGATGTCCCTCCCGACGGCAGACCCCAGCCCATTGGAATAGGACAGTCCTTTCGCTGATTCGGAAATGCAGCGCGGCGGTTTTCTCCATCGCGGGCACAGGCGCGCCGAAGCGCCTCTAGAGGGGGTGGATTTTTAACCAAATCAGTGGTGCACTGAGGGCGGAGCTTCGAAACTCCCGCAAAAAGCCCTTGCCGGGGCTGAAAGCGCGACCGCAAGGTGGGTCTTGCCAACGCCAGGTGGCCCAAGCAGCAGCACGTTCTCGCCATTGGCGATCCAGCGGGCGCTCGCAAGCTCGCGTATCTGCTTGGGATCCAGCGAGGGCTGGGCCCAGAAGTCGAAGCCCGACAGATCGCGAATGAACGGGAAGCGAGCAAGTTTGAGCGTCATCTCGATGCGCCGCTCATCCTTGCGGGCGATCTCGCGTTCGAACAGCAGCACCAGGGTCTCGCGTAGGCTCAGCTCTTGACGGCCGGCTTCATCCAACAACCCATCCAGCTGGTCGCGGACAGCCGTCAGCGGCAGGCGCGTCAGCATATCGCTCAGGCGATCGGGAAGAAGCCCCCTCCCACAATCGCTTCGTACTCGCCGAGTGGTCGCAGCAGCGTCGGCGACGGCGGCGCGAGAGGCGATAATGCGAGCTCGCCAGCACGGCTCGGTTTAAAGCCAGTCAGACCCTCAAAGTGTTTAGGATCAGCAACGCGATGGCGCCGACCGACACAGATCGGATGAACGGCCACCTCATGGATCCGTGGTGGATGCGCACCACGCCATCGGCGATCGTCGCTCTCACCGTCTCGCCGATCAGCCGCCATGGCACAGAGTAGGCGTTGCCATCGATCTCGACCGCGCAGTCGGCCTGCACGCGCCGGATCAGATCACGTGAAGGGCGGTCTGGCGCGACGACATGCAGCGGGGTGCATCGTGAAGCGCTGGCGCCGAACCCACAGGAAGCGCAACCGGCAGCGGCTGGCTGCCCATGCCTGCCGGCTGAGGCGGTAAAAGCTAGGGCGCGCCGGTTCACGCTGGGCGAGGTAACTCAACATAAATAGCTGATGGGTATAGTTAAGGCATCGCGGATTGGTGACGAGTACCGCGGTACGCATGGGCATTGAGAACCCGCCGGCTCCCAGGTCGGCGGGTTTTTCAATCGCCTAGCCCTCCTGGCTGGTGATGCCGAGGCTGTCGCAAATGAGTACGAACGACTCTTTCGGTTTAGGATCTTCAAAACAAAACCTAATGCCGATCTCCGCGCGGTCGGTCCACCAACCTACGTTAGCAGCTTTTGCGATGCGGGAAGCTTCGCCCCGCAACAGGTCAAGTTGTTTCCCGGCAGCACGAACAATCAGGCAATTCTCCTTGGGCATAAAAGTCTCTCCAACAGTGAATTGGGCGGCGTCCCCGTCAGTACGAAGGCCGCAGCAGGGGGACTGCTGCAGCCAGCGCGATGGTCAAAATAGACCGGGTGAAAAGGTCTAAGTGAAATATGGAGCCAGCCCCGGTAAAACGGAGCATACCCAGCCTTTTTGTTTGCAATATGATCTACTTCACAATGTTCCGCAGGCCTAACGTTGCATAGAAGGCCCGCCGTGGCTGGCGAGCTCGCGGGTCTTTGTTGGAACACCGCTTGGTTCTGTGGCCGACTCGGTTGATGCGCATTATCTTGTGTTTCGATCCCCGTTACAGCCATCTGAGGATTACCCCGTCCGGCCGAACGTCAGCGCCGCGCGATCCGCAGCCTTCAGACAACCGCGGCTCGATATCTGACAGCCGGACATCATCAGGCCAGCGATCGGCGCTCAGCGCGACATGATGTCCGCAATGGCAGTAGACCAGGACGCCGCGCAAGCCCATCTCGCGCATCTCGCCGAACGTGATCTTGAGCGGCCGGCCGTCGGGGTGCATAGGTGTCTGGCGTCGGATTGGTCGAGGCATGCCGCCATAAAAGCGCTATCCGAGGCCCCCCACCAAATTTATCAATCCTCGGAATCAGCGTGAGCCACTGCGCGTCGTTGTAAGGTCGGTGTCACGGTCTGGATGGCATATGATTCAAACCCAGATCGTTGATCCGATGCTCGATCCCTCGCAAGACTTGTCAGATGACGTTCAGTTGGTGCAGGTGCGGCTGCCGACAAGGATAAGGAACGCTCTTGCACTGCACGGGTTCAGGACGATTGGTGACGTTCGCTTGGCTTCAGACAAGACGCTACTCAGCCTGCCTGATTTGGGGCGAACATCAGTCGCTCACCTTCGGGCGGGCTTTGGTCTGGACAGCAAACCATAGGGGTCTCAATGCGTGTAGTGGTCATGCTCGCATCGGCCCTAATTCTGGTCGGGTGCCGCGACGACCAAGCGACCGGCTCTTTGAACACTTCCTGCGTTGAGAAGCTTTACTCGTCATACAATCCAAAGATCAGTGTGTCACCGTATGCAATCGTTGTGAGCGGGGCACTACTGCAACGTGCGCAACCTCTTGTCGGCTGAAGGGCGCTCAGTAGAGCAGCGGGGGCATGCCTTCGTGCAAGGACGAAGGCCCGCGGTGCGCGCTGGCAGTCCTGCCCTCGATCGAAGGAACTTTTCGCATTTTGATATTTTGCCTTGGGTAACTGATTTTGTGGAGGTGGGAAGATGTCGCATTTTGTCCGCCGCTGGACCCCAGACGATATTGAGAAGCTCAAAGCGATGGCTGGGAAGCGTTCCCGTAAAAAGATTGCCGCTGAATTGGGACGGGGCCCGTCAGCTATCGCCGTGAAGGCGCATCAACTTCGCATTTCTTTACGATGTAAGGGGACAGACCACCTGGCCAACGAGAATGGACCTGCATCCACTCCGGCGACCACGGGGGACGTGTAATTCTCAAGTAAAAAGGCCCCCGCTCAGTTGGGGTCAGAGTGAGCTGGGGCTAGCGAGCGCCCTTATTCAGGGACTCGGGAGGCAATACGCCCGAGGATCCGGCTCGGAGTACGGATGGCCGATATACCGCCGACGGGCGACGCCGCGGGCGGGACGTCGGCCGACCATCGATGGTGCGAATGGCTAGCTTCGGATCGCTTCGCTGAGGCACATCAACAACGAAATCTCGGTGATCGGGGCGTCGTTCCGAGCGAGAAGGCGGGAAATGGCTACAGAGACTCTCCAGGCGCGGGCTGACGCTAGGACTCAGACTTGGCGCCGATCATCAGGCAGCTACAGGTGGCCGGCAAAACGAGTTTGAGAGCCATTGCTCAGGGGTTGAACGAGGCAGGGATTCTAACACAAGAGCAAATGGTCTGCGGTCCAAGTACAGCGCGTATTAGGCCGATTTAATGGTGGCCGAAGTCTGCGGCCGCCGCCGGGCTCTAATACATTGTCACGGCGGCGGTGTTCATTTTCCCGACAAGAACACTGCGTTGTTTCAGCCGTGTTTCGTCCCGCAAGGGAAATGCTGTTCCTTTCTAGAAACTTAGGCCATGTGGCTGGCTGCTGCTGGCGCGCCTTCGCCCCAAGCAAAAGACCGGGCCCGCAATCCCCTAGGTCGGAAGCTCAGCGGCGGGTGGGAAAAAAACGCGCAGCGTGCTGTTCGCCGGAGGCTAGAAACCGGATGGACTGAATCGCTTCTACGGTTATCGCGCTGTTGCTGCTCTTTGTGGCAGCTAAGTTGTTTTGGAAATGGCTCCCAAAGTAACGGTGCGGCCGTTTCGATCCGCTGATTGTGGTGAAACGGACTAAATTTGCTCACCGCGAGTTCTTCGCTTGTTGACCCCACGGCAAAGAAGCTGGGAATGCCCCGCCGGGTCCGATGTCAGGGCTAGCCTCGACCTTCTTCCTCGTAATCTAGGCTGGCTCTTTGACCGGTTGCAGCATCCAGGTCTCACGCTCTTGCGCCAAAAAGCACATCCCTTGCAAAACTGCGCTTGAGCTACGCAAAAGCTGTGTGAGAGCGCTCCAAATCGTAGCTTGACTCAACGACTTCATAGCCGAATTTGAGTAAGCGGAGCGCATTTCGCTATCATAACGCTCTTCGAAGACTCGCTTTCGCTTACGATCTCAGAGAACCGACCTGCCAGGGCGAGCTAGACATAGCCGCTCACGGTTTTACGTAAGTCCAACCCGTCTCCTGCAGTTCCATCACCCGCACCACGCCTGACTTTACCACCTGCGCCTGAGAAACAATCGGTATGTCCTTGTGCTCGGCTTCGTGCATCTTTTCTTGGGTGTTACCGCAAGCCTTGAATGATACCTCCGGCATGCTCAGCGCCATCTGCTCAATTCGAGCTTTCACCGGCGACGTGTCATCGCGAAGCATATGCAGTCCGGGGCCGAACGTGATCACCTCGATTTTAACTTTCTCCCCGAGCTCCCCATAATGTTGCGTAACGTTCGCGGCGTTGTTCAACGCGAGATTCATCGCGCCAGGGTCATTCGTGTTGACCTGAAGGATCAAACGGTGCGTTTTGGACGCGGGGATGTCCGCGGCCATCGCCTCGAGAGAGGGTCGCTTCCGCGGCTGCTTGGCAGCGAACCGTTTCGTCGAATTTTTCACCAGCGATCGCCCCTGCGGGGCTCGATTCGTCTTGGTCTTATCGGAGGTGGGAGCTGAGGGGGTTGTCAGCGCCGGGTACGGGGCCGGCGTCATAGTTGTCGGCTCGGAATATTGGCCTGACGGTCTCCAGTATGAGCCGGCGCCCGTCGTTTTCGGCACCCAGTATCGTCCGCCTTGCTCTGCCGCCGCCATCTGAGCGGCAAGCAGGACCGCGAAGGCTCCTATAGCTGCGGCTTTCGCAATGCGCTGCGAGATGCTCATCGTATTTCTCCCTCGTAGTTTTGCTGAGATAGTCAAATAGCCAGGCGTTTCGCGCGGCATGTTGCCCGGCATCGCGGTCATCCAATTGAGAACCATGTGATGGGCACCGAATTCGACGCCCGGCTTCGTATCGCAGACCCGCCTACCGGGCTACGCCTCGTTGATGAGGTCGCTAGTCGCATGATTATCGCCGCGGCCTCCGATTGTCGGTTTAGCGTGGCCGCCACTGCAACTGATTGAGAACCCGCGTCTAAATTCGCTCGACTTTCGTTCATGATGGTGAGCTTGCGGGCGAACGCCTTGCTCCCGTTCCATCGATCAGTGACTTCCACGAATCGCTGCAAAGTCACAGCAGTGTTACGAGCGGGGCTATACGCTGTCCTATGCCTCTTAGGGAGAACTCACGTAACCATTTCGGGGTAGGCTGCGAACCCGCCAGCCTAAAGAGACATGTTCCGCGTGTCGCGCGGCGAATTTGGACTTTTGATCCAGTGGAGTTGGCGTATAGAGAATTCCACATCCAACTTGCGCGGAAGTGGGAGTGGCGTTCGACCTGCTCCGCCGCAAAGTGGTTGTGGAAATATCTTTAGTGGGAAGACTTCCCGCAATGGTCGTAGGTCCGATAGAGGACTTTGTGCATCGTCATTCATGACTTCCGAAGGGAATCCACAGTGGAGCCTGTTCTCGGCGATCCGCCCGTGATTTGGCTGGGCGTCCCGGAGGGCATGTCGAAACTCGAAGTCTCTAAGAACGATCACGGCGGTTCCGACGGTCGCTCTTTCAGTGCGACACCTGCCGCAAAGTAAGAGATCCTTCCGTGTCGACGAAATCGCGCGGCCCTTAAACGCAAGAAACGAGACGCGCCGGCGTTCATGATATGCGCCGGATCAAAGGTGACCTTGATAGGGCGCTTCGCAGCGATGCCGCCGACATGGCCGTATCGCTCCAGTTCCGCCTTTAGACGTCAGGTGCGGCGTCTGAGCAATCCGCTCGACGATGAAGGCGCGTGCGGATCAAGGAGGGGGGAGCGGACACCGCGCATCTTGCCAGGCGCAACCGAGCCGGTCCCCGCTGCCGCTTTGACCACTTCACAACCGACGAGACCGCAACTCCCACAGACCGGCGGCTCGCGCCCACCAAAACCGACGCCACCACACGCTCGCGAAGATCCAGGGAAAGAGGTGGGGTTTTGCGATGCTGGCGCCTGCAATCCAGTCAGCATCTTGAATCACACTCCGCCAAAGAGGTGAGGGCCGCCTGCCGGACGGTGTCGTTTTGGAGAGCAGAGCATGCAGGGCACACGTTCAGCGGCTCAAGTTGGGTCCTTTCCTCCTCACTCGCTGAGCGGAGACGGAAGTAGGCGGTGGTCGGCATGACCGACCTACAGTACTTGCTTGGAGGCGCTCGGAGTGCTGGCGGAACGGAGAAGCAGGCCGACAGTTCGTCAACCGGGCGGGCGGATCACTTGATCCGACTGGTCTGTGCGGCCAAACTCCGCTTTCGGATCCAGCTCCGTTTGAATTGCGCTTTGGCGCCGCGTTCGCGCTCCACGCAGGCTATAGAGCAACCGCTAAGGCTCCTGTGCGCATTCCCGCACCAATCGCCTATATAGTCCTCTACGTCGCGTTATACGCGGCGTTCGGCGCCGCATCTCCATTCTGGCCAAAATTCTTCGAAACGAGAGCTCTGGCGTCTCAGCAGATCGGTCTGATCCTCGCTGCCGCAATGCTGATGCGGCTCGTTTCCGGACCGTTGCTTGCTAGGCTGGCGGATCAGCTCGGGTCATTGCGCCTCGTGCTCGCAGGCTGTGCTGCCGTGGCGGCCTCAGCAGCGGTCGCATTGCTCTGGGCCGATAGATACCGGTGGCTGCTTCTTGTCGCGTTGGTTCAGGCTGCCGCTCTCGCCCCTACCACCTCGATCGCCGATGCGTTATCGGTCAATACAGCGAGGCCTCGCTTCGCCGGAAGGCCATTCGAGTACGGGTGGATACGGGGGGCTGCTTCCGCAGCTTTCGTCCTGGGAACACTGGTCGCCGGACAACTCGTCAGCCCGGCCGATCTCACGCCGGTTATCTGGATGAACGCTGTCTTCCTGATCGGCGCCACCGGTGCCACTGCATTGCTACCTCGCCAAACCCGATCGCAGAGGTCGCCGTCCTTCGCTGTGTCAGGGCTGAAAGCGCTGATGAGCGTGTCGCAGTTTCGCATCATGATTATCGCATCGGCTTTGATCTATGGCAGTCATGCACTGCACGATGCATTTGCAGTGATCAGGTGGAGCGATGCGGACATCAGCACTTCGGCGATTAGCTTTTTGTGGTCGGAAGCGGTGGTCGCTGAAGTGTTCGTGTTCATGCTGGCCGGTCCGGCACTCCTGGATAGGTTTGGCGTGCGTGGCGCGGCTATCTTGGCAGCTGCGGCTGGAATCGTTCGCTGGTCCGTAGCGGGCGTGACCACCTCCGTGTTGCTGCTCTCGCTGATACAGCCGTTGCATGGATTAACGTTCGCTCTGCTCCATCTCGCTTGCATGCGGATGATGGGAACACTGGTCGCACCAAGCGTCGCCGCAACTGCGCAAGCTCTCTATGCGTTTGGCTCAGGATTGCTAACGGCAGTACTGACCTTGTTGTCCGGCGCACTGTATGCTTCCTATGCCGGGGCGGCGTTCTTCCCCATGGCGGCGCTCTGCATCATCGCGCTCCCATTAGCCTGGTTTGGCTTCGCCAATGGGAGGGACTGATACTCGGTCGAGCGAACGGGGGCAAGGATCGCCACTCTACGCTCCGCCGAAAGCGCATCCGGGCTGCATCTTCTGTCTCGCGCGGTTGCTCACTTCGGCAGTCGGACGAGCTGCGAGTTCAGTGGCCGGTTTCTGTCGTCATGGGAGCCTTGCAGAAAGGTGTCCCCATCGAGAGCTCGTCTTGGATCTCCGCTATGTCAATCTTTCGCCGATGTCCAAGCGAGGACCATTGCGGCTCAACCAAGGAGCCGACTTCGCCCGAACATGAAACCAGTCGGTGCGAACCTTCTGGCCACCTCGAGCGCGTGGTTCTCGCTGCATTCCAGCGCGATCTTTTGTGAAAGCATAACATCTCCGACCGGCAGATTGCCACGCGGCATGAAACACAGGCCCCGCATCGCGCGCCCTTTTTCGTCGACCTCGCAGACGTTCGTCGACGCGCCCGCGTAGATCCTATATTTCCTGCCAGTATCGCCGCCGGTGACCTCGAAGTAACCCTTTTCCGTGAACTGTGCACGCTGGGCCGGCGATAGCCACGCCCGCAAGAGCTGCAGCGAGCGGCCCTCCGGAGTTCGTTCGGCGCCGTGTCTGATAAAGAGAGCCCGAATAGCTCTCGCGCGCCGGCCTTCACGCGGGGGAGAAAAGCCCAACATGGCGCGGGCCGATCACCCGCCGACCAGCCTGGGGAAGAAGACGGTTTCTTCCGCGTTCGGGTCGAACGATCGCATTTGCAATACTTGACCCGGACCCGTCCGGACTGCCGCGGTGAAGCCGCCGTCGGTCAATTTGTGGAATCGCTGCTCGGCCTTTGCGAGCTCTCGCGCGTCTTCTGGATTGAAAAAGTGACGGCTATCGCCGGTACTGTCCATCACGATCTGGATCGCCATGATCGTCTTCCTCGGAATGATGATGGGCAAGACTTGTCCAAGTATCCCGCCGAAGTCGCGAAGTTTCAAGACAAGAAATTGCCGACTAGCCCAGACCTTCTCTTGGCGGCTGGCAAGGATGCCTGGCGCGCCACACCGAACCGTACACCGTCGAGCCCTCAAACAACGTCTGAGTCGGCTTCCCAGCCCGCTAGCTCGTCGGGATTTAGCGGCCGCTTACGAGTTACGATGCAAGCGCCAAGGCTGAGATCAGCTGCTCGATTGAGCCTTTTGGTGGGCGTCTCCTTTTCGTGACCGTGGCCTGCAATGAAGCCGCAATCAAGATGACGGCAAAGCTCGCCTTCGACACGCTGGCAAGGGAAGCTTCGCCAGGGTGTCAGGTTTTGCCGCCAAGTCGGGCGAGTTCGCGACCCCTTACCTCGACAACATGGAGGCCCGCTTTGAAGAACAGGACCGGATGACGGTGCGTAGTGAACCGGCTGAGCGGTATTAAATCCGATCGTGTAAATACACAGGGCGTGCGGCGAATGCTTGAGCGCTCCGAGCCGAGCATGTTCCCGCCAGCTAGGAACCAGCCGGAGCCAGGAGATTTATTCGTTAGACGTATTTCGAAGGGTGTACCAATGGCGATCGATGCTTTTAGAGGCACAACGCCGCTGTTTCTTCCTGAACGTTTTTTCGTCGGGCGGCTAGAAGGTTGGGCAGTGCTAGAAAGTCTAGTTGGCGGACTACTGAAGCGCGCAACAATTGCCGGTCACGGCGAACTAGATGCCGACACTGATACAGTGCTGTTCATCGAGGCATATACATTTGACGATGGTCACAGCGATACTTTGCATTGGACGATCCGAAAGGGTGAGGAAGGCAAGTACACCGGCTTAGAAAACAGACTGGAAGGTGAGGCCATTGGGGAGCAAGGCGGTTGCGCATTCCACTGGAAATACACTCGCGATACGCCGCAAGGGGGCGGTAGATCGTTCAAGCTGAATTTCGACAATTGGTTTTACGGAATCGATGAACGAGCTTGCATAGTCCGCGGCCGTGCTGGCCGTGCTGGTATCCCGTTTGCGACGGCGCACGTGACTTACCGTAAGCTTTAGCCTCGCTGGTGTCTGCCGCTGCCACAGGCGAGATCAGGTGGGAGGCACAGGGAAAATTGGACCGCGGGCGCAGGTTGTCGGCAACTGCTGGCAGACGTCTCCGTATGCTTCGCAAAGCTCCGAGGGCGGCTTTATCGAAAATGACGGCTAGTTTCACTCAGCAGGATGCCGGTCGAGCTACCATCAACAACACGACTTATTGCCAAAGTGTACAGCCGCGTTTTTAGCGCGACTGCACCCGAAGCACGGTAAGCCGCCCTGCCATACTCGTTGTGCAATGAGCCTGCGATGTGCCCCTCTTGAGCGAAGCTTCCAGTCTTCCGTACGTCGGCTTGTGGCCCCAATGCGGGCTTTGCCGCGCTACCCACCGACCGTCAGGTTATCTGCTTATCGGACATGCGCGTGCGGTTCGTCCGAGATCAGATTTGCGCCAGTAGACGCTTTCGCTTTAACGGAACTGGAACAATGGCGAAGTGATCTGATTTGAGTTTGTTACGGCTCAGCTGGGATAGACCCCGACTATTCCTGGAGAAGCTTTGTTCATCAGGGAAGGTGCTTCACATGAATAGCGAAGGAAATCATCAAAAGCGGGGGAACGGGCTGCTGAAGGCTTGCGAGGCGAGTGCTAGGGAAGAAGCGAAGAACGAGAGCAAGACGGGCCACGATTAGCTAAGGGCGCTGATCGCTTCGATGAACGCGCTAAAAGCTCCGATGGAAGAAGCGCGAAAGAAAAACAAAAAGGGTGACTTCATACAGCAGACCCGGCACGGTGTTTCCGTGGAAGAACCCTCATGCAGCGGCGATAGCTGACGGAGGTGACCGCCTGTTGGCGCTGCTGGCCTCCATCACGAAGAATGCAACGCCGGTCGCTTAGTGAAAGCAGTTGCTTGAAACGACGCCGTTTTCCCGATCACGCCTCCCCTTTTTGACCCGGCGCGATCCCGCTGCATCCGCCGCGCCGTCTTCGATTGCACCGTGGAGAGCAATATGATGGCGCCGCGCGCGCGGCGTGTGACGCAATCGAGTTCGCCTATCGAATCGATCTGCTTTGCGGCGAGGCGCAGCTGTTCGAAACCATGATCTTCGGAGGCTGGCTCGATCACTTCCAGAACCGCTGCTCTACCTGGGTCGAGGCCGAGGCGATGCATGCCGAAGCGGTCGATCAGGTTCGCCGGGGCCATCTGCGGGTGATCATATGACCGACGAGAGCGTGCTTCATCTGCCCTATCGCTACCGGCTGGCGATCAACATGCTCGCAATCATCAACTCGATGTTCGGGCGCGACATACGGATGACCGCGCTGTTGACCCTGCTGCGCGGCGAGATCGAGGACGCCGGCGAAGGCGATGCCGGTCGATTTGAGGCTTTGGCGGATGCTGTCGGTTATGTGCTGATCGCCCACCGAAAAAGCGGCCCCACTCAGGGGGCTGAAGTGGGGCCGTCACTACGCCGGGACCAGCCAATGGGGATTAACTGGGCTCGGGCGTTCTAGCGACATACCATTCGTTGTATGGGGTGGCGCGACCGGCTTGCGTCGGAACTTGGAACTAGAATTCCAAGCACGTCGCACGGGAAAGGCGGCCCTAACTCGCTGGGTGGGCAAAGTTGGGGCCGAGAAAGCTGTTCGAAGGGGCATGATGCTGGCCCAGCCCCCAGCATCAAGCTGCCCAGCTCCCAACATGCATCCGGCTCGGTAATCTGGCGATATGGCAATCGATGTATGGGGTGGCGCGACGAGGCCGCCTCCTGTTAGGACGCTGCCATGACCGCGCTGACCCGACGCCAAGCGACAACGAGCACCACGAAACCTGGCACATCTATTCCGGCGATGTCCGCATAGGGACCATCGGCATCCGTGCTGGCGTCCCGACGAGCGTGGATCAGTGGAGCTCTGGAGTATCGGGTTCTATCCGGGCATGGAGCCCGGCACGCAGCGCTCCGGCTCGTCCACGACATTCGATGAAGCCCGTGCCCAGTTCGAACGCGCATGGCTGGAGGTGGAGGCGACGCTTCGGGAAGACGATTTTGAAGCTTGGCGACGCGACCGCGACTTCCACGCATGGAAATATTGCATGCAGGCTGTGGGGTGCCGGATGCCGACGCAGAACACAAACGGGTGGTCGAAGTGTTTTTGCGGTGAGCCGATCCCAATCGCCTGCGAGGACCACATCCACACAGTTCATCGAGGGATCGGATCGGCGCATGAAGCACGTTGAGAAGCGGCCCTATGCAGAGCCGGAGGCAGCCGCGCGCAAGCTGATCAACTCGCCGCCAGCATTCCCCCCGTCCAAGACGGCCGCATCCACATCGAGAAGCTCAACGCGCCGTTCCTCTACGCGCTCAAGGCCACCGGGCCGGAGTTCGGCGCAGGCATCAAGTACGCCATCGAGAAGGGTTGGCTCGAAATGCACGAGAGCGGAACCTATGTTCGCTTGCTCCAACGCGAAGACCTGCAGCATGAAGGGAGGTCCGACATGACTTGCGCGCGCTGCGACGGCACGCACTGGGTTTGCGAGAACTACCCCGAGCGCCCGTGGGAAGGACCGAAGGCCTGCGGCTGCAGCGGCGCGGGCGCGCCTGCCCGGTCTGCAACAGGGTCGGCCCCGACGAGATGCCGGTGCTGCCAAACGGGTTCGAGACCAGCTTTATGACCGCCGACGTCATGCGTCCATTTCTTCGCAAGCCAACGAAATATAAACGCTCCTCTAGGCTTGAGGAACCAATGTCCACTTTTGAACTTGTGCACCAAATTCCGTCGCAGGAGGGCATCCCGATGCGGATGGTGCTCATTATGGTCGCCGGAGGCGGGGCGGTTCTCGCGATCACCTTCGGCCTATTTGAAGTCGCAGACGCTTTGGGAAGGCGGCGCTCACGTCTCCACCATTCGAGCCGAGCAGGCGTATCCACCACAGCGGTTAAATGCGTCCGGCAGGCCCATGCGACGTTTGCAAAGGATCGCGGCCCATCGGGCCGGCCGGCCTCGTAGGCATCGCGCACGGCGGCATCGGTGCGCGCTCGCTCCGCAGCGTCCAGCGCTGCACATACTTGCCGAGCGGCCCTTCGCCAGCGGCAATCGGAGCCCAATAGTCGGCAAAGTCTTGGTAGTCCATGCGGATCATCAGCTCCATTTCCGCAATGTCCACGAGACCCTGTTCGGCAAATGTCCGTCTCAGTTCGCCTGGCTGCATCATCGGTTGAAAGCAATAGCGACGGCGCAGCTCGCGTCCGCTTTCTCCGAATGCCGCCACCGTGTCGACCATCATGCGCATGCCGGGCATGCCGCCGAGATGGATCCCACACCGTTGCCGCGACCGCGCCGCCCGGCCGAACGACGCGGCGCATCTCGGCCACTGCCTTGCCGGCTTCGGGAACGAAGTGGAGCACGAGAAGCGCCAAAGCGCGGTCGAACGCGCCCCGCTCGAAGGGCAGGGCGCAGGCATCCGCCTGTCGGACTTTTATTCGCGGGTTCGTGTTGCGCCGGATCACCTCCTCGACAAAGACTGGTGAACAGTCGACCGCGTCAATCTCGGCGAGGTCGGCGGCTTTGACGAGCGCGAAGGTCAAGCTCCCGCTGCCGCAGCCGAGGTCGAGAATCCTTTCGCCGTCGGCAACCCCTGTGAAGTCGATGAATAGCGGCGCGAGTCTTCGGCTCCAGCGGCCCATGAGTTGCTCATAGCCCGCAGCGTTGTGGACGTTGAATTCCGAGGTCATCGAAGTCTCCGTGCGCTCGCCAAATTCTTGGACCTCGACGAGGTGGTTACCAAGCCGCTAAAGCAATCGCATTGCAATCGCGGCGAGCACGCAGTGCGGCTGCTCTATGACGCGTATGAGAAGATCTGCCACGGCGGGCTCCATTTGACGGCTACCATGCCTCCTCGAGGCCGAGATGCTCGAACACCTCGCGACGAAGCTCAACGAAATGCGGATCGCCCCGGTGGCGAGGATAGGGCTGGCT
This sequence comes from Bradyrhizobium sp. B117, assembly GCF_038969555.1. Taxonomy (NCBI): domain Bacteria; kingdom Pseudomonadati; phylum Pseudomonadota; class Alphaproteobacteria; order Hyphomicrobiales; family Nitrobacteraceae; genus Bradyrhizobium; species Bradyrhizobium sp. B117. The sequence continues at coordinate 647,117 of NZ_CP152414.1, forward strand.
GTTGACGACTTCGGCCTTGATCCGTGCAGGTCGGTCGCTCAGCACGATGACGCGGCCGGCGAGCAGGAGCGCCTCCTCGACATCGTGCGTGACCAACAGCGCTGTGAAGCTCGAGCGCTGCCAAAGTGATACAAGTTCCGCCTGCATCGCAATGCGAGTGAGCGAGTCGAGCTGGCCCAAAGGTTCGTCGAGGATGAGCAGCGTCGGGTCGTTGACAAGCGCACGCGCCAGAGCCGCGCGCTGTGCCATGCCGCCGGAAAGCTGGTGCGGGTAGGCATTGGCGAAGCCCGTGAGCCCCACCAGGCGCAAGGCGTCTTCGATACGTCCGCGATGGGTGCGCAGCAAGCCGCGGGCTTCCAGACCGAGCGCAACGTTGCTCCATACTGTCCGCCATGGATAAAGCGTGGGGTCTTGAAAAACGACGACGCGCGACGGATCGGGTGCTTCGATCTCCCTTCCCTCCGTTAGCAGGGCGCCGGCTGTTGGAGTGTCGAGCCCCGCGACCAGTCGGAGCAAGGTCGATTTTCCGCATCCACTCGGTCCAAGGATAGCGACAAATTCGCCGCGGCCGACCTGCAGGCTGATGCGGTCCAACACCGGTAGGGGCTGCCCTTCGAAATTGAAGCGATGGCTCACTTCGCGGAGTGTTAGCGTCAATCCACGGACCGAGTGATCGCCTGCCATCGCCGCTACCATCGCACCAGACCTTTCTGCCAGGATAGCAGGCGATCCCGGAAGCGGAACAACAGCGTGATCAGCCCTGAGCACAAGAACGCCATGAGCAGCAGCGCGGCATACATATTGGCATAGGCCGCCCAACCCTGCGCCCATTGCAGATACCAGCCGAGCCCCGCCTTCACGCCCAGCATTTCGGCTACCACAAGAACCGCGAACGAGTTGCCCAGACCCATGAACAGGCCAACAAAGACATGTGGCATTGCCGCCGGAATGGCGACCTTGAGCACGAGAAAGCGCTGGGTTGCGCCCAAGGTCCGCGCAATATCGTAATAGGCGCTCTTCACGCCGGCGACGCCCGACCAGGTGAGTACGGTGACCGGAAACCCGGTGGCGAGCGCGATCAGGAAAATGCTGGCGCTGAAGCTCGACGGGAAAACGAAAAATGCGAGCGGCAGCCAAGCCGTGGCGGGCAGCGGCCCGATGAACCGCAAGACTGGGTGAAGCCAGTAGCCGGCGAGCGGCGACCAGCCGATCGCCACGCCGGTCACGAACCCCACCGTCGCACCGAGAAAATAGCCGGTCGCTAGCAGACGAGCTGAGGCGAAGATGCCCTCAGCCAGCCGCCCCCAATCGTCGATTACGACTTCGATGATCGCCTGCGGCGGTGGAAAAAATGGCAACGGCAGCAATCCGAGCTTTGCCGTGACGGTCTCCCAAGCAGCCAAAACCACCGCCAGCGCGAACAGCCACGGAAAAAGCCGCTGGAGGCGCTGAAAAGCAACGAAACGAACGCCGACAAGGGCCGCCAAGGCAAGGACAAGAGCCAATGCGCCGCACGCAATGGCGAAGCCGCCCGTGTAGGCCCAATCGCTTTCGAGCTTATCTGGCCAGAACGCAGTGAGCGCGGCGACCATAGACCATGCGGCGGCCACAGACAGTCCGCCGATTAGCGACCGAGCTGTTGAACTTTCAAAAAAGCCGAAACCCGATTTCTTTGATGGCCTCGGCACTTCATCGATGACCGAGCTCACTGCGGATGTTCCCAATCGGCTCAGCTTAGAACGTCAAGATAGATGCGGTCGGCGAACTTGGCCGGGTCAGTGCTTCGCTTGATGACGTTCACTGCCTTGAGTTCATCGGTATAGAGTAAAAGTTGCTTCTTAAGCACCGCCCCGACGGGATGATTGTGGTGAGTATGGCTGCGATACATGGTGGCGAGATCCTCTACGGACCCTCTCCCGCCGTAGCCCGAATAGATTGTTGCGGCATCGGCGGGATCGCTGGCAACTCGGTCCGCCCCCTCTAGTATCGACCGTGTCAGAGCGGCCGCCACCGCCATTTCGCTTCGGGTGAGGCTGCCACGTATCGCGAGAACGCAGCAGGTGCGGTCGGCGAATTCACCCGATAAGTTCGTCGCGATCTCGTTAAGTTTGCCTTCCTTAAGCCAGATGTAGGGCAGCGGATCTATCTCGGCTAGCGCCTGCACTTCGCCCTTATCGACGGCAAGCGCTAGCAGATTGGCCGGGTACTGGCGCCACTCTACCTCTTGGGCCGGATCGATGCCCTTCTTGGCGAGATAGATCGAAAAGAAGTTCTTCGCCGGGCTCGCCTGATCGCTAATCGCGATAGCCTTGCCGCGCAGGGATTCCAGGCTGTCAATATTCGCGGCCTTGGAGCCGAGGAGCCGGATGCAGCCGCCGTGCACACCCGCGGTGATCCGAACATCGAAACCTTGCTCCAACGGTTTGAGCCAGCGCAGGGCCAATCCCAAACCGGCATCGGCCTTGCCAGTCGCAATCGCCTCCAACAACTGGTCGGTCGAACCGCCGAAATTGACGAAATCGACATCGAGATTGTGCTTGGCGAAGATACCCCGTTCTTTTGCGACCGGCGCAGCGACCGTGCACGCCGCGTTCGCGTTCCAGGCGAGCTTTAGGTGCCGGGGTGGGCCCTGCAGCTCTTCGCTGTTCGCCGCGGTGCGGCAAATAAAAGGCGCGCCAGGAATATAAGCCAGCGATCCAGTCCCGGATGCCGTCAGCGCGCGAGCCGCTCCGAACATCCCAAACGGCGCCGCGGCGCCGAGGGTGCAAACCAACGACAGCACCGAGCGGCGGGAGAAGGCGCCCCGCTTCGCTTCGGACAGATCTTTCGTTAAACTGTTGCCAATTTCGCGCTTTTCCATGTGTCGCTCCCAAACTCGCGTGTGAATGGAATGGAACTGGGTGGCGCTTTGCGGGACCGTAGCTCCCCTCTCTTCGGGCATCATGCGAACCCGTCTGCTACACCAGCGTGAAGCGCTTCACATTACCGCAAAAAAATTGAAAGCATATAGCTGCGCGGCGATTAAGGCCCCCGTCAATCGTGTTGACCTACTCACGGCAGCGTCTGTCGCTTTTGACCGCGATCGGCGAGAGCGGATGATGGATCTTTCGGTGGGTGCGCACGCACCAGCATGGAGCCTCTGTGTTGCGCGAATTGAGGGATGCTATTCCAACTATTATAGGGTGAGGCTGAACTTCTAACGTTAGGTCCAGCAGGCTCTGGAATAGTCGGATCGTCTCAGTAGAAGGCTAACGATTCGTTCGGCTTTGCGCCTTTGACCCATGTCGGCTTCCCGCTTCGCTTGCTTGATCGCGGGAATGCCTCAATGTTGCGGTCGGAGGCATCCTTACAAGGAGGTCGCATGATTACCGCCGTTGTACGATACAAACTGCCGCCGCGGATCGACTGCGCCGCGTGTCGCGAACACTTTCACAAGATCGCACCTAACTTCCGCGGGGTGACGGGGCTGATCAGCAAGCACTTCATCTGGTCCGAAAGCGGCTGGGCCGGCGGCGTGTACCAGTGGGAGCGCATCGAGGACGCCAAGGCGTTCTACACCGGGCCGTGGCTCGACGGCATCATCCAACGCTATGGCATGAAGCCGCAGATCGATTTCTACGAGGTCTTTGCGGTGACAGACAACACGTGCGGCAAGGTTGAGCTCTTCAAGGAGGCCGTTGCCTCCAAATGAACCCTGAGCAGATCTCGCTGATCTGCTGTGCGAGAGGTGGCGGTCCGTCGCGCAGGCGAATGCCGGCGCTCGCTTCCGCCTGTGGGGGCGAGCTCTTGACGCAATCCGGCGCGCCGCAGGCTGCACCGCGACGCGCAGTGTCCGCCTAGGCGAGGCTCATAAAGTCGCGGACGTCAGCTTTCGACGACCAAGCGGAAATCCTACGATCAGTCAGAGCATTGCCGCTCGTGACCCAACTCCCACACGGCGACGTGCGTCGTCGTGCAGCCGATTAACTCGATTCTACCACATTGAAGCCCCGAGCTGACGTTCGCCGTGCCGCTGGTCTCGAGGTACGGCGGCGTTCACGCGCGTCACCGCGCGCTGCCCGTGGTAAGCTCTTGCGAGTGCACCGGGATCATCAGGTGCTCATTGGGTTTGCCGGGGAACATGACGTAAGGCTGGGTCGCGTCCTTGACGTCCAGATCGCGCGGATAGGGACTGAGCATCTCACGTGCTGCGCCCCCGACAATCATCACGTGCGGGCCGGTCTGGACCCAATGCTTGTGCGTGTGGCGTTCGGCATGATCATGATTGCTCGTGCCGGTGTCCCCGGCCAGCATGAAAATCAGGCCGATCTTGTTCGGCGGCTCCTGTTTGGCCTGTAGAGCTTTGCGCCATTCCATGGCGTTCTGGTCATCGCATTCGGGCGTTCCGTCCGTGCCGATAAAGCACGTGAAACCGTTCGATCCGGTTTGGACGGTCTTAGAAGACCCATCCGCCTGCGGCATGGTGATCGTCGCGTTATTCACGACCGACGGCGGGGCGGCGGTCTTCACCTTGGCGATGTACTCTGGTTCGGTCTTCGGGACTTCCTCCGTTGGAAGAGCCGATGCCGAAGTGGTGGTGAAGGCTGCGAAAGCTACGCAGAACCCAACCGACGCGAGAGCATAGAACCTATTCATGGCTTACCTCCTGCAAGTGGGGCAACCGCACGAATTGTACACCGAAACCGAGCGGGTGCATCCTCCGAAAAGTATGGCAGGGAAATCTTCGAGTTCCGCCGCCGCCAAGTCGGGGGAAACTAGCTACCGTTGAGCTAGTGCATTAAATCAATCTTTGAGCGGACGCGACTTCACTAGAAGCTCAGCACCCACGTGCTCAACATGTCGATCACGGTTCAAAGACAGCAGAGACTCCCACCAAGGTGCGCCATGCGGGCGTGGCTTGCACGCCGTTGTAGTCGTTGACGACTGGGATGCCGACAAGCACGTAGCTCGACCAGTTATCGACCGTCAGCCGAAGACCCGGCGAAACGAAGATCGTGTTGCCGCCCGAATTGGGATCACTGATCCCGGCAATTCGCTGTCTGTCATGCCATTCGCCATTGATCTCGAGTAGCGCATCGAGCGCAATGTGGCCGTGCGGTGCGGCGACAGTCGGAGCCTTGGTTACCATCGCGTGGCTACGACCAGCATGCGCATAAGCTTTCCGTGGATCGTGCGTATGCGGCTCATTCGTGGTCTCGCCGAAAACCCGGTAAGAAAGCGCGGCGTTATAATGGAAACGGTTGCCAAGGTTGGTATTTTGCGTTCCGGTGCCAGTAGCAATCGCGAGCACGTTGGCATGGAGGCTCAACGCTGAGGTTAGACGCTGGCTTAACGCTGCGCCGAATAGCCCGTCCCAAGAGCCCGATCCCGGCTGAAATTCGGCATCGAAGAGTTCACCAAACCTGTTAACGAGATCGGTTGTACCCGTCGGAGCCTTGACCCCAAACAGCACTGCCGCTTGCGTTCTGCTTACCTGATTGTTCACGAAGCGGTACCATGCAAGTAGTGTGACATCACCAAATCCCGATGTACTGCTACGGTCACGCACAGCGGCCGGATCCGCCGGGTCTTCCTGCACGGCTTCGAGGATGCCGGTGCGGCGTACCCACGGCAAGCGCACGGACACGGTGAGATCATTGGTGATACCATAGGCAAGCGCAACAGCGTAGCTCTCGACCGTTTGCAAACCATGGACGTCGTTGCCGACGTTCGCGAGCAGCGTCGGTTCGCTCAGTTGTTTGAGCCGCAGATAATCGACATAAGTTGAAAACGCGAACTGGCCCTCGTCGAGGGTGCCAGCGCCTATTGTGAAGATACCGCCTGCGCCACCGATACCGCCGATTCCGGGATGATGCGCGGATGCGTCGCTCACGCCAATGGTTATCCACCCAATCAGGGCCGCCGCGAACCGGAGGCGATTTGCCATGCTTGAATCCCCCTCCTACATTTTCGGCCGACCCTCGTGGAACGGTCCGGCGGACTTACAATAATTGCCGATCAGTTGCGACCGTTGCTTGATAGTGCGGAATTCTATCTCGACGGCGTGTCGCTCGTAGGAGACACGACGCGCGTATCAACAGGTGGCCTTTGTCTAGGCTGGTAGAGAGCCACGTGAGCTTGACGGCGTTGCTCCGTCATGGATCGTTATCGGCCCATCGGCGAAGTGGCGGCTCGCCGCCTTGAGGTCTGCTCCGCGGGATCTAGCAGACCTGAATTGCTCACGTTGAGTTTTTCGCATTTTAACCCTGACGGACCCGCCATGCGGGCGCTGCAATAAATTGGAGGGCGTGGTAGACTTTCTGTCCCCTCGGTCCGGACTGGATAGCGTGAAGTCCTAGGGGGCCGCGATGCAGCAGGTTGCCGACTGGCTCGAAAAGCTCGGCATGTCCGAGTACGCCCAGCGTTTTGCTGAAAACCGCATTGATTTCTCGGTCCTTCGTGAACTGACCGATCAGGACCTGAAAGACCTCGGGGTCGTCCTCGGTGATCGCCGAAAAATATTGCGCGCGATTGCCGACATCGACGATATCGAGAAGAACGCACCAGCCGCGCCCGCCAGGGCGACTGCAGCGCAGCGTCGTACACCCATCGCGTCAGAGCCAATCCCCACCGCGTCGCCACCGCCGATCTCCGCCGAGGCTAGCGGCGAGCGCCGCTATGTCACGGTGATGTTCTGTGATCTCGTCGGCTCGACCGCCATTTCCGCGGCGCTCGACGCCGAGGAGTGGCGCGACCTCGTCGGCGGCTATCTCGATGCCGCGTGCGCTGCGGCGACCGAGATGGGCGGCCATGTCGCCAAGAAGTTGGGCGACGGGCTCATGGTGCTGTTCGGCTATCCGGTGGCGCAGGAGAACGACGCCGAACGCGCGGCGCGGGCGGCGCTCTTGATCCAGCGCGCACTCGTCGACGTGAACCGCGAGGATACTGAGGCGGGCAAGCCAGCGCTTAACGCGCGCATCGGGATTGAAACTGGAGCGGTCGTGATCGATGCGGCGGGCGAGATTTACGGTGACGCGCCGAACGTTGCGGCACGGGTGCAGGCGCTGGCGGAGCCGGGTACGGTCGTGGTGACGGCGCGGGTGCAGCACCAGGTCGCCGGGCTGTTCGTCGTTGAGGACCGCGGCAGCCATGAACTTAAGGGCGTGCCGAAGCCGGTGACACTGTACCGGCTGGTGCGGGCAAGCGGTGGCGGGCGCCGCGCGGGACAGCGCCATCTCGCGCCGCTGGTGGGTCGCGAAGAAGAGATCGCGATGTTAATGCGGCGCTGGGACCGGGCGCGGCGGGGCGACGGTCAGTTGGTGATGATCGTGGGCGAGCCAGGATTGGGAAAATCCCGCCTGATCGAGGAATTCCACCCGCGGCTGCGCGAGGTGCCGCACACTTGGGTCGAATGGAGTTGCTCGCAGCTTCTGCAGAACACGCCGCTGCACCCGATCGCCGATTGGGGTCGGCAGCGCTTCGGCGGCGCCGACATACCCGCCGAGCGGCGTCTCGCGGACCTGGAGAATACGCTGGCGCTGGTCAAACTCGACCCGGCGGAGAATGTCACCTTGCTCGCGCCATTATTGGACATCCCCTTGCCGCGGGACCGTACGCCGACTTTAGAGCCGGAAGAATTGCGGCGCCGACAGCTGACAGCGCTCACCAATTGGGTCATGGCGGGCGCGCGAACTCAGCCGGTGGTGCTGGCACTTGAAGATGTGCACTGGGCTGATCCGACCACGCTCGAACTGTGCGCGGCATCGCCGAACGCGGTGCGCTGGCGCCCTTGCTCGTTCTCATCACCGCCCGGCCGGAGTTCCGGCCGCCATGGGGCATGCGCTCGCATCACAGCACAATCTCCCTGGCTCCGCTCGATCGCTCGCAGGTGCGCCAGATGGTCGGCGAGCTTGCCTCTCGCTATGCGCTGTCAAGGGAAGTGGTTGACGGCGTGACCCAGCGCACGGGCGGCGTGCCGCTGTTTGTCGAGGAGGTGACACGGCTCTTGCTGGAGAGCGGCGGGCGGGGCATCCAGGCGATTCCGCCGACCCTGCAGCAATCGTTGACAGCGCGGCTCGACCGGCTTGGCCCGGCGCGCGAGGTGGCCCAGATCGGTGCCGTTATCGGGCGCGACTTTTCCTACACACTCATTCGCGCCGTAACCGCTATGGAGGACAGGCCGCTACAGATTGCGCTGGAACGGCTCGCCGAGGCGGACATTCTGCTGGTGCAGGGCCTACCGCCCGATGCCGATTATCGCTTCAAGCACTTGCTGATCCAGGATGCAGCGTATGAGAATTTGCTTAAGAGCCGGCGCCAGGTTTTGCACCGCCGCGTCGGCGAAGTGTTACGCGATGATTTTGCCGCCACCGCCGCGGTCGAGCCGGAACTGTTGGCGCATCACTTCACAGCGGCCGGACGCAGTGATGCCGCAGTCGAGTATTGGCAACGGGCGGGGGATTTGGCGATGGTGCGCTCGGGACACGCCGAGGCTATTCATCACTTTTCCGTTGCGCTGGACCTCTTGAGCAAGCTCGGTGACAAGCCCGATCGTGCAGCGAAAGAGTTGGAGTTATGCGTCAAGCTCGGGCCGGCCCTTATGATGGTGAAGGGGCCAGGGTCATCGGAGGTCGAAGCAATCTATAGCCGCGCCGTCGCTCTCGAGGCGGGTGAAGAAAATTCAGCGCGGTTCAAGGCATTGTGGGGCCTCTACTATCATTCGATGAGCTCCGGACGCTTGCGTGCGGCGACCGCTCATGCCGACGAGCTTCTCGGGCTCGCGCAGCGCTTGGGCGCTGATGATCTCGTCCTAGAGGGCCATCACGCGAAGTGGGCGACGTCGCTTTGGTGCGGCAACTTGGCCGCTGCAGGCGATCATTCTCAAAAAGGCATTTCACAATACGACTGCACCCGGCATCATGCTCTCGCGTTCGCGTTCAGTGGTCATGATCCTGGCGTGTGCGCTCACGCGGCCGGCGCGATCAACCTGGCGCTGTTGGGCTTCCCTCAAAAGGCAATGAATCTCAGTGCCGAGGCCGTCACGTTGGCTCGGACCTTGTCCCATCCGTACAGCCTCGCCCTGGCAATGTGGTTCTGTGCGATCGTCCTTCAGATCGCCCGCCAGAGACAATCCTGCCGCGATCTTGCAACTGAGCTGATCGAATTGTCGCGAGAGCACGACTTTCCCATGATGCGCGGCGCTGGGATCTTCTTCTTGGGGTGGGCGACCGCGGATGGCGGCGAACTCGAGCACGGAATCGCTTCGATGGAACAGGGTCTCGCGCTCTTTTCGGCTGTCCGCCAAGTCACCAGACCTTACATGCTGGCCGTTTTGGCAAGCGCTAAAGCAGATCTCAGCAGGCCGGACGAAGGGCTCGAATTGCTGAAGGATGCGCTCGCCTTGACAGCGGTGAGCGGTGAAGTTTGGTGGCAGGCCGAAATGCACAGCCTTAGGGGTCGGCTACTTGCGGCGCGCGGGCAAACCGACGAGAGCGAAGCCTGTTTTCGATGCGCAATCGAAGTCAGCCGCGGACAGAGTGCGAAGACGCTGGAGCTGCGTGCTGCCACAAGCCTCGCGCGGCTCTGGAGCGACCGAGGCAGGAACGCCGAAGCCCGGGATCTCCTCGCCCCGATCTACGGCTGGTTCACCGAGGGTTTCGGCACGCCCGACTTGCAGGACGCCAAAATGTTACTCGACGCGCTGGCGCCATGAGGGCGCCGATGCTCGCGAGGTCTGTAAGGAACGTCCGCAGTTGGCCCGAAAGCGAAGTGGACGGCGCCGAGCCCTGAGGTCGGCTCATGTTTGCGCAGCGGACGGGATTTGCTTGGCCAGAGTTCTTCCCACTTTGACCCAACTCGGACATCAGAGACACTGGTTTTGACCAGAAGCTCGTGCGACATCCTTGCCAAATTCGGATGGACGTAGTCTTCTTTAGAGCTGCTTTTCGAGACGGGACGTGCCGACGTCTCCGTTCGACGCGAATGGCAGGAATGCCGTCGGCAGGCATCACACTCTCAATAAAACCGACAGTCCTTTTGTGCCGGTCTCACGAGCACTGGCCGTGCGCGCGGACACGCGAGTTCATTTGACCGCAACGAAGGAGTGCTGCTCATGGTTGGAAAAACTCATCCCGAACCAGGCGATCGGGCGGCCGGCAATGGAATTCTAAGCCGCCGCATTTTTCTTGAAGGCGCGCTCGTTGTTGGTGCGACTGGTGCGGGCCTGTCCTGCGGATCGGCGGAACAACTTACGGTGCAGCCGTGGATGAAGGTGCCGGGTCTCGGATTTGCGGGCTACGGCCAGCCCTCACCATTCGAGAGCAAGGTCGTCAAAGTCTTTCCGCCGCCCCCCAACCCGGCCGGTGTCGGCTCGTCACGCACGCCGCTGCACATGCTCGAAGGAATGATCACACCATCTGGGCTGCATTTCGAGCGTAGCCATTCCGGCAGCCCAGAAATCGATCCCGATCAACACCGGCTAGTGATCCATGGACTTGTGAAGCGCCCGCTTGTGTTTACGGTCGAAGCGCTGTCGCGCTATCCGATGCAATCGCGCATCGCCTTCATCGAGTGTGGCGGCAACAGCCAGGCGCTCAACGCGCCTCAGGCCCAGCCGCTCAATGTGGCGGCTATTCACGGCCTACTGGGTTGCGCGGAATGGACCGGTGTGCGGCTCTCCACGTTGCTCGACGAAGCTGGCATCGAACCTGGGGCGCGCTGGGTGATCGCCGAGGGGGCTGACGCCGCCGCCATGAGCCGCAGCATCCCGCTCACCAAGGCGATGGATGATGCGCTGCTCTGTCTCTATCAGAACGGCGAGCGAGTGCGGCCTTCGAATGGCTACCCGGTGCGGCTGTTGCTGCCTGGTTTCGAGGGCAACATGAACGTGAAGTGGCTGCGCCGGCTCAAGCTGACCGCAGGCCCCGCCATGACCAAAGACGAAACATCGAAATACACGATCTTGCTCAAGGATGAAAAGGCCTGGCAGTTCGTGTTCCCGATCGAAGTAAAATCCATCATCACGCGTCCGTCGCCGGGACTCGCGCTGAAGGGACCGGGATTCTATGAGATTTCCGGGCTCGCCTGGTCGGGCAACGGCAGCATCCGGCAGGTCGACGTGTCGGCTGACGGCGGACGAAGCTGGGCGCCGGCAGCTTTGCAGGGCCCGATCCTGCCAAAGGCGCCCGTGCGCTTCCGCGCAGCGTGGCAATGGAACGGCGGTCCCGCCGTGCTGCAGAGTCGCGCCACCGACGACACGGGCATGGTGCAGCCAACGCGTGCTCAGTTCGCCGACGAGCGCGGCTTGCGTGGGGTCTACCACTACAACGCCATCGCAAGCTGGCGCATCGACGAGATGGGGGAGGCCAGCAATGTTTACGCTTAAACCCATTGCAGTAGTCTGCGTATCTATGCTGACCATTGCACCGGCGGCCCTGGCCCAGGCCCCGCAGTTCGGGCAACCGATCGCGCCCCCTGACATCGCAGCGTGGGACATCAGCATCGGACCGGATGGAGCAGGTCTGCCGCCTGGTCGTGGCACCGCAATCGAGGGGGAAGCCATCTATGTAGCGAAATGTCAGGCCTGTCACGGCGAGAAGGGAATCAGTCCCAGTGTCGCGCTCGCTGGGGCGCTTGCCGGCGGCATGGGCACACTGGCGCCGGACAAAACACCGATAAAGACTGTGGGAAGTTTCTGGCCCTATGCAACAACGCTGTTCGACTACATCCGCCGCGCAATGCCATTCCAAGAGTCGAAATCGCTCACCGCGGACGAACTCTACGCGGTATCGGCCTATATCCTCAATCTCAACGGGATCGTCGGATCGAACGATGTGATCGACGCGCAGTCGCTGCCCAACGTGAAAATGCCGAACCGGGACGGGTTCATCCTGTTCCCGCGCAATCCGAAGTAGCTCGGGCCGGGCCTTTCCGCTTCTGGCCGATTCTGTTGAAAAAACGGCTGTTGCGACGCAGAGATATCAGTGATTCAGTCTGTCTAGTTGGCAGGACTGAAGATCATGATGGGGCATCGACAAGTCGAACAGGCCGCGTTGTTCTATGAGTTCTCGCTCGAAAGACATATCCCGACTGATCACTTACTGCGGTTGATCGACAGGTTTGTCGATCTTGAACAGGTCCGGCGGGACCTGGCGCCTTTCTACAGCAGCATCGGTCGGCCCTCGATCGATCCCGAGCTGATGATCCGGATGCTCTTGATCGGTTACTGCTTCGGCATCCGATCGGAGCGGCGCCTGTGCGATGAGATTCATTTCAATTTGGCCTACCGGTGGTTTTGCCGGCTCGGTCTGGATGGGGCGGTGCCGGATCATTCGACATTCTCCAAGAACAGGCATGGCCGCTTCCGGCAGAGCGACCTCTTCCGTCGCGTGTTCGAAAGCGTGCTGCGCCGCTGCATCGAGGAGCGACTGGTCGGCGGTGAAGGATTTGCCGTCGATGCGAGCCTAATCAAGGCCGATGCCAATCGGCAGCAGGGGATCGAAGGCGATAAGGGCCTTCCGCCGGAGGCTGCCGGCCGAGCAATCGATGAGTATCTGGCTGTTCTTGATGATGCCGCTTTCGGAGCCGCGACCGAGGTTACCCCGAAGTTCGTATTGCCTTCCGATCCGGCGGCGCGCAGGAGGGAGCGCACGGCGGCCAAGCGTTTTTCGCCTATTCGACGAACTATCTGGTCGACATCGAGAACGCGATCATCGTCGATGTTGAAGCAACGACGGCAATCCGGCAGGCGGAGGTATTAGCCGCTAAGCGCATGATTGAGCGCTCGCTGGAGCGGTTTGATCTCTATCCGAGCCGGCTCCTCGGTGACAGCGGCTATGGTTCGGCCGAGATGCTCGCCTGGCTGGTCTATGAGCACTGCATCGCGCCGCACGTTACAGTCTTCGACAAGTCGGCCCGCACAGACGGGCTCTTCTCGCGCGACGACTTCACCTATGACCATGCTGGGGACGTCTATCGTTGCCCTGATGGCAAAGTTCTTACCACGACCGGAACGTTGGTGAATGATGATGCCACCATGCTTTACCTCGCCAGTAAGCGCGATTGTGATCGATGCGCATTGAAGGCTCGGTGTTGCCCCAAACAGGCTTGAGGGAGAGTGCCGCGCTCGATCTACGAGGGCGCTCGCGACATGGCGCGCCAGATCGCGAGATCGTGGGAGGGGGGCACCTCGCGCCGGCTCCGCAAGAAAATCGAGATGTTGTTCGCGTACCTCAAGCGAATTCTCAAGCTCGACCGTTTGCGTCTACGATGTCCAAACGGCGCGCGCGACGAGTTCATCCTCGCAGCCACCGCCCAGAACCTTCGAAAGATGGCCAAGCTGATCCCGATGCACCCGAGGCTCGGATAAGGATCGGTAGAGCAGTTCGGCCACGTCGGGACGGAGCTATTACAACGAAATACTGCCGGCTTTTTTCAACGGAATCGGCCCATCAGCGAAGTTGCGCCTCATCTAGCGGACGCCCGCTCCTTGCGGCTAAGCGGACCAGATTTGCTCGTTCTTCGCATTTTGACCCTTTCGGACTCTCGGCGCTCGTTTGCGTAGCTTCTTAGTTGCCAAAGTAGCCGGCGCCCCAACGACGCGCGCAACCGTCTCGATCGAAACGCTGCTCTGCGAAGAGGACGAAGAGCTGTCAGTTTGTCAGGCGCACCCCATCGAGGAAGAGCTGCACCTCATGAAAAAGTTGGAGCCGGTCCTTCTCCAACAGCACGAAATGGCTTTCCTCGCCAAGCATGACAAGCCGCTTGTCGGGGCCGCTTGGCAGCCTGCGGAAAATGGCTTGTGCGCCCTCCGGAGGATTCAGTCCATCCCACTCCGCGACCACCACCAGCGTGGGGACCTTGATCCGCCCCGGATCATAATATGGTTTGCCTGCCTCCCAGTAATTCCGGGTGTCCTGAATTACACCTGCCGGGCTGCGTAGCACCGGCGGGTCCTGCTTCGAGCCAACGGGGTCGGAGGCGATAGCGGCCGCGACCCACGCCTCGAAACCCGGCATCAAGTCGGCCTTTCGATCATCGGGGGCGCCGGCTTGCAAGCGATCCCGTCTGGGCGGAGCTGCAATGTAAGCTCCCAACGCGGGCGCCGCAGCTTGCGACGGGGTTCGCAGCCATCTGGGCGCATAGAACACGAGGTTGTCGACCTTGTCGTTGCGGTCAGCCGCGTAAGCGCCGATGACGTCCGTCCCCCACGACCAGCCCACGAGACTGAGCTTGGAGACACCTCGCTGCTGAAGGATGAAATCGATTGCGGAGCCCGCATCCCTGACCGCGACATCGGTCGTGACGATGGGAGGATTACTGGCTGCTGGCTGATCCATTTCCGGCGGCCGCGTCGAACGACCGTAGCCACGCAAGTCCACCAGATACACATCCCAGCCGCGCTGGGCTATGTAGTCCATCCAGGATAGTCCTTCGATTGGAAAATCGAATGTCGCCTCGCCTGGTAAGGTCGCGCCATGGACAAACAGCAACGTTTTCGCGGGCGAGCGTTTCCGCATAGTCTCCCAGATAGCCGCTATAGCCGTGCTGCGCGGCATAGGCCCGGATCTCGTCCTCCTCGATGCGCTTCAGAAGCTGGCCGAGCCGAAGCACGCCGCTGCCGATGATGCAGGCGAAGCCTTCGATCTTGGTGTAGTGGAAAAACTCCCCGCTCGGCACCAGGTCGCAGATCCGGTCCGACAGGGCCTGGCTTGCCGTCTGCCGACATCAGGCCGCTTGCCCCGATGTCGGCGGCGGATGTAACTGCCTCCGTAGCTGACTGCGCCGCGGCCTTCGGTCTTTGGTCGCCGGCCAGCAGCTAAAGCATTCCGCCTCCGATCAGCGCGGCGGCAAACGGGTTTTCCCGGGCGGCGAGGCGGGGTTGCCTGAATGAGCCAGCACAAGCTTGTTTCTCCGACCGAGTAACCCGACTGTGCTGATGATCGATCGCGTTTCTCGCAGAAGTGGAGCTCGCCCTGTATGTCACCCTAATGATCCAGGATCTGCGAGCCGAATTGACCGTCGCGAGAAGTCGATCTTGGCTAGTGCTTCACCCGGGTTACGATTGGCGCCACCGTTGCCGCGATGGTCGGACGGCTCGGGGCAATCGTGCTTCTCTAGCTGGTTGCCGTCTTGGTGCGGCTGGCAGCCGTTGTTCTTGGCGCGCCTGCAGTCACCAACGTACTTGGAGTGGTCCCACTCGCCGTCTTTCGAGTAGTTGTCGGTCCCGGCATGATTCGAGTTATCGCTCGTGCGGCCGTGATCGCAGCAGACATCGTGGCCCTCCGCGGCCGATGCGGCTTCGGCCGATCTACCACCCTCCACGGCAAGCCTGGCCGAACCAGCATCGCCCGGAGGAGCCGCTGCTGGGCTGCGGCTTGCAATGCCTACTTGGGACGCCTCGTTCGCCGAGGCAAGATGGATGATCATATCCGCTCCCTGGGTAATTTCGGGTCGGTGCGCTACGCTCACCCGCGTCATGTTTAGGTGTCGGAGATTCGCATTGATTTCTTTTTCTTTCTCAGTGTCGAGATGTGCCGTGCCCTCGTCCAGAAACAGGATCTTTGGTCGGCGATAGAGCGCGCGCGCAAGCAATACTCTCTGTTTCTGCCCGCTAGATAACGAGCTTCCCATGTCACCGATGAGGCTGTTGTAGCTCATTGGCATTGCCATGATGTCGTCGTGAATGCCTGCAACCCGCGCGCACTCGATCATCCCTTGCAAATCGAATGTTGTGTCAAAAAAGCAGATGTTATCGGCAATCGATCCCGACAGCAATTGATCCTCCTGCATCACCGCGCCAATTTGCTCGCGATAAGCCCGCGGTCCGATCTGGCCCAGCGGAAGGCCGTCGATCAGAACCTCCCCGCTCGTCGGCTCGAGCAGCCCGAGCATGATCTTGACAAGAGTGGACTTGCCGCAGCCCGAGGGTCCCATGATCGTCACGAATTGTCCGGGAGCAACGCGCAGATTGACGTTATTGAGAATCAGAGACTCTCCTTCTGCATACCGGAAGCACACGTTGCGCAGTTCGATCGCGCCGCCAATCTGTCGGATGTACGACAGGTCCCGATCGTGCCCACGCTCCAGCGGAGTGAGCGCAATGTCGGCGAGACGCTCCAAGTGCAATCCGAGAATGCGAACATCCACCAGCTTCTCGATTAGCAGCGCTGTTCGCTCGGCGAACTGCAGCTTGTAGCTGACAAACGCGAATATCATCCCAACCGTGATGAGGTTGTCCAGTGCGAGGCGAGCGGCGAGGTAGATTGTGATGACGTTTTCCAGGCCGAAAACCGTGTCGTTCATCGCTTTGAAGCTGATCCTCGCGCGACCGAGCCGCACGACGGCATTTATATACGCAGCATAGCGGTTCAGCCATTGGCTCTCTCGTTCGTTTTCTCGGTTAAGCAACTTTAGGCTTTGTACGGCGCGCACGGTTTCGATGAAGGTGGAGTTCTCGTCTGCCTTACTGTGAATGGCCGCTTCGCTCCGTTGTCGGAACATCCTGAAAAGTGCGAGCCGCAAGGCGGCATACAACGCGAACGCGAGCAGGACGACGAGTCCGAGCTGGACGCTGTAGGTGAACATCAAGGCCAGCATCAACACCGACATGAGACCGTCGATCAAGCCCGTGATCAGTCCTTCCGCGAGCACGTTGCGGATCGGCTCGATCGAGTTGAAGCGAGACAGGATGTCGCCGATGTGCCGCTTTTCGAAGAATGAGAGTGGCAAACGCACCAGATGATGAAACAGCCGTGCGCCGATTTGAAAGCTCAAGGTGTTCTGCAGAACAAGAATAATGAACGAGCGGGTCGCGGCTGACGCGACTCGTATTAGGAGAAGGAGCGCGAATCCTAGCCCGAGTACCAGCAGGAGATCGACATCCCCTCTGGCTATGACCTCGTCAACGGTGAGCTGCATATAGAAAGGGGCGGCAAGGAGAAGAATTTCGATGACCACTGACAGAACTAATATTTGGGCGAGGGCATAAGTGTTTCCGTTCATTCCGCTCCAGAATACCGAGAACGGCAATCGCATCCTCTCGTCTGTGCGGCAGAACTCTTCAGTGGGCGAGAGTTCGAGAGCGACCCCTGTGAGATGTCTAGATGCTTCAGTGAGGGGAAACCACTTCTCGCCGCCCGCCGGATCGTGGACCACGATCCCCTTCTTCCTGTACGCTTTCAGTACAACGAAATGAGCCATGTCCCAGTGCAGAATGGCCGGCAAACGCAACTGGCAGAGATGGCCGATTTCGATTCGGAGCGGCCGGCATGCCAGCTTTAGGTGAGCTGCTATCTCCATGAGGTCGCGGAGAGTGACGCCTTTCAGGGATACTGGATGCCGGCGCCGCAGGCTGCTCAGGTCAGTTTGATGACCGTGATAGGACGCTACCATGGCGAGGCAGGCAAGCCCGCATTCCGCCGCCTCCGTCTGTCTGATCACCGGGAGAAATCTGCGTCCGCTGAAATTTAGTAGACCCTGCATGCGCTACATCCTTGCGCTTAGCACCGGATCAAGCAGCCACCTCATCAAGGACCGCTGCTCAAGGATAACGTCGGCCCTAAGCAGCATGTCCGGCTGAAGCGACATCTTACGGCCATAGGCGTCGATGTCGGGCCGCTCGAGAGCCGCAGTCACACGGTAAGCAGGTTCCTTGAGGGTGATCGGCCCGGTCGTTTCGTTGGCGGTCAGAATCGTGTGAGAGACTTTTGTCACGCTGCCGCGGTACGTGCCGAATTTCTGATAGGGAAATGCATCGTAAAGTATCCTAACCTGCTGGCCGGGACGCACGAAGCCAAACGCGCGTGTCGGAAAGAACAGCTCCGCCTGCAACTGCGCATCAAGGGGAATAATTTCGAGCTGCATATGCCGTGGATCGGCGACCTGGCCAACAGTCGCCTGCAGCGTGGACACGCGCCCATTCGTTGGCGCCCTGATGACGTAAGCCTGCCGCCCGTTCACCTCGGCGACGCGCTGTTCGATCGAGGATAGATCATTGCGCAGCACCCGGATCCTCTCTGCAGCAACGGTCGGGAGTTGCTCGAGTGTATGCTGAGCGTCTGTCAATTGGGTGCGTCGCGCGATGATCTGCTGATCGAGCGATACCACGCTCTGCTTTTGCTCGAGTGCAGCCTGTTCGCGGCGCTTCAGCTCAATCGCTGGCAATGCTCCGCTCGCAGTTAGCTTAGCGCCGGTTGATACGAAACCCTCGGAAAGCTTCAGTCGCTCGTTTTGGATGTTTCGCTGGTCCTCGAGCTGAGCAATCTCTCCTTCAATCCCTTGGATCGTGGAAGCGAGGCGATCCCGTTCCGAGGCGGTTCGGCGATCCTCCGCATCGAGTTGTCGCTCGACCACATTGCGTTGCTGGGTCAGCACTCCAAGTACGGTGGCATTGACGTCATCGCCATTGGCGGTGATTTGGGAAGTGACTACGGTCAGGAGCGGATCACCCTCTGCTACCTCCTGCCCCTCCTTCACATGTATCCCTTTGACGAAACCTGATTGTAGCACGAAAATCTTAGCCGTGCCGGAGGTGGGCGTGAGATACCCGAAAACTGTCTCCTTGCGCGCGTATTGCGCGATGGAGAGAAAACACAAGATGAGCACAACGAGCGCTCCAAGGCTCCAGCTAAGGAGCGTGCTCGATAGCGGCTGCAGCAATACGACCTCACCCCAGCTGTGGCGCTGACGTAGAAAGTCGATTGCTTCCTGGCGAAAGAGAGCTGGTCGAGCCGCCATGGATGCACCTAGTTAGCTTCGTTCGTCAAGTTAAGGGCTACGCGTGGTATCGCTCTCCACCTGATTAGCTTCCGCCGCGCCATAGCTGCGACTGGTACGCACAATGCGGTGGAGAACCGCGCCTCATTATCGGGAAAGTGGTTCGCCCAGCGTCGGGACGAAAGAAACTGACCTGCGACGGCAGTGCGGCAGCGATGTAGATCATTGTAGCACGCTCCTTCGGCCCCCTGGGCGGCGCTGCACCGCCCAGGGGACGAGCAGATTGGGTCGCTACGTTCTTTGGACGGCGACGTTTCCAGCTCCAACCTGAATCGCGACATTGTTGTCGTTGAGGAATCCGATGCCGACGAGGCCGCCAATGCCGCCGTTGTTTTCGTTTCCTCCAGAACACCGATGGCCGCCGCCGCCCGCAACCAGATCGATTTCCTGATCAGACAGCTCCATAGGATGAGTAAACTTGTCCATCTTCTCCATGTTGGTCTCCTTTCGATGTAAGTGGTGGGATATTGCTGTGACTGCTGCCACGTTCTAACTAGTTGCACGGCGCAAATCTGGATGCACTGTCGAAGAAGTTTTCTGTGGGATGCACCGTCGGTCATATTCGCGCAGATTACTGTGTGGCACGTGCTAGGCGCTCGTTTTCATCGTGAATCGACAGCGACGTAAGCATGGCGCCTTGAAGTTCGGGTCAGTGCGGTTTCGTCAGTGAGTCGGCGCTCTGATTAACCGACATCTTCGACGGCGGCGGCAGAGATGCGACATCGTGCCTTCCGAAGCAAAATGCGTTGCGGCGCCATGGGCTGGTGCGCCCCCGAGAAGCGGCTTGACTTGCATTGATAGCCGCACTCACCGCAATGGCGGCGCACGTTCGCAGCTCCGATGAGCAGCGCAAGGGTTTGGACTCGTGGCAGCGTGAGCGCGTGCGGGCAGGTTTGCATCGGGCAGGTTTGCATAGAGGGTGGAAAATGTGAGGGTAGCGATACCGATCTTTTTGAAGGGCTGCGAATGACCCTCGAAGGATTCGCGCCTGCCCTGAAGTTGTAAAACGCCTTAGCGGACGGGACCACCACCCGGCGGCGGCCGCTGCGCCTCTCTTCGACAAAGCCGCGCTAAGTGACAACGTCGAAGACGTCTCGCTCAAGAACATGGCGTCGGCCCGCAAGCGGCTGCGCGCAAACCTGGTTTGCAACGGCTTCGGCGGGCCTGAAAGGGCAATACGAATGACGGGCCGCCCTCTCGCCAAACAGAGTGAATTCACGTTGCTGCTTGCGGTCGGCTCACCTAGCCAGCGGGCTTGAGTTTGCGGCCGCTTGCGCCCCGTCGATAAAAATTTTTGAAAAAGTGTCGGAACGAAGTCGACTCTGCTGACTTGAGTTCGCCGATAGCCGATTCCGTATTTTAGAATTTGACAATCTAATACGTGCAACAATTGGAATGCAGTAGGGCAGTCTCCCTGCGCGGGAAGAGTAATAGCGTACCTGCTTTATGAGGGGTGACTTCGACCATGCCCCATCCATGCGTTGGTTTCACGAAGGCAGAGTTTCGCTCCGGTGCAGCGCGGCATGACACCTATCATCATCATCGCGAGACGGCTCTTAACTACGAAATAGCGCTTCTTGACTGCGCCTCGGGGTCGCAGTCGGCCCTCGGCAAAATCTACGCCCGTGAGAAGGACCAGTTGCGCGCGATGGCGCACCGCATCGTCCACGACAGGTCGCGTGCGGAAGACGTCGTCCACGATGCATTCGCGCAAATTCTCCGATATGCCAAAAACTTCGATCCTGCCCGCGGATCCGCCCGAGGCTGGATCTACACGATCGTCCGCAACACGGCACTCAAGATGCAGGAGAACGCCAGGCGCGAATTCGCCCTGGAGGACGAGACATTGAACGCCATCTGCGCGCGGGAACAGACCCTTCGGAACCCCGCCGCCTGTATCCCAGATAGCATGACGCTCAGGACCCTGCTCGATCAACTCGAGCCAAAGCGCCGCGCGACCCTGCTTCTGGCGATCGTCGACGGGCGCACGCATGAAGAGATCGCCGAATACCTCCAGGTTCCGGTCGGAACCGTTAAGGCGTGGATCCGGAGAGAGCTCATGGCCCTGCGGCGGCAGCTCGCATGAGGCGTGAAATTTTTCTTCGCCGCTGCATCCATCGGTGTGCGTCGGCGACAGTAGGGGTGATGGCCAAGTGATGCGGGGGCATGTGCCCATGACGCATGTGCCCTTGCCGTCGCAAACCTGCGGGGAGGAGCGCAATCATGTCTATCCTGAGCAGCATTACTAGCATTTTCGGGTTGGCAAAGAGTTTGGGGATCGGTGTCCCAACGGAGGAATGCGCGCCAAGCAAGCCAGATGACTGCAGCGACGGCAAGCAGTCCAAGTGGAATGACGATCATGGAGGGCGCGGCGTCTACTCGAAGAATGGCGACAACGACGAGTATTCCAGCGGAAAGGACGACTCGTCGAAAGATGGCCCGGGCGACTACTCCAAGCACTATGGTGGCTGGATGGACGCCAAGGACCACAACTATCAGCCGAAGGATTCTTGCGACCTCCGGTCCGACGATGCCGGCGGGGGTGACACCTATGGTAATCCCGGTGAAGCGCTGGCCAGGTTCGATTTCTCGCATGGTGATTTCGGCTCGCACAGTCCGGATCATGTGAGTGACATACACGGCGCGCTCGCTTCGATGTCGTCCGACGATGCGCTCGAATACGCCATCGGCCAGATGGGCCCGGTGGACGCGGATCACGTCGACGTGGGGCATTTCGACGCGGCAACGGACACGTCACACAACACGGACGCCTGATGCGCCGAAGGAGCGGCGCTCGGCGGTGAATGCCGCTAGGTGCGAGTTGCTTTGTAACGAACGAGATGAACGGTGGCGATCATGCACGATGTAGAAAAGCGTGAACTGTTCGAACAAGAGCGAAAGATCTTCGAGGCTGGGTCGCGGCGTTTGGACAAGCGAATCGGCTCTTTCAGTTTCTTGACCTGGCCGTTCTTCATTGCCATTGCCCCCTTGATGGCTAGAGAAGAGCTTCTTGCTGCTACGTTCAATTCCGCGACGGCCGAGGAGGAGGATGCGAAAGCCGCTCAGGCAGGCGCGCCGCACGTGACAAACGATGCTCAGTCGATGGGTGATGCCCGGAAAACAAGTGCAGAGGATGAGATGGCCAAGGGAGCCGCTCACTCGTCGCAGGCGCATGCGACCCAGCTCGATCCAATCGGACTTCAAGCGGAGCTACATGAAGGGGCGGCTACGCCGAGCTCCTCCCGCAGTGAGGCAGTCGCGGCCGTGTTGGGCGGGGACGGCGGAGGCGGCGATGATGCCGATGTCTCCGAGCAGGACGCTCCACCCTCAATCGACGTCAGTTCCGTCAACGCGCTGTCAGCGAATTCCCACCTCGGAAACAGCCAACTGCTTGGAATGGTCGGCAATTTCGACAATGGCGCGGGGGGAGGGACCCCGCCGGTCGAGGCGGCAGCGCAGCCGGTGCTCACGACCGTGGCGGACGCCGCCAGCACGCTGCCCAGCGACGTGGCCGGCACCATTGCGCCAGTCGAGACGGTGGCGCAGCCGGTGCTCACGACCGCGTCCGACACCATCAGTACGCCGCCCCATGATATGGCCGGCGCGATTGCGCCGGTCGCGCCGGAGGTGCAGCCGGCGCTCACGACCGCAGCCGACACGGTCAGCACGCTGCCGCACGACGTGGCCGGCGCGATTGCGCCGGTGGAGGCCGGGGTGCAGCTGGTGCTCACGATCGCGTCCGACACCATCAGCACACCGACCCAAGACATGGCCGGCGCGATTGCGCCGGTCGCGGCGGAGGTGCAGCCGGCGCTCACGACCGCAGCCGACACCGTCAGCACGCTGCCTCACGACATGGGCGGCGCGATTGCACCGGTCGAGGCGGTGGTGCAGCCGGTGCTCACGACCGTGGCCGACACCGTCAGCACGCTGCCTCACGAGATGGCCGGCGCGATCGCGCCGATCGCGGCGGAGGTGCAGTCGGCTCTTACGACTGCAGCCGACACGGTCAGCACGCTGCCTCACGACGTGGGCGGCACGATTGCACCGGTCGAGGCGGAGGTGCAGCCGGTGCTCACGACCGTGGCCGACACCGTCAGCACGGTGCCCCACGACATGGCTGGTGCGATCGCGCCGGTCGCGGCGGAGGTGCAGCCGGCGCTCACGACTGCAGCCGACACGGTCAGCACGCTGCCTCACGACGTGGGCGGCACGATTGCACCGGTCGAGGCGGAGGTGCAGCCGGCGCTCACGACTGCAGCCGACACGGTCAGCACGCTGCCTCACGACGTGGGCGGCACGATTGCACCGGTCGAGGCGGAGGTGCAGCCGGCGCTCACGACTGCAGCCGACACGGTCAGCACGCTGCCTCACGACGTGGGCGGCACGATTGCACCGGTCGAGGCGGAGGTGCAGCCGGTGCTCACGACCGTGGCCGACACCGTCAGCACGGTGCCCCACGACATGGCTGGTGCGATCGCGCCGGTCGCGGCGGAGGTGCAGTCGGCGCTTACGATCGTGAGCGACACCGCCGGCACGCTGGCAAGCGAGGTGGCCGACGCGATTGCGCCGGTGGAGGCGACGGTGCAACCGGTGCTCACGACCGTGGCCGACACCGTCAGCACGGTGCCCCACGACATGGCTGGTGCGATCGCGCCGATCGCGGCGGAGGTGCAGTCGGCTCTTACGATGGTGAGCGACACCGCCGGTACGCTGGCAAGCGACGTGGCCGGCGCGATTGCGCCGGCGGAGCCGGCGGTGCAGCCGGCGCTCACCACCGCAGCCGAAACCGTCAGCACGCTGCCTCACGACATGGCCGGCGCGATCGCGCCGATCGCGGCGGAGGTGCAGCCGGCTCTTACGATGGTGAGCGACACCGCCGGTACGCTGGCAAGCGACGTGGCCGGCGCGATTGCGCCGGTGGAGGCGACGGTGCAGCCGGCGCTCACGACCGCAGCCGAAACCGTCAGCGCGATGCCTCACGACATGGCAGGCGCGATCGCGGCGGAGGTGCAGCCGGCTCTTACGATGGTGAGTGACACCGCCGGTACGCTGGCAAGCGACGTGGCCGGCGCGATTGCGCCGGTGGAGGCGGTGGTGCAGCCGGTGCTCACGACCGTGGCCGACACCGTCAGCACGGTGCCCCACGACATGGCTGGTGCGATCGCGCCGATCGCGGCGGAGGTGCAGTCGGCTCTTACGATGGTGAGCGACACCGCCGGTACGCTGGCAAGCGACGTGGCCGGCCCGATTGCGCCGGCGGAGCCGGCGGTGCAGCCGGCGCTCACCACCGCAGCCGAAACCGTCAGCACGCTGCCTCACGACATGGCCGGCGCGATCGCGCCGATCGCGGCGGAGGTGCAGCCGGCTCTTACGATGGTGAGCGACACCGCCGGTACGCTGGCAAGCGACGTGGCCGGCGCGATTGCGCCGGTGGAGGCGACGGTGCAGCCGGCGCTCACGACCGCAGCCGAAACCGTCAGCGCGATGCCTCACGACATGGCAGGCGCGATCGCGGCGGAGGTGCAGCCGGCTCTTACGATGGTGAGTGACACCGCCGGTACGCTGGCAAGCGAGGTGGCCGACGCGATTGCGCCGGTGGAGGCGACGGTGCAGCCGGCGCTCACGACCGTGGCCGACACCGTCAGCACGGTGCCCTACGACATGGCCGGTGCGATCCCGCCGGTCGCGGCGGAGGTGCAGCCGGCGCTTACGTTGGTGAGCGACACCGCCAGCACGCTGGCAAGCGAGGCGGCCGACGCGATTGCGCCGGTGGAGGCGACGGTGCAGCCGGTGCTCACGACCGTGGCCGACACCGTCAGCACGGTGCCCCACGACATGGCTGGTGCGATCGCGCCGGTCGCGGCGGAGGTGCAGTCGGCGCTTACGATGGTGAGCGACACCGCCGGCACGCTGGCAAGCGAGGTGGCCGACGCGATTGCGCCGGTGGAGGCGGAGGTGCAGCCGGTGCTCACGACCGTGGCCGACACCGTCAGCACGGTGCCCCACGACATGGCCGGCCCGACGACGGGTGCAGCTAGCCAATCGACCTCGTTGTCGCAAATGGCTGCATTGGACAGCGCCGGCGCTGACACCCTTGACAGTTCGGCGCCAGCTCTTGAGATCACGGGGTCGGCCCTGGCTGCGCGTATTGCGACCAGTGACGAGCCGGAGCTCGCCAAAGCAGCTGGCGATGCCGTTGCGACTGCCGCACCCGTTGATATGATCGAGCCGGCGCTCACCCCAACGGCTGCCATCCTGGCCAATCCTAGCAGCGACGTGTCACATCCGGCCGACACCGGGATAGCTGGCGAGGCTCTTGCGAGTTCAACGCTGGTCGCTGACCCGACCGAACCGGTGCTCACCCCAACGGCTGCTGCTTCGACCAATTCGAGCAGCGACGCGTCACATCCGGCCGACGCTGCGAACGTGGCCAGCGACGCTGTTGCGAATGCCGCGCCGATCGCTGACCCGACCGAACCGGTGCTCACCCCAACGGCTGCTGCTTCGACCAATCCGAGCAGCGACGCGTCACATCCGGCCGACGCTGCGAACGTGGCCAGCGACGCTGTTGCGAATGCCGCACCGGTCGCTGACCCGACCGAGCCGGTGCTCGCCAACACAGCTGCCGCTCCGGCTAATCCGGCCAGCGACGCGTCACATCCGGCCGACGCTGCGAACGTGGCCAGCGACGCTGTTGCCAATGCCGCCCCGATCGCTGACCCGACCGAGCCGGTGCTCACCTCAACGGCTGCCGCTTCGACCAATGCGAGCAGCGACGCGTCACATCCGGCCGACGCTGCGAACGTGGCCAGCGACGCTGTTGCCAATGCCGCCCCGATCGCTGACCCGACCGAGCCGGTGCTCACCTCAACGGCTGCTGCTTCGACCAATGCGAGCAGCGACGCGTCGCATCCGGCCGACGCTGCGAACGAGGCCAGCGATGCTGTTGCGAATGCCGCGCCGATCGCTGACCCGACCGAGCCCGTGCTCACCAACACAGCTGCCGCTCCGGCCAATCCGCCCAGCGACGCGTCACATCCGGCCGACGCCGGTAATGTAGCCGGCGACACTCTCGCCAGTGCAGCGCCTGCCAATGCAGCGTCGGTGGTTAATACGACCGTGCCGGACTCAAGCAGTGCTCCACCCCCCGGATCAGCCGACACCCTTCTCGCGCTCGCCACCGCAACGGACGTACCGAACCAGAGTCCTACATCCGCGACTTCAGTCGCGGACAATCTCGCAACGGACACATCGAATGCGGCGGCGACCGTCGACCCGAGCGCCGTCTCTGGCGATGTGATCGCCTTGAACGATGCTCCGCCGCCTCCGTCAAATGCGCTGTTCACCGGAACTCAGTATACCGACTATGGCGTCGCGCTCAGCAGCGACACCGCGGCTCCCGCTCAGAATGCTGTCTTTCCGGGGGACGCCGCCTCGGCTCACGACACCTCGCCGCCAGTGGTTGCCGACATCCAAAAACCCGCGCCGCCTCCTGACCCCGTCGATACCACTCATCCGATCGATCACATTGCATCTCACGACGCCATCCTGTAGCAGGAGGCAAACATGGCGGCCGTCGAGACACTGGACAATCCGCCGCGCAACGATCTTGCAGATCACCCTCGCGTCGCACCCGACGGCGAACCCCGCGACTATGTCGGACCTGTTAACGCGCTGGTCACCTGGCGTTCGGTGGCGCGCGCCAGCCTGATAGCGGTCGCGGCATTTTCGCTTGTTGTGAATCTGCTGATGCTCACGCTGCCGATCTACCTGTTCCAGATATCCGATCGCGTGCTGACGAGCCGCAGTCTCGAGACCCTGCTAATGCTCTCGGCTCTCGCGCTGGCGTTCATCGGCATCCTCTCGATCGTCGACATTCTGCGTCGGCAGGTGCTGGGGCGTCTTGCGACCAAGATGGAGGCGGTGCTCGGCGGCGCGGTGCTGGCGAGTAGCATCAATAGCGCCAGGGCCGGCGAGGGCGGGACCATTCAGGCGATCCGTAGTCTTCATCAGGTGCGGGGCTTCATCTCGAGCCCTATCATGCTTCTGCTGATGGACGCGCCGCTCTCGCCCCTCTACTTCGGAGTCATTTTCCTCGTTCACCGCCATCTCGGCTGGATCGCAGTCATATCGGGCTTGGCTCTTGCGGTGATTGCGCTGATCAACCAGAAAGCGACCTCGGAACGTTTGAGCGAGGCAGCCCTGCACGCCGCAGAGGCCGATGCGGCTGCGGAGTCGCTGGCCCGAAATTCGCAAGTGATCAACGCCATGGGAATGCTGAACGAAAGCATTCTGCATTGGGGCCAGCGGCAGGCTCCGGCGCTGACGGTGCAGAGCCAGGCTCTTGACCGGAATTTCTGGATTAGCGGTGCGTCGAAGTTCGTCCGGCTCGTAGCCCAGATTACGATCCTCGGCACTGGTGCGTATCTGGCCCTCCACGCCGAGATCACCGGGGGCATGATGATCGCAGCTTCGATCATTGCCGGACGCGCCCTGCAGCCGCTCGAGGGTTTGATCGAGGGATGGCGCAGCTGCGTGCAGGCGCGATCGGCGTACGCGCGCGTCAAGCAGGCGGTCGAGTCATTTCAGCGCGAGACGCCCAAGCTGCGCTTGCCCAAACCGCAAGGGCGCCTGAGCGTTGATCGGGTCTTATATCTGCCGCCCGGCTCGAAGGAGCCGGTGCTCAATGGCATATCGCTTGACCTGGCGCCCGGAGAATCTTTGGCCATTGTCGGACCGTCCGGATCGGGCAAGTCGACTCTCGCGCGCATTCTGGTGGGCTGTCTGGTGCCGACCGCCGGCAAGGTCAGGCTGGACGGAACGGAGCTGCGCAACTGGGATCGCCGCCAGTTCGGGGAATATAGCGGCTACTTGCCTCAGGAGGTCGAGCTGTTTCCCGGCACCATCAAGCAGAACATCTGCCGCATGCGCGACGACCTTCCTGATGCGAGTATTTATGAGGCGGCGATGTTGTCGGGCATCCACGATATGGTCTGCCAGCTGCCGCAAGGATACGAGACCGTGCTCGACCGCGGCGGCGGGCCACTCTCAGGAGGGCAGAAGCAGCGCATCGCGCTCGCCCGGGCTTTCTTCGGTAGTCCGTCCCTTGTCGTGCTCGATGAGCCCAATTCGAATCTCGATGCGGCCGGCGAGCAGGCTCTGACCGAGACCCTGCAGCGCGCCAAGAGGCGAGGGGTGACTGCAGTGGTCGTAACCTTGCGCCCGGCGCTGCTGAACAATGTGGATAAAGTGCTCATTCTGCGGGCCGGGCGCGCGGAAGCATTCGGATCTCCGAGTGACGTGTTGCATCGCCTGGTTCGGACGCCAGGCGGGGCGGGCGGAGATAAGTCGGAGCAGCCACAACGCAATGGAATCCTCGGGCCAATGACCAGTGCGGGAGGATAGCATGAGGGCGGACGACCGCATCGGCGAATGGTATCGCGGCGTTCCGTTGAGCGCCAAGTGGCCCATCTTCACCGGCCTTGCCATCCTGGTAGTTTGGCTCGGGTGTTTCGGTCTTTGGGCCGCAGTCGCTCCACTGAACAGTGCGGTCGTCGCCTCGGGTACGTTCGTGGCAACCGGACAAAACAAGCTCGTCCAGCACTTCGAGGGCGGTATCATCCGCGAGATTGCGGTCAATGACGGTGATATCGTCGAGGCGAACCAGGTCCTCGTTCGCATGGATGACACGGCTGCCAACGCCAAGCTGAGGCGATTGGTTTTGAAAAAGTATCGACTCCTCGCTATGAAGGCGCGTCTTGAAGCTGAAATGAGCTCTTCGGACCATATCGAAACTCCGGTCGCATTCAGCGAGAGCGCACGCGATCCGGAAATCAAAGCGATTCTCGAACGGCAACGTGCCGAACTCTGGGCACGCCGAGCTAGTCGGATGACCGAGGAAAGCGTTCTTGTGAAGCAAATCGCTGGGCTGGAGGAAAGCATTCGCGGATATCAGGCGCAAGTACAGTCCACCAAAGAGCGCATTGCCTTGTTCGCCGAAGAGCTGAAGGACAAGAACGCGCTCCTTGGTCAGCAGTTGGTCCGCAAGTCAGATGTGCTGGCGCTGCGACGCTCCGAGGCAGGCCTCGGGGGCGAGCTCGGCGAGTATCTCGGCCGCATCGCCGATGCGAAGGAGCGGATTGCTCAGGCGAATGAAAGAATAGTGCAGCTCCATGCGACGGCGCTCCGCGATGCGACCAAGGAGCTGCGCGAGACCGAGGCGGATCTGGACGACGTCGAGGAGCAGATCCGCGCCGCGCAGGACGTGGTCGACCGGATCGATGTTCGTTCGCCAGTCCGGGGCATCGTGGTAAAGAAGAACTTTCACACGCCGGGCGGCGTCGTCTCTCCCGGCGCCGTGATCCTTGAGCTTCTACCGATTGGCGACGAGCGCATCATCGAAGCCCATGTGAATCCCAAGGACATTTCGCACGTGAGCATTGGCCAAGAGGCGCTGGTGCGGCTGTCCGCGCTCAACCAGCGCATCACGCCCATGGTCGCGGCGAGCGTCATCTACGTGTCGGCGGATGCCTTGGCGGCAGAGCAAGTACAGGTGAAGACCGAAACCCGCTCCGACGGTGACACGCGTCGGGAGTTCTATGTCGTTCGGGTGCGTTTGGACCAAGACGATATTCTCAGGCGCATGCCTGAATTCATCCCGACGCCCGGGATGCCCGCCGACGTCTACATCAAGACCGGAGAGCGCACCTTTTTCGAGTACATCATGAAGCCGGTCCTCGACAGCTTCTCCCGCGCTTTCCGCGAAACCTGAAATGGACGAGCAGCGGCGGCATATCAGCGCGCTCATGACGTCACCGTCCGTGCTGTGTGTTGGCGCTAACCAGGAACGGAGGGGTCGCGCGTGAGGGTCACAGCAAGAAAAATCAACAATTTAGAAGATATTCACCGCGTTCGGGACGCAGGCGCCGGCTTAGTCAGATCGCAACTTGCACCGAATCGGTATCGGTGGTTGCGCCTCCCTAATCATCCCCCAGAGCTGACATTTTCAATGTCTTAATTCGCTCCCCTCCGCGAGCGCGACCACGAATTTCCGCGATCGAGGCGACCGGCGCGCGTGACGATCGCACGAGCACGTCAATCCGCGGATGCATCCCCGTTGGTCCAGGCGCATCGCCGCCACCTCCGCCTTATCAGCAAGGACATCCCAATGCGCGAGGAAGAAATCCGGGTCGGCACTGCGAAACACAACGACCTTAACATCCGCATCGATTTTCATGGCAGAGAGCAGATCCTGCAGCTCGCCAATCGTATCTGGATCGATCAGGTTTATGAGCGGATTGTTCACAGTCCTTTAATAGACGGTCGGTCGATCGTGATCTGGGGCATGGACAACTCCATTTGTCTAAGAGATGACTTCGTCCGCGCCTGCAAGCAGGTTTGCCGATACTTCGATTCCGGCCGCGGCGGCCGTATTGAGGTTGATGACGATTTCGAAGGTTGCCGGTTGAACGAGGATAGTCATGCCCCTAGGACGCGCTGGCGAGGCCGTACAGCGGCTTTGGTGCTTGGCCGGTTTGAGCTGGCGTGGAAAGGGCCAAGGCCCTATATCAGCATCGTTCTCTACAACACCTGGGCACGAACCTGAGCCACGCCACGATCCGTAATCCCTAAGCTGTGCGCGGCGGCCAATGATAGGTCTAGAATGCGACCCCGGACCCATGGCCCGCGGTCATTGACGGTGACAATGACGCTTCGATTGCCGTGAGTGACGCGTAACTTGGTGCCGAACGGCAGGTGGCGGTGCGCCGCGGTCATTAGATTTCGATCAAACGATGAACCGCTCGCTGTCCTGCCTTTGGCATACGAATAGTAGGAAGCCTTTCCGGAAAAGACCCGCTTGAAAGATTGAGCTGGATTATCGTTCGAGGGCTCTTGCGCCGGTTGCGCTTGCTGTGTCGTCGGAGGTTGCGATTGCGGCTCATCCTTCTTTGTCTGATCAAGTCCGTCAGGGGTTGGCTCCGCGTGAGCCTTTGGGATGATGGACCACCTGTCATCGAAGGACTGCGCCACAGCAGGATTCGCATGAATCGCCATCCACGCCGGCATTGTTGCAATCGCGATCATTCCGCAAAGAAGTCGCATGGTCGGCCTCACGCACAAATGACACTGATGGACAATGCAAACTCATTCGCCCGCGTTCCTGCGCACGCATTCACGTGCATAACAAAGGTGAATTCGTACCGATGGTGAACGTGATGATGTTCCGGAGATGTTTAGGAGCGGCGCAGCAAACGGCTAATTTGCTCCAGGCATGGCTGCCGCCCCGGCCCACCGGCGCTCAGCATTTGCCGATATCATTCGCGAGCGCGTGACGACAACAGATCAAAAGGGCGCGGTCGTCGAGGCTGCGGCCATATTCAATCGGAACGGGGGAGCTGCGCTGCAACGACCGCGAAGCTTTCGGCTCATGTCGGTCCGATTGGGCCCGCCTCGGTCAGGTCCCGTGGATCGCCGCCCACAGCGCGCTTCATGACCCTACTGACCGCCCCATCCGTGTCACGCGGAAGCCGCCGCCCGCCCCGCGACGGTGATGCGATACTCGATATCTCCGGATGGAAGCGGTTCGGTTTCCACGAGACCCAGCTCCACGAGCCGCGCCACGATTTCGTGGTCGAACGTCGGCTGGCTGACCCAGGATTCGCCGAGGAGCTTCCTCAGAAAATCGCGCTCCAGATCGGTCAGCTCCATGCTCTAACTCCGCTCGTCGTCCGGCACATTGCGGCGCGTCAGCCGATCCGACCGCTACATCCCTGGGAAATCAGCATTTCACCGCGGATTGTGCCGGGAACGGAGGCATCGTCCCACCGTTGATTTCCGAAGACAACATCCAGGAGGTCAACATGGCGACGATGGAAGATCGCGAGACGTTCAGCCTGATCGGCAGCGACAAGGTGGAGGGCACGAACGTGTACGGGGCCGATAGGGAAAAGGTCGGCTACATCGAGCGCGTCATGATCGACAAGGTCAGCGGCAAGGTTTCGTACGCGGTGCTCAGCTTCGGCGGGCTGCTCGGGATCGGCGACGATCACTATCCGCTGCCCTGGCAAGCGCTGAAATACGACACCAACCTCGGCGGCTACATCACCGGCATCACGCAGGACCAGCTCCGCGGCGCCCCCAAATACGCCGACGAGAGCAGTTGGAATTGGAGCGATCCCGCGACCACCCGGTCCGTGAATGCCTATTACGGTGTGCCGGTGGCTTGAGGCCGCACCACGCGCCTGGCTGCCCGACGGCGAAGCTCGCTCTTCTGCCCGACCGCGGGCCAACCAACGCAACCGCCGCACGCCCGACGACCCGGCTTGATCGCCGAGGAGACTTGAAAGTGAGTGATGCCGTTCGAGTTTTAGTGGTGGAGGATGAAGCTCTCATCGCCAGCTTCGTCGAGGACGCCTTGTCCGACGGCGGTTTCGAGGCCTGCTCGGTTCATTCGGGGGAGGAGGCCATGTCCACTTTTTGCGATGGCCGCGAGGGATGTCGAGTCCTGCTGACGGACGTCAACCTGGGTGGTGGCCTCAGCGGCTGGGAGCTGGCGCGGCAGATCAGGGAAATCCCGCCTGGCTTTCCTGTGGTCTGCATGACGAGCGCCAGCGCGCCTGACTGGCAACCGCAGGGCGTCGACGGCAGCGTCCTGATTCAGAAACCCTTTGCGCCGGCGCAATTGGCTGCCGCCGTCTCGCAGCTGCTCGGTGGCGCGACATCGCGGGTTTAACTGGCCAATCGTCTTGAAACCGCTCTTCACAGGGTGAAAGCAGGCGCAGGTGTCAGGCTTCGCCGGATCCGGAGAAGAGCACCGTCGGAGGAGTTGCGCGCGGCGGTGGCGATGGCCGCCCGTAGCTTGAGCCCGGTTTACCCTTGAGCTCGTACCTCTGAGCCAGATCGAGAAGCCGCCGCCTAGTGAACGGGTCGGCCTTCTCCGCCAGATCGCGCGCCCACTGCGCGAAGCCGCTGTAGAACTCTTCCATGACGCCACCCCACAACATCACCGAATGCCGATCTTCGATGGTAGATGAGGCTCACGTCAAGAGATCGCTTGGGCCCGCCCGGCAAAGGGCACTACGCTGACCGAGGCGGGGGAAGCCAAATGTCGCTGCAGCGTCCAATCCGGAAGCCTTGCCCGCACTGTGGGCGGGCGATGAAGCTGGTGCTCGACCAGGGCGCCAGAGGCGGAGAGCGCTACGCCTGCTCCGATTGCCGCGTAGTCGACCTACGATCTTGGTGGGAACACGAATTCGCTGACGCGCTGGCGCATGGCTTATGCGTTTGCATCGAGACGCTGCTGCACAGCCTCGAGCAGATGCTCAGGCGTCCACGGGTCAGCTGGCTTAGATCGGACGGTCCGGCCCCAAAGGATGGCTCATCGATCCACGGCGTCCCGCGCGTCAGCGCGTTTATCCACGCGTCCGGATGTTGAGAGACGACCGCACGCGCGCGGTTGTGCGCGCGCTCCAGAGCTACCTGCGATTCCCGCGAGTTCTCGATTAGGTCGAGGTCGGGGATTCTGCGTCCCCGAGGTGAAAGCATAGCTTCGCCTTGCGGCGGCAAAACCATGCTCTCGGCATAGCGGATCCGACGCAACCTCGATTGAGGGAGGCCGGGGTCATGCGGTCGGCCTTTACACGCGCTTGTTGACGCGGAATCACCGCCGTGCCGAATCCGCGGCAGGCGGTTGTCTGTGGGTCGCAAGCAATACGTTGCCCACTCCTGCGGGCCGACGTGCCTTAGCTTGACGTCGTTAAACCCACTTGTGTTGTTGGCCGCTGCGCGAGACGTTGGCGGTCTCGCGATTGCCCTTCGCGGCTGTTTCAAGTCCGGTCCTGTATTCCGGAGCATGTCCCCTATAAGCGGGGCTGGCTATGGCTTCCCCCAATCGACCGATTGGTTAGTGAGGAGGTCCTCCAGTCAGGTGATAGATGTTTGAGTTGGCTGGACCGCCACCACCAGCGATCATGCTGACGTGGCCCATGGCGACCAGGGTGCGCACCGCGCGCTCGCACGAGCCTCGGGACAAGCCTGTGGCCGACGTGATCGAGCGGAATGACGGGCTCGCGAAGCCCGTTCGCATGTCGAAGTTGTCTCGGAGAAGATGGCGGCGTTACGAGTCAGACTGCGATCGGCGAGAACGCGGAAGATCCGGGGATTGAGCCGCGCATTGGCGGCTGTCTTTTTCTGCGCCTGATCGGTGCGTCCCCCTTGATCGAGGGGGAGCGTGTCGCTATGTTTGGGATACACGGTTATGGTCCTTCTCGATTGGCATTGGGTGGTCCTTCGTGTCCCACTTGGCGGTGGGTGTTGGTGACAGACTTCAATTTGAAACCCTCGACACTTCGCAGGTGTCGGGGGTTTTCGATTCTCAGGTATGTATCCGGCGTCGCGTTTTCAAATCGTCGCTCGCTTCGGTCTTGCGCGTCGTCTTCACGTAGACGCTGCGCGATGAGATCAGGAACGGCGACCAGATCCACGAGTCGATTGTCTTGCGCATCTGGCGTAGGTTGATCCGCTCGGTGATCTTTTCCTCGATCGTGACGCTGTACTCGTCACCGTCGAGCGCCAGCTCACCGCTGATGAAGCCGGCGCGCAACCGCTCCTCCTCGGCTTCCAATGCCTTGATCTCCTCGCGTAGCGCGTGGAGCCGATCCGCTGGCCTGATCTGGTTTGCAATTGGCCCGTTAACCCCTTGATCGATCTGGGGCGATATAGGGTCCGGTTTGCAGGATTCGTGAGTGTTTTCCGAGTGCCGGGTTAGACTACGAATCTGAGGGTCGGACGTTCGAATCGTTCCGGGCGCGCCATTTCGGTACAACACTGGGCACTCCAAAACTTGCCGTTTTTGCGCTCGAAGCAGCGACGAGCGTGCGTAGGAGCGCGCTTTTCGACCCCATGATGCGAACTTCTTTCGCGTCCACTTCGACGCGCTGAGCCAGTGGCCGCGCTGTTCGGCGGCTTCCACGACGCGGTAGCCGATCGGCGGTAGCGCGCCATTCCAGAAGCCTTGCCGCGCATTCTCCTTCATCGCCCGCAGCGTGTGCTTGGCGTTCTCCTTGGACTGGTATTCGTCGAACAGCGCCATGATCTGGCGGATCATGTTGCTCATCGGATCATCGCCGAGCTCCTGGGTGATCGACACCAGACGGACGCCGTTCTTGGCCAGCCGGCGGACGTAAAACTCAAGCTGGAACTGGTCGCGGAAGAAGCGGCTGAAGCTGTGGACCAGGATCACGCACGCACCCAGACAGCACGCACACGAATGCCGAAGCGATGAAAATTGCTCGTAGCATAGTTTCCTTAGCCGAATAGAAGGCGTCGATGCAGTGATGGAATGAAGTCGGACGGTCAACCAAAACGGGAATCCCTTTGATCGCATATCTTGCGGACGATACCGTCGCCTCTTGGCCCATCACGCCGTTGCCGGGATCAATCGTAAGGGCCGCTGTCGAAGGGTAACCGGACCAGCCGCGAGATCGGGAAGACCGCCGCCTGTGAGCAGGATCGGAGATCATCGCAGATTGTGAGGTCGGAGCGCTTGGTCTGCATCATAGCGCCACGGCAAAGCAATAGTGCCCATCTTCATCGGCCGTGGCGCGCCATTTCACCGCCTGCGCGGCGGCAGCAACGTTTCCGCTGATAGTCCCATTCAAATGTCAAAGAGCCTAAGCGGGCGCAGCACGTCGCGTTCTCGCGACGGGAATCTACCCGAGTTGCGCTTGCTTGCATCGCCTTCCCCAAGAGGAGGGCGCAGGGAATGCCGGGTGCAGGCCGCACCCATGGCCCGCTTGCAACAAAGAAAGCGCAGGTGGCAGTCACCACAGGTTCAGCCGGAACGACCGGCATTCCCTGCGGGATGGTTTACGGCTTTGACGTGGTCTCCCTGGAGTGCCGGGCTTGTTAGCCTCCGTCGCTCTCGCGAACGTCTCGCCAACGGAAACGCTGAAAGGTAGATTTCAGAAATTTTCAGAACGTTCCCGTCGCTTTGTCTGGACGTCCCCCCGTCCGAATGAGACGTAGAGGCTGCCGCGGCAGCCTCGAATCTTCGGCTGCCCGGCGCGCGGGGCTGTGCGAGGGGCGTGATGTCGCGGATTGTGAAGCATAAAAAGAGTGCGTTGCGAGCCGCCTTGCTGGCCTCGACGGCCCTGGCGGCGATGCTGCCGGCCACGGGGCCGGCGCGTGCACAGAACGCGACCTGGCTGCTCAACCCGGCCAACGGCGACTTCAACACCGCCGCCAACTGGGTCCCCGCGACGGTGCCGACCGGCACCGCCGTCTTCGGCGCCTCCAACAGGACCCTGCTGACGTTCTCGGCCGACACCTCGGTTGGCGGCTGGACGTTCAACGCGGGCGCGTCGAACTATCGCTTCTTCACCGGCCGTCTTCTCCTTTTCCAGGGCGCCGGCATAGACATTCAGGGCGGCAGCGCCGCCATCACCAATACCGGCGAACTGCGTTTCACCAACACCGCCACCGCCGGCAGTGTCGCCATCACCAATAACAGCGCCCTGAATTTTTTTGACACCAGCACAGCCGGCAACGCCGCCATCACCAACAACGGCGGCCTAACTTTTTTTGACGCCACCACCGCCGGCAGCGCCACCATTACCAATGGCAGCTTCGCCAGTCTGTTTTTTGCGGCATCAACCACCGCCGGCAGCGCTGTTATCACCAATACCAATAGCGGCACTGTGCAGTTCCTGGACAACAGTACGGCCGGCAACGCCGTTATCACCAATAGCGGCACTGTGCAGTTCCTAGACAACAGTACGGCCGGCAACGCTGCCATCACCGATACCGCTTCCGGCAGCGTGGATTTCACCGCCTCGACCGGGCCCAACAACGATCACAAGCTCAGCGCCGGCTCGCTCGACGGCAGCGGCACCTTCAGCCTCGGACGAAACGAACTGACGGTCGGCGGCAACAATCGCTCGACCAACGTCACCGGCGTCATCAACGACGGCGGCCTTGGCGGCTCGCTGGTGAAGGCCGGCACCGGCACCATGATCCTGTCGGGTATCAACACCTACACCGGGGGCACGACCGTCTCCGCCGGCACGCTGCAGATCGGCAATGGCGGCACCACCGGTTCGATCGTCGGCAATGTCGCCGACAACGGCACGCTCGCCTTCAACCGGTCGGACGCTGTGAGCTTCGGCGGCGTGATCTCCGGCACCGGCGCGTTGCAGCAGAGTGGCACGGGCACGCTGACGCTATCGGGCGTCAACACCTATACCGGGGCCACTACGGTCAACAGCGGAACGTTGCGCGCTGGATCCGCGGATGCGTTCGGGGCCAGCAGCACGTTCGCCATCGCCGCCGGCTCGTTCCTGGATCTGAATGGTTTCAATAGGACGTTCGGTTCCTTGAGCGGCGCCGGTACCGTTACCGGCGCCAACAGCACGATCAGCGGGACGTTCGCGCCGGGCAACGGCACGCCGGGCTCGTCCATGGCAATGGTCGGCAACCTCGCGTTCCAGTCCGTCGCGCAATACCTGGTGCGGATCAATCCGGCGACGGCGAGCTTCGCCAACGTCACCGGCACGGCGACACTGGGCGGCGCGACGGTCAATGCGGCATTCGCCCCGGGCAGTTATGTCGCCAGGCAATACACCATTTTGACGGCCGGCAGCGTCAGCGGCACGTTCAACACCGTGGCCAACACCAACCTGCCGTCGAACTTACACACCACGTTGAGTTACGACGCCGGCAACGTCTTTCTGAACCTGGCGTTGAGCTTCGCGATCGCGTCGGGCCTCCAGGGCAACCAGACGAAGGTCGGCAACGCGCTGACCAATTTCTTCAACACGACCGGCGGCATCCCCATGACGTTCGCGGCGCTGACGCCGGGACAATTGACGCAGGCCTCCGGCGAGGGTGCAACGGGTTCGCAGCAGACCACGTTCGGCGCGATGAACCAGTTCATGGGCATCATGACCGATCCGTTCGTCGCCGGGCGCGGCGACGCCGTCGGCGCGCCTCCGCTTGCTTATGCCGAAGAGCATTCGGTCGCGAACGCCTATGCGATGTTCACCAAGGCGCCGCTCGCCAACCATGACGATCCGCGCTGGAACGTCTGGGCGGCGGGCTTTGGTGGATCGCAGAGCACGGATGGCAACAATGCGCTGGGATCCAACGCCACCACGAGCCGTCTGGTCGGGACCGCCGCCGGCGCCGATTACTGGGTTTCGCCACGGACGCTCGCCGGCTTCGCGCTGGCCGGCGGCGGCACCAGCTTCAGCGTGACGGGTGGCGGCAGCGGCCGCTCCGACCTGTTCCAGGCCGGCGCCTTCGTCCGCCACACGGTCGGCGCGGCCTATCTCTCGGGCGCGCTGGCCTATGGCTGGCAGGATGTCACCACCGATCGCACGGTGACGATTGCCGGCGTCGACCGGTTGCGCGCGCAGTTCAACGCCACCGCCTTCTCCGGCCGTGCCGAAGGCGGCTACCGCTACGTGACGCCGTGGATCGGCGGCGTCGGCCTCACGCCTTACGCTGCCGCGCAGTTCACGACCTTCGATCTGCCCGCTTACGCCGAACGGGCCGTCTCCGGCGCCAATACCTTCGCGCTGGCCTACGGCGCGCAGAGCGTCACCGACACCCGCGGCGAGCTCGGCCTGCGCGCCGATAAATCCTACGCGATGCCGAACGCCGTCCTCACCTTGCGGGGGCGGGCCGCATGGGCCCACGACTTCAATCCGGACCGCGCCATCGGCGCCACCTTCCAGACGCTGCCCGGCGCGAGCTTCGTCGTCAACGGCGCGGCCCAGGCCGCCAATTCCGCGCTCACCACCGCCTCCGCCGAAATGGAATGGATCAACGGCTGGTCGGTGGCGGCAACCTTCGAAGGCGAGTTCTCCAACCTCACCCGCAGCTATGCCGGCAAGGGCGCCGTTCGCTATCAGTGGTGAGAGATCCAGAAACTATAATGTAATTTCAAATACAAACGAGTTCGCAGTTTTATTCTGAATGGCGCGCCATTTCATTCTCCGTACATGCGCCATAGGCGCATTCCATTGTCCTCCCCTCCACCATGCGCGCCGGCCTCATCGTTCTGACCGTGTTCGTCTGTGCAAACTTTGCGCAGGCTGCGGGAAGCCGGGCGCGCCTAGCTGCTGCGCTTGCGATCTTTGTCGCCGAACTTGCTGCCGAAAAGACGCTCGGTCCGTGCCTCATCGACGGCGATGCATGGATGGAATATGCGGTTCCCGTCGGCCTCGCACGAAAATACCTCCGCCTGAGGGCGCACGAGGACGTTGCCCCCGTGCCGCCGCCCCCGCCGATCGCTACGCTTGACCCGGACGGCGCGCGACGCGAAGTCTTTTGCAGCAAACAGGAAAGTCGCGCACGTCGCGACGCGGCGGTCGCCACGCTTCGGCCGGGAGAGCGGACCGTCCACCTGACCCTCGGCTATGCATTCCCGGTATTCGATGCCGCGGTCCACACGGCGATTGTGATCGTCGGGCGCGACGTCAACACATGGCATCGCGGCGATGGCGGCTCCGACCCGCGGTCGTCAGGGGAAATGTTTGGCATCGCGCATGTCTACAGGAAGCGCGGCGACCGCTGGGATCTCATCGTCGACGAGGAGGTCTATTCGGGACTTTATTGACCAGGAAATGCTGACGACGCTCTTCGAGTTTTGCGCACTGTACCTGGGCACCAATACGCAATACGCGCCAGCCGGCGGGCATGGTTCCCTCTGGTATTGTTTAGGACCTTTGGGGCGCGGCGAGCGTTAAGTCGATGGTACCGGGGCAGGACCGCGAACCCCGGAGTTCGGATCATGAGCACGATCCCTGCGGACCTCGAAAGAAAGTTCGAACAACGGTGGGCCGCCAGATTGGCGCGACCCGTTCCACCGGCCCCGTTTGTGCGCCCCGCCTGTCCGAGGTGCAAGGCCCAGATGATGCTCGTCAGCATCGAGCCAGAAAGCCCAAGCGTGGACTTGCACATGTTTCGATGCGCTGTCTGCAATCACGAACTTACGATCTTCGCAGCGCATGAAGATCCAATGCATTCCAAGGCCCTTGGCCGCTGGCTTCAAGGCGATTTGCACCTACGGAAGTAACCCACGCTGCAAGTCGTGGCCGAAGGCGAGATGCCGCGGCTGCCAGAGGGTTTCAGGGGTGAGCTCGACAAGAACGGTTGGTCGACTTGCACGAAGCGGCGATGTCCTCAATGCATCCGCCGCTCTGACTGGTCTTCACCAACCCGCCGGCCGGGTATGGCATGACCATGTCCGATGACTGGACCAAACGAGCGACGAACATCCTTCGAGAACTTCATGCTGCTGAGGCAGAGTTAATCGGCAGGGGTATTATCCTGACCGACGGTAAGGCGGGGACGGTTGATCACGTCTTCCTTGACGAGGTGCACGGGCTCCGGATCTCGATCGGTGGCCACGACGGCAAGTGGCCGATTTCGACTGTGAAGCTTCTAGACTCCGGTTCCACCGGATAGCGCAGGCAGTCGATCCCGGGATTGACCAAGAAGGCCGCTGTCGAGGGGTAACCTAACCGGACCACCCTGCGAAACAGGGGAGACAGCCGGCGATGACGAGCAGCGGAAGGATCGTAGGCCGTCGCGGCTGGAGCGAGTAGTCGGCCATCGCATCACAGCGCTACGGCGAAGTAATAGTGCGCATCTTCATCGGCCGTGGCGCGCCATTTCCGCTTCGCTTGCGATGCCGCCAATCAATGGTGGCCTTTGCTGCGCTTCCCGTGGCTTACGGGATCCTTGCGGCGACGTTGGGCCGGTTCTGTTTGAGCCAGGCAACGGCCTCGGGTCCATCGACGACGCACTCGAAGGTTTCCCAGGTCGGGTCCTCCAGGGATTCCGATTGCAGTCGCTTCACCGCATATTCGACGAGGTCGTGCAGGCCTTCGTATCCCCGTCGGTGCTCGAGGGACTCTGCAATCGCCGTGCTGGTCCATCCTCGTTGGGCCAAATCGACGATGCTCGGAGGATCAGCCTCGCTGAACCACGGCGTGGCATCGAACTCGATGCAGCGGACATTGTCGGCGGTATGGCAAGTGGCGTGGATCATTGGATTCCTCCGTCCTGCGCTAAAGCATGATCCGGAAAAGTGCGTAGCGGTTTTCCGAAAAGATCATGCTCAAACAACAACCTAAAGCGCGATGATGATTCATCTTCATGCCATCGCGCTCTAGCATTGCACGTCTCGCACGCCCTCAGGCTTTGACCAGGTCCCCCAGCAGGTTCGCCGCCACCATCAGCTTGGCGAGCGTCAGGCCGCCGGCGGCAATCTCTTCGACCGCACGGCGGATGCGCGTCGCCTCGGGATGAGCTGCAAGCCAGGTCTCCGCAGCCTGCTGACCGGATTGGCCGATCGTCAGCATGTCTGCGGCCAGGCGTCTTTCGGCAGCCGCGATCAGGTCGACGGCGCGGTCGATGGCGAGGCGTTCGAAATGATCGCCTGCCGGCACGTTGCGCGCAGCGGCGGTGATGCGGTCGAGACGGAAATTGGCCTCGGCGGCAAAGAACGTCGCGGCGGCATCACCGATGCTACGGCCGGTGCGCTCGGCGACCGTCACGATATCAGGCGCCGAGACCAGGGCATCGAGATCGGCGAGCTCGCCGGCAAGGCCGGCCGGGACGCCAGCTTCGGTGAGATCCTGCCGACGCTTGCTGCGCACGGCCTGCATGTCCGGTGGCAAGGAATTGTCGAGGGAGGCTCTGATCTCCCGGATACCCGGGCCGAAACGCGCGATCACTGCCTCCAGGCCATCCCCAAAATCGACATTGCGCACGTACCAGACCATGCGGGAGAGCAGGAGATCCTGGATCGCCGCGTAGAGGCTGAGCTGCAACTGTCCGTCGATGAGGGTGTCGAGCGCGTCGATCGCGTCATTGAGTCGCCTGAGCTCGTAGATCGCGTCCACCGCCACCTGGGCCATGACGATGGTCGAGATATCGGCGTCGGTCTCGTCGGTCAGGCGCACGATGCAGGCCGGGCCCCCGCGGTTGATCACGGCATTGACGAGACTGGTCGCGATGATCTCGCGTCGGAGTCGATGGAGCTCGACCGCGGCCGGGAATTTGTCGAGAACCTCGCGCGGAAAATACAGCGACAGTCTGCGGGCGAGATAAGGATCGTCAGGCACGCCGGTTTCGAGCAGGTCACTGTAGAGCGTCAGCTTGGCGTAGGCGAGCAGCACGGCGAGCTCGGGCCGTGTCAGGGACTGTCCGCGCCTGGTGCGTTCGGCGATCGCGGCGTCGTCAGGCAGGAATTCGACGGCGCGGCTGAGCAGGCTGCGTTGCTCGAGCGACTGCATCAGGCGCGTGAGGAAGCCGGTCTCGGCCATGCCCTTGCGTTCGGCGAGCGAGAGCGCCAGCGTCTGCAGATAGTTGTTGCGCAGGACCAGCTCACCGACTTCGCCGGTCATCGCGGCAAGCAGCGTGTTGCGGTCAGCCGGGCTGAGGCGTCCCTCGCGCTCGGGGCGCGCCAATGCGATCTTGATGTTGACCTCGACGTCGGACGTATTCACGCCGGCCGAATTGTCGATCGCGTCGGTGTTGAGCTTGACGCCCTTCTGCGCCGCTTCGATGCGCCCGCGCTGGGTGACGCCGAGATTGGCGCCTTCGCCGATCACCCTGGCGCGAACGTCGCTCCCGCTGATGCGGATCGGATCGTTGGCGCGGTCGCCGGCCTGATCGTCGCTCTCCGCCGACGACCGGACATAGGTGCCGATGCCGCCGAACCACAAGAGGTCCGCGCGCGCCTTCAGGATCGCCGTCATCACCTCGAAGGGCGTGGCCTGCTCCTTGTCGAGATCGAGCAGGGCGCGCACTTCGCCCGCGAGCGGGATCGCCTTGAGCGAGCGCGAGAACACGCCGCCGCCCTGCGAGATCAGCGATTTGTTGTAGTCCTGCCAGCTCGATCGCGGCAGGTCGAACAGGCGCTTGCGTTCGGTGAAGCTGATCG
The DNA here is from genome assembly GCF_038969555.1 of Bradyrhizobium sp. B117. NCBI lineage: Bacteria > Pseudomonadati > Pseudomonadota > Alphaproteobacteria > Hyphomicrobiales > Nitrobacteraceae > Bradyrhizobium > Bradyrhizobium sp. B117. The sequence goes on from NZ_CP152414.1 coordinate 689,826, forward strand.
CCGGGTCGGGGGAGGGATCGATGAAGATGTCGCGGTGATCGAACGCGGCAACGAGCTTCGTCGCCGGCGAGAGCAGCATGCCGTTGCCGAAGACGTCGCCGGACATGTCGCCGACGCCGACCACGGTGAAAGGCATGGTCTGAATGTCGGTGCCGAGCTCGCGGAAGTGGCGCTTGACCGCCTCCCAGGCGCCGCGCGCCGTGATCCCCATCTTCTTGTGGTCGTAGCCCTGGCTGCCGCCGGAGGCGAAGGCATCGCCGAGCCAATGGTTCTTCTCGGCCGAGATCGCGTTGGCGACGTCGGAGAAGGTGGCGGTGCCCTTGTCGGCGGCGACGACCAGATAGGGATCGTCGCCGTCATGCCGCACGGTCAAGTCGGGCGGCACCACGATGTCGCCGTCGAGATTGTCGGTGAGTTCGAGCAGCGAGCGCACGAAGATGCGATAGGCTTCGGTGCCCTCCGCGAGCCACGCCTCGCGATCGGAGGGCGGCGGCAGGCGCTTGGGCACGAAGCCGCCCTTGGCGCCGACCGGCACGATCACGGCGTTCTTGACTTGCTGCGCTTTCACGAGGCCGAGGATCTCGGTGCGGAAATCCTGCGGCCGGTCGGACCAGCGCAAGCCGCCGCGCGCAACCTTGCCGAAGCGCAGGTGAATGCCTTCGACGCGCGGTGAATAGACGAAAATCTCGTAGAGCGGTCGGGGAGGGGGCAGATCCTCGATCTTGCGCGCGTCGAACTTGAAGGAGATCACCGGGCGCGGATGTCCGTCCGCGCCGACCTGCCACAAATTGGTGCGGATGGTCGACTGCACCAGATTGGTGAAACGGCGCAGGATGCGGTCTTCATCGAGCGAGGCGACGGATTTGAGCTGCTCCTCGATCTCGGCAAGGAGAGTTATCTCGCGCGCCGAACGCTCGCGATCGGTCAGGACGAGGCGCGGATCGCGGCGGGCCTGGAACAGCGCGACGAGGTTGGCCGTGATCGCGGCGTTCTTGCGCAAGGTCTCCCACATATAGTCCTGGGTGAACGGTGCGCGGATCTGGTGCAAGTAGCGCGACAGCGCCCGGATGGTCGAGACTTCCCGCCAGCCCAGAGCCGTTCGCAGGATCAAGGCATTGTACCCGTCGGATTCGGCGCGATCGGTGACCACCGCCATGATCGAGGCCTCCAGGCGGTGGCTGAAGTCCCTGCTGATCTCGATCGGCTGGCCGTCGCTGGTCTCGATCGTCATGTCGTGCAGCCAGACCGGCTCGGGCCTGTTGCCGGGCACGATCTGATAGGTGCGTTCGTTGACCACGCGCAGGCCGTGATTTTCGATCACCGGCACGCGGTAGGACAGCGACAGCGGCGCGGCATCCGAAAACACCTTCAGGCCGAAGCGCCTGGGATCGTCCTCCTCGAAGCGGTGAACCGAAATCGTCACCGGGCGGGCTGGCGTGAGCCTCTCGACGGTGGCGATATCGGCGATCGCCTGTTCCGCCGTGGAAGCCTCGGTATAGCCGCCGCTGAAGGCTTGGGCGTAGCGATTTGCGAGCATGCGCGCCCGCATGCCGTCGGTCGATGCAGTCAGCGCGGCCTTCAGCTTGTCGGCCCAGGTCGCGGCAATGGCGCTGATCCCGGCTTCCAGCGTAGCGCGCTCGACGGCGGGGGTCTTACCTTCATAGCGTCCGATGATGTAGTGGACGCGCGCCAATGCTCCTTCGGGGAAGGACACGTAGGAGGCCGACAGTGTCCCCTTGTAGCGCTGCGACAGGAAGGCGCCGACGCGCATGCGCACGTCGGTGTCGTATTTGTCGCGCGGAATGAACACGAGGATGGAAACGAAGCGGTCGAACTTGTCGACCCGCGCCAGCGCCCGGACGCGGGGGCGCTCATAGAGGATCAGGATCTCCATGACGAAATCGAAGAGGGTGTCGACGTCGATCTGGAACAGCTCGTCGCGCGGATATTCCTCGAGAATATGCTGGAGAGCCTTGCCGGAATGGCTGTTCGGGTCGAAGCCGGCGCGCTGGAGCACCCGCGATACCTTGTGGCGAACATAGGGGATCTGTCGTGCCGAGCGCGTATAGGCACCCGAGGTGAACAGGCCGACGACCCGCAATTCGCCCTCGAGCCGGCCGTCGGGCGTATAGAGCTTGATGCCGACATAATCCATCCGGATGCGGCGATGAACGCGGCTGCTCACATTGGCCTTGATGACGATGAGCAAGGTCGGCTCGCGCATGAACTCGCGAATCTCCGACGTCATCACCACCATTTCGCTGCCGCGGCGCAGGACCTTAACATCGGGATCGCGGAGGATGCCGAGGCCCTCGGCCGTCGTGATGTCGTCCGACGCATCGCGGCCGGGCAGGAAGCGATATTCGCGCACGCCGAGAAAGGTGAAATTGTCCGCGCACAGCCATTGCAGGAACTGGTTGGCCTCGGCGACCTCGTCGATCGGCAGCGGTGGCGGATTGGACGAGAACGTCTTGATCGCATCCTCGACGCGGTCGCGCATGGCGCGCCAGTCCGTGACGCAGGCGCGCACGTCGCTCAGCGTCCTGGTGAGGCCGTCAATCAGCCTCTCGCGGTCCGCGTCGGCGTCCAGGCGGGTGATGTGGAGGTGAATCAGGCTCTCTCGCGCGCCCTTTGCCCCTTCCGGCAGTGTCTCGCCGTAGAAGCGCAGGAGCTTGCCTTCGTCATCGCGCTCCACCGCGATGATGGGGTGAGCGACGAGGGCGACTTCGATGCCCTGCTCGGTGAGCTCCGCCATGGTGGAATCGAACAGGAAGGGCATGTTGTCGTTGAGGATTTCGAGCACGGAGATCTCGCGCCCGTCCGGCATCAGCGGATTGACGATGCGGATATCGGCACGCCCCGCCGTGCGCCGCTGCACATGCTCCCAGGCTTGCTCGGCCAGGAAGGCAAGCGAGGAGGCATCGTGACTGGCGAGATCCTCGACATTGGTGAAGGCGAACAGAAGCTCGGCAAAGCTTGGTGGGGCCTTGCCCGGCTGCACGCTTCCGGCTGCTTCGCGGATCAGAGTTGCCCGGGCCTTGTCGTCGCGCCATGCCATAGCGTCCTCCATGTCCCAGCCGACGAACCGCAATGACGGTCGGGCGTTGTTCTTGGAGTGCGCCTCTTCGAGCGCATCTTCTTGACCGCGTTTCAATCGCCTCGGCGAAATCTTCGGTCTTGCGGCTTCGACGATATTAGCATTCCGCAGCCGTTATGGCGCGCGGAGTTGTGAGGCGCTTGGGGCGGAAAATCGGTGCCAACGACCATCGCGTCATTTGGTGCTCTGCAAAATGACGAGGAATTTCATTGTGTATGAGTTCGTGATTGTATTCTGAAGGACGCGCCCGTTTCAGTCCAAAACCGGGCACTCCAGAACCTGCCGTTTCTGCGCCGGACGAGATCGTCGCACGGCTGCTCACTATTCGTAACCGCGGCCGGAACGCTTGCTCGGCTACAGCATCATGGCGCCGCGGCGAACCCGTAGTGCCCATCTTTATGGGCCGTGGTGCGTCACTTAGACTAGGTACTCGCCAGAGACGCCTGGACATGTCGGTGAATCCGGAGATGACCCATGAAACTCGCGCATGACGGCATCCAGCTGTCCTTCGACGTCGCCGGGGCAGGACCGCTTCAATTCCTGTTCGTCCATGGCCTGGGCGGGGATCGCACGCATTTTGCGCCGCAGATGGAATATTTCGCCCGTCAAGGTCGGGCGTTGAATGCCGAGCTGCGGGGACATGGTGAGAGCGACAAGCCGCAACAGGCGTATTCGATCGAAGGCTTCGCCGATGATCTCGTCTTTCTGTGCAACCGACAGCAGATCACAAAGCCGGTCATCGTGGGTCAAAGCATGGGTGGCAACATGGCGCTTGAAATCGCCGCCCGCTATCCGGACTTTCCTGCGGGCCTGGTGCTGCTCGATTCAGGGGTGCTGTTCCCAGCCTCGGCAGGGACGGTGTTCGCCGGATATCTGGAAGGCTTGAAGGGCGCCAATTTTGCGGACGAGGCGCGGAAGATCGTGGCGGACTCCTGTCTGCCGACCGACAGATGCCGCGCCCATGTCGAACAGACTTTTCTGGCGACGCCGCAGCATGTGCTGGTATCCACGTTTACAAGTCTGTTCCCCTGGGATGTGCATCGGGCGCGTGAGTGCGTGCAGGCGTGCCGGGTCCCGGTGCTCTACATCGAAGCGGCCCACCGGCTCGCGGATCTGGATCGCTTTGCGGCGCTGTGCCCGCAACTGGTCACGGCCAAAGCCGTCGGCTCCGGGCATTTCCTGTCGCTGGAAGTGCCGGAGCAGATCAACCCGATGATCGACCGGTTTATCTCGCTCTACGTGCGAAGAGCTGGGTAAGCTTCGTCGCGGCGGGATAGCCGTGCGCGGGTCGGCGAGATTCATCATAGAGTCACGGCGAACCAATAGTGCCCGCCTTCATTGGCCGTGACGCGCCATTTGCGGTAGTAAGTACTCCCATGCCTCTTATCAATCGTCTGTTCTCCCGCCTCGTTCTGCTCCTTGCATTCGCAGCCGTCCTGGTGCTTCCCGCGCGCGCGGCCGAAACCTGCCCGTTCATCAGCGCCAAGGAGCTTGCCGGCGCGATGCCGGCGCTCAAATGGTCATTGATCTCAAATCAGGACGGCCGCGGCTGCATCTACCAGGCCGGGCACGGCGACACGATGATGCTGAGCGTGTTCCGCAATCCCGACAAGGACCGCGCCAGGGAATTGTACGCGACCTTCGTCAAGACGCTCGGCGAGCGCATGCCGCTCAACGCAGTCGCGGGGATCGGCGACGAAGGCCAGCGCGGGACCAGCGCCGCCGGCGCAGAGCGCCAGGAGGCCTCGGTCGTCGCCGTGTCCGGCGATACCATTCTGCAGATCACCGTCTATCCGATCGGCCGGCGTGCCGACGATGCGCTGCTCGGACCGCTCACCGAAACAGCGCGCCTCGCCATCGTCAACGTGAGCAAGAGCAGTGAGCGGTTCGGCGATTGCGAGTGGCTCATGGCCGCCGATGCCGACGGCTTTCTGGACAAGAGCACGCTGACGGTACAGCGGACCGGCGCGGGCAGCTGCATGATGTTCGATCGCGAGGCCAACACCATGACCGCCGCGGTGATCGCGACCTCGCGCGATACCGCCGTCAGCATGATGAAACGCGCGGGCCCCTGCAAGCACGTGGCGATACCCGAGCTCGGCAGTGAAGCGTTCGGCGAGCATTCCTGCACCAAGGGCAACGGCAACGCCGTCAACATCTACGTCTGGAGGAACGGCAGGCAGGCTTCGATCCTGTTCGCGCCGGTCAAGCCGCATCCCGAGTCCGGCTCGGTCGAGCGCCTGAAGGCGGTCGCCGCGCGAGTCTATGGAAAACTGTAACGGCGCCGCGCGACTTGGCCGGCGCGTGCGCTTGTAGCTTGCCCTTTTCGATCTTCCGCACCCGAGCCATTGGCTGTCTCCCCGCACCAACTACGCAAAAAGTTCGCCACCAACCGCGAGTGCGATCGGCATTCACCAGGCGAGATCCATGTGCTCCTTTGCGTTCAGCGTCGGGTGTCCTCCGCGCGGCATCGGCAGCACTCCGTAGCGGATCGTAACGCTGAGGCCGGTCAGTCCGAGATGATCGCCGCTACCTCGATCTCGACCCGGGCCGAAGCCGGCGTGAGGGCGCTGACCTGGACGAGCGTGCTCGCCGGGCGTACGGTATCAAAGGCTTCAGAGTGGGCGCGCGCCACAGGCTCAGTGTCCGCCATGTCGATCACATACACCACGGTACGGACGACATGCTGCATACCGGCGCCAGCCTGGGCCAATGCGTCGGCGATCAATGCCAGTGCGGCCCTGGCTTGCAGGTAGGCATCGCCGTCGAGGTGCGGCGGACGAGCTGTTGTGCCGGAGACAAAGACCTGGTTTCCGACGCGGACGGCTCGGGAGTAGCCATAGGCATCTTCAAACGCATACCCCGATGAGATATTTTGCCTCGCCAACGATGCGCTCCTGTGGGTTCCGGGCTGCTACGCCGAACTATCATCGCTGCCCTTTTCCGACGAAAACCGCAAGTGACGTTGCAAGTCCGTGCAGGTTCTACTTTTGGGGAGACGAATTGGCACGGCTGACTTCCGGCGGTGGATAAGTCGAAGCGAACAAGCAATCACGCATCCACGGCTGATCGGTCATCCTTGGTTGAATATCCGGGTCGTATCTCCAGAGACCGCCCGCGCGCGGGGCCGGCAACTCGTTGGATGGCTTCGGGTCCGCGTTCCAGTGAGCAAAGGCCTTGGCTTCGGCGTCGTCGTCAGGCTCGGGACATTGTTCGCTCGTCTCGGCATAGCCGGTGGAGCAACTCGCCACGGGCCGAGGCTCGCCGTTTCTCAGGACGCTGACGAGCCGGTATTCCGTCGTGTGACCGCTGGCCCATTCCGTTGCGACGCTGCAAACTCGGCCGTTATGCTGGCGATGCGCAGCGCCCAGGCAGACGTAACTCCAATTGCCATAGGGTGGGGGCGAGAAGAAGCACGAGGAAGTCTGGTAGCCAGCGAACGAACCGCCGCTGTCTTTCGCCGCGATTTTTCGCTGTTCCTCCATCGCGCGGATCGGCTTGGCTGTTCGGAGGAAGTTGAGCCGGTCGCGCGTCATTGCCAGCAGAACCTTGCGGTCGTCGGTTCGGTCGTTTTCCGCCGCTCCAAATCGGTCAGCACCATGCGAACGCACCTCCAACCATCGCCGCTGGCTGCGGATCAGCGCCTCGTGGAAATTCGGGTCCGTGGTGTCGCGCAAGAGTTTGGAATATGCGGTGCTCATCGCCTCGTCGGCCTTCTTCAGCTCCGGGGTGGCACAGAATAGCTTTTCGACCGGCAGGGATGCCTTCCCGCAGTCAAGCGCATGCACGGGACAAAGGTTGGCAACGACGAGAACGCCCAAAACCAGAAAAAAAGACAGTTTCATGGTGATCACCAGAGAAGATTCGCCCGCGCGCACCATCAGCCGACGGTGCTGTGATCGGTCGGTTCGAGTGCTGAACCGCTGGCCAACACCCGCATCCACTCGCTCGGAGTGATACCCAGCATGCGGCGGAAAGCCGTCGTCATGTGGGCGTGGCTTGAGAATCCGGTCGCGGCCGCAACCTCTGCGAGGTTTGTGCGGGTACCGTGGCGTGTGGCAGCTTCGATCAGCGAGCGGGCTCGTGCGATCCGCCGCTCCATCAGCGCCGCATGCAGCGTCGTGCCAGTTGCTGCCCGGAACGTGCGTGCGAGATAGCATTCCGAGAGGCCGGTGTCGCTTGCAAGGTCCACGAGGCGGATATCTTCGGCGAGTCGAGCCTCGAAATGGTCGAGAATTCGCTTCAAGCGTCGAGAAGTCATGCAACGTTCGGGTTGGGCTCTCTGCGCGCCGGCGGCGAACAGCACCGAGATCCGTTCGACCGTAGCAGCGACTAAGGTTTCCATCGCCAAACGTGGCGCTACCGCGCCAAGCACGGTGGCTCGCCGCAAGCCAGTGGCCAACGGAGTGAAGAGGGGATCAGCCACGTTGGTAAACTGTTGTAGGTGACTGGTCGCAATCCCCGGTGCAAGTCGTGCAAATGTCTCCGGCGCAACGCTCAACACCAAGTACTCTCCGCCCCTGTCCGAGGCCGAAAAAACGTCGCAGCCTGCCGGCGTGAAGGCGAGCCGCCAAGGCTCCGCGTCAAAGGGGCGCCGCCGCGCGCCACCGAAGGCGTCGACACCCCGCTGCCGCTCGAACGTGAACCCAATCACGTGGCGAGTGGGCACGTAGCTCACCTGGTAGGGCGACGCCGGCAGCACCGTAACCGCAAACCCCGGTTCCTCACAGTGCAAAGCCGACCGATGCGGCGCAGTTACCAAATTCAGCTCCTGTTTCCGACATGACATCCGCCCTAGCCCGAAGCGCTCGCGACAGCAATGGTCTCAACGCGCGGTCGGGCCCATGCGCCATTATAGATCAAGCACGTGAAAGCGCATCGAGCCCATCGAGCTAATATCGACGGGCTTGCTCGGAGGTTTTCGATGGCTATGTCCGACCCGCTCTTTACTCTCGGCGAATTGGAAGCTGCGGCTCAACTCGTGCATCGTGCGGTACCACCGACCCCGCAGTATGCTTGGCCGCTTCTTGCCAAGCGGACGGGTTGCGAGGTGTGGGTGAAGCACGAGAATCACACGCCGACTTGCGCTTTCAAAGTACGTGGCGGCATCGTCTACATGGACAATCTGAGCCGCTCACCGACAAAAGTGACGGGGGTTATCTCGGCCACGAGAGGCAATCATGGCCAATCCATCGCATTCTCCGCCTCTCGGGCAGGTATTCCGGCCACGATCTACGTGCCTCGCGGCAACTCAACGGACCAGAATGCCGCCATGCGCGCATTCGGTGCCGCCGTTGTCGAATTCGGCAGAGATTTCGACCAGGCGCTCGCCGAATGCCATCGGGTCGCGCATGAGCAAGGGCTGCATTTCATCCCGCCGTTCAACCGAGACCAAGTCAAGGGCGTCGCGACATACGCGCTCGAATTGTTTCGCGCCATCGCCGACCTCGATACCGTGTATGTGCCGATCGGCATGGGATCTGGCATCTGTGGTTTGATCACGACCCGCGATCTTCTCGGCCTCAAGACCGAAATTGTTGCCGTCGTAGCCCGCCAAGCTCCGGCAATGGCGCTGTCGTTCGCTGCCGGAGAGCCAGTTCCAACAAACTCGGCGCAAACGTTTGCCGATGGGGTGGCGACACGCGATCCGTGTCAAGAGGCCGTCGCCATCATCAAACGCGGCGCTGCCCGCGTCTTGCAGCTCAGCGAGGACGATATCGCTGAAGCGGTACGGTCCTATTTCCAGGATACTCACAACGTTGCGGAAGGCGCGGGCGCCGCCCCGCTTGCTGGGCTTATGCAAGAGCGCGCCCGCATGGCCGGAAAGAGGGTTGCAGTGATTTTGTCCGGCGGCAATATCGATGCATCGGTCTATTTGCGGATCTTGGCGGGCGAGACGCCGAAGGTCGGCTGACATGCGGCGGCATTTGCTCTATTCGCTACGCTCGTCGGGAGCAGATGGAACGTGGTGCTGAAAGTCCATTCTATCGTGGAGGATACGCACGATTTCGATCGTTCTGTTCGCCGCAGCCCGGTACATCAGGAAGTGGCTTCCGCGGCGACCTCGTCGCGCGACGTGAAGCGTACGAAGGCCTGACATGATCTCGTCACGGGCCCTTGAGCCTGCGGCATCGGGACCGTCGGCGAGTTCGCCAATCGCCTGAATGAGCGTATCGCGATAGACGCGTGCTTGCCGCGCGCCAAAATTCTCAGCGGTCCATTTGAGGATGTTGGCAAAGTCGACTTCTGCGGCAGCGCCGAGGCCAACGCGCCATCTCCGCTCGGCCATGAGAGCTCTATTCGGTCGTTCCGGAGATGATCTTCTCCGAGAGGTCATTCAAATAGGTTTGAAGTTCCTCGATATCGTCAAACTGCTTGAATTCTCCTCGATCCAGCGCTCCTACGCCGGTGCGAGCAGCTGCTCTCAAGGCCTTCAGTCTGCCCGCATCCTCCGCCTCGCGTTGCTCCACGAGCCGTAAACCATCACGGAGCACTTCGCTGGCGTTCTGGTAGCGGCCGGACTTGACGAGGGTCTCGAGGAGCTCTTCCTGACGCTCCGTCAGTACGACATTTCTCGTGGGCACTGGCGTCCTCTGATCGTTGAAAGCGGGCTCGCGCTTATGGCATAATATGCCATAGCCTCATGAATTCAACCGGGATAGTGGCGCTGCTGGTCCAGCCGCCGCGTGTGACCGCCGTTCCCATCGCGGCGTCACCGGCCCGCCAGCGCCTCCTTGCACTTGGCCGCAAAAGCGTTGAGGTACGAGCCCATCTCGCTCGCCAGCGCGTCGGACCGATCCACATTTTGCAGGCTCATGTTGAGTGCGTAGACCGGAAGCCCGTCCAGCACGATGGGCGTTGCGACGGCAAGAACGCCGGGCTGCCACGACACCGCGCAATAGCCGTCGCGTGCGACGCAGCGGATCGACGTCCTGACGTCTGCAAGCAGCGCCTTGGTGGCAGCCGTGCTGCGCCGCTTGAACAGTCTTAGCAATCGCTCGCGCTCGGTCTCGGCGATGCCGGCGAGGTAAGCGCGACCCAGCGACGTCAGCTCCATCGGGACCTGCTGGCCGGCGACCACGTTGCGCAGCGCCGCGCGCGGGCTGTAGCGGATCGACTCCAGGTAAACCATCATGGTCCTATCAGCGGCAGCTAACCCGACGTTCAGCCGGCGCTTCGCCGACTCCGCCCGCATCATCGGGCCGATCGCGTTGAGCACCGGTGATCCCGTCCGCATGGCGTGGCCGATGCTGATGACGGACGCGGCAAGGCGGTACGTCCGCTCGCTGCGCACCTCGTCGAGCATTCCGGAATTGACCAGCGTTCGCGTCAGCCGGCTGACCGTCGATCGCGGCAATCCTGTTCGCTCCGCAATCTCGCCGTTGCCCAGCGTGTCGACGCCGGGCCGGAACGCCCGGAGGATCTCGATGCCCCTTTCGAGCGACCGGTTGCCGTCAACCCCGCCCGCATATCTGCGCGCCTGTGCCAAATCCACCCCTCCCGGCATTTCCACTCAGTGGAATAGGGGGATGTTCGGGATGACGCAAGCCGCGATACTTTCAAGACACGACCAATGCCTCGCAGCGCACGCCAACCACGGGCCTTGCCATGTCCTATCAGCTCATCGAATTCTCTGTCGAAGCCGGTGTCGCGACCATTGCATTCAACCGGCCGGAGCGGCGCAACGCCATGAGCGACGAGATGCGCGCCGAGTTCGTCAGTGCGCTCGAAACCGTCGCCCGCGACAAGGCCATCAAGGCCCTGGTGCTGACCGGGCGCGGCAACGCCTTCTGTGCCGGTGGCGATATCAGCGGAATGAAGCGCCGGCTCGCCGCGCCGCAGGGCGAGGTTGCCTTCAACGGCTGGAGCCGTCAGCAGGGCGTGCACTACGTTCAATCGTTCCTGCTGGGCCTGCCGAAGCCGACGATTGCCGCCGTCAACGGCGCCGCGGCGGGGCTCGGCGCGGACACCGCGCTCGCCTGCGATTTCGTGATGGGAACGGAACGATCGAAATTCACCTGGTCCTACATCAAGCGCGGCTTGATCCCCGATGGCGGCGGCCTGTATTTCCTGCCGCGCCGGGTCGGGCTTCCCAGGGCAAAGGAGCTGATCTTCACCGGCCGCGTCGTCGAGGCTGACGAAGCGCTCGCGCTCGGCATCGTCGATCGCAAGGTGGCGTCGGCCGAGCTCCTGCCCGCCGCGCAGGCCTGGGCGGCCGAACTGGCTCAAGGGTCTGCCACCGCGCTCGCGCTGGGCAAGAAGATCCTGAACGAGACCTTCGAGCATTCCGCGCACGATATCTTCAGTCTCGGCAGCCAGGCGCAGGCGATCTGCTACACCAGTGCCGAGCATCGCGACGCCGTGACGGCGTTCCTTGCGCAATCCTCGTCTAAGGATTGAGCCATGGACGCGATAGAACGCCTGATCCGGCCGCGCAGTGTCGCAATCATCGGCGCGTCTGCGGACCCGACCAAGACGTCGGGGCGGCCGGTCGCCTATCTCCAGAAGCATGGCTTTGCGGGTGACATCTATCCCGTCAATCCGAAGGTCGCGGAGATCGGCGGTCTCGCCTGCTACCCCGACGTCGCGTCGCTGCCTGATGTGCCTGATGTCGGCATTGTCCTGCTCGGTGCCGAGCGCGCCCACATCGCGGTGCGCGAATTGTCCGAGCGCGGGACTGCCGCGGCGATCGTTCTCGCCAGCGGCTTCACTGAAATGGGGGCGGAGGGCGCCGCGCGCCAGCAGCAGCTGATGCAAGCCGCCGGATCCATGCGCCTGCTCGGGCCGAACACCATCGGTCTCGTCAATCTCACGGACAACATCGTGCTTTCGGCGTCCGGCGCGCTGGCGATGGATCGCTTTCCGTCGGGCCCCATCGGCCTCGTCTCGCAAAGCGGAGGCATTTTGGGCGCCTTGCTGTCGCGCGCCGCAGCGCGCGGCATCGGACTGTCCAAGCTGGTGTCGACCAGCAACGAAGCCGATCTCGAGCTCGCCGACTTCATCGACTTTCTGGCCGGTGACAATGCGACCACGGTCGTCGCGCTCTATATCGAGGCGATCCGCAATCCGGCCCGCTTTCGCGAAGCCGTTCTCAAGGCGCAGCGCGCCGGCAAGCCAATCGTCGCCTTCAAGATCGGGCGGTCGGAGGCGGGCGCAAAGGCGGCGATCTCGCACACGGGCGCGCTCGCGGGCTCCGATCGCATGTACGACGCCCTGTTCAGGCAACTCGGCGTGATCCGCGCCAGGACGTTCGAAGATCTGCTCGACATTCCTGCGCTGCTTGTGGCCGGACGGGCGCTGCGCGGCCGGCGCGTGGCGATCCTCACCTCCACCGGCGGCGCCGGCACGATCGTATCGGACAGTCTCGGCGTCGCAGGCTTCACAACGCCCGCCCCCGATGCCGAGACGGCCGCGCAATTGCGCGCATTGCAGTCGGGATCGCATGCCGCGCTCGATCGCAATCCGATCGACGTGACCCTGGCCGGCCTGCAGCCGGATCTGCTCCGCGCCGCAATCAAGATCCTGCTCGCCAGTCCCTCCTACGATGCGCTCGCGGTCATTGCCGGCTCGTCGGCGGTGGGATCGCCGGCTTTGATGGCCGATGCCATTCACGATTGCCTGCCGCTCAGCGACAAGCCCGTCGTTGCCTATGTGAGCCCCTACGCGCCCGACGTGGTCTCCGTCCTCACCCGGCGCGGCGTCCCGGCCTACACATCCGCCGAAAGCTGCGCCGCTGCGCTCGACGGGCTTTTGCAGGCCGGAATGCCGAACGAGGTCCAGACCTCCGGTTCGATTGCGACGACGGCCGATGTCAGCGACTTTCCGGCGGGATCGCTGGATGAGGCACAAGCGAAAGCACTCTTCGCCCGCTTCGGTGTTCCGGTCGTGGCGGAGAAAGTGGTCGCAACGCCAGGCGACGGGGAACAGGCTGCGCGAGACTTTGGCGGCCGGGTCGTGCTCAAGATTCTCTCGCACGAGATCGCGCACAAGAGCGACGTCGGCGGTGTCGCGGTCAACCTGACCGCTGAAACGATTGGCGCCCGCCTGGCGGCGATGGCTGACGAGGTTGCGCTCAGGACCGGCAATCGGCCTGAACGCTTCCTGGTTCAGGAGATGATCTCAGGCGGCGTCGAGATCATTCTCGGGATGCATCGCGATCCCCTGGGCACAGCGATCCTGCTCGGAATGGGCGGCGTCACCGCCGAGCTGTTCAAGGACACGACGATGCGCCTGCTTCCCCCCGAAGGCGGCCTCAGCCTCGTCGAGGCTCGCACGATGGCGCGCGATCTCGTCACGTGGCCGTCGCTGGACGGTTTTCGCGGTCGGCCGAAATGCGATGTCGAAGCGCTCGCAGCAACGATCGTTGCCTTCTCGCGCATGGTTGCGCAGCTCGGCGACCGCCTTGTCGAGGCCGAAATCAATCCGGTCTTCGTGCTGCCGGCGGGCCAGGGCGTGAAGGCAGCAGACGGATTGGTTGTTCTCAATGTCTGAACAAAATCGGATGGAGCTCCAGATGGCCTTTGGCGAAATCATCAATGACGACGGCGCTCGCGGGAAGGGCTTTGCCGCGTGGCGCTGGCTGAGCCTCGCCATCCTCGCCTGTACTGTCTTGCCAGTCGCTGCCGGCATGGGAATTGCGCCGGCGCGGGCCGAATTTCCCGAGAAGATCATCAAGATCGTGGTGCCGTTCGCGGCCGGTGGCGGAACCGACATCATCGCGCGAACGACGGCCCAGGAAATCCAGACGGACCTCGGCAAATCCGTCATCATCGAGAACAAGCCGGGCGCCGGCACCATCATCGGCACCCAGACGGTCGCCACCAGCGAGCCCGACGGCTATTCGCTGCTGATGGCGACCTTCGCGCATGCGGTCAATCCGAGCCTGTACAACAAGCTGCCGTTCGATCCGCACAAGGATTTTTCGGCGGTCTCGCTGATCGCGCGTTCCTTCAACATCGTCGTCGTGAACCCGGCATCCAAGATCAACTCGATCGCCGATCTGATCGCGGAGGCCAAGGCCAATCCGGGCAAGCTCAATTTCGGCACGTTCGGCACCGGCACCTCGGCCCATCTCGCCGGCGAGCTGTTCAATTCCATGGCGAAGGTCAAGATGACGGCGGTGCCCTACAAGGGCGCGGCGCCTGCGATCAGCGATCTCCTCGGCGGGCAGATCGACGTGATGTTCACCACCGTGGCAAGTGCGGCCTCGCTGGTGGCTGCAGATCAGCTCCGGGCGCTGGCCGTCACATCGGCCGAACGTTCGGCAGCGTTTCCGCAATTGCCGACCGTCGCTGAGGCCGGCGTGCCCGGCTACGCCGCCGAGTCCTGGTACGGATTGTACGCTCCGGCCAAAACGCCGGCTCCGGTGATTGCGCGGCTGAACCAGGCAGTCGCAAAGGCGGTCAAGTCAGGTGGTTTCAAGCAGCTGGAGGCGAACGAAGGCCTCATCATGGTTGGAAGCGCTCCGGAAGAGCTCGATCGCTATGTCGGGCAGGAGGAGGAGCGCTGGCGCAAGCTGGTCAAGGACGCCAACATCGAGGTGCAATAGGTTCGGCATTCCGAGCTGATACGCGTTACGGGGCGCGGGTCAGCTCCACGCTATCGCCGGCGTTCAGCGCAGACCCTGTTCGTCGATGAGAATGCGATGGATCTCGATGCGCTCCGGCAGCTCGATCAGGAATTCCGGATCGCGTGCGAGATGATGCACCTTGCTCGGCTCGCCCTTGGTGAATGCCGTCATCGCCATGATATCGGCCCAGTAGGAGATGGTCGTGAACCACGTCTCCTCATCACGGTCCTCGCGCAACTGCTGCACGCCGAGAGCCGTCTTCATCAGCGGGGGAATGCCCTCGGCTTGCAGATAGGCCTGGTAGGCGTCAGCGACATCGCGGCGGGTGCGGCCGCGCCAGATGCGCGCGATGGTCGGTTTGGTTGGCATATGTATTCCCTTCGGTGCGCGGAACCCGGGGGCCGATCAACCTAGAGCATGATCCGGAAAAGTGCGTAGCGGCTTTCCGAAAAGATCATGCTCAAACAATAACCTAAAGCGCGATGACGATTCGTCCTGATCTCATCGCGCTTTTAGCCGAATGCCGTCGCCCCCGCATCAGTTCACATCGTCTGGTGCAGTGTTTCGTCGCAGTCCCAAGGGGGAGGACCGCCGGGTGGGGATTTTCGGCGCCACGCAGGAACTTCCAACCTTGCTCCCGACGTTGATCATGGACATGTCGAGCTACGGATCGCGGGTCAGCTCCACGCCGTCGACCACCATCTTCCATGTCCCCGCATCCTGATGAGGCGGCGTCGACACCTCGAAGGTCGTCGAAATGAATGGAATTCCGACGACGAAATTGTCGCCCTCGAACCGCCGCAGCGGGGCCTTGATGGTCGTCGTGGCCTCTCCGATCGCGGTGCCATGCCTGACGCGCTTGTAGCGCACCATCCCGTCCTTGGTGAGCTCGACGTCCATCGCCGGCGCGTGCCACTCGCCGACATAAGCGGCCTTGTCCTCCGGCACCGGCTGCCCGCACGCCGTCAGCAACGGCAGGGCGGCAACGAGGATCATTACGGAAATTCGCCTTCTCATGTTTTGCTCGACAGCGGGAGGTGTCGCGGAAGATGCGACAGAACCCACCTTCGTCGGCCCTCGCACTATTCGGGTTCAAGAGCGACGGCCATCGATCGCCGTGCATGCCGGGCTCGAAGCGCGATCGGGATCGCGATGAATGGTTAGCGCGCTTCCGGTTGTCGTTTGCGCATGAACTCTTCGCAGCGCTGACGTGGCCCTTCAGTCCGGATCATGCCTCAGTGCGCGCCGGGTTCAAATGAGCTGGCCCGTGCGCGCAATTCGTCGCGGATGCGATCAAGCACGCTCTCATACTCACGCGTCTCGGTCTGCCGGAACAGCCGCATGCTGGGGTACCAGGGGCTGTCTGTGCGGTCGAGCAGCCAGCGATAGTCGGGCGTCCATGGCAAAAGGAGCCAGGTCGGACGGCCAAGGGCGCCGGCGAGATGGGCGATGCTGGTGTCGACGGTGATCACGAGATCAAGGCAGCTCATCAAGGCGGCGGTCTCGATGAAATCGGTGAGGTCGGCGGTCAGGTCGACGATGTCGTTTCTCTCCCGCAGCACTGCGGCGTCGCTCGGGCGTGGCCCCTTCTGGAGGCTGACAAAAGTGGCATCGGCGTCGAGGATACGGGACAGCGTCCGCAGCGGAATGGAGCGCGCCTGATCGTTGACGTGGGCCGGATCGCCGGACCAGGCGAGGCCGACCCGGAGCCTGGTTCGAGGACCGAGACGATTGTCCCAGGCCTGAATACGGTCGTCCGGAGGCGAGGGCAGATACGGCATGTCCGCCGGGATCGTATCGAGGCGGGTGCCGAAGGCGAGCGGAAGGCTGGATATCGGGCAGTGCAAATCGAAATGCGGCAGCGTGCCTGCAGCCGACATCGGGACGTGATGGGATACGCCGCTCAGAGGAGACATCAGCCGACGCAGCGGGTCCTGAACGGCAAGAATAACGCGCGCCCCCCGCGCCGCCAGCATGGGGACGTAGCGGACGAAGTGAATCGTGTCCCCCAGTCCCTCATCCGCGGCGACCAGGATCGTCTTTCCTGCGATGTCTTCGCCACCGAGCCACATCGGTTGTGCGAACTCGGCGTATTTTGCCGAAGGCAGCTTCAATCGGGTCTGGTGCCCGCGCCAGCCGGCCTCGAAATCGCCTGTCAGGAGATGAGCCAGGGCCACATTCCAGTCTGTCACAGTATCATTCAGCCCGAGCGACTTCATGTGCTCGGACAACGCGAAGACCTCGTCGAAGCGATGCAGGTGGAACAGCGTGGTCAGCTTGTTGTTGAAGGCCGCCCCCACGTGCGGCTCCATCGCGATGGCTTTTTCGAACCATGCCAACGCCTCTTCATCCCTGCCGAGGCGGCGCAGCGAAAGGCCGAGATTGTTGCAGGTGTCGGCCTTGTCGGGAGCGAGCTGGTGCGCGCGCTTGCCCTCGGCCGCGGACTCCTCGAACCGCTTCAGCGTGTAGAGAATCCATGCGCGCGCTTGCAGCGTCGGAGCATGGTTCGGGAACAGCCTGTCGCTGAGGTCCAGATGCGCGATAGCCTCCTCGTTCCGCCCGAGCTTGTGGAGGAGAGTCCCGCTCTTGCGCAGGGCGTCGTGATGATTCGGATCGAGCTTGAGCGCGTGCTGGAAGCTCGCGAGGGCCTGATCGAGGCGCGACAGCTGAGAGAGGATGTCGCCGCGCTGTCGCCACAAGCCGGCGTCGTCAGGCCGGAGCTGGATCGCGTTGTCGACGACGTTGAGCGCCTCCTCGAAGCGCCCATGCTGCTGCAACGCCGTCCCGAAGCTTGCAAGATATTCGGGCTTGGGCGCCCGACGGATCGCGCGGACGATCCACTCCAGGGCGTCATTGTAGTGTTTGTCGTGGAGACACAGCAGGCCCATGAGATGCTGGGCGTCCGTGTGCTCCGCATCCATCGTGAGGGCCTGCTCGCAGCAAGCACGGGCGTCGAGATGCCGTCCGGCCCGGAGATGCTGAAGGCCCGCTTCACAGTAAGCGGCTGGTGTTTCCATCGCTGGCACGTTGCGGGCTGTCATTGAGCTCTTGCTGGCGGCGCGGCACTAGCGATGTCCGGCCAATTCGACTTTTGACGTTGAGGCCGGCAAAAATGCATGATTCTGCTCATAGTAGAAAGCTGGGCAGCCGGCGGTTACGATCGTCTTCACAAGCCTCGCGCAAGGAGACGGACGCGTGATCGAACACATTCTCAGATTCATGACGCTTGGCACGGTCATCGTTGGTATGGCGGCGATCTATGCGGCGCTCCATACCAACAACCGGCGCCTGGGCGCGGACATCTTCCTGCGATATTCCGACCGGGTCTCCGACCTGCGGCGCCGCCTTCCGGTCGGAGTGTTCCTCGAGCGAGGGGCCGCCGGCGACCTCGAAATCACGGCGGAAGAGCAGCGGGCCGTGCATGAGATCATCCACGCGATCTTCGAGCTCTACGAGCTCAAGGTGCACGGCTTCTTTCCAGCGGAGATCTGGAAGATCAGGGAGCCCGACATCGAAAGGCTGCTGTCGCTGCCGGTCTTTCAGCAGGAACTGGCGGACCTGCAAGCCCGATACGCCAGACATCCGCGCCTGACGGCCTGGCTCGAGAAGATCAGGAGGCAGTCAGAGATGGCCTGACCTGCGCAGTAGAGCGGTCGGGCCGCCTCACCGCCACCCCAGCGCCGGCGCGACATGCGTCAGGATCGCCTCGATCGCATGCGCGCAATAGGCGACGCCGAGCTGGTTCGGAATCGTCAGCAGCAGCGTGTCGGCTTCCGCGATCGCCTCGTCCTGGCGCAACTGCTCGATCAGCACGTCAGGCTCAGCCGCATAACTCCGTCCGAAGATCGCCCGGGTCTGCGGGTCGATGAAGCCGATCTGGTCCTCGCCGCCGCGTTCGCCGCCGAAATAGGCGCGGTCGCGATCGTCCATCAGCGCGAAGATGCTGCGGCTCACCGACACGCGCGGCTCGCGGCTGTGGCCGGCTTCCTTCCATGCGGCGCGATAGCTACGAATCTGCGCAGCCTGCTGCACGTGAAAGGCTTCGCCGGTCTCGTCGTTCTTCAGCGTCGAGCTCTGCAAATTCATGCCGAGCTTGGCCGCCCACACCGCGGTCGAGTTCGAGCCGGCGCCCCACCAGATCCGTTCGCGTAAGCCCGCCGAATGCGGTTCGAGCCGCAACAGTCCCGGCGGATTGGGAAACATCGGCTGCGGATTGGGCTCGGCAAAACCTTCGCCGCGCAGGAGGTCCAAAAAGACTTCGGCATGACGGCGGCCCATGTCGGCATCGCTCTGGCTTTCCGCCGGCCGGTACCCAAAATAGCGCCAGCCATCGATCACCTGCTCCGGCGAGCCGCGGCTGATGCCGAGCTGAAGCCGCCCGCCGGCGATGAGATCGGCGCTTCCTGCATCCTCCACCATGTAGAGCGGGTTCTCGTAGCGCATGTCGATCACGGCGGTGCCGATCTCGATCTTGCTGGTCCTGGCGCCGACGGCCGCGAGCAGGGGGAAGGGCGAAGCCAGCTGCCGCGCGAAATGATGCACGCGAAAATAGGCGCCGTCCGCCCCCAACTGCTCGGCCGCAACGGCCAGCTCGATCGATTGCAGCAGCGTGTCCCCGGCCGAGCGGGTCTGCGATTGCGGCGAGGGCGTCCAGTGCCCGAAGGAGAGGAATCCGATCTTTTTCATGGGAGCAATTTAGGGATGGTCGCGGCGATTTGCGATGGGCCTCTCGGAGGAAACCTGCTCACGAGCTGGCCCGTCGCCTGCGTCGTGGTCCCGTTCGGGGGTGTCCAGGGCGCGCCATTGCCTCGGCGTCATTCCGGTCCAGCGCTTGAACGCGTGAGTGAACGCGCTGACTTCGCCGTAGCCGAGCAGCCAGGCTGTCTGCGAAATAGGCAGTTCATCGTTCTTCAGATAGCTCTTGGCAAGGTCGATCTTCATCTCGTCAAGGATGCCACTGAAGGTCAGCCCCTCCAAAGCGAGGCGCCGCACCAGCGTGCGATGACTCATCCCCAGGCGGCGGGCGATCTCTTCGACCCGTGCCTCACGATGCGGGAGCAATGGGGCGATTGCATTCTCAACGCTCGATCTGAGCGGCACACCGACGGATTTCCGGTGCGCGAGCGCCTGCTCGCAATACGTCACCAGCAGATCGTTCAGATAGTGGTCAGCACTTTCGATCCGCATCGGCCCCACGGATACCGGGAAAGCGAGCTCGTCGACATCGGACCCGAACTCGATCTCGCGCCCAAGGAACGATCTGACCTCTGTGGGCGTCGTTCGACGGCGATGTACCACTTTGAGCCGGCTCGGGATCAGGCGGCGATTGGTCAGGGCGCGGTTCATGCGAATGATTGAGGTCAGCCAGAATTCGATCTGGTGCTGGTCCGAGTGCCGTTCTACACCGACATATTTCAGCGTGATCGTCATCTCTTTCGCGGCGAATCGCAGCGAAATCCCCTCGTTGGCGAGACGGCAATAGCGCTCGGCCTTTGCGAAGGCTTCGGCGATCGTGCCAGAGGATGCTGCCACGTAATAGAGCAGGCCAATTTCACGAAGGTCGAAGTCTCGTGCCAGGTGGAAGCCGAGGCTGTCGTCTTGCAGCGCCTCGGCCCCAAGTTCCAGAAACCTGATCTGGCTCTCGACGCTCAGGCGCGCCTTGCGATCCTCGATCTGCTTGAGAGTCAAACCAGCCCTGGACAGCAGACCGTCCGCCTCGATGCCGGCGGCCCGCAGGCGTGCCCATACCAGGCGGGCGATTCCGCCGGTCGCGCTGGGCATTGTTTCAAAATGGGGCGAATGGGCAGCCGGCACACCGAACCCTTTCGTCGTTGCCGCTGCGGGCCTCGCTCTTTGGGCTCGCCGATCGTGACCACGGCATGAAAAATCAACTTATTGGCTCACGATAACAAGAAACCGGGGGGCGTGTGACTTAAATCGCTTGTCTGCCCTCAGACTGGTCTTGCGTTCTCGGGGCAACCCCCTCCCCGAAAGTTACGATGGCCTTGATGTCCAGCAGTGACGGCGCCGCGCCGCCCATCAACGTGAAGATTTTACGAGGTTACGGAAAGTTGCTCGGAATTCCTCATATCGCCCATTGCTCCCGGACGATTGCGCTCGAGCGGGTCGGGGATTGCGAGATCAGCATGTTTGAAGCGCTTGGGGCGGGACTGCCCGAGAGCCCGTTGTTCTGGATGGAGCTGTTCGACCTCAGCGTTCATGCGTCGCTCGACAGTCGCGGCTGTCACAACATGCGCGATGCGGTCGCAGCGTTCGAGGACTTTGCTTCGCAAGCGAGCCGTTTGGCGGAAGCGCCGCTTTGTGCAGACAGCGAAACGGTAGGCTGACAATCGCTGCGCAGACCGCCAGCTCCCGGCAAAGCCGTACAGCTGATTTACCTCAGGCGTAAGCCACCCAGCCACGGAAGGCGAAGCCGGTGTAGAACAGCGTCGGCTCGGAGAAACCGGCCTCGCGCAAGATCACCTCGTCGTGAGTGGGCGCCAGAATCTGCAGATGGTTGCTGACGGCATCCTGTGCGGCCGCGGCCTGCTCCGGCTCGACGCCGGATGCGGCCAGGAACGCCGAGTACCGCGCCAGCCACAGCGGACGTTCCTTCTCTCCATCGGGCGCGCTCAGATGCGCGACCACGAACGGTGCGCGCGGTTTGAGCCGGCGGCGGATCTCCGAGGCGATCCGGCGTCGTTCGGCGACATTCACGAAATGGAGGGTCAAGAGGCAGGTGGCGCCGTCGAACGGTCCCTCCGGGGCATCATCGATGTAGCCTTGGTGAAAGCGCGCACGTGCTGCGAGCTCTCCCAGAGTCTGCCCGGCCAGCGCCAGCATCGGCCCAGAGGGGTCGACGCCATCGAAGCGCCAACCGGGATGTGCCTGTGCAAAGGCTTTGAGCTCCAGGCCGCCGCCGGCGCCGAGGACGAGCACCTGCCCATCGCTGGGGACGCTCTCGGCCAGCAGAATTGACGCCATGGACTGCATGGCGTCATAGCCCGGCACGAACCGCCGTGGCCCTTCGGTATATCGAGCTACGAATTGCGGATCCGAGAACGCAGCTTGAATGTCGGTCATGATGTTGTCCCCGTGAATGGAGCCGCTCACGCGCCATGCGCGCTGATGTGGTGGATCTTTCGAGACCCGAGCCGCTTGCGCAGATCATCGCCCAGCATCGCCAGCGTCACCTCGCCAAAGCGCGCCAGCAGCAGCGCTTCGGCGTCGTGAAAGGCCTGATCGAGCGCGGCATTGACCGCCTGCTCGACAAGGCAGCCCGGAGCCTCCGTTCGGTTGCCCATGGCGAGCAGCGAGGGACTGCCGAGCGCAACGTAGACGTCCCGCAGCGTCACCTTCGACAAGTCGCAAGCAAGCGTCCAGCCGCCGCCATGCCCCTTCTCGGAGCGGACGTAACCGAGCTCGCGCAGGCCCGCCATGATGCGGCGGATCACCACCGGGTTGGTGTCCATCGCCTTCGCCAGGGTTTCGGACGTGAAGGGCCCGGGCTGCTGCGCCATGTGCAGGAGTACGTGGAGTACGCCGGATAGACGGCTATCTCGTTTCATGTAACTTCATATGTTACATGATGGCGCCGAGGTCAACAAGTTTCTCCGCGCGCTCTGTTCGTGGACGAGTATGGCCGGTGATACGGGCCGGAGTGCAATTCTGTCGGATCAATCGCGACGGCAGTCGCTTGATCTACGACGAAACAACCAGTGCATGCGATGATGCCATCTTGCGCCTGTTTTGCCCGACGGGTCAACCGATTTCGCAAAATCGGAAAGTGCGCAACAACGACTTTCCCGAAGGGCTACGCCTCGCAGATACAAGCGAAGGCGAGCCAACAACGTATCTCAAGCTCGTCGCGCTTCAAGTCGTTGATTTTGCTGCCCCCGGCTACTGTGCATGGGGTTGTTTTCGAATTTTATCTTAAGAGGCACCAAAGCAACGGGCTCTTGCCCGCTACTTCATCACCCGCAGGCCCTTGGTCGTGAAGCGCTGCGTCTTGCCGCCGGGGCGAACGGGGCGCTTGGTGCCGGCGGCCTTGCCCGTGCCGGGCGGCTGGTGCGCTGGGACCAACTGGTGGGGCTGCGAGCCGATCAGGTCGCGGCGGCCCATCTCAATCAAGGCCTCGCGCAGCACCGGCCAATTGTCGGGGTCGTGATAGCGCAGGAACGCCTTGTGCAGTCTTCGCTGGCGCAGGCCCTTGATCGCCTCGACCTTGTCGCTGCCGCCGTGGCGGACGCCGCGCAGCGGGTTGACACCGGTGTGGTACATCGCGGTGGCGGTTGCCATCGGCGAGGGCAGGAAGGTCTGCACCTGATCGGCGCGATAGCGGTTCTTCTTGAGCCACAGCGCGAGGTTCATCATGTCCTCGTCGGTCGTGCCCGGATGCGCCGCGATGAAATAGGGGATCAGATAGTATTTCTTGCCGGCCCGCTCCGCCGCTTCATCGAACATCCGCTTGAACTTGTTGTAGGCGCCGATGCCCGGCTTCATCATCTTGTCGAGCGGGCCGCGCTCGGTATGCTCAGGGGCGATCTTGAGGTAGCCGCCGACGTGATGGGTGACGAGCTCCTTGATGTATTCGGGGCTCTCGACCGCGAGGTCATAGCGCACGCCGGAGGCGACCATCACCTTCTTGATGCCCTTGGTCTCGCGCACCTTGCGATAGAGCCGGATCAGATCGTCATGCGAGGTGTTGAGGTTCGGGCAGATCTCGGGGAAGACGCAGGACGGCCGCCGGCACGCGGCCTCGACCTTCGGATCCTTGCACGCCATCCGGTACATGTTGGCGGTCGGGCCGCCGATGTCGGAGATCACGCCGGTGAAGCCCGGCGTCTTGTCGCGGATTTTTTCGATCTCGCGCAGGATCGAGCCTTCGGAGCGGTTCTGGATGATGCGGCCCTCGTGCTCGGTGATCGAGCAGAAGGTGCAGCCGCCAAAGCAGCCGCGCATGATCGTCACCGAGAATTTGATCATCTCCCAGGCGGGGATGCGTGCCTCGCCATAGGACGGATGCGGCGCGCGGGCGTAAGGCAGGTCGTAGACCGCGTCCATCTCCTCGGTGGTGAGCGGGATCGGCGGCGGGTTGAGCCAGAGATCACGGTCGCCATGACGCTGCACCAGCGGCCGCGCGTTGCCGGGATTGCTCTCCCGGTGCAGCACGCGTGACGCACGCGCATAAGCTTCCTTGTCCTGCTCGACCTGCTCCAGCGCCGGCAGCCGGATCACGGTCGCGCCCTTCTGGCGCGTTGCGCCCTCGTCGGCGGAATCGAGATCGTCGGCGTGCAACTCGGAATAGTCCTCAGGCACGCGGCGGAACAGCGCGACGCCCCTGACGTCGTCGAGCTCGCGCGGCGCCTCGCCGGCGGCGAGCCGCTGCGCTACCTCGACCACGGCGCGCTCGGCATTGCCGTACAGCAGCAAGTCCGCCTTGGCGTCGGCCAGCACCGAGCGGCGCACCTTGTCGGACCAGTAGTCGTAATGCGCGATCCGCCGCAGCGAGGCCTCGATGCCGCCGAGCACGATCGGAACGTCCTTGAACGCCTCGCGGCAGCGCTGCGCGTAGACGATGGTGCAGCGGTCCGGCCGCTTGCCGCCTTCGCCGCCCGCCGTATAGGCATCGTCGCTGCGGATACGCCGGTCGGCGGTGTAGCGGTTCACCATGGAGTCCATGTTGCCGCCGGTGACGCCGAAGAACACTCTTGGCTTGCCGAGCGCCTTGAACGGCTCGGCCGAGTGCCAGTCCGGCTGCGCGATGATGCCGACCCGGAATCCCTGCGCCTCCAGCAGGCGGCCGATGATCGCCATGCCGAAGCTCGGATGGTCGACATAGGCGTCCCCGGTCACCAGCACGATGTCGCATTCATCCCAGCCGAGCGCCTCCATCTCGGCGCGGCTCATCGGGAGGAACGGCGCCGGCTTGCGCGGTCGCGCCTTCGCCATCAGGGGCTTCTCGGCGGTGATGATCTGGATATCCATGGCGCCAAGGGATAAGACCCCGGGCGCGCGAATTCAACCGACGGACGCGTGAAAGATTGAGGTTCCCCTAACGCGATCCGGGCGCTTCAACCCCCGGCAAGCACCCGCCGGACCTCGGCTGTCGCGGCCGGTTCGCCACCATGCTCGCGGACCATCCGCACGGCGTCCTCAACCAGGCGCAGATTGGTCACTGTGGAGCCCAGCAGCGCATCCTCGAGCCCGACGCGGACATGGCCGCCGCGCGCCACCGCTTCGCCGATCAGCGGCGTGATGTCGACGCCGAGGCCGGAGACCATCCAGGGCGCGCCGCGCGCTTCTTCCTCCGTCAGCGTGACCAGCGCTGCGAGGCCATATGGCTTCGGCGGAAAGCAGAAGGCGAATTGCTGCGAGAACATGAAGCGGTAGACCGGTGTCTTCACGCCGCTCGCGCGCGCCAGCGCTGCGCCGGCGCGGATGAAGCCCGGCTCGTAGATCGCGAAGGCGGGGTGGATGCCGTGGCGTCTGGCGACGTCGAGCCCGTGCCGGATATGGGTCTCCGGATTGAGATAGGTCTCCGCCGGCTTCGCCTGCGCCTTGGTCGGGTCAGCGTGAAATTGACGCTGCCAGGATCGACCACCGCGAATTCGAGCAAGCCGCGTTCGGCCAGTCGCTCGATATGGGCAAAGCGCGCCTTTGGATCGGCGACATTGCCGCGCGCATCGAGGCCGGGGATGGAGGGATAGACAGGCACGTCGATCTTGGCGCGAATGCCCTCGATGATGCGGGCGTAGACCTGCCAGTCGAACGTCTGCGGTCCGCCGCCGTCATAGGCATGGGTGTGAATGATCGCCGCGCCGGCTTCCGCGCAGGCGATACCCTCGGCGACGATCGCCTCGATCGTGTCGGGTATGCCGGGCTGAAGCGCGCGGCTCCACGGTCCATTCAGTGCCGCCTCGATCCAGACCTTGCGCATGGCGCGCTTCCCTCATTTGCCCGAATGGCGGTGCTTGTTTTGCGGGAGCGTATCACGCCCGCCTTGCGAGGACAGCGCCATCCGGTGTGTGAGACCATCCACATACCGGCCGCGCGGGCCTCGGCATCCTCGCATCAGTTTCAAGGGAGAGATCCATGTTGTTTCTGATCGACGCGCTGCTGATCTTGGCGATGTTGTTTTTCCTGTTCCTGCCGGTCTCCGATCGCAGGACGGTGCGGATGAGGCTCTCGATGCTCTGCGTGCTGCTGGCGGTGTTCTCGGTCTCCGTCACCCGCACCCATGTGGCTCCGGTGCAGCTCGCGGGCATGGTCACGGTGCGGTGAGCGCTGAAATTGTCACATGTGCCCAGCATTGTGGTTCGCTCGCAGGAACCAACAGTCTCCGCGAACATTCTGACCTAGGCACCCGCGCGAGCCGTGCTCGCGCGTGCCTCGACGATTCCGGCGCCAGTGCCTGTGACCGGACTTCTGCCCCGATGCTCGCTTCGGGGCGATGGGGGAGCTGTGAGTACGGTCATAGAGAACTTGCTGGCGCGAAAGCAGAAGCTGGTGGAACTGCTCGAAAAGGCGCAAGCCGTCGAGGACCGCGACAAAATTGAGCACCAGCTCGAGCAGATCAACACCGCGCTGGATTTTCTGGACAGGCCGGGATCGAAGGACGCGCGATAGTCGCGCTCAATCCGCCTTCGGCCTCTCCACCTTCAGCGCCTTGGCATAGACCACGCCCGAATTGGTGATGTGCGTCGTCATCAGCGCTTCGAAGGCGGTGAACTCGCCGCGCGCGAACAAATCGAGCAGCCTGCGATGCTCGTCGAAGGACGAGCGGGTGCGCACGTCGATCGGCGAGGTCAGATTGGTGCGTAGCGCAGCGACGCGGCCGGAGACGAGCTGGTAGGATTCGGCGAGGTAGCGGTTGCCGCAACGGGTGAACAGCGCCTCGTGAAAGGCGGCGTCCGCGCGGCCATAGGCGATGTTGTCCTTGGCCGCGACTGCAGGCTCCATCGCCGCGATCGCCTCGCTCATCGCTGCAATTGCGCCATCGCGATCGTGGCGAAAGGCGAGCGCGGCGGCCTTGGGCTCGAGCGCGATTCTGAACGTGCAGAGCGCTTCGATATCCTCTGCGCTCGGCGTGAACACGAAGCTGCCGACCTGCGGACGGATCACCACGAGACCCTGCGCCTGCAACTGACCCATTGCCTCGCGCACCGGCGTGCGGCTGACGCCGAAGGCGTTCGCCACCATCTCCTCGGAGATGGCGGCGCCCAACGCGAACTCGCCGTCGATGATGGCCTGCCGCAGCCGCAGCACCACCCGCTGCGACAGCGATTTCGGCGTATCGAGCTTGAGCGATCTCATGCGCTCGCCCGCTCAGATCACCTTGCCGGGATTGAGCAGATGATCGGGATCGAGCGCGGCCTTCAGCGTCCGCATCAGCGCGATCTCGGCCTCGCTCCTGGCATGGCCCAGCCATCTCTTCTTCAGCGTGCCGATGCCGTGCTCGGCGGAGACGCTGCCGCCCAGCTCGCGCACGAGACCATAGATGATCGCGTCCATCTCCTCCTTCGGCTGCTGCTCGACGGGCAGGCCCGCGACCCAGGAGACGAGATGCAGGTTGCCGTCGCCGATATGGCCGTAATAGACGCTCTCGCAGCCCTTGATGCCGGAAGCCAGCGCCGCCTTGCAGCGCGTGGCGAACTCGTCCATGCGCGCCGCCGCAAGGCCGATGTCGTAGGAGATGTGGGGCCCCAGCACCTGGCCGAACTCGGCGCAGATGTCGCGCACGCGCCAGAAGCTCTGCGTCTGCGCCAGCGATTGCGCCACGGCCGCATCGGCCAGCAGCCCGCGCTCCATCAGCTCTTCGAGCCAATTCTGGAAGCGCGGCGCGTCGATGCTCTCGTCGGTGCCTTGCGCTTCCACCAGCACGTAGAGGCCGTGGCCTGCCGCGACTGGCGGCTTCACGCCGGCGCGATTCGTGATGACGTCCCAATAGTCCGGCCACATCACCTCGAACGCCGACAGCAGCGGGCCGAGCCCGCTGCGCGCGGCGCCGAGCAGGTCGATCACCGCGGCATAGTCCTTCAGCGCGCAGAGCGCCGCCATGGTCGAGCGCGGCTTCGGGAACAGTTTGAGCACCACGCGGGTGATGATGCCGAGCGTGCCCTCGGAGCCGATGAAGAGATGCTTCAGGTCATAGCCGGCATTGTTCTTCATCAGCTTGTTGAGGCCCGTGATGATGGTGCCGTCGGGTAGCACCGCCTCGAGGCCAAGCACCAGCTCGCGCGTCATGCCGTAGCGGATCACGCGGTTGCCGCCGGCATTGGTGGAGAGATTGCCGCCGATGGCGCAGGAGCCGCGCGAGCCGAGGTCGAGCGGAAAGAAGAAGCCGGCCTCATCCGCGGCCTTCTGGATCGTCTCCAGCGGGGTGCCTGCCTTGACCGTCATCGTCATCGAGGCAGGGTCGATCTCCTCGATGCCGGTCATGCGCTCCAGAGAGATCGCGACCCAGCCCGCTTCAGGCGAGGCGCCGCGGCACAGCCCGGTCAATCCGCCCTGCGGCACGAATGGCAGCCGCGCCTTCCGGCAGGTCAGGATCGCGTCCGCAACGCCCTGCGCGTCGAGCGGACGGATCACCGCCAGCGGCGTCTGCGGCAGGCTCGCGCTCCAGTCGTTGCAATTGCGCGTGGGCACGTCCGCGCCGGTCAGCACCGCCGCCGCGCCGAGCTTGTCGCGCAAGGCGCCGAGCAATCGGTCGGGATGCTCGATGGGGGTCACCATGTTCATGCGAGACCTCCTCTAAATTCAGCTGCGCCTCATGCGCGCCGTGACGGTGGAAAGGGTTTGCGTCTGCCTTGTATGTAAGGTACAAGACGGAAAGTAAAGTAAAAACAAGGCTTGGGAAAGCCTCCTCAGGTCGTTGGAGATCAGGGGCTTGGTCCGGGATCGAACAATATGAAGGGTTGTGAGATGGCAGAGGCAATTCGCGGGTTCTGGGTGGCATCGGCGACGCCGCTGGCGGCTGACGGGAGCGTGGACTGCGCCAAGCTCGCGGCCCATGCCAAGCAGCTCTTCAGCAAGGGCGTCGACGGCGTCGTGCTGTTCGGCACCACCGGCGAGGGCACCTCGTTCAACGTCATTGAGCGCGTCGCGACCATCGAGGCCATGCTCAAGGCCGGCGTTGCGGCGGAACGTATCGGCATCGGCGGCGGCTTTCCCGCCATCAGCGACAGCATCGCGCTGACGCGCGCCGTGCTCGGCCTCGGCCTGCGTCACGTCCTGTTGCTGCCGCCCTATTTCGATCGCAGCGTCACGCCCGAGGGCATCGAGGATGCGTTTGCCGCGATCATCGACGGCGTCGCCGACGATCGGCTGCGCGCCTACCTCTATCACATCCCGCAGGTCTCGGGCGTTGCGATCCCGACCAGCGTCGCTGCGAACCTGCGCAAGCGCTACGGCAAGGTGGTCGCTGGCCTGAAGGACTCCAGCGGCGATTTCAAGCAATTCCAGGCGTTCCGTGCAGCGGCCCCTGAGCTCGCCATCACCGTCGGCAATGAAGTCGACATCGCCCGCGCGATCGCCGCCGGCGGCGCCGGCACCATCTGCGGCATGGCCAATGTCGTGCCCGATCTGGTCAAGGGCATGATCGACGGGCGGGATGTCGAGGCGCGCATGCAGGCCGCAGTCGACGTCGTCGCGAAGACGCCGTCGTTCCTCCCGACGCTGAAGGCGATCCTGGCGACGCAGACGGGTGACGCAGCCTGGCTGCGCGTGCGTCCGCCGCTTCGCGCGCTGTCCGATGGCACCGCATTCAAGCGGAAGCTCGACGAGCTGATCGCTCCTGCCATCGCGTGAGATCGCGCAACGCCGCGACATGCTGCCGCGAGTTCTCGCGCAACGTGTCGTGATTGGTGCGATGGCAATTGGTGATTGCCGTGACGCCGCGATCTGCTCTTAGAATGATTCAACACTAGAGCGATTCAATCCCGCCTACGGTTCTCTTCACGTCCGGCGGCTGTTAGACGCGCCAGCTTCAATGCTGTGTCTGACTTGGAAGTGAATCGAACGTGCGTGCTCATCTGGATGGCCGCGAAAGCGGCCATCGAACCGGCGCCGGCAAGCGCCGTGCAGGTCTTCTCATCGGTGCAGCCGTTCTGCTCGCCGAATGCCCCTCCAACGCGAGCGCGCAGGCGCAATCGACACTGCCGCCGGTGACGGTGGAAGCCCCGGTGCAGCGGCCGAAGCCGGCGCGTGCATCGGACCAATCTCCGCGGCGTGCGCAAGCCGTTGCGCGCCGTCAACCCGATCGCAGTTCCGCACCCGCAGCGCCAACATTGTCGGAACGCGCGGCAGCCGAAGCGGCCGCGCAACAGGCTGCCAAGCTCGGCTACCGAGCGATGCCGAGCTCAACCACGCTGCGCAGCGGCGCTTCGCCGCTCGATACGTCGCAGTCCGTCAACGTCGTCCCGGCGCAGGTGCTGAAGGACCAGCTCCCGCGCAACATCGACGACGCGCTCGTCAACATCTCCGGCATCACCCAGACCAACACGCTCGCGGGCACCCAGGACGCCGTCATCCGCCGCGGTTTCGGCGACAACCGCGACGGCTCGATCATGCGCAACGGCATGCCGCTGGTGCAGGGCCGCAGCCTGAACGCCGCAGTCGAGAGTGTCGAAGTGCTGAAAGGGCCGGCCTCGCTGCTCTACGGCATCATGGATCCCGGCGGCATCGTCAACACCATCAGCAAGCGTCCGGAGCTCTACCAGCACGGCTCGGTGACGTTGCTCGGCTCGACCTACGCGAACAACCGTAGCGGCGCCGACGGCACGCTCGACATCACCGGCCCGATCGGCGACGGCGGTCTCGCCTATCGCTTCATCGGCTACGGCGTCAGTGAGGACTATTGGCGCAATTTCGGCCGTCACCGCGAGATGCTGGTGAACCCATCGCTGGCCTGGTACGGCGAGACCACGACGGTTCAGCTCACCTACGAGCATCGCGAGTTCATCACTCCGTTCGACCGCGGTATCGCCTTCGTGAACGGCGCGCCACTGGCGATCCCGAAAACGCGCCGGCTCGACGAGCCCTTCAACAACATGTGGGGCACCTCCGACCTGGTGCAGGCCTCCGTCGAGCAGAAGCTGGACGACAATTGGAAGGTCACGGCGGCCTACAGCTACAACACCGAGACCTACAGCGCCAATCAGCTGCGCATCACCGGCGTCAACGCCAAGACCGGCGTCGAGACGCGGAGCAATGACGGCACGCAGAATTCGCTGAGCAACGCCAGTTACGGCACCTCCTATCTGCAGGGCGATGTCTGGGTGGGTGGCTTCCGCAACGAGATCCTGTTCGGTGGCGAGGCACTCTATCGCACGATCGATCGCCACGATTTGATTCGCCAGGCGACGCCGAGCTTCAATTTCTACAATCCGGTCTACGGATTGGTCGTGCCGGGCACGACCGTTTCGGCAACCGATAGCGAGCAGACCGACAAGCTCGGCACCCGCGGCTTCTTCGCCCAGGACACGTTCCATGTGACCAACTGGCTGTCCGTGGTCGGCGGCGTGCGCTGGATGGAATACGAGCAGCTTGCCGGAAAAGGCCGGCCCAAATTCATCACCAACACTGATCTCGCGGGAAACAAGGTGCTGCCGCTCGGCGGCGTCATCTTCAAGCTGAACGACCAGCTCTCGTATTACGTGAGCTACACGCAATCGCTGAAGCCGACCTCGACCATTGCGCAGTTCGCGGGCACCACCATAGGCTTCGTGGTCACCGGAAATCTCCCGCCCGAGGAAGGCACACAGTGGGAAACCGGCTTTAAATTTGACGTCAACAAGCGGCTGTCGGGTACCCTGGCGTTCTACGACATCCAGAAGAAGAACGTGCTGGTTCGGGACGATCTCGGCAACGGCACGGTTTCGGCGCGAACGTCCGGCGCAGCCCGGTCGCGCGGAGTCGAGTTGGACGTGACCGGCAAGCTGACTGACGATTGGAGCATGATCGGAAGTTACGGCTATACCGATGCGCGCTTGATCAACGATCCCGATGTCGGCAACGCCAAGCTGTTCAACGCCGCGATGAACACGGCCTCGCTCTATCTCGTCTACGATTTCGGCGACAGGTTGCCCGGCCGTCTGCGGCTCGGCGGCGGCGCGCATTATGTCGGCGACCGGCCCGGCGACTCCGCGAACACCTTCTTCATGCCGGCCTATACCGTCGCGGATGTCTTTGCGACCTATGACACCAGGATCGACAATCTGCCGGTGACCTATCAGTTCAACGTCAAGAACCTGTTCGACAAGGTCTACTATGCGTCCACCACCGGAAGCGCTCTGAACGTCGCACTCGGTGATGCGCGGCGCTTCTCGCTGTCGGCGACGGTGAAGTTCTAGCGATGGCAGCGCGGCTCGGGCACAGCATCAAGGCGGTTCTGCTCCAGATCCATTCCATTGCGGGCCTCGTGCTCGCGCTGCTGCTTGCCCTGATCGCGCTGACCGGCGCGATCATGAGCTTTGAGGACGAGGTCGTCGAGCATCTCAACGCCGGCATCATGCATGTCGTGCCGCGCGAGAGGCCGGCGCTTACCCCAGATGAATTGGTCGCGCGGCTGAAGGCGGGGCAAGACGTCGGGCAAGTCTCCGCTGTCATGCTGTCGAGTGATCCGACTGCCGCGGTGCGTGTCCGCTTCGCCCGCGACGAGCAGGGCGGCCGGCCGACATCGCTCTATGTCGATCCCTATGACGCTCACGCACTGGGCTCGCCGCGCGGCGAGGAATTTTTCGCGACCGTCCGCAGGCTGCATCGCTGGCTGCTGATCCCCGGCGACGCCAAGGGTTGGGGCCGCCAGATCACCGGCGTTGCCGCGCTCGGCCTCATCGTCATGTTGGTTTCGGGGCTGGTACTGCGCTGGCCGCGTCGCGCCACGAGTGCAAAGCTGTGGCTGAAACCGAATCTGGCGCTCAGCGGCCGCGGCCTGCATCGATCGTTGCACGCCGTGATCGGCACCTGGGTCCTGCCGATTTATGTGGTGATGACGCTGACCGGCCTCTGGTACTCGTTCGACTGGTACAAAGACGGCGTCGTCTGGCTGCTGGCGCGCCCGGAGGTCACCGCTGCGAAGATGCAGCCCAAGATGGCTGCAAAGACGCCGCGCGCGTCGGTCCGGACCGAACCGGCTCAAGCGGTCGGATTCGATCAGGCATGGACCACGCTCCGCCGTGAGCAGGGCGACCGCTTTTCCAGGGCTCTGCTGACGCTGCCCGCCGGCCCCGGGACAGTGATCCGGATCCGGTCGTGGCCGAAGGACTCGACGCTCGAGACCACGCGCGACGAATTCCGCGTCGATGCGGTCACCGGTCAGGTGGTCTCCGCGGAGCGTTATGCCGACAAGACGTTCGGCGAGAAGATCATCGCGGCCATCTACGACATTCATCGCGGCGCGATCCTGGGGTGGCCGGGCAAGCTCGCCTTCATGATCGCCGCGGCCCTGATGCCGCTGTTCTCGGTCACCGGCGTTCTGCTTTATCTGTCGCGCCGCAAGCTGCGGCGCCCGGCGCAGCCGCCGCTCGGGCGGCTTGCTCCGGGCGAGTGAGCCGACCCGCCGCTGTTCAGGTCCGCCTGGATCGAGACGTGATATTTGCTGGACGCGTCACTTCGGTTGCATGCGCCGTTCACCAATGACGACGTCGTTGTTGACGGCGTAGACAAAGCAGCCGCCATCCCTGCCATTCCGCGCGGGATCGCTGTTGCATTTTGCTAGTGCTGAAGCCTGGGCATCTCCCACGCTCGGATCGCCCGCCGAGATAAACAGCTTTCCCCAGGGGTGGATTGCCATCGCCTTGGGCTCCATGGCCTTATCGTAATTCTGCACGTCGGGACGCTGCCTTGTCACCCGCCGGATGATCGGGATCTGGGATAGGTCATACTTGCCCGCATAATGCAGTCGCGGCATGTCCCGCGCCGTCAGCTCACCTTCCACGACGATTTCTTCGTTCACCGCCAGCAGAGCGCAGGGTTTGCCATAGCGTAACTGACACGCTTCCAGTGAGCGCTCGCCGGTGACCGACGCGTCCTCGTGTTCACAGGACCGAAAATAGCTCGCGCTGATGAGCTCCACGGCCTGCCCCTTGTTGGGCTTGCAGGCGACGTAGTCCTTGATCAGCGTGTCGCGGACAAAGCCGAACACGGTCGGCGTCGTCGCCGCTATGATCGACGACATCGCCCGCTCGAATTGGGACTTGCGCTCCGCATTGGTCAGGGCGGCCATGGCCGCACCCGGAAGCACCAGAAACACCACCAGGAATTTTATGATTCGCATGCTGCCCCCCAACGCACGAATCGGAACTTTACCCGCCCCGCGCCCGCGGACAACATGCTTCTTTTCCGCGGCTCCGCGGGATTGCGCGCAGCAGAGCCGTGGGGCATGCCTTCGTTGAGCTGGTCAAGCGACCTGCAATCGGTCAAAAGCGGCCTGTTCAAACTTCGAAGGCTGCCTGTCCGATGAAGCTCCCCACCGCCACCCCCGCCGATATCCGCCGCGCGCTGCTGCTACGGGAGGAGATCGCGCTGCTTGATCTCAGGCACGAGGCTGGCTTTGCCACCGGCCATCCGCTGTTCGCCGCCAACATGGCCGCGGACCGGATCGAGATCGAGGCCGAGCTGAGGCTGCCGCGCAAGGACGTGGCAATCGTGCTCTATGATGACGGCGAAGGCCTGGTGGCAACCGGCGCCGAACGGCTTGCCGCGCTCGGCTAAACCAAGATCAGCGCGCTCGATGGCGGGTTGAAGGCCTGGCGCGCGGCGGGCTATCAAATGTTCGAGGACGTCAACTCGTACTCCAAGGCGTTCGGCGAGCTGGTCGAAGCGCGCCGGCACACGCCCTCGCTCAGCGCCGACGAGGTGGCAAAGCTGATCGCCGACGAGGCGAACATCGCCATCCTCGACGTTCGCCGCTTCGACGAATATGCGACCATGAACATTCCGGGCTCGGTCAGTGTGCCCGGTGCTGAGCTGGTGCTGCGGGCAGGGCAGGCCGCGCCCGATCCCGACACCACCATCATCGTCAATTGCGCCGGCCGCACCCGCTCGATCATCGGCACGCAGTCGCTGATCAATGCCGGCGTGCCCAACAAAGTCCGCGCGCTGCGCAACGGCACCATCGGCTGGACGCTGGCGCGGCATACGCTCAACCATGGCGCCGACCGGCGCGGTGCGATCGGACCGTTCGAAGGCGGCCCGGCCAATGCGCGCGATGTCGCCTATCGCGCCGGCGTCCGCCACGTCGGCGCGAGCGAGATGGCGGCGCTGCTCGCCGACCGAGATCGCACGCTGTATCGCTTCGACGTGCGCGACGCCGAGGAATACGCGGCAGGACATCTTCCCGGCTTCCGCCACTATCCGGGTGGGCAGCTCGTCCAGGAAACCGATATGGCCGCGCCAGTGCGCGGCGCGCGCATTCTTCTGACCGACGACAAGAGCGTGCGCGCCGACATGACGGCGTCATGGCTCGCGCAGATGGGCTGGGAGGTCTATGTGCGCGAAGGCGGCTATGACGGCGCGCTCGAGATCGGCCCGCCGCGCGTGCTGCCGAAGCCCGACCCGGCGCATCGCTACCGCCGGCCCTATGAGGGCACTGATGTCGCGGAGAAGGCGATGCAGGCCTATCTCGATTGGGAATATGGTCTCGTCGAGCAGCTCAGGCTTGACGGCACGCACGGGTTTTACGTGATTTGACGGACGATCGAGTAGCTCCGTCACCCCTGAGGTGGTCGCCTCTTGGCGGCCCTCGAAGGGCGACGGCCCCGGCTGCATCGGGGGCCGTTCATCCTTCGAGGCTCCCGATGGGGCGCTACGCGCCCCAACACTCGCACCTCTGGATGACGGGGCGGCGATTGTGCGTGCGGGGATAGCTGAGCTGGTGGGATGCCAAGCATACCTCTCGCCCCGCCATCTTCTCCCCGTATCCAAACCCTATTGTGCTGGATGTCGTCCGCGGTCTAAGAGCTGCGGCAAAGCCGTCACCTATGGAGATTTCATGCCAGCCCCAGGCCAAAGCCCTGAGCGGAGTGCGAAGGCGCTGCTGCTCGAAGGTGTCAATGACAGCGCTGTCGACCTGTTCAAAAGCGCGGGCTTCACCAATATCGAGCGGCTGACCAAGGCGCTGGACGGCGAGGACCTGCGCCGAGCGCTCAAGGGCGTGTCGCTGCTCGGCATCCGCTCGCGCACCCAGATCACCGATGAGGTGCTCGCGGCCACGGACGGGCTGCTCGCGGTCGGTTGCTTCAGTGTCGGCACCAACCAGGTCGATCTCCTGGCGGCGCGCAAGCGCGGTATTCCCGTGTTCAATGCGCCGTTCTCCAACACCCGCAGCGTCGCCGAGCTCGTGATCGGCGAGATCGTGATGCTGCTGCGGCGGATCTTCCCGCGTTCGGTCTCGGCGCATGAAGGCGGCTGGGACAAGTCGGCGACCGGCAGCCGCGAGGTGCGCGGCCGCACGCTCGGCATCGTCGGCTACGGCAATATCGGCTCGCAGCTCTCGACCCTGGCCGAAGCGATGGGCATGCGCGTGATCTATTTCGACCGCACCGACAAGCTCCGCCACGGCAACACCGAGCCGGTCGAGAAGCTCGAAGAGCTCTTGGCGCAGAGCGACGTCGTCAGCCTGCACGTGCCGGAGACGCCGGAGACATCAGGCATGATCGGCGAGAGCGAGCTGCGCGCGATGAAACCGGGCTCTTTCCTGATCAACAACAGCCGCGGCACCGTGGTCGATCTCGACGCGCTCGCGCGCTCCTTACGCGACGGCCATCTCGCCGGCGCGGCCATCGACGTGTTTCCGGTCGAGCCGTCCTCGAACGCCGACCGCTTCAAGAGCCCGGTGCAGGGCCTCGAGAACGTCATCCTCACCCCGCATATCGGCGGCTCGACCGAGGAGGCGCAGGAGCGCATCGGCGGCGAGGTCGCGCGCAAGCTGGTCGACTATTTCATCACGGGATCGACCATGGGCGCGGTGAATTTTCCGGAGGTGCAGCTGCACTTACGCCCCTCCGGCGCGCGCTTCAGCCACGTCCATCGCAACGTGCCGGGCATGCTGCGGCGTCTGAACGAGGTCTTCCTCCAGCGCGACATCAACATCGCCGCGCAATATCTCGAGACGGCCGGCGACCTCGGCTATGTCGTGCTCGACGCCGACCTTGCGGGTCAGGATTCCGGAACCCTGCTCCAGCAGATCCGCAGCCTCGAAGGCACGGTGGGCGCAAGGCTGGTGTTCGAGCACTAAAGCCTGACCCGGAAAAGTGCGAAGCGGTTTTCTGGAAAAGATCATGCGCAAACAACAACCTAAAGCGCGATGACGATTCATCCAAATCTCATCGCGCTTTAGGCGGACACGACGTTCTGGTTGCATTTTGCGGCCTCCGCTCCATACACTGTCGTCATCGTCGGCGCGGAACAATTCGCGTCGAATTTGAGCTTCAGTTGCGTCGGTGCTGCGATGGAACGGGATCCCGTACTCGTCGACCTCGCACTTCAGGGCGGCGGCTCGCACGGCGCCTTCGCCTGGGGCGTGCTCGATCGCCTGCTGGAGGAGAAGTGGCTCAGTATTGCCGCGATCTCCGGAACCTCGGCAGGCGCGATGAATGCGGCGGTGCTGGCGGACGGCTGGACCGCCGGCGGCGCCGAGGGCGCGCGTGAGGCGCTCGCGAACTATTGGCGCCGCGTGTCGAAGGCCGCGGCCCTCAGTCCGCTCCAGCGCTCGCCGCTCGACCGGTTGATGGGACGTTGGACGCTCGACACCTCGCCCTTCTACGTCTTGACCGATTTGATGTCGCGCGTGCTCTCGCCCTACGATCTCAATTGGACCGGCTACAATCCATTGCGCGCGGTGCTGGCCGAGAGCATCGATTTCGAGCGGCTGGCGCGCTCGCCGATCATGCTGTTCATCACCGCGACGAGGGTGCGCACCGGGCGCGGGCGCATCTTCCGCAATGCGGAGATCACGGCCGACGTCCTGCTCGCATCGGCCTGCCTGCCGACCATGTTCCGCGCCATCGAGATCGACGGCGAGCCCTATTGGGACGGTGGCTTTGCCGGCAATCCGACCATCACGCCGCTGGTGCGCGAGAGCGACGCGCACGACACCATCCTGGTCCAGATCAACCCGACGGAGCGGCCGGAGGCGCCGCGGACGGCTGCGGAGATCCTCAACCGCCTCAACGAGATCTCCTTCAACTCGCCGCTGATGAAGGAGCTGCGCATGATCGCGCTGCTGCGCCAGGCCGCCGATCCCGGCAGCGGCGAGGGCGCGCGCTGGGCCATGATGCGGACGCATCGGATCAAGAGCGACATGCTGGCGAAGTTCGGCGCGTCGTCCAAGCTCAACGCGGAGTGGGAGTTCGTCTCGATGCTGCGCGCCGAGGGGCGTCTCGCCGCGGACGCGTTTCTCGGCGAGCATGGCGCGGATATCGGCCGGCAATCGACGGCCGATCTCGACGTGCTGCTGTCGGAGTGCTGAGGCATGGGTCTGCTCGGCCTCCTCGTCGGGCTCGGTCTGCTCGTGCTGTTTGCGTTTCGCGGCTGGAGCGTGCTCCTGCTCGCGCCGTTCGCCGCGCTCGTCGCCGCACTATTCGGCGGCGAGCCGCTGCTTGCGAACCTGACCCAGGTCTTCATGGTGAATGCTGGCGGCTTCGTGGCGCAGTTCTTCCCGATCTTCCTGCTCGGCGCCGTGTTCGGCAAGCTGATGGACGACAGCGGCGCGGTCACGTCGGTGGCCGGCTTCATGGCCGAGCGCCTCGGCGAGCGCCGCGTGATCCTCGCGGTCGTGCTGGCCGGCGCGGCCGTGACCTTTGGCGGCGTCAGCCTGTTCGTCGCGTTCTTCGTGATCGTCCCGATGGCGCGTTCGCTGTTTCGCGCGGCAGCGATTCCGCGCCGTCTGATCCCGGCGGCCATCGTGCTGGGCACGTCCACTTTCACCATGTCGGCGCTGCCGGGCACGCCGTCGATCCAGAATGCGATTCCGATGCCGTTCTTCGGCACCACGCCGTTTGCCGCGCCGGGCCTCGGCATCATCGCGTCCCTCATCATGCTAGGTGCGGGATTGTGGTGGCTGCATCGCGCCGAGGCCGCGGCCAGGCGCGCCGGGGAGGGCTATGGCGATGATGTCGATGATGCGGCCGAGCGCGCGGCCGCCGACGAACTCGTGCGCGAGCGCGCGACGACGGCGCGCGAGTTCGACCCGGCAGAGTTGAGGCGCGGGCAACGCAGCAGCGGACCGTCGCCAGTGATGAGCGCGATCCTGCCATTGGTCGTCGTCGTCGCAGTCAATCTCGTGATGTCGCTCGTCGTGCTGCCGCGGCTCGATGTCTACTATCTCGCCGAGCAGCGCTTTGGCGCGACGTCGCTCGCCGCGGTCGCGGGCGTGTGGTCGGTCGCGGTCGCGCTGGCCGCGGCCATTGCCACGACGATCGCGCTGAACTGGGCGCGCCTACCGGCATTGCGGCAGACCATGGATGCCGGGGCCAATGCCTCGGTGCTGCCGGCATTCAGCGTCGCCAGCCTCGTTGGATTCGGCGCGGTGGTGGCCGCGCTGCCGGCCTTCACCATCGTGCGCGACTGGGTGCTTGCGATCGAAGGTGGTCCGCTGGTCTCGCTTGCGGTCGCGACCAACATCCTTGCCGCACTGACCGGATCGGCGTCAGGCGGCCTCACCATCGCCCTCGACGCGCTCGGCCCGACCTATGTCGAGCTCGCCGCGCGCAGCGGTATCGACCTTGCGCTGATGCATCGTGTGGCCGTGATCGGCTCGGGTACCCTCGATATCCTGCCGCACAATGGTGCGGTGGTCAGCCTGCTAGCGATCTGCGGCCTGACGCATCGCGACAGCTATTTCGACATCGTGATGGTCGGCATCGTGACGTCGCTCGTGGCGCTGGTGGCCGTGATTGCACTCGGCAGCGCAGCTGGATCGTTCTGAACGAACTGCCTACGCCGCCAGCCGGTCGAGCAGGGCCAGCATGACCGGCGCGTCGGGCATCGGCAGCACGGCGTCGATCCGCTCCAGCAGGCGCGATTGCAACAGCGCGTTGCGCGCCTTGCCGATGGTGCCGAGCGGACCGCGAAAACCGTGGTCCTCCCAGGCCATTTCAAGCAGGCTCTCGCTCGTCAGCGCCTCGATCAGGTCGTCGGCCTGGCGCTCGATGCTGATCAGCGGATGGGCCGAGAACACGGTGGGCTGCGGATAGAGGATGACGGGCTTGGCCGGTGCATTGGCCTCGAGTCGCTTCCAGCGCTCCGCATCCTGGAGCACCCATTCGACCAGCTGGTTCTCGTAGCCGACGATCAGCGGCTGCGCGCCGGCGCCGCCCGCGACATAGTCATCGAACAATTTGCCCGATGATGGCGGCTTGAAGCCCATGCGGCGGAACACGGTGGCGACATCGCCGTCGATCCGGCTCAGCGTCTCAGGCATCACCACGTCGCCGGACAACAGGCTCGCGGCAAGGCCGGCGAACATGAAGCCGGAATTGGACTTGTTCGGATCGGTGCAGACCACGCGGGCGCGGCCGAACAGATCGGCGACGCCGATCGCCGACCAGTTCTCGCCGGCGATGATGGCCTTGAGCAGCTTCGACAAGTCCACCGTGTAGCGCGGTCCGCCGGCGGGCTGAGCGATGCCGCCCTTCACCAGGCCGTCGGCGATGCGATCCCAGGAATAGAGCACGATCGGCGAGTTGAAGATCACCTGATCGCGCGAGATTTTCACGCCGGACGAACGCGCCACCTCGACCAGCACGGACGACGACGGCCACAAAAATTGCGGCTTCTGGTCGAGCAGCGCACGCTCGCGCACCATTTCCACCGAGCCGGCGCGGCGGCCGTCGAGGACGAGGCCGAAGCGCCGCTCCAGCGTATTCTTGACGCGGGCATTGGCAAGAAAACCTTCCTTCTCGCCGCCGGCAAAGCCGAACAGCCGCTTGGCTTCGCCGAAGCGGCCGGCGATTTCAGGGTGCTCGCGCAGATAGACATAGCCGCCGGTCGCCGCCGCGCTCGCAGCGACGAGGCCGATGCCGAAGGCGCGGCGCGAGATAGCCATCAGGACGTTCCTCTCTTGGTCTCGGCGGGAGCGGCCGGTGGCGTCGGGCCGATGTCCTCGTCGAGCGAGCTTTTGAGCAGTTTCAGCTCGATATCAAGCTTGTCGAGGTCGGCGTCCCTGAGATTGGCCGCATAGCGGGTGAAGGCGCCGTCGAGCCGTTCGATCATGTCGCCGGTGGCGGTGAGGCGTGCGGTGTCGGGCACCGCGCTCTTCTCCAGCGAACGGTAGGCCTCTGCGATCTCGGCGGCACGCGGCAGATAGTAGGTCAGGAACCGGCGCACGCGGTCGAGCCGCAAGGGATCGCTCTCGATCGCCGCAAAAATGTCGCGTGCGATCTGCACGAGATGACGGATGCGATCGGCGACCGCGCGGGTGCGGATTTCGGATGCGGTGTATTCCATCCGCTCGGCGAGCGGCTCCGCTTCGGCGAGGAGCTCGTTGGCAAACTCGATCTTGCCGCGCGCCACCCCGCTGGCTTCCAGAGCGGCGAATCGATTTCGTGGCGCCAGCGCCGCGACGATGCCGCCGCCGGCGACCGCGCTGATCGCGAGCGCGATCAGGAACGGCATGCCGAGCCCGATCGCGAGCGACGGCAACAGCGCTGCGGCTGTCACCCCACCCGCGATCCAGCCAAGCCCGGACGGCATTGTGGCCATTCAGTTGTATCCTCGTACGGCGCGGAACGCGTCGGTGAGACTCTTGCTGCCGTCGAACACGCGGCCTCCGGTCAGCTTTGCCAGATTGTCGAGCTGGGCCCGGTCGACCTCGGAGCCGAACGTCACGCCGAACACCGGCACGCGATGACCATCCGCGCGCCAGGCCGACTCGAAGGTCGACATATAGCCCTGACTTTTGCCGTCGGTCATGATGACGATGGCCGGCAGATGCTGGCCGTCGGCGAGCCGCGGCTTCATCAGGGCGAGCGCCTGCGCGGCACAGGTGTAGAAGTCCGTGCCGCCGCCGGCGCGCAGTTCGAGCGCACGGGCGAGCAGGCCGGTCTGCTCGTTCTCGTCGCCGGTGGCCCGCGCCGTCCAGAGGATGTGATCGCTGAACGGCAGCACCAGGATCTCGTCCGATTTGGTCCACTGCACCAGCACCTCGCGGGTGCGCGCGGGCGTGAGCAGGAAGCGCATGGCATCGAGCAATTGGGCCTCGCCCGGACCCTGCATGCTGCCGGAGACGTCGAGGCAGAGCGCGGTGAGCGAGGGCCGGCGCAGCGCTTCCTGGTAGATCAGGAGCGCCTTCTGGATCACGGCCGGCTCGGGCGGACGGATCACGGTCACGGGGCGCGACGGATCGAGGTTCGTCTTCGGATCCGCTGCAAGCGGCGTGGCGCGGCCGATCTCGACGCGCCGGCCGGTCTTGGCGATCTTGCCTTGCGTATCGCCATTGAGCAGGAACGCCTGGAGGTCGGTGAAGAAGCTCTCGACCTCCTTGCCGCGGCCGCGGTCGACGAAGCCGAGCGGCGAATCGGCGACCGCCACGCCGTCGGCGGGATAGATCGCATAGAGCGGCTCGTGATTGTCGGCGACCAGCTTGTCGTTGGTCTCCTTGATGACGGTCTCGTAGTTCCAGATCGCCTGGTAATGCGCGCCGCTGCGCTCGCCGTCGCGGTAGAGGTCGGCGAGCCAGCCGCTGGAGCCGGCACTGCGCTCGACGCCCTTCAGGAGGCCGCGCGCCGTCGCCAGCACCTCGGGCTTGTCGAGATCGCCGGCCTCGATCAGGTCGGGCTTGCCAATGCCGGCCGCGAGCATCGCGAGATAGGCGGCGGCTCCGGAATTCGACTGCGTCGCCGACGTCATCAGGAATTTCAGCTTGCCGCCCTCGACCGCGCCGAGGATGTCCTTGGCGATCACCTTGGCGCCGATCCAGCCGAGCTCCTGCGCCTTGGAGCGACGCACGCCGAGGATGACCGGCATCTGCACGATCGACTTGACCATCTTCACGCGCCGCGTGGTGTCGAACATGTCGATCCAGATCGAGGCGGCCGGCCACACGGCATCAGTTCCGGGATCGCCGGCCTTCAGCGCAAGCGCGATGTCGAGCGATCCCTGATAGCGCATGGTGCAGGTCGCGTTGCGCGACTTGCAGAACTCCTGCACCAGCGGCTCGAGGATGTCGTTCTCCGAGCCCGAGAGGATGGTGAATTGCGGCCCCGGGCCGCCGCAGCCCGACAGCAGTGCGG
The DNA here is from genome assembly GCF_038969555.1 of Bradyrhizobium sp. B117. Classification (NCBI taxonomy): domain Bacteria; kingdom Pseudomonadati; phylum Pseudomonadota; class Alphaproteobacteria; order Hyphomicrobiales; family Nitrobacteraceae; genus Bradyrhizobium; species Bradyrhizobium sp. B117. The sequence goes on from NZ_CP152414.1 coordinate 732,724, forward strand.
CCATCAACGGCACGGCGAGCAACGCCAACGGACGCCGCAGGAAACCGAAAGTCCTCATGCGCGAGCCTTCATGCAGCAGCCCTCATGCAGATGCTTCATGGAGAAACCATTACAACGCACGCATCAAGGCGCAGCCTTCGCGATCGCGGTCTTCAGTTCGTCCGTCAGCTGCGACATCCGCTGCTCGATCTCGGCGCGCTTGGTGCGGCCCTGCTCCTGCACGGTGAGCACGCCGGAGATGGTGTCGATCAGGTCGCGGTTGGTCTTCTCCAGGGTCTGGATGTCGACGATGCCGCGCTGCGACTGCTTCTCGATCTCGATCGCCTGGGTCTTCATCATCTCGGAAGCCTGGCGCATCATCTCGTTGGTCGCGTCGGTGACCGTCTTCTGCAGCTCCAGCGCTGACTTCTGCCGGTTGAGGCCGAGCAGCAGGATCATCTTCTGCTTCCACACCGGGATCGTCAGCTCGGTCGTCGCCTGCAAATTCTCGATCAGCGTCTCGTCGCCGGACTGGACGATGCGGATCTGCGGCAGCTGCTGGATGCCGATCTGGCGCGCCTGCTGGAGATAGAACACGCGCTTCTCGAGCCGGTCGAGCGCCTGGAGCGCATCCTGATAGGTCTGTGCGGCGAGCATGGCGTCACTGCCGGCGCCTTGCGCCTTCGCGTTCCGCTCCATCTCGATGAGCTTGCCGCCGCGGAATTCCTCGGTGAACGCCTTGCCGGCGGCGATGTGCATGTCGAGCTGGCCGAGCGCGCCCCTTGTCTGCTCGTAGAGATCGTCGAGCAGGGCAATGTCGCGGCGCAGGACCTCCTTGTTACGGTCGAGCTCGACGCAGACGCGGTCGACCTGCGAGGCGACGTCGTTGAACTGTTCGGTGAAGCGGCGCAGCCGCGCCTCCGCAGACGAGAACAGGCGGGTGAGGAAACCCTCGTCCTTGAGGTCGGCCGGATCGAGCCCGCGCGCCTTGCCGAGGATGTCGGTCAGCAGCTTGCCGGTGGCGCCGAGCTCGCGGTTCTGGGTCTGGGCGAGGATGCGGTCGGCGAACTCGACCACCGAGCGCTGGGCGCGCTCGCCGAACGTGACGAGGCGCGAGCGATCCGAAATGTCGATCTCGGACTTGATGCGTGCGACGGCGGACGCATCGGTCGGTAGCGCCGGGACATTGATCGTTTCGCTCACCACTCGCTCCTTGGTTCGTGCCGCAGCCAGGATCGCGACCTGCCGCTTGGGCAGGAAAGCCCGGCTCGTCTGACAGATTGATGACAGCCCTGTGGACTTAGTCGGTGCACAGGCTGTCCGAGTCCGGGGGTGGGGCAAAATTTCACATTGGCATCAATTCGTTAGCGCGGCGGCGTACGCGCTCCGGTGCGCAAGCCGCGATCTTCCTTGGCGCGATTGGTGCGGGCTGTGGCAATTGACGGGCGGCGGTCAGTTGCATTGAATTGGTCGGCCGATCGGCTGAACGATATCAAGACAGTGGGGATGGAAACGATGGCGCGCAAGATTGCGAAGCTGTGTGCGTGGCTCGCCGGTGCTGCGGCCGCGATGGGTGCAAGCGCCGGCTCGGCGGCGACGCTGGCGGAGGATGCTGACACGGTCTGCAAAGGGCTCATCGCCGGGGCCGATGCCGCGAAGATCGATTCCGCGACATTGCTGGCGCCGTCGCAGCTCACTGTTGCCGAGCGCGGACGACGCCGTCGGGGCGCATCACGCCGGCCAATCCCGCTTTCTGCAAGGTGCTCGGCCATATCGATCCGGTCGATCCCAAGGCACCGCCGATCAAATTCCAGGTCAATCTCCCGGTCGAATGGAACGGCCGCTCGCTGCAATATGGTGGCGGCGGCGGTTTCAACGGCGTGCTGATCACGGGCCTCACCCTGCCGCCGGCCTATCCTTTCGACAAGCCGTCGCCGCTGGCGCGCGGCTTCGTCACCTACGGCACCGATTCCGGCCACGAATCCAAGCCGGGCGAGCCGCCGCAGCTGTTCGCGCTGAATGACGAAGCCTTCGAGAATTTCGCGCACCGCGCCTACAAGAAGGTGCGCGACGCCGCCGTCGCGCTGATGCAGCGTGCCTACGGCAAGAAGCCGGACAAGATGTATTTCATGGGCTCGTCCGAAGGCGGCCGCGAAGGCCTCACCATGGCGCAGCGCTACCCCGATGATTTCGACGGCATCTTTTCGCGTGTGCCCGTCATCAACTGGGTCGGCTTGCAGCATGCCGGCACGCGCTCAGGACTTGCGACCATGGGCGAGGGCTGGATTAATCCTGCACAGGTCAAGCTCGTCGCCGATGCGGTGCGGACGGCTTGCGACAAGGCCGATGGCGCTGGCAATGCGCTCGTGCGGGATCCCGTCGCCTGCAAGGCCGCCTTCAAGGTCGAGGCGCTGCGCTGTGAGGCCGGCAAGACAGGCGATCAATGCCTCACCGAGCCGCAGGTCAAGGCGGTGCACACGCTGCATGGGACCTACAAATTCCCGTTCGCGCTGGCCAACGAGCTCGACGATTATCCGGGTTGGGGGATCTCGGGCGAGGACACGCCTGCCATCGGGCCGACCGGCGGCTGGACCGCGTGGTGGCTCGGCACCGCGCCGCCGGCACAGCCGCCTGCGCCCAACAACGGCATCGCCTGGATCTACGGCGCCGGCGGCATGCAATATGTGTTCGCGCGCGATCCCAAGCTCGACGTCGCGACCTACAAGGTGGAGGACCACAAGGCGCGGCTGCTCGAGGTCTCCAGCCTGATGGACTCGACCGACCCGGATCTAAGCCGCTTTCGCGCGCGCGGCGGCCGGCTGATCATGCTCGAGCACATGGCCGACTACGCGCAGAGCCCCTATGCCGGCATCCGCTATTTCGAGAGCGTCGAGCGCAAGCTCGGCAAGGCCGAGACGGCCGAGTTCGCGCGGCTCTACACCGCGCCCGGCGTCGACCATGTCGGTTCCGGCGCGCCGGCCAATATCGACATGTTGAGCGTGCTGGTCGATTGGGTCGAAAAGGGCAAGGTGCCGGGCGATCTGGAGGTCAGCGAGCAGAAGGTCGAGGCACCGTTATTTGCCGTGCTGCGCGCACTGCCGTTGTGCCGCTGGCCGGCCTGGCCGCAGTACAGGAGCGGCCCGGTGGGCGAGGCTGCGAGCTTCAGCTGCGCGCCGTAGGGCACCGACCGTGCCACACCGTCATGGCCGGGCTTGTCCCGGCCATCCACGCATTGCCGCGCGGCGCGAAGAACGTGGATGCCCGGGCCAAGCCCGGGCATGACGACCTGTTGTGGTGGCGAGATTAATGCGCGCCCCCGCCGCCCGCCGCCTTCACCCGCCGCGTCAGAAGCACCGCGATCGCGGCCAGCACCAGCACGACGCCGATGACGGCAAACGTGTCGGAATAGCCCATCACCAGCGCCTGGCGCTTGACGGTCTTGCCGAGCGCGATGATGGCCTGCTCGCGCGCGGCGTTGGGGTCGGGCACGCCGTGCGCGATGAAGTAATTGGTCATCTGCGCGATGCGGTCACGGACTTCCTCGCGGCCGAGCGTGACGGAATGGCCGATGATGTTGGAGTGGAACTGCTCGCGCTTGGTGACGATGGTGGCGAGCACCGCGGTGCCGATGGCGCCGCCGAGGTTGCGCATCATGTTGGAGATGCCGGAGGCCGCGGGCGCGTCTTGCGGCGCGACGCTGCCGAGGCTGAGCGCAGACAACGGCGCCAGGGTGAGAGCCTGACCCACGGCGCGCACGACGTTGGGGATGAAGAACTGATCGCCTGAATAGTCGAGCGACATCTGGATGTTCAGGAACGAGCTCGCCGCGAACAGCAAGAGGCCAACCGTCGCGATATAGCGCGCATCGAACCGCTGCATCAGCTTCGGCACCAGCGGAATCAGCAGGAGCTGCGGCAGGCCGGTCCAGGCCAGCACATTGCCGATCTGCTCGGCATTGTAGCCCTGCACCTGGCCGAGATAGGCGGGCAGCAGATAGACGGAGCCGAACAGCGCGAAACCGAGGAAGATCGCGGCGAACGTGCCGATGCCGAAATTCCACTGCGTCAGCAGGCGCAGGCGGAGCAGCGGCTTCTCGACCACGAGCTCGTTATAGACGAACAGCGACAGGCTGACCGCGGAGATGACCGCAAGCCGCACGATGAAGGGCGAGCCAAACCAGTCGTCCTTGTTGCCTTCCTCCAGAACGGCCTGGAGCGAGGCGAGGCCGACCGCCATGGTGGCGATGCCGAACCAGTCGCCTTCACGCAACAGGCCAAGGTTCAGCGGCTGGCGCTCCAGCGTGAAGAACAGCGTGGTCACCATGACCGCGGTGGGCAGCACGTTGACGAAGAAGATGGTCTGCCAGCCGTAATTCTCGGTGAGATAGCCGCCGATGGTCGGGCCGATGGCCGGAGCGAAGGTCACGGCAAGCGAGAACATGGCAAGGCCGATCGGCTGCTGGCCCTTCGGCAGCTTGGTGAAAACCAGCGTGAACGCCATCGGGATCAGCACGCCGCCAAAGAAGCCTTGCAAGCCGCGCATCGCGATCATCGACGGCAGATCGTGGGTGAAGGCACAGGCGACCGAGAATGCCGCGAACAGCGTCGCGAAGCTCAGGATGATGTTGCGGAACGAGAACACCCGCGACAGGTAGTCGGTCAGCGGAATGACGATGATCTCGCCGATCAGATAGGACGTCGAGATCCAGGATCCGTTGTCGACACCGGTGCCGATGCCGCCCTCGATGTTGAGCAGCGAGGCGTTGGTGATCTGGATGTTCAGGATCGCCATGAAGGCGCCGATCATCGCCGCGAAGACGGCGATCCAGACCGTGGCACTGGCGCGATTGGGATCGGCGACGACGCGCTCAGACGTCGCGGCCGGAATTGCTTGTGCGGGCGTCGAGATTGAGAGGCTGTTTGACATGGCACGACCCTCCGGAAACGAGCTTTGCCTTGGGTTTTGCTTGGGGCGTCGTTGCCGCTTGCGCGGTCGGCGCTGAACGGGTTGCAATCGTCGGGATCACGGACATGCCGGGCCGCAGCGCGATCGCAGGCGCGGTCTCTGCATCGAGCGCGATCTTCACGGGGATGCGCTGCACGATCTTGGTGAAATTGCCGGTGGCGTTGTCGGGCGGCAGCAGCGCGAATTCCTGGCCGCTGGCCGGCGCGATGGAATCGACGTGGCCGTGCACGACCTGGCCCGGGAATGTGTCGACCTCGATCTCGACGGTCTGGCCCGCGCGCACATGGGTGAGCTGGGTCTCCTTGAAATTGGCGACCACATAGGCGCCCTCGGCCGGCACGATCGACATCAGCTGCGTTCCGGCCTGCACATATTGGCCGACGCGCAAGGTGCGGTTGCCGACGACGCCGTCGATCGGCGAGACGATCGTGGTGTAGCCGAGATTGAGCTCGGCCTGATGCTGAATGGCGTCGGCGCGGGCGGCGGCCGCGCGCGCCTGCGTGATCTCGGCCTTCAGCAGATCGACCTGTTTGAGCGCGGAGGCGAGATTGGCATTGTCGCGCGCGATTGCGGCGTCTGCGCCGGCGTCACGCGCCTGCGCCTGCTGCGCGTTCTGGACGCTGCCATAGCCGGTCTTGGCGAGATCGCTGTAGCGCTTGTTCTCCTGCTGCGCGAAGACCTTCGCGGCCGTGTCGACATCGATGGTCGCCTTCGCCGCGGCGATCACGGCCTCCTGGACGTCGAGCTGCGCCTGCTTGCTCGTCACCGTCGCATTCGCGGCGGCGACGTCGGCCCTGGCCTGATCGAGCGCGACGCGGAAATCGCGGTCGTCGATCCGGGCCAGCACCTGGCCGGCCTTCACATGCTCGTTATCGCCGACCAGGACACGGTCGAGATAGCCGCTGACTTTCGGCGCGATGGTGGTGTTGTCGGCCTTCACATAGGCGTCATCGGTGGAGACGAGGAAGCGGCCGACGGTCCAGTAATCGTAGCCGTACCAGGTCGCGCCGGCGAGGGCTGCGGCGGCCACGCCTGCCAGCAACAGCTTGCGAAGGTTTAGCTTTTGGCGGCGCGCCGGTTGCGACGGGGCGGGCAGGATGCCCTCCAGCCCAGGGGGCGGAACCACGGTGGCTTCAGTCTTGGACGGGGTGGTGTGCACGGTCATGGCCGGCTCCCTCGAATTAGGAAACTTGACGATTTCCAAAATAGGACTAGGTTTGGGACTGTCAATGGAATGACAGGCATCATCTAAAAACATGGCTCAGGCAAAACCTTCATCAGAATGTCGCCCGCGCGGGCGGCCGCCGGTGCGCAGCGACGACGAGACGAAGCGAATCGTCCTCGAAGCTGCACGGCACGCCTTCGCCGTCGACGGCTACGCAGCCACCAGCACCGAAGAGCTGGCGCGCGGCGCCGGCATCTCCACCAAGACTCTGTACCGGCTGTTTCCGGGCAAGGCGGCCTTGTTCGAAGCAATGTGCGCGGACCGGCTCGACCGGTTGCTCTCCGACGTCAATCTTCAGGCCAGCAATCAGGCCGACATCGAAACGAGCCTGACCGCCGTGCTGGTCGCTTGTGCTGATCTCGCGCTCGATCCGGAAGTCGTGGCGCTCCAGCGTATGGTGCTGCAGCAATCGGCCACGTTCCCCGACCTCGCTGCGAATTTCTACAGGGATGGCATCGCCCGTACCGCGGCGGCGCTCACGGGCTGGCTCCGCGATCAAGTCAAGACGAAGCGCATCGCACTCGATAACGTCGATGAAGCTGCCGGAATGATGATTGGCATGATGGTGTCAGCGCCGCAGCGCGCGGCGATCTATGCCAGCCTGACACTGCCTTCGCGCAAGGAAATCGAGAGGCGGGCGCGGGTATGCGCCGCAATTCTGCTCGACGGCTGCCGCGGGACGTCGGGCAGCTAGCGGCGGCAGTTTTGACAATCCGCCGGAGTGCGGTTATATGCTTCGCATGCGAAATAAAATGCCCGAGGCGAGACACCACCGGCTGATCTACCTGCTGAGCGTCGCGCAACGCCGACTGCAGCGCTGGATGGCAGCGCAGCCCTCGAACGAGGTGACGCCGGCGCAGGCGGGGCTGTTGTTCATCCTCGGCAAGCAGGACGGCGTGCTGATGGGCGAGGCGGCAGCCGCGCTCGATATGGGACCGGCTGGTATCTCGGGGCTGGTCGATCGCTCTGCCGCGGCGAGGCTGGTCGAGCGGCGGGCCGATCGCGAGGACGGACGCGCCTTTCGCGTCTGGCTGACGCCGAAGGGGCGCACCGTGCTGACCCAGGCGAAGACTGAAGCTGCAGAGATCAACGCGGCGCTGACGGAAGGATTTACGGCTGCGGAGATCGACATCGTCGCGCGTTGGCTGACGAGCATTCAGGACAAGTTTCCAAGAGAAAGAGATTCAGAGGACTAAGGAGAGACCCATGACCGAGCATGTGCGAGTCGAGAACAACGGCGGAATTCTCACGCTCACTTTGGCGCGCCCCGACAAGAAGAACGCGCTGACCGATGCGATGTACGGCAAGCTCGCCGACAGCATCGAATCCGCCGAATTCGATCCGTCAGCCCGCGTGATCCTGATCCGCGGCGAGGGCGACATGTTCACCGCCGGAAACGACGTCGGCGAGTTCGCCGCCGTCGCATCCGGCAAGTCGGAAGGCAGCCGCAACGTCGTGCGCTTCATCCAGTCGCTGGCGCGCTGTACCCGGCCGCTGGTCGCGGCGGTGCAGGGCCGCGCGGTCGGCGTCGGCACCACGATGCTGCTGCATTGCGATCTCGTCGTGCTCGCCGACAATGCGCAATTGTCGACGCCCTTCGTCAGCCTCGCGCTGGTGCCGGAAGCCGCCTCCAGCCTGTTGATGCCGGCGCGGATCGGCTATGCCCGCGCCTACGAGATGTTCGCGCTCGGCGAGACCGTGCCGGCGAAGTCCGCGCTGGAATGGGGCCTTGCCAACCGCGTGGTGCCGCTCGACAAGCTCGATGCCGAGGCGCTCGCGTTGGCGCAGCGCCTTGCCCGCCAGCCCGCCGGCGCGCTCACCGCGACCAAGAAGCTGATGCGCAATGGCGAGGCGCTGGTGGCGCAGATGCAGGCCGAGGGCGAGCACTTCGCTCAGCGCCTGCGCACCGCGGAGGCGCGCGAAGCGTTCACGGCATTTGCCGAGCGCCGCCCGCCGGATTTCACCAAGGTTGCCTAGCGAGCCCCGGCCTGGCGCAGGCGGCGGCAGGCCGGAAGGCTGGTATTTGACTACAACCTTAACGAACCATTGGCAGGTTGCGATGCAAGGTGGCCACTCGTGAAGAGTAGGCCCCTGACCCCATGGCAATGTTTAAGAAATCGGTAAGCTCGCTTCTCCTGACCTTGATGGCCCTGCTGGCCGTGGGCGCGCTGGCCTCGACGGCGATCCAGATGGTCGGGGCCTTCGGCCGCTACGGCGACAGTCTCGAGACTGCGCGGCTTGCTGCCGCCGACAAGGCGATCTTCCATGGCGTGCTGTCCTTGCGCAACAATCGTGGCGACGCCCAGAGCGCCATCCTCGGCGAGGACGATCCCAAGGCAAAGCTCGCCGAAGCCGAGAAGGCCGAGCAGGCCGGCTATGATGGCATCATCGCCGCGCTTGCCACCGTTGAATTCGCCCGCCGCGACGAGCTCGCCGGCACGCTGAAGCAGCGCTGGAACGACGCCGCACCGCAGTTCCAGCTGTTCTACGACGAGGCCAAGCGTCCGCGCGCCGAGCGCAGGATCGAGCGGACCAATTCCTGGTACGACGCCGTCACCAAGGTGATTGACACGGCGAACCTCGCCTCCACGGCGGTGTCGAACCGCGCCTGGATGAACGATCCCTACATCGCCCGCATGATCCAGGTCCGCCGCTTCGCCTGGCAGGTGCGCGATCGCTACGGCGTCCATTGCTCGCAGCTCCGCTCGAACGTCAACAGCAGCAAGCCGCTCGACGACGCCCAGAAGCGGTCGGTGGCGCAATGGGACGGCACGATCGCCTCCGGCTGGGCGGGCATGGCGGAGCTATTGGCTGCACCCGACGTGACGGCGGAACTGGTGACGGCCGCATCGGACGCGAAGGCCAAGACCGACGCCGTCCTCAAGCAGATCGGTGATCTCACCAGGAATTTTGACGGCAGCGGCAAACCCGCAATGCCGGCGTCCGAATGGAACACGCTGTGCCAGTCGCCGTTCCCGCTGATCGTCGGCGTCGCGACCAAGGCGCTGGACCAGTCGATCGCGCGCGCCGAGACCGTTCAGACGACGGCGCTGACCAAGCTCATCGTGCAGTCGCTCGCCTTCCTGCTGGCGCTCGCCGTGACCTTGGCGGGCGTGTACGTCGTGCGCAATCGCCTGATGCGGCCGGTGCGCGCCATCCTGGACGCGATCGCGCGCATCAGCGCCCGCGACTACGCGACGCCGGTGCCGCAATCCAGATATCCCGACGAGTTCGGCACCATGGCCGCGGCACTCGAAAGCCTGCGCGAGAGCGCGGCAACCGCCGAGCGTCTCGGCCAGGAGCGCGAATCGCAGCAGGCGCTGCAGCTCGCCCGCTCCGGCACTGTCGATGCGGCGTGCCGCAGCTTCGACGACACCGTGCAGGCGGTGATCCAGAGCGTGGTGGCCTCGACCAAGGAACTCGATGCCACCGCAACCGGCGTGCGCTCGCTGGTTTCAGAATCGAGCAGCCAGACCGCGGCGGTCTCGTCCGCCGCCGAGCAGGCCACCAACAATCTCGAGACCATCGCGGCGGCGACCGAGGAGCTCTCGGCGTCCGTCGGCGAGATCTCCGCGCAGGTGCAGTCCAGCGCCCGCGAGGCGCGCGAGGCCGTGTCGCAGGCCGAGCAGACCAACGCGACGGTCGAGATCCTCGACCAGACCGCAAGCCGCATCGGCGAGGTCGTGAAGATGATCAACGCCATCGCTGGCCAGACCAATCTCCTCGCGCTGAACGCCACCATCGAGGCCGCGCGCGCGGGCGAAGCGGGCCGCGGCTTCGCCGTGGTCGCCGGCGAGGTCAAGAGCCTTGCGGCGCAGACCGCGACCGCGACCGAAGAGATCTCCCGCCAGGTCGAGGAGATCCAGGGTGCGACCGGCGAGGCGGTTGCCGCGATCCGCTCGATCGGCGGTGCCATCAGCGGCATCGACGAGAAGATGACGGCGATTGCGGCGGCGGTCGAGCAGCAACGCGCGGCCACCACCGAGATCTCGCGCAACTTCCAGCAGGCCGCCCAAGGCACCCGCGAGGTCACCGACACCATCGGCAGCGTCGCCAGGCTGAACGAGGAGACCGGCAACGCCGGCACGGTGCTGTCGGAGTCCGTGAAGAAGATGTCGGCCGACGCCGATCGTCTCCGCGTCGCGGTCGAGGGCTTCCTCGGCGCGGTGAAGACCGCCTAGTTGCGATCATCCTCCATCCCGCCGTCGCGCGGGCATTGCCGCCGGTCCGCGCGACGGGTACACCTGTGCCGCCGCGCGAGCGCGGCACCAGACGCAAGACACCTCAGGGATGGAGAGTTCGATGCCGGTCACCCCACACAAGGCCCAGCGCCCCTATCGCGGCGTGTTCCCGGTCGCGCCCACCATCTTCGACGAGCGCGGCGAGCTCGATCTGGAGGGCCAGCGCCGCTGCATCGATTTCATGATCGATGCTGGCTCGCACGGCCTCTGCATCCTCGCAAATTTTTCCGAACAGTTCGTGCTGACCGATGCCGAGCGCGAGACCGTGATGCATGCGGTGCTGGAGCATGTCGCCGGCCGGGTTCCCGTCATCGTCACCACCACGCATTTCAGCTCCGCCGTCTGCGCGGCGCGCAGCAAGCAGGCCGAGGCGGCGGGTGCTGCCATGGTGATGGTGATGCCGCCCTACCACGGCGCGACGTTCCGCGTGCCCGAGAAGGGCATCGTCGAATTCTTCAAGGTGCTCTCCGGCGCGATCACCATTCCGATCATGATCCAGGACGCGCCGGTCGCGGGCACGCCGCTGTCGGTCGAACTGCTGGCGCGGCTGTCGCGCGAATTCGCCAACATCCGCTATTTCAAGATTGAGGTGCCCGGCGCCGCCTCAAAGCTCCGCAGCCTAATCGAAGCCGGTGGCAAGGATATCGAAGGTCCCTGGGACGGCGAGGAGGCGATCACGCTGCTCGCCGATCTCGACGCCGGCGCGACCGGCGCGATGACCGGCGGCGGCTATCCCGACGGCATCCGCCAGATCATCGATCCCTATTTCGCCGGCGACCGCGAAAAGGCGAAAGCCGCCTATGAGCGCTGGCTGCCGCTGATCAACTACGAGAACCGTCAATGCGGCCTGATCGCCTGCAAGGCGATGATGCAGGCCGGCGGCGTGATCAAGTCGGAGGCGGTGCGCCATCCCTTGCAGCCGCTGCATCCGGCGACGCGGGCGGGGTTGCTGGAACTCGCCAAGGAACGCGACGCGCTGGCACTGCGGTGGGGCAAGTAGCGCCAAACATTCAGCAGTCGTAGGGTGGGCAAAGGCGCGGAGCGCCGTGCCCACACTTTTACCGACGGCGATGGGTGGTGGGCACGCTCCGCTTTGCCCACCCTACGAAGGCCGTCATTGCGAGGCTCGACTTGTCCTCCGTAGCTCGAAGAGCGAAGGCGGAAGCGACGAAGCAATCCAGTTTGCGGAGAAATCTGGGTTGCTTCGCATGACGGGGGCTGCCCATTTCGGCTGAAGGCGTCGAATTGGCGCGGCTCGGGCCGTTTCCCGCGGCCCGGCGATGACATATTGTACGCTCGCCGACCAAGCCCGCGGGACGCATTTCAAGACATCGCGGAACAGTTCTTCATTATGCCGCTATCCCGAGCCAGGTTGGCGCGAACCGACAGAACAGGGAGGCAGTGCCATGACGATGAGGCCGGATCCCACCTTTCACGCATCGCCCAAGCTTGCGATGGAAGCACCAGCGGAGAACTTTGCCTACACCTTGCTGCTCAGTCCGGATTTCTCAAAGCCGGATGCTCTCGCGGTCATCGACGTCAAGCCGGGATCGCCGACCTATAGCCAGATCGTTCACACCGTGACGATGCCCAACAAGGGCGACGAGTTTCATCATTTCGGCTGGAATGCCTGCTCCTCCGCCTTGTCGCCGCTTACCGGACACGCCTTCATCGAGCGGCGCTATCTGATCATCCCCGGGCTGCGCTCGTCGCGGATCTACATCATCGATACCAAGCCAGATCCGACCCAGGCCAAGATCCACAAGATCATCGAACCGGAGGAGGTCTTCAGGAAGACCGGTTACTCGCGGCCGCATACGATCCATTGCGGGCCGGGCGGCGTCTATGTGAGCACGCTGGGCGGTGGCGGCAAGGACGGCACCAACGGACCTCCTGGTGTCTTCATCATGGATTGCGAAACGTTCGAGGTCCTTGGGCGATGGGAGATCGACCGGGGCCCGCAGACGCTGCATTATGATTTCTGGTGGAATCTGCCGCGCGATTACATGGTGACGAGCGAATGGGCGTTGCCGCCGCAGTTCGAGAACGGGATCGTGCCGGAGGATCTGCTGTCGAACAAGTATGGCCATCGTCTCCACTTCTGGGATCTCCGCGCCCGCCGCAACGTGCAGACCATCGATCTCGGCGCCAATCACCAGATGGCGCTGGAGGTGCGGCCAGCGCACGATCCGGTTCGCGAGTACGGCTTTGCCGGCGTGGTGGTCGACACCACCAATCTCGAAGGTTCGATCTGGACCTGGTGGCGCGAGGGCGGAAAATTCCATGCCGAGAAGACGGCGACGATTCCACCGGAGCCCGCAGACAAGGAGAAGCTTCCGCCGCTGCTGCAGGGCTTTGGCGCGGTGCCGCCACTGGTGACCGATATCGACCTGTCGATGGACGATAGATTCCTCTACGTCTCCTGTTGGGGCACCGGCGAGATGCGCCAGTACGATGTCAGCGATCCCAGAAAGCCCAAGCTTGCGGGCTCGGTGCATACCGGAGGTATCGTGCGCCGCGCGCCGCATCCGAACGGCAAGGCATATGCAGGTGGCCCGCAGATGGTCGAGATCAGCCGCGACGGCCGGCGCGTGTACTGGACCAATTCGCTCTATTCCACCTGGGACGACCAGTTCTATCCCGACGGGGTTCCGGGCGTGGAGGTCATGGCCAATGTCGGTCGTAACGGCGGCCTCGAGCTCGACAAGGACTATTTCGTGAGCTTCCCCGACGGATATCGCGCGCACCAGATCAGGCTCGAGGGTGGCGATTGTTCGACGGACTCCTTTTGCTACCCGTCGGTCTAGATTGGGGGCACGCGAGCCCGGCCGTCGGCTGGCTGTGGCTCGCGCTTGTTGCGAGCGGTCTCTACCACGGCGTCAATCCGGGAATGGGATGGCCGCTCGCCGTTTCGGCCGGGCTCATGGACAAGAGTCCACGCGCGCTCATTCGCGCGTTGTGGGCCCTGGCGGCCGGGCATCTCCTGGCAACACTTCTCGTGCTGCTGCCATTCGCCTTCCTGCTCGTGCTGGCCGCGTGGCAGCGTCCAATCCAGCTGGTCGCGAGCCTTGTCGTCATCGGCTTCGGCATCTATCGGTTGATCGACCGGCGCCATCCCCGCGCGCTGGCTCGAATTCCGCCGACGCAATTGGCGCTCTGGTCGTTTGCCGTCGCCATTGCTCACGGCGCCGCCTTGATGCTCGTGCCGATCTATCTCGGGCTCTGTCAGGCCTTTGAGCTCGATGCCGGCCATGAGGCGGCGGGCGCGCTGATGAAGGCAAGTCTCGGGATGGCGGTGCTCGTGTCGCTGGTTCACGTGACCGCCATGGTTGGCGCCGGCGGATGTCTGGCGTGGCTGGTCTACCGCTATCTGGGATTGAAGTTCGTCTCGCGAAGCTGGTTCAATCTGGATGCAGTCTGGGCGTCCAGCCTCGTTCTGGTCGGCGCGGTGGCGCTCGCCTTCAATCTTGCGAGCTGGCGCTGAGCTTCACCGCGCCAAAGCCCATTCGCCGATGACGCGAAAGCGCGCCTCGGCGTCATCCTGCTTGAACAGCGCGATGCGATCGACCGTCAGCGTATCGAGCTTCAGCGCCGCAAATCGCTCGCGCAGCATCTGCAGAATCGGCCCGCGCCGCTCCGCGTCCAATCGCCCAGTTAGCGTCATGTGGAAACGGAATTCTTCCATCACGTAGGGATAGCCCCAGCGGTCGAGATAATCGCGCTGGCGCTCACTCAGTCTTTCGGGCCTCCGACGGGCGCGATCTTCCGCGGTCAGGGCCAGACGCAAGGAATCGAACTCGCGAACGCAATCGGCAGCGAGCTGTTGAAGCGCATCCACCGGCGCTGCCGGAATGACCGCGATGAAGCCGCTGATCGAATCCACGATCGGGCTGATCGCCGGGATCGGCCGCGCCTTGCCGGCGAAGCTCGCGCAGGCAGCCGACAACTCGGCCTCGGTCTTCCCGGCCGCCAGCGCCATCGGCGCCTTCAGCGTGGCATGAAAGCCGTATTTGCGGGGATCGCTGGTGACGTCGCGCCAGTCCGGTGCGATGCGCAATGCATCCGCGGGAAACGGCAGCTCGTCGCCTGTATAGGCATCGTAGCCGAGCAGCTCGGCGCCGAACCGAGTGAGGGCGCTGTCGGCGCCGGCCGCAAAATAGATCGCGTAGCGGGGAAGGCCTGTCATTGCCCGAACATAACCGGTTTATGCCGCAACGACAGCCTCGCGCGGCATCGGCACTGCTGCGTGCAGCCGCGTCGCATCGGTGAGGTGCACGAGCTTGCCGCCTGATATCACGGCGATCAGCCGCGGCCGCAGCGGCATGGTGTCGTCGACCAGCAGGATGTCGGCGCGGCGACCTTCTGCAAGCACGCCGCGATCGGTGAGGCCGGTTGCGCGCGCAGGTCCCGCAGAAATCAGGCTCCAGGCTTCGGTCAGCGGCAACACGCCGTCGGCGGCGAGACGGAACGCGGCGAGCAGCTGCGCGGGATAGTAATAGTCCGACGCCAGCACAGAGCAGAGCCCCTTGGCGATCATGTCGGATGCCTTGGTCCACCCGGTGTGGCTGCCGCCGCGCACGACGTTTGGCGCACCGTAGACGATGGCATCGCCGTGGCTTGCTGCGGCGCGCGCCGTCTCCTCGTTGATCGGGAACTCCGCGATGTCAGCGCCGAGCTCGCGAAACTCCTGGCGCATCTCCGGCGTCGCATCGTCATGCGAGAGCATCCGTACTTCGGCGGCCCGGGCCGCGGCGGCCAGCCGCGATACGGATGCCGGGACCTCAGAGGCGCGGGACACGACATGTCCGACCAGCCGGTCGAACGCCTCGCTCGACAGCCCGGTGCGCTCGACCATGCGGTTGCGCTTGCGCGGATTGGAGATGTCGGCAACGACCCCGTCCATGTGGTCGTTGAAGGCGAACAGGTCGACGCGGCCCTCGGCGAGCCATTGAGTCATCTCGGCCTCGGCGTCGAGATTGTAGGTCTCGTGCCGCAAATGGAAACGGGTGTCGGCGGCGAATTGCGGACGCTGCCGCTCGATCGCCTCCATCAGGCCGCGCGCATTGTCGGCGCTGCGTAGGCCCGGCTCCCACGAGCAGGTCGTGGCGTGAAACACCGTGGTGATGCCGTTGCTGACCGCCTGGCGGTCGCTGTCGGCGAGCGCGACGTCGATCGGAAAGTCGACGCCGGCCCGCGGCATCATCTGCCGCTCGAACGCATCGCCATGCAGGTCGACGATGCCGGGCAGCACCAGGAGATTGCGCGCATCGATCGAAAGCCGCGTCCGGCCGCGCGAGGCATCGACCTCGGCGATATCAGTTCCGGACACGAGAAGCGACGTCTCGACGAGCTCGGTGCCGATCAGGGCCCGGCCGCCCTCAAGGAAAATGTCTGTCACGCGACCGCGCTTCGTTTGCTGGTTGTGGAATTCGTCCGTGCTTCGTATGTCGCGAGGAAATCTTCAATCCCGAGTTTGCGGAAATTGGGTAGCGCCTCACGCAATTTGTCGTGATCCCAATCCCACCACGCGAGCCTTGCGAGCCGTCCGGCGATCTGTTCGGAGAACCGCCGGCGCACGATCCGCGCCGGATTGCCGGCGACGATGGTGTAGGCCGGCACGTCCTTGGTGACGATGGCGCCGGCCGCGATCACTGCGCCGGTGCCGATGTTGCGGCCCGGCAGCACGATCGCGCCATGGCCGATCCAGACGTCATGACCGATATGGACGTGGTGCTGGCGCCGCCAGTCGAAGAACTCGGTGTCGTCGCTCTCGTCTTCGAAATAGGCGCTAGAACGATAGGTGAAGTGCGCCTGCGTGGCCCGATGCATCGGATGATTGCCCGGATTGATCCGCGTCATCGCCGCGATCGAGCAGAACTTTCCGATCGTCGTGTAGGTGATCTGGGCGTCGTTCACGACATAGGAGTAATCGCCCATCGCCACTTCATGCAGGATGGTGCGCGCGCCGACCTCGGTATAGGCGCCGAGCCTGGTTTCATGCAGTTTTGCGGAAGCATCGATGGTCGGTTGAACCGAAAGCTTCTTACCGGCCATGTTACATCCGTAATGCGAGGGCGGGCACTCCTCTTCGAGTGGCTTGATGACGATGTCATGACGCGGTGATGACAGGGGACGAGGTGTGTAGGATCGCCGCACCGCAATGCGCGTGTCACACAAGTGTCAAGCGCCGGGGTTAGCGGTGGGCTCCAGCTACTCTGGAGCCCTACATGCTGGTGGTTGAAGGTCTGACGTGCCGCTTCGGCGCAAAAGCCGCGGTGGACGACGCTTCGTTTCAAATTTCCCCCGGCGGCTTCGTCGGTGTGATCGGGCGCTCCGGCGCCGGCAAGTCGACCCTGCTGCGGACCATCAACCGTCTCGTGACGCCGACGCAGGGCCGCATCCTGTTCGACGGTCTGGACGTCACCGCGTTGCGCGGCAAGGAACTGCGGCAGTGGCGGGCGCGCTCGGCCATGATCTTCCAGCAGTTCAATCTGGTCGGCCGGCTCGATGTGCTGACCAATGTCCTGATGGGGCGCCTCGCCACCATTCCGGCCTGGCGCTCGCTCTCGCAGATCTGGCCCGAGCAAGACAAGGCGCTGGCGATGTCCGCGCTCGAGCAGTTCGACATCGCCTCGCTCGCCGCGCAGCGCGCCGACCAGCTTTCCGGCGGCCAGCAGCAGCGCGTCGCGATCGCCCGCGCGCTGGTGCAGCAGCCCGACATCATCCTCGCGGACGAGCCGATCGCCTCGCTCGATCCGCGCAACACCAAGATCGTGATGGATGCGCTTTTGCGCATCAACAAGCACTTCGGCATCACCGTGCTCTGCAACCTGCATTCGCTCGATCTGGCGCGCACCTATTGCGATCGCCTGATCGGCATGGCGGCGGGCCGCGTGGTGTTCGACGGCGCCCCGTCGGCGCTGACCGACCTCGTTGCGCGTGAGCTCTATGATCTCGAAGCCGCCGACGTCATGGGCGGAACATCTGCACCGGCGCCCGAGGGCGTTCCGGCGCTCGGAACCGCTGCGGCGGCCTGAGCCGCGTCGCACCTGTTCAATTGCCAGTTTTGCGTCAACCGATCCCAACCGATGAAGAGGGTATCATGATCACTCGCAGACTCGTTCTTGCCGGCGCTGCCGCGCTCGCCTTCACCGCTTCTGCCTCCGCCGAGGACTGGAAAGCAAAATATCCCGAGCTGACATTCGCGGTCATTCCGGCGGAAAACGCCTCGGGCGTGACCGAGCGCTGGGCGCCGTTCATGAGCTATCTCTCCAAGGAGCTGGGCGTGAAGGTCACGCTGCGCATCGCCAACGACTACGCGGCCGTCATCGAAGGCCAGCGCGCCGGCAACATCCATATCGCCAGCTACGGCTCGGCCTCGTTCGCCCGCGCCCGCCTGACCGGCGTCAAGACCGACGCCTTTGCCAACGACATCAACGCTGACGGTTCGACCGGCTACTACTCGGTGTTCTTCGTCAAGGCGAACAGCCCCTACAAGAAGATCGATGACCTCAAGGGCAAGAACCTCGGCCTCGTCGACCCGAACTCGACGTCCGGCAACAACGTGCCGCGCTTCGAGCTCGACAAGATGGGCATCGCAGACGCCGACACCTATTTCAGCAAGGTCGTCTTCACCGGCAGCCACGAGAACGCGATGCTGGCGCTGGCGCAGGGCACGGTCGACGTTGCCGCCAACCAGTGGACCAGCGACGACGATTCGACGCTCGCGCAGATGCTGACCAAGGGCATGCTGAAGAACGCCGACGGCTCGCCGATGAAGAAGGACGATTTCCGCATCATCCACAAGTCGGCGCCGATCATCAACGGCCCCTACGCCTATAACTCCGACCTGCCGGAAGACGCCAAGGCGGCGATCGCCAAGGCGTTCTTCGACGCGCCGGCCAAGGACAAGGCGGCCTTCGACCGCCTCCAGGACGGCCAGAAGAAGGGTTTTCATCCCGCCAGCACCAAGGACTGGGATGGCACGATCGAGCTGATCAAGTTCGTCGATGCGCTGCGTAAGAAGAAGGCGTCCTGAGCTTTCGGGACGAGTCACTTGAGCCGGGTCGATGGACCCGGCTCTTTCTCTTTTTTGACCGAGCACTGTTCCCGATCCGATGACCGTCGCGGTTTCGATCCTCCCCGAGCAGCAGCTGGCCGCGTTGAACGCCGCCCATCGCCAGGCGGTTGCGCGCAAGCGGCTTCGTCTCCTGCTCGGATTTGCGGTGTTCGCCGCCGCGCTGGTTCTCGCCGGCATCGGCGCCGAAGTGAACCTGCGCACGCTGTTCACCCATTTCGGCAATTTCATCAGCTATTTCGACCGCATCCTCACGCTCGACAACGGCCAGCGGGTCTGGACCGATTTCGGCGAGTGGCTCTGGGGCTGGCGTAAATGGCTGAAGATGCTGGGCGAGACCCTGCTGATCTCCTATGTCGGCACGCTGATCGGCGCGACCTTCGCCTTTGGCCTGAACTTCTTCGCAGCTGAAAACACCTCGCCGTCGTCCTGGCTGCGCTTCGTGGTCCGCCGCCTGCTTGAATTCGCGCGCACTGTGCCCGGCATCGTGTTCGCGCTGGTCTTCGTGATCGCCTTCGGGCTCGGGCCGATGGCCGGCGTGCTCGCGATCGCGATCCACTCCACCGGCGCGCTCGGCAAGCTGTTTTCCGAGATCGTCGAGAACGCCGACATGAAGCCGGTCGAGGGCATCCGCTCGACCGGCGCGAGCTGGCTCGCCTGCATGCGCTTCGCCATTCTGCCGCAGGTGACCGCGGGCTATGCCAGCTATGCGCTGCTGCGTTTCGAGATCAACGTCCGTGAGGCCTCGGTGATGGGTTTTGTCGGCGCCGGCGGCATCGGTCAGGAACTCGTCGTCGCGATCCGCAAGTTCTACTACTCAGACGTCAGTGCGATCCTGCTGTTCATCATCATCACCGTCTTCATCATCGACATCTCCACCGGCTGGCTACGCGGCCGGCTGTTCGGCAAGGAGGCGCGGACGTGACGAAGCCGCAGGAGGTCGATACGCGCGAGATGCGCGCGCGCTACCCTGATGTGTTCGACCGGCCGGCTTCGGCGCGGCTGGCCATGCCGGCGATGATCGTCGGTGCGTTCGCGATCCTGATCTACGGCCTCGTCGACCTCGATTTCTCGCCGTCGCGGTTCTTCGCAGGCCTGAGCCAGCTCGGCTGGATCAGCTTGATGATGATCCCGCCGGATCCAGGCTCGTCGCTGCCGATCTATCTGAAGGCGCTCGGCGAGACGCTCTCGATCGCGCTGCTCGGCACCACGCTTGCGGCACTGTTCGCGTTGCCGGTCAGCCTGCTCGCCGCCCGCAACGTGGTGCCGTCGACCATTCTTCGCTTTCCCGTGCGGCGTTTCCTCGATTCGATCCGCGGCGTCGATACGCTGATCTGGGCGCTGGTGTGGATCAACGTCGTCGGGCTCGGCCCGTTCGCCGGCGTGCTCGCCATCGCGGTGTCGGATTTCGGCGCGTTCGGAAAACTGTTCTCGGAGGCGATCGAGGGTGCCGACCAGAAGCAGGTCGAAGGCATCCGCGCCTCCGGCGGCAGTGCGCTGCACGAGATCCGTTTTGGTCTGTTGCCGCAGGTCCTCCCCGTGATCGCCGGCCAGGTGCTCTATTTCATTGAATCCAACACTCGCTCGGCCACCATCATCGGCATCGTCGGCGCCGGTGGCATCGGCCTCCAGCTCGCCGAGCAGATCCGCGTCCTGGAATGGCAGAAGGTGTCGTTCCTGATCCTGATGATCCTGGTCGCGGTCGCCGCGATCGACTTCATCTCGGGCAAGCTGCGGTTTGCGATCATTGGGCGGCGGGCTGTGGCCTGATCTTACTTTCTTCCCTTCTCCCCTTGCGGGAGAAGGTGGCGCGAAGCGCCGGATGAGGGGTATGTCTCCCCAAACTCAGATCGGTATTTGAGGAGACATACCCCTCACCCGACTCGCCGCTGCGCGGCGAGCCACCCTCTCCCGCAAGGGGAGAGGGTAAGGAAGCCCCCTACGACTCCACCAGGAACTCCACCCGTTCCGCCGCGAAGCGTGAGTGCTTCGTCACCAGCGGCTTGCCGCCGAGATCGTGGTCGGTCGCATCCACCACCAGGATCGGCCGGCCCAGCGGCAGGTCGAGCCGTGCGGCGTCGGTGGCATCGACGATGCCGGCGGTGATGCGCGTCGCGCCGCGGCGATAGTCGCGCACGCCGAAATGCTCGAGCATCTTCGTCATCGAGTGTGTGGCGGCAAACACCGTGCCCGCGCCCGGAAACCGCTCCGCTGACAGCCACGTCGTGGAGACGCAGATCGGCGTGCGGTCGGCGAGCCGGATCGCCTCGATCCGCACCAATGGCGCGCCGGTCTTGAGGCCGAGCTCCCGCGCCAGCTCGCGCGTTGCGACGTCACCGGTCGCCTCGATCAGGCGGCCATGCGGCTCGCGGCCGTCGGCGCCGACGATCTCGGAGAAGCGCGTGCGCGAGCGCAAGGGATAAGCAAGCTTCTGCGCCTCGACATAGGTGCCGCTGCCTCGCTCGGCGCGCACGAGGCCACGCTCGGCAAGCGCCGCCAGCGCACGCCGCACGGTGTGGCGGTTCACGCGATAGGTTTCGGCGATCTCCATCTCGCCCGGCAATTTGTCGCCGGCCGCAAAGCGGCCGTCGGCAATGCCGCGTTCGATGCCATCGGCAACGAGGCGCCATAGCGCGACGCCCGAGGAGGCGGTGTCCTGCATACTCATGTCGCCGGAAAGCCTACTCCAGAAATCACACGTTCGTCACGAAACAGTCATGGCGCTTCCGTATCAAGTTGTCTATTATCATAGACAACTTGGATTCGGCAAGTTGTGTCGAAAAGCTCGGTGGATCAGGTGACCCAGCACAACAACCAGCAAGCCCAGCGCCAGGCCGCGATGGCCGTGCTGGCGCACGCGGAGGCGGGCGAGATCGCCGCCCGCCTCGGCGCCATAGCACTGCCCGATCATCGGGATCTGCGCGCGCCCGAGAACGGCCTCGTGATGCTACGCGGCCGCGTCGGCGGTGACGGCGCGCCGTTCAATCTCGGGGAAGCCACGGTGTCACGTGCCGCGGTGAGGCTTGCGAGCGGCGAGGTCGGCTTCGGCTACACGCTCGGACGCGACGGCGAGAAGGCGCGGCTGATCGCGCTGTGCGACGCGCTGGTGCAGTCGCGCGACTTCGGCGCCGCCGTCGAGCGCGACGTAATCGCGCCGTTGCGCGAACAGCTTATGGTCGAGCGCAAGCAGGTCGCGGAAGAGACCGCCGCGACGAAGGTTGATTTCTACACCATGGTGCGCGGTGAGGGGTGAGGCCATGACCACGATTGCGGAACTGCCGCCGGGGTTCGCCGACAAGGTGTTGTCGGCGCAATCGACCTTTCGCTCGGTGATGGACGCGATGGCGCGGCCGGGCTCGGTCCAGCGCATCGTGCCGATGGCGGGCGCGCCTGACATGATGATGCGCGGCACCGCCGCGATCGCACTGACGCTGTTCGACCACGACACGCCGCTCTGGCTCGATGCGCGGATCTCGGAAAGCTCCGACGTGACGAAGTGGCTGAAGTTCCACACCGGCGCGCCGGTGATCCAGGATTCGTCGATTGCAAGCTTCGCGCTGATCAGCGACGGCGTCTTGCTGCCGGCGCTCGAGCGCTTCGCGCTCGGCACCAATGAATATCCGGATCGTTCGACCACGGTGATCATCCAGGTCGAGAGCCTCGACTCTGGGCGTGGCTTCGAGCTGCGCGGCCCCGGCATCGACGGCGTCGCGACGCTCCAGGCCTCGATCAAGCCGGCCGATCTGTTCGAGCGGCTGAAGTTCAACGAGACGCTGTTTCCACGTGGCATCGACGTGGTTCTGGTCGCCGATGACGCCGTGGTTGCGATCCCGCGCACGACGCGTGTCGCGAACAAGGGAAGCTGAAGCATGTATGTCGCAGTCAAAGGCGGCGAACGCGCCATCGAGAACGCCCATCGCCTGCTCGCCAATGCCAGGCGCGGCGACCAGAGCGTTCCGGAGGTCACCCTCGACCAGATCTCGGAGCAGCTCGGCCTCGCCGTCGATCGCGTCATGAGCGAAGGCTCGCTCTACGACCGCGAGCTCGCGGCGCTCGCGATCAAGCAGGCGCGCGGCGATTTGATCGAGGCGATCTTCCTGGTCCGCGCCTTCCGCGCCACCTTGCCGCGCTTCGGTGTCAGCGAGCCGGTCGATACCGGCGCGATGCGCGTGCAGCGCCGGGTGTCCTCGACCTTCAAGGACATCCCGGGCGGCCAGATCCTCGGGCCGACCTTCGACTACACGCACCGTTTGCTCGATCCCACGCTCGCCGAGGGATTTGTGCCGGAGGCGCCCGCTACGGCCGAAGCCTCGAGCGCGGCGACGCCGCGCGTGACCGACATTCTCGGCCGCGACGGGCTGATCGAATCCTCGCCGCAGGCCGAGGACGGCGCCAGCGTCGGCGATCTCACCCGCGAGCCGCTGAACTTCCCGGCCGATCGCGATCTGCGCTTGCAAAACCTCGCGCGCGGCGACGAGGGCTTCCTGCTGGCGATGGGCTATTCGACCCAGCGCGGCTATGGCCGCAACCATCCCTTCGCCGGCGAGATCCGCTTCGGCGAGGTCGAGGTCGAATTCTTCGCGGAAGACGTCGGCTTTGCCGTGCCGCTCGGCTCGATCGAGCTCACCGAGTGCCAGATGGTCAACCAGTTCAAGGGCTCTGCGACCGAAGCGCCGTGCTTCACTCGCGGCTATGGCCTCGCCTTCGGCCAGAGCGAGCGCAAGACCATGTCGATGGCGCTGGTCGATCGCGCGCTGCGCGCCCGCGAGCTCGGCGAAGAGGCCGTGGCCCCCGCGCAAGATGAAGAATTCGTGATGTCGCATTCGGACAACGTCCAGGCGACCGGCTTCGTCGAGCATCTGAAGCTGCCGCATTACGTCGACTTCCAGTCCGAGCTCGGCCTCTTGCGCAAGCTGCGCCAAGAATTTTCCAAAGCGTCTGCCGAGGCCAATGCGCCCGATGCCATGAAGGAGGCCGCGGAATGAACGCGCCCGCCTACAATTTCGCCTATCTCGACGAGCAGACCAAGCGGATGATCCGCCGCGCGATCCTCAAGGCGATCGCGATTCCCGGCTATCAGGTGCCGTTCGCCAGCCGCGAGATGCCGATGCCCTATGGCTGGGGCACCGGCGGCGTGCAGGTGACGGCCGCGATCCTCGGTCCCGCCGACGTGCTCAAGGTGATCGATCAAGGCTCCGACGACACCACCAACGCGATCTCGATCCGCAAATTCTTCGCCAAGACCGCCGGCGTCGCGACCACGACGGTGACGGACGAGGCGACGGTGATCCAGACTCGCCACCGCATTCCCGAGACGACGCTGCACGCGAACCAGGTGCTGGTCTATCAGGTGCCGATCCCGGAACCCTTGCGCTTCCTCGAGCCGCGCGAGACCGAGACGCGGCGCATGCATGCGCTCGCCGAATACGGCCTGATGCATGTGAAGCTCTATGAGGACATCGCCCGCTTCGGCCACATCGCGACGGCCTACGCCTATCCCGTGAAGGTCAACGCGCGCTACGTGATGGACCCGTCGCCAACGCCGAAATTCGACAATCCCAAGATGGACAATTGCGCGGCGCTGCAGCTGTTCGGCGCCGGCCGCGAGAAGCGCATCTACGCGATCCCGCCTTATACGCAGGTGGTGTCGCTCGATTTCGAGGATCACCCGTTCGAGCCCTACCGCTTCAACGCGCCCTGCGCACTGTGCGGCGCCGAGAATTCCTATCTCGACGAGATCGTGACCGACGACAAGGGCGGGCGCATGTTCGTCTGCTCCGACACCGATTATTGCGAGGGCCGCCAGGCCGAGGGCCATCATGGCGCCCTCAGCGCCGCGCCGTACAAGGAGAAGGCGCAGGGGAGTTCAAATGGCTGATCTCGATACGCTCGAAAACGACCAGCCGCTGCTGGTCGCCGAAAGCCTCAGCAAGTCCTATGGCCGCATCGCCGCCTGCCGCGACGTGTCGTTCGCGCTCTATCCCGGCGAGGTGCTGGCGATCGTCGGCGAGTCCGGCTCGGGCAAGTCGACCCTGTTGCAGATGCTGTCGGGCCAGCTCACGCCGAGCGCGGGCCAGGTTTCCTACCGCATGCGCGACGGAATCACCCGCGATCTCACGACGCTGGGCGAGGCCGAGCGGCGGTTTTTGTTCCGCACCGATTGGGGCTACGTGCACCAGGATCCCGCGCAGGGCCTGCGCATGGCGGTCTCGGCGGGCGCCAATGTCGGCGAGCGGCTGATGGCGGTGGGCTGGAATCACTATGGCCGCATCCGCGACACCGCATCCGATTGGCTCACCCGCGTCGAGATCGACACAGCCCGCATCGACGATGCCCCGCGCACCTATTCCGGCGGCATGCGCCAGCGTCTCCAGATCGCGCGCAACCTCGTCACCGAGCCGCGGCTGGTGTTCATGGACGAGCCGACCGGCGGCCTCGACGTCTCCGTGCAGGCGCGCCTGCTGGACCTGTTGCGCAGCCTCGTCGCCGAGCTGCATCTCGCCGTCATCATCGTCACCCACGATCTCGCGGTGGCGCGCCTGTTGTCGCACCGCGTGATGGTGATGAAGGGCGGCCGCGTCATCGAGACCGGACTCACCGACCAGGTGCTCGATGATCCCCGCGAGCCCTATACCCAGCTCCTCGTCTCCTCGATTCTGCCGCCATGAGCCTTCCAACAAGAGCCTTCCGATGACCGCCATGATCGACATCACCGACGCCGGCAAGACTTTTACGATGCACCTGCAAGGCGGCATCGAGCTGCCGGTCGTGCGCGGCGTCACCTTCCAGGTCAAGCCGGGCGAATGCGTCGTGCTGTCGGGGCCATCCGGCGCCGGCAAATCGTCGATCCTGAAGATGATCTTCGGCAACTACCGCTGCGATAGCGGCCGCATCGGCATCCGCCATCGCGGCGCGGTGGTCGATCTCGCCACCGCCGAGCCGCGGCAGGTTCTGAATATCCGCCGTTCAACCATCGGCTATGTCAGCCAGTTCCTGCGCGCCGTGCCGCGGGTTGCCACCATCGACGTCGTCGCCGAGCCGCTGATCGTGAACGGCATGGCGCGAGCCGATGCACAGGACCGCGCCGGCGAGCTGCTGCATCGTCTCAACATCCCTGAGCGCCTCTGGCAGCTGCCGCCCGCGACCTTCTCCGGCGGCGAGCAGCAGCGCGTTAACATCGCCCGCGGCTTCATCTCGGACCTGCCGATCCTGCTGCTGGACGAGCCGACCGCTTCGCTCGATGCCGCCAACCGCGCCGTCGTGGTCGAGCTCGTCGCCGAGAAGAAACGCCAGGGCGTTGCCATGGTCGCCATTGTCCACGACGACGAAATCCGTCATCTGATTGCCGACCGCATCGTCGACGTCACCAGCTTTGCCGCCGCGGCCTGAAGGGAATGGACATGAAGCCGAAGGAAACTGTGATCGCCAATGCCAGGGTCGTGCTGGCTGACCGGGTGATCGAGCAGGGCTGGCTCGCTCTTGCCGACGGACGCATTGCGGAGATCGGCGAGGGGACTGCACCCGCGGGCGCGGAAGATGCCGGCGGCGACCTGATCATGCCCGGCCTGATCGAGCTTCACACCGACCATCTCGAAGCGCATTACGTGCCGCGCCCGAAAGTGTTCTGGAATCCGGTCGCCGCCGTGATCTCCTATGACGGCCAGCTCGCGACGTCAGGCATCACCACCGTGTTCGATTCGCTCCGGGTCTGGCGCGAGGACGGCGCCGAGGAGGTCGACGGCCGCGCCGGTGTGCTCGCCGCCGCGATCACGACGGCGCGCAACGCCAATCTGCTGCGCGCCGACCACTTCCTGCATCTGCGCTGCGAAATCCCGATGCCGAGCGTGGTCGAGGAGGCCAAGGAGCTGATCGATCGTCCCGACGTCAAGCTGATGTCGCTGATGGATCACACCCCCGGCCAGCGCCAGTTCCGTGACGAGGTCAAGCTGCGCGACTATTACCGTGGCAAGGGCGGCGGCAAGACCGATGCCGAGCTCGACGAGCTGTTCGCCAAGCGCTTCGAATATCAGAGGCTCTATGCAGCGGCCAACATGCGCGAGATCGTGGCGCTGGCGCACGAGTACAAGATCCCGCTCGCGAGCCACGACGACACCACCGAGGAGAACGTCGCGGATGCCGTGCGCGATCGCGTGTCGGTGGCGGAATTCCCGACCACGCTGGAAGCCGCCCGCGGCCTGCACCAGGCCGGCATCGACATCCTGATGGGCGCGCCGAACGTGGTGCGCGGCGGCTCGCATTCCGGCAACATCGCCGCGGTCGATCTCGCGCGCGAAGGCCTGCTCGACATTCTCTCGTCCGATTACATTCCGTCGAGCCTCTTGATGGCCGCGCTGCAATTGCCCGAGCATGTCCCCGCCATCAGCCTTCCGGCGGCGGTTCGCACCGTGACCAAGGCGCCGGCCGAGGCGGTCGGCCTCATCGATCGCGGCGAGGTCGCGACCGGCAAGCGCGCGGACCTGATCCGCGTGCACGTCGCAGGCCATGTTCCCGTCGTCCGCAGCGTCTGGCGTGAAGGACACCGCGTCGCATGAGCGAGACCGCGACCATGGCGCAGGATGAGACGGGCGCGATCGGCCCCGGGCGGCTTGTGCTCGTGGTCGGTCCCAGCGGCGCCGGCAAAGACACGCTCCTGCGGCTGGCGCAAGCGGCCTGCATCGAGGATCACGGCATCGTCTTCCCACGCCGCGTCGTGACCCGCGAATCCTCCGCGGCCGAAGACAACATCGCGATGAGTTTTGACGAATTCCGCCGCGCGCTCGATCACGGCGATTTCGCCGTGCACTGGGAGGCGCACGGGCATTCCTACGCCCTGCCGCTCGAAATCAACGACGACATCCGCGCCGGCCGCGCCGTCGTCGTCAACGTCTCGCGCACGGTGATCGGCGCGCTGCGCAAGACCTATGCGAACGTTGTCGTGGTCGCGATCACCGCACCGCCGGACGTGCTGGCGCAACGGCTCGCCGCGCGGGCGCGCGTGAGCGACGGCAATATCGCGGACCGCCTCGCGCGCAGCGTCGACGATGTGGCCACGCTGGCCGATGTCACCATCCTCAACGCCGGCAGCGCGGACTACCATAGCCGCCAGCTCGTGCGGGTGATCAGGAACGAATGCTGGCACGATTAGCCAGCGCAACCAGGAGAACGGAATGTCGGTGATCAATACGGTCGAGGAGCTAGAGGCCATCTACGGCGTCACCAACGACGCCTCGACCGTGAAAGTCGCCGACCACGTCACCCCGCTCTACCGCATCTTCATCGAGAAGGCGCCGTTCGCGGCGCTCGCGACCATCGGCCCCGAGGGCATCGACTGCTCGCCGCGCGGCAATCTCCCCGGCTTCGTCCGCATCCATGATCCGAAGACGCTGATGCTGCCGGATCGCCGCGGCAACAACCGGGTCGATTCCCTGCGCAACATCGTGCGCGATCCGCGCGTATCGCTGATGTTCCTGATTCCCGGCTCCGGCAACGCGATCCGCGCCAATGGCCGCGCGCATCTCTCGATCGATCCCGATCTGCTAGATTCGTTCAAGGTCGACGGCAAGGCGCCGCGCAGCGTCATGGTGATGGCGGTGGACGAGATCTACTTCCAGTGCGCCCGCGCCATCGTCCGCTCCGACCTCTGGAATCCGGACAAGCGCATCGACCCCAAGACACTGCCGACGCCGGGCCAGATCCTCGCCGAGATGAGCGAGAACAAGGTCGGCGGCGAGGAGTACGATCGGATCTGGCCGACGCGCGCTGCCGCCACGATGTGGTGAGCCTTTCTTACCCTCTCCCCTTGTGGGAGAGGGTGGCTCGCCGCGATAGCGGCGAGACGGGTGAGGGGTCTCTGTCCCCACGAAAAGCGTTGCGCGTGGATAGATACCCCTCATCCGGCGCTTCGCGCCACCTTCTCCCACAAGGGGAGAAGGAAGAGGGTACACGTCGCGCCCGCCATGCCCGCTAGTTAAACGCCATCCCGCCGCTCAGCGCGATGGTCTGCCCGGTCATGTAGGCATTGTCGACCAGCAGCATCACGGCTTTCGCCACCTCGTCCGCCGTGCCGAAACGGCCGAGCGGAATGCGGCTGATGAGTTGCGGCTGGCCGCTCATCATGTCGGTCTCGATCAGCGACGGCGCCACGGCATTGACGGTGATGCCTTCCTTGACGAGCCGCGCCGCATAACCGCGCGTGAGCCCCTCCATGCCGGCCTTGGACGCGTTATAGTGCGGGCCGATCGAGCCGGCGCCACGCGCCGCACCGGAGGAGATGTTGACGATGCGGCCCCATTCGCGTGCGCGCATCGAGGGCAGCACGGCCTGCGTGCACAGGAACACCGACTTCAGATTGACCAGTATGGTGCGGTCGAAATCGTCCTCGGTGAGATCGTCGATACCGCGCGTGATGGCGATGCCGGCATTGTTGACGAGGATGTCGATGGGGCCGAGCCCGCCGCTGACGCGCTCCACCATGTCAGCGACGGCCTCGCGCTGCGAGACGTCGGCGGCGACGACGATGGCGCGGCCGCCCTGCCGGCTGATCTCGCCCGCCAATTGCTCGGCCTGGCCGATCTGTTCGCGGCAGTTGATCGCCACGGCGGCGCCGGCCTCGGCCAGCGCGCGACAGACGGCGGCGCCGATTCCGCGCGAGCCGCCGGTGACGAGCGCCGTGCGCCCCTTCAGATCATTTGCCATACCCGTATCTCCCGATTTTCTCTTGCGCCCACCGGGAACGTAGCATGCCGGCCGCGCGGCCGTGTTGAACTCATCGCGAGATGAATCCGGCTGCGGGCGCTTGCCGCGGGAGAAGCGCTCCAGCGCGCTCACGACAAATATGGATGGCCATTTCATTGACCAATCGTGCCAACCGCTCGATATTCGAAGCGTCGAAACTGCTCCTCGAGCCTGAAGCCGCGATATGAGAACCGATCACCAGCGTAACAGAGGCGACATGCATGCGTGCATGACGCGGCGCTGTTTCTCGGCCGCCACAGGCGCCTGTTGCTGTTGCTGACCGCCTCCTAGCAACACCTCACACCGCAAATCCCAAGACAGGAACGCCGAGACCTCGGCGAACGAGCAGCCATGTCCCAGACCCTATCGAACGCCTACATCATCGAAATCCACGACCGCGCCGCCGGCATCATCACCCGCGATGAACGCGGCTTCCGCTTCTTCTCCTCCGAGCGTCTGTTCGACAGTCTCGAAGGCCGCCAGTTCCGATCGGCGCGCGAAGCCGAGCGCGCTGCCCGCGCCGTGTTCTCCGAGCGGCGCCGCCGCGCGAATTTCCAACTGTTCGCCAACTGACCCCAGCGAAAGGACCGCGATATGATCAGCCGACGATACATCCTTGCGACGACACTCCTGCTCGCGACCGCGCTGGCCGCACCTGCGCGCGCCGAGGACAAGCCGGCGGAAATTCGCATCGGCACACAGAAGGGCGGCTTCTTTCCAGCGGTGCGCCAGCGTCAGACGCTCGAGAACGCCTTCAGGCCGCTCGGCATCGAGATCAAATGGATCGACTTCCAGTTCGGTCCGCCGCTGCTG
Source organism: Bradyrhizobium sp. B117 (assembly GCF_038969555.1). NCBI lineage: Bacteria > Pseudomonadati > Pseudomonadota > Alphaproteobacteria > Hyphomicrobiales > Nitrobacteraceae > Bradyrhizobium > Bradyrhizobium sp. B117. The sequence goes on from NZ_CP152414.1 coordinate 762,758, forward strand.
GAGGCCATCAATGTCGGCAGCGTCGATTTCGGCTATGTCGGCGACTCACCGCCGATCTTCGCGCAGGCCGGCGGCGCCAAGATCCGTTACGTCGCCGCGGTGAAATCGGAAGGCAACACCCAGGCGATCATCGTGCCGAAGGACTCACCCATCAAGACGCTCGCCGATCTCAAGGGCAAGCGCGTCGCCTTCGGCAAGGGATCGAGCGCGCACAATCTTCTGGTTGCGACGCTCGAAAAGGCCGGCCTGTCCTGGTCCGACATCACGCCGGCGCCGCTCGCGCCAGCGGACGCGACGGCCGCCTTCGTGAAGGGCTCCGTCGATGCCTGGTCGATCTGGGACCCGTATCTGGCGCTCGCGGAGTTGAAGGAGAACGCGCGCGTGATCGCCTTCGACAAGGACGTGCACAAGCCGAATGCGTTCTACATCGCCAACACGGATTTCGTGGAGAAATATCCGTCGCTGGTCGCGAAGCTCAACACGACCTTCGCCGCGGAAGGCGTGTGGGCGGAGGCGCATCACGAGGAGGTCGCGAAGGCGCAGTCCGAGGCGACCGGCGTGGACATCGAGGCCGTCCGCCGCTTCGTCAATCGATCGACCTATAGCGTGGTGCCGCTCGATGCCGAGGTGATCAAGACCCAGCAGGCCGTCGCTGACCGCTTTGCGAAACTCGGGCTGATCCCGAAACCGGTCAACGTCTCCGATATCGTCTGGAAATGGACGCCGGGGTCGTGAGGGGTGCAGCGACCGGACGTCGTCATGCCCGGGCTTGTCCCGGGCATCCACGTTCTTTCTTCTGTGCGGCTAGGCGGGGATGGCCGGGACAAGCCCGGCCATGACGATCGTGGAGGCCGTCTTGGTCCAAACTCTTACGTCGGAGGCGACTCCGACCTCATCCTGAGGAGCCCCGCCTAAGCGGGCGTCTCGAAGGATGCGCCGCGGGGAACTGCTTCTCACATGCGGCCGTGCTGGCTCCGGAATCAACTCCTGCGCCGCGCCCGGGTGCGCGCCGCTTTCTTTGCGGCAGCGGAGCGGGCTGTTGCGCCCTTGGTGGAGCTCGCTTTCCGCGCGGCCGCTGAGCGGGACGCTGCGGTTCGCCGGCTTGCGGCGCGCTTGCCCTGCTTCGACAGCGCGCTCCGCGACGCGGTCGAGCGCGGCTCCTTCCTCAACACGCCTTCGACAGCGCGCGACACCTTTGGCCGGCGCTTCGGCGTGCGTTTGCCCTGACCGACCTCATAGGCGTATTTGGCGCTGCGGCGCGTCGACTTCTTGGTGCGCCCTTTGCGCGGCGGCGGCAGGTCGATGCCGGCGCGGCGCGCCTCGGACAGGCCGATGGCGATGGCCTGCTTGGTCGAGCGCGCCCCGTGCTTGCCCTTCCTGATCTTGTCGATCTCGTCCTTGACGAACTCGCCGGCCTGCGTGCTGGCCGATTTGCCGGCACGCTTGTCCTGCTTCGCTTTGCGGATGACTTCCTGTCTTGGCATGGGTCAAAATCCCGTTTCAGTCACAGGGGTGTCTGACCGCAACGCACGACGCGGAAGATTGATCCTATCAGCCTCTCAATGCTGCGAGCAGCTCATCCGGGCGTTCGGCCATGATCATGTGGCCTGCGCCCGGCACCACGACGGTCTTCGCGTGCGGGATCGCGGCCGCGAGCGCCTTGCCCGCCTTCGCCGGTGTCATCATGTCCCGCTCGCCGAGGATGAGCGTCGTCGGCACCTTCACGCTCGCGGCCGCGGCAAGCGCATTCGCATAGGCATTGCAGGCCGACAAATCCCTGAACAGCACGCCCGGCTCGCATGACTTCAGGACCGCCTGCGCGCCGCCATGCATCCACAGGCCAGGCGCAAGACTGCCGCCGAGCTCGGCATTGAAGCCGAGCCCCCAGATCGAGACCATGTCGTTGGCATCCTGCGAATTGGCTTCGGCGGCCTTGAGCAGATCCGGGCCGACCGTCATGGTCGCGGCGGTGCCGATCAGGCTCAGCGCCGACACCTTGTCGGGATGCCGCGCCGCCGTCTCCAGCGAGATCAGCGATCCCATGGAATGTCCGATCAGATGCGCCTTCGCAGCTCCTGCCGCATCGAGCAGCGCCGCCGTCCAGTCGGCCATCTCGGCGATGCTGCCGAGCGAAGGGCCGGGGGAGCGACCGTGACCGGGCAGGTCGGGCGCCAGCACGCCAAAGCCGTGATGCGCAAACCAGCGCGTGTGTAGCGCCCAGGTCGAATGATCGAAGCCGGCGCCGTGAATGAAGACCACGGTCGGCAGGGACTTGTCGAAGTCGCGGCCGCCATTCGCGACGAACACATCGGTGGCGTTGACGGAGAGGTTCATGGCGTCAGACCTTTTGCGAGATGCGCAGCGCCTGCGCCAGATCGTCGATGATGTCGGAGGCGGTCTCGATGCCGACCGAGAGCCGCACCAGCTCCTCGCCGATGCCGGCCGCCTTGAGCTGCTCGGCGTCCATCTGCTGATGCGTGGTCGAGGCGGGGTGGATCACCAGCGTCTTGGCGTCGCCGACATTGGCGAGATGGCTGATCATGCGCAGCGATTCGATGAACTTGCGCCCGGCAGGCCGGCCGCCCTTGATGCCGAAGGAGACGATCGAGCCGGCGCCGCGCGGCAGCAATGTCTTTGCGAGTTGATAGTCCGTGTGATCCTCAAGCGAGGGGTGCAGCACCCAGTCGACGGCCTTGTTGGCTTTCAGCGCCTCCAGCACCAGATGCGTGTTCTGCATGTGCCGGTCCATGCGCACGCCGAGCGTCTCGACGCCCTGCAAGAGCTGGAACGCGTTGGTCGGTGACAGGCAGGCGCCGAAATCGCGCAGGCCCTCGGTGCGCGCCCGCATGATGAAAGCGGCGGTGCCGAACTGCTCGTCGAAGACGATGCCGTGATAGCCGCCATACGGCTCGGTCAGCACAGCAAACTTGCCTGAGTCGCGCCAGTCGAAGCGGCCGCCGTCGACGATGGCGCCGCCGATCGCGATGCCGTGGCCGCCGATCCATTTGGTCGCCGAATGCATCACGATGTCGGCGCCCAGCTCGATCGGGCGGCTGAGATAGGGCGTGGCAAAGGTGTTGTCGATCAAGAGCGGAATCTTTGCCTCATGCGCGATCGCCGCGACCTTGGGAATGTCGAGCACCTCGAGCCCGGGATTGCCGATGGTCTCGCCGATCACAAGCTTCGTGTTCGGCTTGATCGCCGCACGGAACGCGTCGAGATCCCGCGGCTTCACGAACGTGGTGGTGATGCCGAAGCGCGGCAGCGTATGCGCCAGAAGGTTGATGGTGCCGCCATAGAGCGAGCTCGACGCCACGATATGGTCGCCTGCATTGAGCAGCGTCGCGATGGCCAGATGCAGCGCGGCCATGCCGCTCGCGGTGCAGATCGCGCCCACGCCCCCTTCGAGCGCCGCGAGCCGCTCCTCCAGCACGCCGGTGGTCGGATTGGAGATGCGCGTATAGATGTGGCCGGCGCGCTCCAGGTTGAACAGCGCAGCCGCGTGGTCGGAATCCTGGAACACGTAGGACGTGGTCTGGTAGATCGGCACCGCCCGGGCGCCGGTCGCGGGATCCGGATGCTGGCCCGCATGCAGGCTCAGGGTCTCGAAGGCAGGCGGTTTCGGCGCGGGCATGCGTGGCCTCGTTGGTCCGTCGGCGAGGCGGCTCTTGTGCCACAAAACGGAGCGGCACGTCAGCCCATTGACTCCTCACACGGGCTCGTCATGGCCGGGCTTGTCCCGGGCATCCACGTTCTACGTGCGATTGAAAAAGGCGTGGATGGCCGGGACAAGCCCGGCCATGACGCTGAGGAAGCTTCGCGCCTTAGCCAAGGCTACCCGCCGATCGCCTGCTCGATGATCCGCGCCTCCCGCAGCAAAATCTCCGCGACCTCCTGCTCGCGCCTTGGCCCGAGCCTCGTCCGAACGGCGGAGACCGTCATCGCTGCCGCCGGCTGGCCATCCGGAGTCTTGATCCAGGTCGAGATCGATTTCGTGCCCTGTATGAGGCCGATCTCTCTCATGTAGTAGCCGCGCTTGCGCGCCGCGGTGACCTCGCCCAGCACGGTCGCGGCGTCGGTGTGATAGGCCTCGAACCGCTTCTCGTTGGCTGCGACGATTTTTCGCGCGTCCTGTGCCGGCATCGCGGCGAGGATGGCGACGCCGGCGCTGGAGACGCCGAGCGGCCGGCGTGCACCGATCTCGATCGACAGCACCTGGATCGGATAGACCCCGATCCTGCGATCGACGCACAGCGTGTCGTTGCCAGTCCGAACCGTCAGGAACAGCGTGTCGCCGATCTCGGTGGAGGCGCGCCGCAGCGACGGATTGGCGGCCACTAGCAGCCGCGACGGTCGCGGTCGCGCGAGCGCCAATTCCGGCACCTGGTTGCCGATGGCATAGCGGCCGCTTCGCTCGTTCCGCTCGACGATACCTTCCTCGATCAGCACGTGGACGATGCGATGCACGGTCGGACGGGTGAGGCCGGTCGCCTGCACGACCTCGGCCAGCGGCACGCCGTCCTCGCGCCCCGCGGCAAGAATGCGCAGCACCGCGAGCGCGCGCCGGATCGTTTGTGCGCCTTGCCGCGGTTCCATCGCGCTGCGGATCGATTTTGCTCTGTCCATAATATGGACAAGAACGCCACAATTCCCTCGACAGGTAAAGCGCGCATCTGGAGATTGCGCTCCGATCGGGATGCCTTGCCGTCAGGGCAACCGACCTGAAATTGGAAGCGCCGCCGGGAGGTTAACATGAGATTAATCTGGATTGCCATAGCTGCCGCAGCCGCGATGCTGGCGGGCCCCGCATCGGCCCAGCAATGGCCGGCGCGCAACGTCAAACTGATCGTGCCCTATCCCGCCGGCGGCAATGTCGACAGCGCCGCGCGCATCATCGCCGACAAGCTTCAGGAAAAGCTCGGCCAGCCCTTCATCATCGAGAACAAGGCCGGCGCCGGCGGCATGATCGCGGGCGAAGCCTTCGCGAAGTCGGCGCCCGATGGCTACACGCTGTTCGTCGGCGCCAACGGGCCGGTGCTGTTCGCGACCGAGATCAACAAGCGCGAGGCCTATAACTGGAAGAAGGACTTCCTCCCCATTTCGACGATCTCGATGACGCCGCTGGTGCTCGAGGTGCATCCGTCGGTGCAGGCTAATACCTTCAAGGAATTCATCGAGCTCGCCAAGCGCGAGCCCGGCAAGCTGACCATGGCCTCGCCCGGCCCCGGCACCACCAACCATCTGCTCAGCGAGCTGATGCAGTCGAACCTCGACCTGCAATGGGTCACCGCGCACTACCGCGGCAACGCGCCGGCCATCAACGACCTCCTGGGCGGCCAGGTGCAGTTCGCATTCGACCAGCTCACGGTCAGCCTCCAGCACATCAAGGCCGGCCTGTTCCGCGCGCTTGCGGTCACCAGCCCGCACCGGCTGAAGTCGCTGCCTGACGTGCCGACCTTCGCCGAGCTCGGCTACAAGGATTTCGACGGCCAGACCTTTACCGGCCTGTTCGCGCCGGCTGGCACGCCGGGCCCGATCGTGGACAAGCTGCACGAGACGCTGGTCGCGATCCTGAAAGATCCCGGCGTGGTCGACAAGTTCGAGAAGCTCGGCGGCGAAGCAACAATGATGACGCCCGCGGAGTTCAGGGCTTATCTGGAGCGCGAGGACGCCAAGTGGATTCCGGTCGTGCGCAAAGCCAACATCAAGGCTGACTGATCGCATGCGCATCGATCCCACCGAGCTCGGCGCGGAGCGCATCTACCGCCTGATGACCGGCATCGTGGTGCCGCGCCCGATCGCGTGGGTGACGAGCCTCTCGAGCAAGGGTGTGCTCAACCTCGCGCCGTTCAGCGCCTTCACCTTCGTCTCGCAGAAGCCGCCGATGCTTGCCATCAGCGTCGGCCGCAAGGGCGCCGACTACAAGGACACCGCGCACAACATCCTCGATACCGAGGAATATGTGATCCACATCGCCGATACCCCGCTGATGTCGGCGGTGCACGACAGCTCGGTCGAGCACCCGCCCGAAATCAGCGAGGTCGAGCATCTCGGGCTGGAGACGGTGCCGTGCGAGCGCATCAAGGTGCCGCGGCTTGCAGCGGCGCCGGTCGCGATGGAATGCCGCTTCCGCCAGTGCCTCGAATTCGGCGAGGCCAAGAGCCGGCTCATCGTCGGCGAGGTCGTGATGTTCCACTTGCGCGACGGCCTCGTCAACGACGGCAAGGTCGAGACCAAAGCGCTCGACCCGATCGCGCGCATCGGCGGGCCGCGCTACGCCCGGCTCGGTGAGATCGTGACGCTGAACACCGTGTTCCAGACGCCCAAATCGAAGGACTGAGCGCGCGGCCAAGCGCGGCGGCCTGCGGATGAAAATCATTGGAGGAAACGACAATGCGACTCGTAAGCTATCTCCTGGACGGAGAGCCGCGCTATGGCGCGGCCGTCGAAGGCGGCGTGGTCGATCTGACCAAACGGATCGGCCGCGACTTTTCCGACGTGAAGGCGCTGATCGCGGCGAACGCGCTGGCCGACGCACAAGAGGCCGCGGCCGGACAGAAGCCGGATCACGCACTGGAAGATCTCGTCCTGCTGCCGCCGGTGCTGGCGCCGGAAAAGCTGTGGTGCATCGGCGTCAACTACGCCGAGCGTAACGCGGAATACAAGGACAATTCCGACCTGCCCAAATATCCGAGCCTGTTCGTGCGCAGCATGTCGTCGATGACCGGCTCCGGCCAGCCGCTGGAGAAGCCTGATGTCTCCGACCAGCTCGACTACGAAGGCGAGCTCGTCATCGTGATCGGGCAGGGCGGCCGTCACATCCCGCGCGAGAAAGCCTGGGCGCACATCTTCGGCATGACGCTGTGCAACGAGGGCACGATCCGCGACTGGCTGCGCCACGGCAAGTTCAACGTCACGCAGGGCAAGAATTTCGACCGCTCCGGCAGCATCGGGCCGTGGATCGTCACCGCGGACGAGCTCGATCCGCGCGGGCCGCACGACATCGTCACCCGCGTCAACGGCGAGGTGCGCCAGCAGGACACGACCGAGCGGCTGATGTTCCCGTTCGACTTCCTGATCTCCTATCTCTCCACCTTCGCCACGCTGAAGCCCGGCGACATGATCGTGACGGGCACGCCGACCGGCGCCGGCGCACGCTTCGATCCGCCGCGCTGGCTCAAGGTGGGCGACGTCGTCGAGGTCGAGTCCAGCCGCATCGGCGTGCTGCGCAACACCGTCGCCGCGGAGAGTTAAATCATGCTGGACAGCGCGACGATCGAACGCCTGGCCGCGTGCCTCGATGAGGCCGAGCGCAGCAAGGCGCTGATCCCGATGTTCTCGAAGGAATATCCCGATTTCAGCATCGAGGACGCCTACGCCATCCAGCGCGCCTGGACCAAACTCCAGCTCGGCCGTGGCCGCGTCATCAAGGGCCACAAGATCGGCCTGACCTCGAAGGCGATGCAGAACGCAGTCGGCATCAACGAGCCCGATTACGGCGTGCTGTTCGCCGACATGTTCTATGCCGATGCGACGCCGATCCCGTTCGACCGCTTCCATGCGCCAAGAATCGAGGTCGAGCTCGCCTTCGTGCTGAAGGCGCCGCTGCGCGGGCCCGACTGCACCATCTTCGACGTGCTCAACGCCACCGACTACGTCACGCCGGCGCTGGAGATTTTGGAGACGCGCATGCACCGCGTCGATCCCGAGACCGGTAAGACGCGCAAAGTCATGGACACGATCTCGGACAACGCGGCCAACGCCGCGCTGGTGCTCGGCGGCCGGCCGATCCGCCCGATGGATGCGGATTTGCGCTGGATCGGCGCGCTGTTGTTCCGCAACGGCGAGGTCGAGGAGACCGGGCTTGCCGCCGGCGTGCTCAATCACCCCGCCAACGGCATCGCCTGGCTCGCTAACCGCCTCGCGCCGCATGACGAGCATCTCGCCGCCGGCGAGGTGGTGCTGGCGGGATCGTTCACGCGTCCGGTCGACATCCGCCGCGGCGACACGTTCCACGCGGATTATGGCGCGTTCGGCTCGGTGTCGTGCCAATTCGTCTGAACCAACAACAAAAAGGAAGCGCATCATGACGGGTCACACGCGGCGCAAGAGCATCCATATCGGCGGGTTCAAGCACGCCAATCCGATCCCGAACGCCTGCCGCGTCGGCAATCTCGTGATGTCGGGCGTCATCCTCGGCCGCGACGCGGCCGGCGTGATGCCCGAGAGCCTCGACGCGCAATGCGCCAACATGTTCGCGCATATGAAGGCGACCGTGGAGGCCGCCGGCGGCACCACCGACGACATCATCAAGATGACGGTGTGGCTGAAGGACCGCACGCAGCGCGGCCCGGTCAATGTCGAGTGGCTCAAGATGTTTCCGGACGAGCATTCGCGCCCGGCGCGCCACGCGCTGCCGATGGACAACATGGATGGCGGCGCGCTGGTGCAGTGCGACTTCACCGCCGTGATCGACTGAAGGAGTTTTGCGCATGCCGACCTATCTGCCGTTCGATCCCAATCCGCGCCGCCCGGTCAAGGCGCCGCCGCCGAAGACCATCGACAGCCAGTTCCACGTGCTCGGGCCCATCGACAAATATCCGGAACGTCCTGGTGCTGCCTATCGGATGCCGACCGCGACCTGGGAAGCGGCGCTTCGCATGCACAAGGCGCTCGGCATCGAGCGCGGCATCATCGTGCAGACCACGACCTACGGCGCCGACCATGCCGTCGTGCTCGACGCTCTCGCCGCGATGGGTCCGAACTATCGCGGCTGCGCCAACGCGCTGGTGTTCGCCGAGGCGAGCGACTCCTATCTCGGCAAGCTGCATGACGCCGGCGTGCGCGGCGCGCGCTTCAGCTTCCGCCAGGAGCTCGGCGCGGTGCTGTCGGACGCCGATTTCGCGCGTGCGATTGCGCGCATCCGCGAGCTCGGCTGGTACGTCAAGATCCAGCCGGAGAAGGACGGCATCGTCTCCAGCGTCGCCAAGTACGAAAATCTCGACGTGCCCGTGCTGATCGACCACATGGCGCGGCCTGATCCCGAGGCCGGCAAGAACGATCCGAACCTGCGCAAGATGCTGGAACTGCTCAAGAAGGGCAATTTCTGGGTGATGCTGTCGCTCGGCGAGAAGACCTCGAAGGCCGGCGCTCCCTACGACGACGTGATCCCGATCGCGCGCGCCTATATCGAGGCCGCCATCGACCGCTGCGTCTGGGCCAGCGACTGGCCACACCCGGTCTCCGTCAAGCAGCCGCCGAACGATGCCGATTTGCTCGAGCTGATGTATCGCTACGCGCCCGATCAGGCGGAGCTCGAGAAGATCCTGGTGCACAATCCGGCGAAGCTGTTCGGGTTTCCGGACTAGAGGCCTCGGACCTCGCCGCGAACGCGGTGCACTCGCTCTCCCGCTTGCGGGAGAGGGTCGGGGTGAGGGCTCTTTCCTCTCGGGGATTGTCCCATTGCGGAGACACCCTCTCCCCAACCCTCCCCCGCGCGCGGGGGAGGGAGCGCAGTTCCGCTAGAGGCGATGCACAGCCCTCACACCGCCGGCTGCTTCGCCAGCCGATCCCGCACCTCGGCTGCGATCTCGAACGAGCGCAGGCGCGCGGCGTGGTCGTAGATCTGGCCCGTGGTCATCAATTCGTCCGCGCCGGTCTCGGCGATCAGCGCCTTCAGCTTCGCTTCGACCACTTCCGGCGAGCCAACCGCGGAGCAGGACAGCGACTGCCCGACGCCGGCCTTCTCGGCCGGCGACCACAGCGCGTCCATGTCGTCGGCCGGCGGCGGCAGGGGCCCCGGCGTGCCGCGGCGCAGATTGATGAACTGCTGCTGCAGCGAGGAGAACATGCGCCGTGCCTCCGCGTCGCTGTCGGCGGCGAACACGTTGACGCCCACCATCGCATAGGGCTTGTCGAGCTGGGCCGAGGGCTCGAAACGCGCGCGATATTCGCGCAGCGCCGGCATCATCATCTGCGGCGCGAAATGCGAGGCGAAAGCGAACGGCAGGCCGAGCATGGCCGCAAGCTGCGCGCCGAACGTGCTCGAGCCCAGGATCCAGAGCGGCACCTTCGTCCCCATGCCGGGCACGGCGCGGATCGCCTGGTTCGGCTGCACATCGCCGAGCAGCGCCTGCAATTCCAGCACGTCATGCGGAAAATTCTCGGACGTGGTGGCGAGGTCGCGCCGCAGCGCCCGCGCGGTGAACTGGTCGGTGCCCGGCGCGCGGCCAAGGCCGAGATCGATCCGCCCGGGATAGAGCGATTCCAGCGTGCCGAACTGTTCGGCGATGACAAGCGGCGAATGGTTCGGCAGCATGACCCCGCCGGAGCCGACGCGGATCGTCTTGGTGCCGCCCGCGACATGCCCGATCACCACCGATGTGGCGGCGCTCGCGATCCCCGTCATGTTGTGATGCTCGGCGAGCCAGAAGCGTTTGAAGCCCCAGCGTTCGGCATGTTGCGCGAGATCGAGCGAATTGCGGAACGCCTGCGACGCATCGCCGCCCTGACGGATGGGTGCGAGGTCGAGCACGGAGAAGGGGATCATGGAAACGTCCGGGTGGAGCGCGATGCGCGCAGGGACCTCACATGTAATGCCGGACGGGGCAAATGGTAGCGCGACACGGTGCTCGAACGGCGGCGCAACGATGCCATTCAAAATTGCCGTGCCTGATACGGGCCTCTCGGCGCGAACCGTCGCGAGACGGAGCGGCAATCACGTTTTCCCGCGCGGGTCTTTCAGGAGATTGGGGGCGACACGACCGCCGTCACCGAATGCGCCCAGAACCTCACTGCAAAACGCACCGATCTCGGCAGCGTCGGCTCGCACCGCATACTCGGCGTCTGCTTTTTCCCGCGCCACATCGTCCGCAATCCCTTCGGGCGTAGCGTGCTGCGAATTTGGTCCGTTGCGCAGAAATTCGGTCCACGACGCGCGACCGGCCGCGATGATCGCTTCTGCGGCCTGTGTATTCGCCCCGACGCCTGCGCATTTGCCGGGAACGGCGAGCGCGTAATACGCTGCGAAAACGGAACTCAATGACTTGTTTGCAGTGGGCTCTTCGTCCGGTCGCAGCCCGATTCCCGCAATTGCGTCGGCCTTCGTGCATCGGGCCAATGTCTCCGGCGGACCGGGCTTGGTCAGGGACGTGACCTCAATGACGCCGTTGTCGAGCACCTTCACCTTCTTACGCCACCCCGACGGATTGCCGGGGCCCTTCAGCTTGAGGATGTATCCGTCCTTCAGCTTCTGGTGCGACACGATGTCGGCGCCGCACATGGAGCCGCCGCAAAACTCGTAACTTGTCGCGCTGATCGAGGTGAGATTGTCGGACTTGCGGTGGTAGGACTGACATTGAACGGGACTGTTGCCGTATTTGCCGATCAGCTCGCGGGGGGCGTTGGGATAGGCTTTCGCCTCGCCGGCCTCTGCCGCCATCTGTCCGACGAAGACCGATAGCAAGGTGATCGCAAACAGCTCTTTCATCGTCCCACGCCCCATCGATGTATGAATGCTAGCTCTCGTTGTCCGTGGATGATGCCACGCTCAATGGGCGAACCTACGACCGCGTCAGCCGGCCTTCAAGCGGTAGGATGGGTAGAGCGCAGCAAAACCCATCATGTTTCGTCCTCGAACAGAGCCTCTGCCCAGGCAACGTTTTGATCCAGCGGACTTCAGCGCAGGTTTGACTTACGTCAACATTCGGAACCTGGCTTCATTTTCATTGTCAGCATTGCCTGCTTCGATCTTCTTCCAGGAGAGACATCATGGCCGATCCGACCAAGCTCTCGGTTGAGAAAGCGCTCGAAAAGATACGTCAGCGTGACGAGCCGAAATCAGAGAATTCACGCCTTGATGAAAAAACCGACGCTCTCAATGAAGAGATAAAGCGTATGAGAGCACAAAGACTCCGCCTTGAACGAGGACAGGGCAAGCGTGGCTGAACGGTGCGGCTCGGTAGATGGATAAGGGCGCATTCTGAGAGACCCGCGGGTCGCCATGTCGCTTGGCGTCCGTCTGCGACGACGCGGCCTTCGTTCACAACCCTGTTATTCCGGCCTGTGGCGCCGTTCGTCCCAACTGGGCGTTTCGCCCCTGTTGTTGTACCCTCGCCGGAGCCAAGCCCTTGCATGGCCGCCCGGAGGAACCGACATGACCACGGTCGTCTTCAATCGCCGCACCCTCCTCACCGCTGGCGGCACTCTCCTTGCTGCCGGCGCGTCCGGGCTTCTGTTGCCGGTCCGTGCCGAAGGCCTCGCGCCGACCGAAACGATGTCGGGCGGAGCGAACAATTATCGCAGGGGCGCGGCGATCGTGGAGCGGATCGGCAAGGGCGGCTTCTGGATGAGCGGCACGGTGCGCCGCGCCGGCGACGGGGCTCCGCTCGCGGGACAGCGCATCCAGATCTGGGCGCACACGGTCGAAGGGCAGGAGCACGAGCCGCAGAGCCACGGCGCTACGCTCACCGACAAGGACGGCAAGTTCCGGCTCGAGATGCCGCAGATCATTCCGATCTTCGGCCAGCCGCATGGCCACCTCGCCTATGACAGCGGTGAATTCAAGACCGTGTTCCTGCGGCCGGTGATGCGGAGCCCGAAGGAAACCAGCCTCGAGGCGCATTTCGTCCTTGCGCCGGCCTGAGCGAACCAGCGAATGACGGGGTGGAAGCTCGCCCGGGTGATCCTGATCTGGGCCGCGCTCGTTTTGGCCATCGGCATGCCGATCGCCGCTGCAGCAACAAGCGAGCAGCTCGCCTGGCGCGGCCCGGTCTACATCCTCGCCGGCTTCGCCGGGATCGTTGCGCTCGCTCTCGTGCTGGTTCAGCCCTTGTTGATCGGCGGATATCTGCCGGGCCTCTCGGCCTATCGCGGTCGGCGCGCGCATCACTGGATCGGCGGCGCGCTGGCCCTGGCGATCGTGATCCACGTCGCTGGCCTCTGGATCACCAGTCCCCCTGATATGATCGACGCGCTGACCTACACATCGCCGACGCCGTTCTCTCCCTTCGGCGTCACCGCCATGTGGGCCATCTTCGCCGTCGCGCTGCTGGCCCTGCTGCGCCGGCGATTGGGTTTGCGGCCGCGAACCTGGCGCTTCGTTCATATGCCGCTGGCGATCGTCATCGTTGCCGGCAGCGTCGCCCATTGTCTGCTGATCGAGGGAACGATGGAGACGATCTCGAAGGCGGCGCTGTGCGCGCTGGTGCTTGCGGCGACCGTCAAGGCCATGATTGACCTGCAGGTGTGGCGGAAGCGAAGGACGCTCCGCGGCAGTGAGCCCGCGTAGGATGGGTAGAGCGAAGCGAAACCCATCATGCGTCAGCGCTGATGAAGCGCGATGGGTTTCGCTTCGCTCTACCCATCCTACGCGCCGATGCCTGCTCTCCTTGCCGCAGATTGCAGCGGGGCGTATCCTCGCGCAATGGCTGTCACTGCCCCCGACCTGAAAGCGTTCCTGCTCGCAACGCCATTCTTCGGTGGTCTTGCGGATCAAAGTCTAGACCTCCTGAGGTCGATGCTGGTCGAACGACGTTTCGATCCCGGCGCAACGGTCGTGGCCGAGGGCGAGCCGGGTCGCTCGCTGTTCATCATCGAATCCGGCCGGCTCGCGGTGAGCAAACGGGCGAATGCGGGAGGCATCATCCCGATTTCCGTTCTGGAGCGCGGCGATTTCTTCGGCGAGATGACCCTGATCGAAATGCAGAACCGCTCCGCCACGGTGATCGCAGAAAGTCCGACGGTGCTGTACGAGCTGACCGCCCAAAATCTCTACGCCTGCTACAAGGCCGACATCCACGCCTATGTGATCGTCCTGCAGAACATCAATCGCGAGCTGTGCCGGCGGCTGCGAAGGGCCGATGATCGGTTCGCCGGGCGCGAGGTGGGTGACGACAATTGATCGTGCGTAGGATGGGTAGAGCACTTGCGAAACCCATCATGCTTCGCCACGGAGCAGTTTCGTCACGGAGCAAGGCTTCGACGGCATTCGCTTCCACCTTCGCTCGATGAGCTACTGCGGACAAGTCGCTCCGCCCGTCCTGCTAGCGGGAGGTCACGACTTATCGTGCGCGTACTTCTCCAGGAGCAGCCGATTATATTCGTCTCTCACGGCTCTCTTCGAAACATGCCCTTTTCGGTCTTTGGCAATCTTCAGAAGATCACGATCAGTTGGTGCCCGTGATTTCCGCCTGAATTTCGCGAAGAGTGGGGTCGTAGGAGCCGACGTCCTTCCAAACAGCCCGTCAAACCATCCCATTGTGTCCTCCCGGACAGACCGCGAGGTATGAGACTATCACTCTGAATTTGGAGGGCAAACGGACAGTGCGACTGCATCTTTCTCGAAAGGCTCGCCACCACATGGTCCGCGACGGGGGCTGGCCTCAAGCGACGCAGTTCAAATGCCGGTGAGCGGCTGGGCCGCGGCTCAGGCGCGTCGATGAGCTGCAACTCCTTGCTTCGCGGATTCATGCAATATATTCGAGGTTGTGGTGCGCGAGATGCGTTGGAGAGACGCTGATGCGCGCCAGTTCCTTGATCCTCGCCTTGATCATGCAAAGCGTCGTGACGGTATCTCTTGCGCAGGGCGCCAAGAGAGCCGCGGACGTCAATGGATCTGTCAGTGCGTAGGATGGGTAGAGCGAAGCGAAACCCATCATTTTGCATGTTCGCACGAGCCCTTGATGGGTTTCGCTACGCTCTACCCATCCTACGAGCTGCGCCGGACCGATGACAGGTTTGCCGGACACAAAATGGGCGAAGCGGATTGATCGTGCGTAGGAACTCGCTCGCTGATGCGATTACAGCAGCGCCATCGAGTGCAGCGAGTTTCTATGAAAGCCGAAGGCAACGATGCCGGACAGAAGCAACGCAATCCCAGTCACGATCAGGCAACACGCAAACACTATCGAAGCCTCTTGCTCGTCATCCACGGCAAGGACGATAATAGATAAAATCTTACCGACAATCGAAAGGAAGAATTAACCTTACCCGCGCGGTGCAATCTCGACCCGTCCGGCAACACACCTCCTGCGCGTGTCGGGTTTTTGGATCGCAAGCGCGGTCGCGGACCGCGCAAGGAGAGTCCAGTGTACCCCTGACTCCAGACGTCGGGGGACTTTTCAAGGTCTTCTGCTCGGGGCCAAGAGCGGCCCTTTGGGTCAAATACTTCCAGCCAGCCTCGCGTCCTGCCGGATGTGAATTTGTGGACGTTGAAAGTCCTCGTTGAGGAACAGAGCGTCGGCATTCTTCTCGGGCGCACACAAGCGTTCATAAAGATCGAATGCGGGACGGTATCTCTCAGCATAGAGCCGTCGCGCGATGACCTCATCACCGAGGTGAACGGCATCACGGGTCACACCTCTATGTTCAGAAGTTTGCTCCGACGTCTTTACGAAAATCGTTACATCCCAATCGTCGCGCAGTTCAGGTCGCTGAAGAAACGTGCCATCGACAATAAGAATGGCATTGGCTGGTGCCAATTGTGGTTCCTGTCCGATGGGCAAGTCATTTTCCAGATCGAAGGATTGCGTGCGATACAGACGGTTTCCCTTCGGCCCCAGTGGAGCAAGCAGGAGCGTCTTCACCGCAGCCAGATCGCGCGCATCGTAGTAATAGCCTTCGGCTGAATAGCGACCGCGGGCATAGCGCTCGGCCCTGGGACGATGAAAGCCGTCGATCGACGTTCTAATAACAGGACAACCTTTGCTGCGAACGCGCGACGCGATCTCGTCAGCCAGAGTCGTCTTGCCGGAAGCAGTGCGGCCATCGATCGCCACCCTGACAGGCCGTCCCAACGAAACACGCAAGAGCCTTGTTGCGAGTTTTTCCAGAATTGTTGCCTTGTCCGCCGTCATAAATCCGTTTCTTTTCGTTTCGAAGCCGTCGAGAAATTTGCTTACCTCATCGAGAGGGAAACATACCGGGGCCGTGCACGTTTTGGTAGTCGATCAATGAGCTTGCGCGTGCCGCGCTGAACTGAGCTGAAAGCCGTGCGTCGTCGCCAGTGCTGATCATCGGCGCCAATCCGGCCTGTCGGGCAATACACCTCGGCTCCCGCCAGAACCCGTCAATCCTCCCTCGCAAAAATATTCTACTTTACCGAAATTCGGATTTGCGGCACTATCCCGCCATCCCGGTCCCCGGAGAGGGGCGATCGTACGTCGTGTCGAACGTGGATCGGGGTGCGGTGGACGCGGCAGCGCCGGGCACGGGTATGCGGAACCAGGGCGAGATGAACCTCGTGAGGTCTTCGCTCCGTGCGGACGGACGGCGCTGTGTCCGGCGAAGCTACTCAAGCGAAGCCGGGCCAGCTGCGTACGGCGAAAGCGCGTGGTCCTGACCGTCGTTGCTACGGTCAAGCCTTGCGGAGATGGATCGAGGCTCAACCGGGTTTCGGGACGTCGCCAATTCGCGAGGTGACGGAGGCCAGAAGGAACTCGGCTCCGGGGAGAGCGCGTATAAGCCGTCAGATCATCGCGCAGGGAAGGCCGGGTGTTTTCCGGCCCACCTGTTTCCCGCCTGCGCATTTGCGTGTGCAATTCTTCGCGCAGCGGATCATGGGTGCCAGTCGGCACCCGGCCTTCCCTGCGCCCTCTTCATTGGAAGAGGGCGAAAGAGGAGAGCAAAACTCGGGCGTCTGGTGCCGCGAGAATGCTGATCTGCGCGTGATTGACCGAAGAAAATGGTGCTGCCAGACAGGATTGAACTGTCGACCTCTCCATTACCAAAAGTGTGCCCCTGCTCCGCGTGATTCCGCGCGAGCCCGCTCGTTCCCGAAAGTACTGGGCAATCAGTGGCTTCCGTGAGACACTAACCCGACATAGCCCCCGCAAGCCCGCAAATTGGTGTTTCCGGGGTGCTTCCGGCTAGTAGAGGCAAAGAAAATGCAGAACCGGGTGAACCTCACCGAGGAGCGCATCAAAGCGCTGAAGCCAGAAGAGGGCCGCGAGGTGGTCCTTTGGGATTCAGAGGTGCGCGGCTTTGGTGTTCGCTGCTGGCCGTCGGGCCGCAAGCTTTTCATCCTGCTGTACCGAGCTGGTGGTGGCGGGCGCAAAGCGCCCCAGCGGCGCATGACCCTTGGCGAGGTCGGTTCTGTCCGATTGGCAGATGCCAGGACGGCCGCCCGCAAATTTGCCGGCCAAATTGCAGGGGGACTAGACCCTCAAAGCCAACGGAAGGAGGCCTTGCGCCGCGATGCGGCGCGCTTGGACCGTGCGATCGATGCTTACGAAGAGCATCTCAAGGGTCGGCATGTAGTCAACACGGTGCACATCGTCTCTCTACTGCGCCGGGAACTGCTGGGACCGCTGGGGAAGGTCGACGTGCAGACGATAGACCGGCAATCTGTTGCGAACCAAGTCGCCAAGCTCGAGGAGCGAAAGAAGCCTGGAGCCGCACAGGATCTGCGCTCAAAGGCCGCGACCTTCCTCAATTGGTGCGTCAACCGCGGCTTACTCCACGCGAACCCTTTGGCCGGCTGGCGCCGCGATCGCAAGACGCGCGCTCAATTCACTTCAAGGACGGGAAGGGCGATTCCAGAAGGAGAGCTCAAGCTCATCTGGCGCGGCTGCAGCGCGGTTTCTGCGCCCTATGGGGACTATGTACGGATTCTTTTGCTGTTGGGCCAGCGGCGGAAAGAAACGGCCCTCATGAAGCGATCAGACGTCGACTTCACGAAAGGTGTTTGGACCATTCCCGGACATCAAACGAAGAATGGCCGAGAGCATCGCGTACCGCTGCCTTCGTTCGCACTGGCGATTTTGCAGCGTCAGAAGAAGTGGGCAAAGAGCGACTACGTTTTCTCGGGCGCCGGCGGCAAGCGCATGACGGGGTGGTCAAAGCGCCAGCCCGACCTAGTGAAGAAATGCGGCGTTAAATTTCATCTGCACGACTGCCGCCGCACCTTTCGTTCAGGGCTTTCCGCCGCGGGCGTAGAAGAGGAGGTCGCCGAGATGATGCTCAACCACACGCGCGAAGAGCTTCTCGAAACATACGATCGCGAACCGCGATGGAGAGAGCGCGTCGATGCGGCGGATCGGTGGGCAAAATATGTGGCCCGTGTTGTCGACGACGCTGTGATTACAGATCTCGCCGCGACGGGTTGAAAATATTCTCGCTCGCATTTTCAACGCCAGAACTCCCCTTGCAAAGCTTCTTTTGTCTGGTTTGTCGATTTTGGCGATTTGACGTTTTCGAGGTTGTGCCCGATCCTAACGCCATGTTCCCTTTTATAGAGGATGTGGCACGATGAACACCGCTACTGCCCCAGCTCAAAACCCTTCTGAAGTGCTCGCGGGCAAGCTCACCTTGGGCGCGATCGCGCGCTTAGACCCGGAAACCCTATTGCGGGAAAGCGAGGCCGCGGAGGTTCTCCGGCTGAGCGAACGCACACTGGAGCGGTGGCGCTCCCGTGGTGAAGGTCCGAAGGCCAAAAAGATCGGCGCGCGCCGCATTGCTTACACGGTGGGTTCAATCCTCGAATTCGTGGGTGTGGCTGCCTGAAATAGCGATCCGCACATCTGCAAGCGCATTTGCCCGCGGCTCCAATCGCGCTCATTCCAGTCTCACAGCTCATTCGGCAATCCGTCTTCTCAAAAAAGCCCTTCTGCGGCGCCGTCGAAAAACACTTCGGCCCCGCACAGCGTGTGGCGCGCTGAACGAGGGCCGAAGGAATGCTTTGAATGAGCCTAGAGTTTACCACGCAACGCGTGGATTTTCCAGTGCACCTAATGTCGACCGCTGAGGGCAACTACCACGCGCCCTGGCGCGACATGGCGCCGTGGCCCGGCAAATCCACGGTCAAATTTTATGAGCCGCCGCCAGATGCAAGTTCGGCAGACTTGGACGAACACGCAAGCAGCGTCATTCTTTACCTGGGACCGGGGCTGCGCGTCACAACTGCCACGAAGCGTCTTTTCCATCAGTGCGTCGCAAAAGCGCTTCCCGACCGCGTCGAGATCGAGTTCTCGAGCCCAGCCGGCGAACTGTCTATGCCAAGCGTATTCAAATCGTCGGCCGTAGACTGGGCCTTGGGTGAATGCGACGAAGTCTTGATTGCTGTCGACCGAGAGCGCGGGCTTGCAGCGGGCGAGGCGCACCGAGTTTTGGCGCCGAAGCAGCTTGTGTTTCGGTGCCGCGAGCACGAAGTTGAGGTCTGGACCCAGTTCCTGAAGCCACGCCTCAAGGGTAGGCACCGACTCAGCGTCATTCATCTCGCCGCGGGCCTCGCCTGATGAGCGACACGGTAACGGTTCTAACGTCGCTCAGCCGACCGCTGACAAAAACGATCGTCAAAGGTAGCGCCGGCGGCATTGAGACGCGCACTCAGCAAAACGTTAAATTCTATGTGGGCGAGGAATTCACGGTTTCCGACATCCGCTCCCTTGCCGACCTCCTCGAGAAGATATCGGCCGATCCGCGCAAGTGTGTTGTGCGCGGGGCGATCGCCCCCGGCACCGACCGCGAGCGGATGCTGCGTCGCAAGTTTCCAAAGGATGGTGAACCGGCAACTTTGATCGAAACGCCGCGGCAATGGATCTTGTTCGATGTCGACGGCGTCGCACTGCCTCCGGCTTTCGATCCGTTGGCAAGCCCTGCTGACACCGTGAAGTTCGTGCGCACCAAGCTGCCGGAGTGCTTTCACGGCGTTACCTGTTGGTATCAATACACTGGCAGCGCGGGCATCAAGCCCGGCCTGCATATTCGGCTCGGCTTTTGGCTTGATCGCCCTCTCGGCGACGAGGAGCTCAAACGGTGGCTTGGCCAGAAAGTCCCAGAGGCTGGCAAGACAGCAAAAGCTTGGTTTCGAGAATATCCCGTCGATCCAGCTGTTTTCGCCACAGCCCAGCCGATCTATGTGGCAGCACCGATCATCGAGGCCGGCGCACAAGATCCTTTAGCCGGCCGATGTAAGCGGTCGGGAGTAATCGGCGGTGCTGCTGAAATCGTTATTGTGCCGCACATTGAGACGAGCCCGACGGGCCGTGCGCCGGAAGGTGCTGCTTTCGCCGGCCCGATCGGCGCGACATTCGCCGAATGTTTGGCAGCCATAGGCGATCATGACGGGGGAGCGGGCTGCCACCACGCGTTGAAACATTGCGTAGCCGTGTATTGGCGTCGGAACGGGTCGAGCGCCAGCCCGGAGAAGCTGAAGCGACTGTTGACCGAGCGGGTTGCCGCCGCCGAATGGGATCCAGCGGCTCATCCGCCGGCTTATCGCCGAACGGAACTCGACCGTATCGACACGCTGATCGATTCGGTCCGCGGTCAACAGCGGGCGTCTGAGCAAGCCGAGGAGGAACGCCGCGCGCGCGCATCATGCCCTTGGCCGGACCAGGGAATGCCGCTGGCTGAGGCCCGGCCAGTGCTGCAAGCAGCCATAGCGCGCTTCTTTGACGAAGCGGTGCCGAAGGGGCTCGCCGACGGCGAAGCGTACGAAGACGCCCTTGAGGAGCACCGCGCGGCGCAAGGGCAGCTTTCGGCCGAAGTCGAGTTCGGGGAAATCGACCCGGAAAGCATCTTTGCATCAGACGACGAACCCACACCCCCGCAATACGCTCAATGGGGCATTAGGATCACACCGGGTGCTGGCAAGACATACACCGCGATTGAAAGAATCGTTCGCTATGCGAAGCAAACCGGTCGTGGCGTTGTCTATGCCGTACCGACGCACTCCAAAGCCGAAGAGATTGAAGCGGACATCAATCGGCTCGCAGGCGAAGAGCTCGCCTCCACATGGCGCGGCATTGATCGGGAGGATTCCTCGCGACCTGGCGTGAAACTCTGCCGGCGCGGTGAGCTGGTCAAAGCTGTCGTGAAGTCGTCAGGCTCGATAAACGACGTGTGCGGCTCTCCAAGCCGCGGCTTCTGCCCCTTCCGCAGTGATTGCGGGTACCGACGACAGGCCGACTTGGCCCCCCGGGTGTGGGTGACGACGCATGCTGCGCTCGGAACGAAGCCCCAGGGCTCGATGAAAGATGCAGCCGCCCTGATCGTCGACGAGGCTCTGACGTTGAGCAACGGTCGGGACGACGAATTGCCGATCTCGGACTTCTCTGTTCCTCGGAGTAAGCATGCCCGCCTTGAAGGGTGGTTGCAGCGGGCACAGACCGCCGCGGAGCGGGTTGCGCCGGGCTATCTGCCGCGGGGGCCGTTTGAAGCCGAAGGCCTCAGTGAAGCTTCCTGCATGGCTCTCAGCGCCGGCGAGGCCTACGGCTATGCTCCGGTAGCCAAGACGTTCGATCCCCGCGCAGACGACGATATCATCCAGGCGATAATCGAGCCGGTGGCCGTTGCAAACGGGCTGGTGCGCGTCCGCCAGACTTTCTGGCAAAACCTCGGCGAAATGCTCGGGGGCGAAGAGCCCACTTCAGCCCGCATGAAGGTGCTGGCGGGTGAGGAGCGAGCGATCCGGATCGCGACGCCGGCGCGGCCGCACCCGGATTGGCTCAAGCGACCGGTTCTCCACTTAGACGCGACGCTCAATGAAATCGTCGTCTCAACCTGGCTCCCCCATTTCGAACTGGTGGCCGACATCCGTGTAGAGCGCGGTGAGGGTGTGACGGTACATCAGATCGTTGACCAGGCTGTGAGCTATGGGCGGGTGGTGCCCGGCGCCGGAGGCGACAAGAGCCCGGAGAAACGATCTTCGCAGGAGACCCACGCGCAAAGGATCATGCGCGCCATCGAGGTGAAAGCTGCCGAAGATCGCAAAGCGGGGGGGAAGACTGGCGTGATCGCCCCGAAGGCCCTTGAGGAATACATGGAGACGACGTGGAGTGTGTGGAACTCCCGTCCTCCTAATTTGATCCTGAACCACTACGGAAACATCCGAGGGATGAACAACCTTGAGGACTGCTTGCGCGAGATCTTGATGTCGCGCACCCAGCCGCCGGCGGGCGAGGTCGAACGAGCGACGAGGGTGGAATTCGGGCGACATCCAACCGCGTCGATAGGGGCAGGCTTCTACCCCGACCGCGTCATCGCGTTGCGAAGCCCGGGCAATGCAGTCGTCTCTATCGAACACCCATACCATCCAGACAGACGGGCGGACGCGCTCCTGGAGCAAATTCGGGATGCCGAGGTCACCCAGGCCGTGCACCGCGCGCGGCCGGTGCGGCGCTGCCGAGACCGGCCCTTGACCATTGAGATCGTTGCAGGGGTTCCGGTCGACATCACGGTTGACAGCACGGGGACCTTTGAAGAGTGGCTGGAGACCTCTCCAACCCATCTCCTCGCAGCGAGAGGGTTTTGGCCGAGCAGTTGGGAAGGCAAACAAGCGGTTTTGAAGGACCTTTACCCCACTCCCACCGCCGCGCGCCGCTGGTTTGAGAAGAATCCCACCGAAATGGCATTGCGCGAGGTGGTCGACGCAGTGCTGGCGGCGAAAGGTGCCCTTCGTCCTTATAAAGATATTCTTATAAGGGCGGAGGGCACGTTACAGCAGGTCGGGCTCTGGCCGCTGTATCGGTACCGAATTGCCGGCTCAAGGCGGTCGCATCTGGTTTCGGTCGATCCAGCACTTCATTTAGATCGTGCTACGGCGTGGTCTGATCGGCTGGGCAAGCCGCTCGACATCTTTGAGCTCATAGATGAAGAGGACGAGCCTGCGGTCGCCGAAACCTGCCCTCCGCTGGTCCTGCAGCTCCCTAGGGCCCCGTCGATCGTATCCGACATCTTTGGCACCGATCGCCGCGACCTCACCGCGGCGCCCTTCCCGGCGGCGCCGTTACATGTCCGGACGGCCGCCGGTGATGTTCGTTTCTGGCCTAACGAGGATGAGGGGCGCCCCATTCTGGCGCGCTCGCTCCCGACTCAGACGCCGGCGTCCGACGCGCAACCGGTCCTCACGGTAGAGCTCATCTGCGATCATCTCGGCATCTCTCGCTTTGCGCTCAAAAACCAAATGGGCAAGTCTCGCTTCCGGAAGCTGATCGGCCCGGATCGAGAGCGCGCAGCCATTCAATGGATGACGCTCAAGGTCGGCCGCGACCAATTCATCACAGCCGTGCGCGCACTCGCCGAGCAGATCCGACAAGCGGGACCGGCGTGAACCCGTCGGTAGAGCCCCGCGCTGAGCACTCCACTGGTTGCAGCTTGCAGGCGATCCTGCATGCTCAAGCGACGAGGAGGAGGGGCACATGAAGACGAGGATCGCGATCGCCAGCGCCATGCTCAGCATGGGGATCTGCGCTTGGAATAGCCACGCGGATGCAAACGAGAAGCTCGGCCTGGTCGTAAGGCGGCTCGCAGATGCCTGCGTCGGGTCGATCATCTCGAATGGTGCCTCGAAAAGGTCGCTAGGTCCGGGGTCACCGCGACAGTCGTTTGCAGCTGCGCTGCGGAAATCGAGGTCGCGCGTGGAAACTTCCCGAAGGAAGGCTTCGACGCTTGGGCAGTGCAAGCCCAATTCAAAGAGACGCTAGTGCGCTGCGCTGGAGCTCAATGAAAAGTGACGTTCGACGCGACGCCGGTTCGCAGTAACCCGCAGCGGCGAACGCCTTGCCGACAAAGCAACATCCAGCGTCAAAGTCATCCGAACGAACCGCGCAAATCGACAAAACGAAGAACCAAATATGGCCCCTGATAGTTCCGCCGCCGTTATCTCGTTGCACCAAGCTTCGCCGAAAGCCAAGGCCATGACAGGCGCCGAGCGGGCCAAGGCCTACCGAGACCGAAAGCGGAAAGCGAAGCTTGCCCCGGCCAATGCCGACACGCCCGCGAGCTCCAGCGCGTCCGTCACGCCGCTGGTCGCCGTCACGGCGCCCGTCATGCCTGAGAAGCTGCCGGCTTGCACGCCGGCGCCCGTGACGCCCCCTATCGAGGCGCCTCGCGTCACGCCGTCAGGCCTTTCATTCGCCTCCCTAATCTTGCTTGTGGCCGCCCTCGCGCTCACCGCCGTCGGAGTGGCCATCAATGGGTGGTTCGCCCGGTCGCTCGGCTCGACCGACACTGCTGGATGGCTCTTCCTCGCGCTTGGCGTGGCCGCTGACCTCATAGCACTGGGAATGCCTTCATGTGCCGCCAATCTCTGGCAAATGGGACGCCGCGGGACCGCTGTCCTCGGGTGGGCTCTCTGGCTGGTCACCTTCGTCTTTGCAGTCACCGCCGGGCTCGGCTTCGCGTCGTCCAACGTCAGTGACGTGACGCTTGCGCGTGCGTCACGCGTCACACCTGCCGTGACGGCGGCCCAAGCCGCTCTTGCCGACGCTATTGCCGCTCGAGACCGTGAGTGCAAAGGCGGCGTAGGAAAATTCTGCCGGGAGCGAGAAGCTGCAGTAGTGGAGCGACGCCAAGTTCTCGAGACGGCTCAAGCGGCGGTCAGCCAGCGAGCAGATCCCCAGACAGATGCGGCGAGCAGGCTGATCGTCTGGACGTCTCGCGGCTCGTTGCGGCCGACGCCGGAAGACTTTGAGATGCTTCGGTTGATGTTGCTGGCTCTGCTGCCGCAGATTGGCGGGCTGCTGATGATGGTCGCGCGTAGCCGCGCGGCAGAAACTTAGGTCAGCAACGACACTGGTACTCTGGAACCTGCTCGGATTGAATCCTTGTTAACCCTCAGCTCGCAGGATGCCGTTCCTAATCGGAGGGATACAGATGTCTGATTTAGAACAAACGATTCGCGCGCGCGCCTACCAGCTCTGGCAGGAAGGAGGTCAGCAGGACGGCAACGCCGAGACGCACTGGCTCGAGGCTCAGCGCGAAATCCTCGCCGCGTCGCTCAGCTCCGTCGCACGTGTTTCGAAGGTCACGCGTGAAAAGGCGAGGCCGGCGGGCTCGCGAAAGAAGCGCCGCGCAGCTTGATCCGCAGGGACAGGGGGAATGAAAAGCCCCGCCGTTGACCGGCGGGGCTGCGTAGGAACCGGTGCGCTTCGCCAACGCTTGCTTTCGAAAGGAGGAAGTTATGGCTGGTCTAAGCGAAGAAGAAATCCGCGTTCGAGCGTATCATCTCTGGACAGAGGCCGGGGAGCCGGCGGGACAGATGGACACATTTTGGTACGAGGCCGAGAAGCAGCTTCTTGCCGAACGCCGGGAATTGGGCGAAGTGCCCCCTGGGATGACTGACAATCTGCCGGTCTGATCTGTCACAAGGCGTTGGTACAGATCGTGCCGACCTCCAGCCTGCCGAGATTATGCAAGATACCCTCTCGGGGCTGGAAAGCCGCCGCCCGCGGTCACTTAAGAGCCGCTTTTTGCGTCTGAGCGTCCGGGCGTGCAGGAACGAATGTGCACTTTCGTACTTGGGCCGTTAGCTTCCACTGGCGAGGGTGGAACTATGGTGGAAGCATTGCCGAGTGCCGAGTACTATTTCAAGCAAGCTGAGATCGGCATCCGTTTGGTAGAACAGCATCGATTGTATGCTTGAGCGTATCTGACGTGCAGGGTTTAACTAGGACAGGCATATCTTCAAACCCCTTGGGCAGGCCGCTGCTCCCGTATCCGCTCAAGAAAAACAGGGGCAGTCCTCGGTCCCTTACGACCTCGGCAACTGGCTGCACGTTGGCACCTTGCAAATTTACATCGAGAATCGCGAGATCGTAGCTTTCGATTTCTGCAAGAGATCGTGCTTCATCCACAGTCCCTGCTTCAGCGATGACCCGGTGCCCGAGTTCCTCGACCATCTCGGCAAGCATCATCCGAATGAGCGCTTCATCTTCGATGAGGAGGATCGCTGCTTGGGTCATGTCTTCGCCTCACGCTTTGCTCGAACCGATCGTCGAGAGCCCGTTCAGGAGATGTGAGACCGCAGTTGTAAGCTGCGCGGGCGCAAACGGCTTGCGAAGCATTATGCTGTTGGGGACGCCTTGCGTCGGCCATTCGTCGGCGGCAACCCCCGACATGTACACCACGGGGACGTTTGGATCGACCTCACGTGCTGCCCGCGCCACCTCCCAGCCGGTGAACCTACCCAATAGATTGATGTCAGTCACAAGGGCATGGTACGCAAAGAGCCGTCCCTTCAGCAGTGTAACCGCCTCCTCGCCGGACTTGGCGATGGCCGTCTCGAAGCCTCCCTCTCGCAAAGCATCTTCGACGATGCCCTGGATTGCATCGTCATCCTCGATGACAAGGATGGTTGGCATTTCCGTCACAATGTCACCCCGCGCGACCACAGGCCAAATGCTACAAAGTGCACACAAGACGAAAGTTCCAGATGAAGCCGGGAAAATTCGGTACTCGTCAACTTTAGCCGGGAGGCTTCTTGGCCTTGGCCTTCTGGCGGAGGAAGCTGATCTCTAGAAGGTCGCCATTCACCCGATCGAGCTGGCACCGGCGATATGCAAGGCCGGTTGAGGAGAGCAGAAGAAAGAACTCCGTCAGGACGAGGCCCTGAATTGAGGCCTCTACTTGCAGCGTAGCGCCCATGTCAGAGACCACCTTGAGATGACACGAGCGCCGCCAAGTTCCGTCGATGGCCATCATTTGGGCCGGCACTGGGTGCTCGAACGTCACACGCCGGCTTTCTTGTTCTTTTTCCTGAGGCATGGTTACCGAACCGCCGCCAGACCAATAAGGCGAAGCAACTAAGATCTCGTAACCATTGCCGGGAAAACTCGGCAATTGGATCAAAGGCGAAGTTGTTGGCGAGCCTGCGGGCTGGACCACCTAGCGTGAAGATGGAATCTGCTAAGGTCACAGGCAGTCGAGGCGAGGGCAGCAACCGTGGTTCTCGCCTTGAAAGCGAGCCCTTGCTCGGCGCTCACGGGGACAGCTTCGGACCAGAAGGAGAGGCGCTCGGCTGAGAGTGCCGGTTCACATCACTCAGTTCGAGGCGGCCTTCGGTTATTTCTTCTTCGCCGGCCCGAAATCCGGCTGCCAGGCGGCGTCCTTGCGGCTTGGCGCCGCGGCGATCACCTTGGCCTTCTCCTTCTTCGGTTTCTTGGCTTCGCGGTTGCCGCGTTGCCGTCCCTTGGCCATGTCGCTCTCCCGTGGTTCGAGTTCGCTGAGTTCGTCGGCTTGCAGCACGCGCCCGCTCGGCGTGCAGATGCGCACGTCCATGTAGCCGTCGCGCAGCAGCTTGCGGGCCAACCGCAGCGCGACGGTGGCGCTGCCGCGGCCGACATTGGCGCAACCATATTCGTTTGTTCCAGTGACGAGGTAGGGCACGCGGATCGCCCTAGCCATGGAAGAGCGCCGCCGCGGCGACAAGCAGCAGAAGGAACAGGGGAACGATGACGGGCGGAACGATCCATTCCGAGGCACGAAAACGCGGCATCGCTGCTCCTGCACGAGCACGACGAAGTCGTGCTTCAGTGACTGGTTTCTCGGCGGGAGCGCACGTGACCCTCAGTCACCGGTCGATGCCGTAGCGGAACATGCGGTGATGCGGATGAGCCTACGCCTGCATCAAGCAGATAGCGAGGACTAAAACGCCGCGCGCCTTGTGGCTCGATAGTGCTGGCTATTGCCGCCCGAGAAGCGCATGCTCGCACGGCTGGTATCGGTTGGGACCGCTCTCGCAGAAAGGCAGGCGCGCATGACCATCCGTTCGCGGCGGGAAACCGTCACATTCAGGCATCCGTTCCACATCCGCGGCATCGCGCGCGAGTTGCCGGCCGGCCCCTATGAGGTCGTCACCGACGAAGAGATGATCGATGGACTCTCGTTTGCGGTCTGGCGCCGTGTCGCCACCCTGATTACGGTGCCGTCCGAAGCCGTGCAGGGCGCGACGGAGGTGCGCTCGATTGGCTCGGTCGACCTCGCGGACGCTCAACGCGCCGATGTGAACCGCCGATGATCGACCTCCCCGTCGAGCTCGACAAGCACCGCGGCATGGCCGCGCAGAAGGCCACCGACCTGCGCCGCGCGCTGGCCGAGATCGAGAATAATGTCAGGGAGCTGCGCGAGCGCGAGTCCGATCTGGAAAATCGCATGATGACGGTACCTGCCGCGTCGTGGCCGGAGGCGGCGGTGAAAGCGCGCCATCTGCTTAACCTTTACACCGCGAGCCTGCCCGCTGAGGACGCGCGGCACCGCGCACTGGTTGCAGCGCTGTTCGACGATTTCCTCCGGCTCGGCGGAGAGGGTTGAGGCGACTAACACGCATTGGAGTAAGCTATATGACATTGACCAGCGGCCCGCTTTATCAGTCACGAGTATGACCGGATGATCGTACGGTGCTCGATGCATGACGGCGCCAAAGAGATTCCTTGCGCGATATCGACTCTGCGATGGACTATCTCGAGCGCGGCCCGCAAGTCAGGCCCGGGCAGCGGAAGCTCAGTTCATCCGCCTGCGGGACAAGCACGGCAATCGAATATCGCGCGACGGAGTTCGAAGGCACCCCGCCCGGCATCGTGCTGCGAGGCGTCGACTTTAGGCCTTAGGCAAAGCTGCAACAGGGGCGCACTTATGTATGCGGGCTGCCTTGGCGCCTGCTGCGTGCAATGTCTTTCCAGCTCAAGCAAAAACGCCGCCCGCTTAAACAAAAGCGCAGGCGGCGGCTTACCAGCCCCGGGAGGGTGAGAGTAAAATCCCGATAAAGGTTGGTCTTCTCCTGGCATGCTGACGTTCATCAGTTCGACAAAAAAGACACCTAACTCAAGATGGCGGCTGTAGTCCCGGCGAGGTCAGCCAGTTGTTGATCTCTCCGGCAACATCGATCTGACGGGCTCTTCGCAGTAGCTCCGTGCGGCGGACGCCAGCCGGCATGCCCCTGGCCTGTAGGCGGAGGTTGATCGCCTCTTGCGCGAGGCGGTATTCGAATGTCAAGGATTGTCCTGGGGACCGTTGAGCCGGCATGTTTGACGCTCCGCTTGGGTTGAGCGGGAGCGCAACTTGCGTTCACACCACCGATAGATGCTAAGGGCCGCTCGATGGTAATGAGACAGTGCGCCTTTATCCGCCGAATAGCGAGCGCTTTGTTCGGATCCTGGACGGGAGCTTTGGCGGTTTGCTGGAGCTATCGATGATCTGTAACGGTACAGGCGGGGACCGACTCTCTTGCAATTCTCCGCGACCTGTTTTCGAGCTTTTGCGACCCACACTTGCGCCTTGCGACGCCGGCGTCGAGAGACAACATGCCGAGAACGGTGACTCGATTCATCTTGAAGCAGGAGATGCAAACCGAGCGCCTCTATTGGCGTTACTGATCTCTGATCGCTTGGCTGATTGCTCGTTCGGCTGCGCTGACAGCCTCCGCTCGATTGAAGGCAATTCCGGTTCGGGGTGAGCGACCTTCTCGCTCAAACGACCACTTCCAACCGGGCGGATTGATCGTCTGGACCAGAGTGTATTTGACGCCCTGATGTTCCATGCGCCATCAACGACTCTGCGTGCTGAGCAACGTACGCGGCGACAAACCTCGGTCACTCAGCATCGTTTGGAGTCTTCTTCGAACGATCGACGCGGACCGCTTTGAATTCCGCTGGCCCGTCAAGCAAGCGCTGCTTTCTGGCCGATTGGTCCTTAGAACTCGCGGAGCGGTCTGCCTTCCCATCCAAAACCGTGCCAGCCAAGTGAAGGGCACGCTTTCGTTGGCGGACCACTCGGCGACCTTTAGCATCGTTCGTCATCTTACAGGGTCTCTAAATTGGCGCGCATGTTCGGAAACGAAACTCAGCAACCGCGGCAAATATTCTTGAGCTTCGCGGCGGTTCGGGCTTCTTCCGCAAGAAATGGATCCTTGTAGCCCGACGATGAGTCGATGCCGGCTTCGGCGGGCTTCCTGGCTTTTGGAGGAAATGCCGCGTCGTAACAGGAAAGGCGGACGCTGGTGCTTTCGATCGCACGGCAGTTCGGCTCCGCGGCAACAGCCGCCGGCGTGAATGTGCCCAGTGCGGATGTCAGCAAAAGCGCCGCGGTCCCTGTTCGAACCATCCTCATGCTGAGTACTCCGTAGCTATTTGGTTTTACTCGCCCAGGTGGGACTCTCGCCGGTCCAGGCCGGAAGAGTATCCCATTCGGACCACCGCATCCGGCGCTCCTCACCTCCGACCCGCACGAAAACAAAGGGCGCATCGTCCCGGCCAGTCTTCGAACCAACGAAGATTGCCGGAACCCCGTAGGCATCCCTGATGATTGCCGTGTTTGCCATTTTGGGTCTCCTGTTTGTCTTTGAACTGGCTCAACGCCCCGGTTTGCAGGTCTGACGCATGGTGATCGACGGACTTGCCGCTATAAAATGGCCGTCACCGCAATCAGCAGTACGAGAAAGACCGGTACCAACAAAGGTGGTACGAGCCACTCACGAATGTCGAATTTGTCGGAATTTGACATCTGACCGCCTTCTCTTGGGTTGAGGCGGGAGCACAAGGCTCTCAGTCACCGATAACAGCCACGTAGCGCGCGGTGATGCAAACTGTGTAGCAGTCTTCTAAGCCACTAGCGAGATCAATCTCAGCCGCCTCGTACCCTATCGCTCAGGGCGAGCGCTTTAGACAAGTTCATCAGTCCACACCTTGAAGCTGACGAGTGTGTTAGGTCCGAAAGTTTGGACGATCGGAACATCCGCCGCATCGCGGCCTTGCGCGATCAGAACGCGGCCGATTCGCGGAGTGTTGTTGCGTGCATCGAATGTGTACCAGCGGCCGCCAAGATAGGCTTCGAACCAGCCTGCAAAGTCTCCGGAAGCGTGGGGCGGCGGGATGCCGATGTCGCCGAGATAGCCGGTGCAATAGCGGGCTGGAATGTTCATGCAACGGCAGAATGCAATTGCAAGATGCGCATAGTCGCGGCAGACGCCCTTGCATTCGTTGAATACGTCCCAAGCTGTCATGGTGGACCGCGCGTACTCGTAGCCAAACGCGATGTGATTATGCACGAAATCGCAGATCGCCTGGACCCGTGGCGAACCCGGCGCCGTTCTCTCGAACAGCTTCCATGCGATGTCGGAAAGCCGGTCGGTTTCGCAGTAGCGGCTGCCAAGCAGATAAACGATGGTATCAGGCGGCAGATCCTGCACCGGGCACTGCGTGGAGGAAGGCATGATCACGTCAGGCAGCCCGCTATCGCGCACCGTGCCGTTGGCCGAAAGACGCATGCGGCCGGCGGGCGCAACGAACCGACTGCACCAGTTTCCAAAGCCGTCGCGGTATGGCGAGATCGGCACGGAAGGCTCAGCGATGAGGTAATCCGGCACAATGATGTCGGACGCCCGGGTGAAATGCACACCGACGACAGCAATCAATGGCGTGACTTGCTGGAATTCGTAGGTCATTTCAAAGCCAACTTGTATTTTCATGCTCAACGACTGCCCCGACTGGATAAGCTCGAACTGACTAGGCCACTGGGGTCGGAAACAGGCCAGCGCCGTCCGGTGAATGGGAGCAAACGGCGACCCCGGCACGGAATGAGAACGGTCAAAAGTCCCCTCAGGGTAAAATCGCTAAGACCTCAGGTTGAGCAAGTCTGGCCCGCTCTGGGCTTGATGAGAGGACCTCCGTCGGGCACGGCGAAAGTTCGCAGATGGGCCAGATGCGGAAGTCAGCGTGGGCTCAATGAAGGAGGCCGCCAACTGAGGTGGGCTTACTTTGCCAGTTCACCTAGCAGGCGCTTAACATCCAGCTCATGCAGTTCTTGCGTGCGCCTCAACGTAGCGAGCACGCTCATAGCGGCCGCGGTGTCGTGGCCATCCTGGTCCAATTCTGCGATCAGCTGTTCCTGCCGGGCAAGGTGATGCTCACCCATCGCGGCATGTCGTCGGGCTTGGTTTAGGTGCTCTACAAGGATGGCACGGTCCATGCCGCACTATACACCTTAATCATCCCAGATGGGCTCGCCGCACTGGCATTGGTAGAGCCGGACGGTCTTGCCCTTCCGGGTGTCGAGCAGGGATGGGGTCCAAACGGAGGAAGGCGGCGCAGGTTGGGCAGCGTGGGCCGTGGTCCTGCGTCTGTTGCTTGGCTAGTTCGGCCGTCGGGTCAACCTGCGAAGAACTCAGGTTAAGCAAATCTGGTCCGCTCGGGCGCAATTAGCGGACCTTCGGCCGACAAGGCGCAACTTCGCAGATGGGCCAGAAGCTGACCTGCGCGTTCTGAATCAGTGACGACGCCAACTGGAGCGGCTTCGCTGTTTGCAATGTTCCTATGGAAGGCGATGGCAGTTTGGAACACTGCGCCGGTGGCCGTTCGCATTTCGACAGAAATCGCGAGCACTCATTGTCGATCAAGAAGCACCCAAAGCCGGGCGATCCTGCCGCCGGTGAACTCTGCAGCGTCAGCCCCGGTGACCGCTACCGGACCGCCGTCCGGTCCAGCATGCCAACGCAACAAGCCAAAACCGTGATGACCGAGCGCGACGCCGTCGGGCTTAAAGGAAAAAGTCGGTCCAAACTGGTCGAGCAGCTTGCCCGCAACAGCGCTGATCGCCTCCCTGCCGACCACTACCCCTTCAGGCTCGAACATGACCGGATCATCGACGTAGAGTTCTGCTAGCGCGCGCGCTCGATGATCTGGATTTCTTTCGTTAAAGACGCGCTGGAGGTTGGATCGTAGCAGGAGATCATAATTGATATCTGACATGGCATTCCTTTGAGATGCTCTGACGTCCAATTTAGGCCGATAAGCCGCCATCGATGGCGAGCTTCGCGCCCGTGATGAAGCCTGCTTCGGGCCCGACCAGGAACGCAACGGCCGGGGAGCCGCCGGTCACCAACGCCTTCTTGTTTGCTAACGAACGTATCACGATGTGTTCCTGGGTCGCGGGCCAGCATCAGACGAGGCGCGAGCCGCCGTCGATGTTCAGAGTGGCTCCGTTCATGAAGCCGTTGGCCATCAGGAAGACGACCGCCGCGCCCGCTTCGTCCGGGGTGCCCAACCGATGGAGCGGCAGCGTCTGCCGCAGCTGGGCGACACATGAATCGCGTCCGTCGCCCAACGCTTTTCCGAGCAGCGGCGTGTCGATCGGACCGGGCGAGAGGGTATTTACCCGACGCGGAGCGAGTTCCAGCGCCAGGCCGCGCGCCAGCGACTCCATCGCCGACGAGGCTGCGGCGAGCACGGCCGTACCGTAGCCGTTGGGGCGATCGCCGAGTGCGCCTGAGATAAAGGTAATCGACGCGTCGGGGGCGAGACGTTCGCCCAAGGCCCGCAGGACGTGGACGGCGGCCCACACGCGCTCGTCAAATGCCCGATGCAGTCGAACGAGATCGGCTTCCAGCACCTTGCCAACCGCGAAGCTGCCGGCCAACAGCACCAGATGATCAACGTGTGCCACGTCCCTAAGGGCCGCCTCGATCGTATTGGGGCGGGTCACGTCCGCACTCAGCCAACCGGCCAAACCGTGTTCGGCAGCGACCTGGGCCGCGCGCACTGGGTCCGATCCGAGCACGGTCACCTCGGCGCCGGCCGCTTTGGCCTGGATCGCGGCCGAGAGGCCGATGCCGGACGTACCGCCCACGACCAGGACCTTTTGGCCCTCGATTTTGCTGGATGGGAATTGGTTTGTCATCTGTCGAACTCCTTTAGGCACACGCTTGGGTGCTCAGAGCTCCGATTTACGGGCACGGGACCGGATTGATAATTGTTCCCGATTTCGCTTTACTGATGCCATGGCGGCACAAATCGGTTTGGAGCGGCTGACGGGGCTGATCGCATTCGCGCGGGCCGCCTCGCTGGGCAGCTATACGGCGGCGGCGCGGGCGCTCGGTGTGTCGCCGTCGGCGGTGAGCAAGAGCGTTCAGCGGCTCGAGCAGCAGTTCGGCCTTTCGCTGTTCACCCGGACGACCCGGTCGCTTACGCTGACGCCGGAGGGGCGCGACCTCCACGAACGCGCAATGCGTCTGTTGCGTGAGGCGGAGGAGATCGAGCAGGCGGCGCTGGCGACACGCGCCGAGCCGAAGGGCACGATTAAGATCGCTGCACCCTTGCCGATTGGTGTCCACGTACTGGGACCTGCCCTACCGCGTCTTTGCGAGCAGTATCCGCAATTGCGGATCGACCTCAGGCTCGCCGATCGGTTCGTCGACGTCACCGAAGAGGGTATAGACGTGGCTATCCGCGTTGGTGATCTTGCAGATACCCGTCTTCTCTCGAAAAAACTTGGACCACATCGACTTTGCGCCTATGCTGCTCCATCCTATCTGGAGAAGTTCGGGACACCCCAACATCCGGACGAGCTCACTGGTCATAGATGCGTCAACTTTCGCTTCCAGAGCTCGGGTCAATCGCTGCGATGGCCCTTTCTTATCGGTAGGGACATCGTGGAGTTCGTTCCTGATGCTGCTATCACGGTGGACACCAGCGATGGCGTGTCGGCGGTACTGATCGCAGGCGGTGGCATCGGCATCTCGGCGACCTACATAGCCGCTCCGCATGTCGCGCGAGGTGAGCTGGTGCCCATACTAGAAGACTACGCGCTAGACCGGTCGTCGGTTACAGCCGTCTGGCCCGAAAGCCGGCGTCACAGCCCGAATGTGAAGGCAGTTCTCCATTTCCTTACTGAGCTTTGGCGATGATATCGGCGCCCCAAATCAGATCATCGCACCCGAACTTTCAGCCGCCAACTGCTCGCAAAAGGACTTGGGGCTTCCGAGAGCCTGTTAGCCATTAGCCTCCGAGCCTGTCGCTGACAGCAAATCACCCCGCGACGACCGCTCCGGGTCACTCGCGTCACTTTGATCGCTTGCTGTTACCTTCCGGTCTGCCCTTTTGAACGGACATCGTCAGACCGCCTCGGTATGTCGCAAACACGGGCCAATAGCGGGCATCATAGCACCACGGCCGCGTAGGAACCTCTCTGCTGCGCTTTCGTTGTGCCGTCTTAAGAATGGCAAAGGAACACGATGATGGACCGCGAACATGTGAAGGGCGCTGCCGACAAGGCAAAGGGCGCGATCAAAGAAGGTGCTGGCAAGCTTACCGGAGACAAGGACCTCGAAGCCGAAGGCAAGATGGATAAAGCTAAGGGATCGGCCCACAAGGTTGCAGGAGATGTGAAGGACGCAGCGCGGGATGCCGCTGACGCCCTCAAGAAATAAGTAGAAGAAGGAAGATCGATCTTGAACTAGCTGCCTCGGGGCGGCCTTTTCTTTTCCGGAATTTACAAGGACACGCCCTAGATCAGAACTGATTCTGCACGCGGCGATAGGCCGGATGCTCCGGGTTCTTGTTCTTGATCCAGTGATCGCAGCGGCCTTCGCGATAGGCGCGATCAACCTGCTTCGAGACCATGCCCTCCAGCCCCATGATGCAAGCGTGCCGGAATAGATCGGGGCCGATCTCGCCTTGCTCGAACGGAGCGGCTTGAATGCCCTCGCTGCGACCGCGCAACAGCCGCGCGAGGTTCGGCTTGCGGAGCGAGAGCGGCAGGCGGCGATAGTCGTCACCGTCGGCGCCCAGGATGTCGAAAGCGTAGAACTGGACCTCGTGGTCGTGCTTGCGGGAATGCAAGGCATCGAAATCGGACGTGCCATCGACGCCCAGCACCACGGCCTCACCATCGAGGATGAATTGCTTGTTTCGGATCTTCAGCGCGCTCTCGACGATCCACGGATAGCGGTTGGTCCAGTCGTGTCCGCCCTTCGTGATCAAGCGCACGCGCTTGCCCTCCCGCACCAGCTTCATGCGGTAGCCGTCGAGCTTGATCTCGTGGAGCCAATCGGGTCCGGTCGGAACCTTGGTGCCCTTGACCGGGATGGCAAAAAACTCAGAACGCGATGCCATGAGCGCGATCTATGTACCGGGGCGGGACACCGCAAGCCGCGCAAGCGGGCTACGGACGACCCCGGCCGTGGTCGCGGTTGAGGGTCGAGGGGCCGGGCCGCCGACTTGGCACACACATGCCGATGCAAAGTGTCCAAAAGCCTAGCGGCCCTCGCGCCCTGCCTCTGTTCGCTTGAGCACTTTGGCTGCGAAAATCATTAGCCGATCCGCGACCAGAGGCTCACGAGCAGCACGAACAAGGCGAGCCAGAGCAGGATGCCGACCATGCGGCGGGCTCGGCTCAGAAAGGCGTGCCGCTCCGCTGGCGATACGAGCGCTGCGGCGAATAGGATGCCGATAATGGCAACGACCAGCAGGCCAAACGAGGTCATCTTCGCTGGTCGGGAGGCGCCCTCGGGTACCCGATGTGGATGAAATGAACCAGCTCCGCGCGCTCGTCGAACTCAAGTCCGTCCAGTACGGACTTGGCTGCGAGCACGCCGTTGCGCGCCTCAACGACGCTGGTCACGTCCCTCGATGTGTCTTCGTGCCATGTCTTGCCGGGAGTGCAGAAGCAGATGCTGACCTCGAACAGCGGCATTCTTCTTTCCCTCCCATCTGGTACTCGCGTTCCGGTGCGAAGTCGGAAGATTTACAACATGAGCGAGCGGGAGTGAAGTTGCGGCAGAACGCCGCCCTACAGGAGCGTTAATTGAATATCCGCCTGGCGCCCGTAGGTTTGTAGAAATTCCTCAAGGGAGGGCGGAACGATCGGCGCAGCGCTGTTGGAGTTCCTCGGCGATGTCCTCAGAAGCGTCCCTCGACCATCCCTCGCCTGGTTGAAACAGACGATGCGGACGGAGTTGCTATATTGCCCCTCCATGAGGTGCCGCAGCAGCGTCTCGGTCAGTGTGCTCCTCGTCAGTCTCGGTTCATGCCTGACCAAGGCGGCCGCCGAAGTCATCGAGCACGAGATAGATGTCCCGGTCGGAGCCGGGCACGATCGACGGCGAGATACGCATGACGCGTGCTCCAACAGCCCCTTAATCCAAGCCGGTCGCGCCAAATGCGTCAAGGTCGGCTAATGTTTCGCTGGCTTGCGAAGAAATGGACGCATGATGTCGGTGGTCGTAAAGCTGGTCTCAAAGCCGTCAGGCAGCAATGGCATCTCGTCGTCGCGAACCTTGTTGCAGACGGGGCAGGGCGCACCCGCGCCGCCGCAGCCGCAGGCCCTTGGTCCCTCCCAGGGGCGCTCAGGATGGTTCTCGCAGACCCAATGAGTGCCGTCACAACGCGCGCAGGTCATGCGGCGTGTCCCATCCGCAGCGGAAGCGCCAACTGCACACCGATCGCGTGCCCAAGCTGGCTCTCGATGAAGTCCTTCAAGGCATCATCGATGCCGTGTCCTCCGGCCGCGATGCGCTGCTCAAGCTCAAGCGCAACATCCTCCGAGGCGTCCCGCGACCAGCCCTCAATCGGGTTGAAAGCGACGACACGCAGTACCTGACCATATTGACCGGCAAGCAGGTCTTCGATCAAGGTCCGATGGTCGATGCCTTCGTCGGTTTCGCGGAAGGCCGCGCCATCTCGAAACTCCTCGAGTACAAGATAGAAGTCCTTATCCAAGCGATCGTTCGGGACGATTGACGGGAAGGTCATACGCGAGAACTCCAGTGACCGCAGTTTAAAGTAGGGAGCCGAGCTACTGGTTGCGAATCATTCACAGGAACTAAGGCCGACGGCGGACATTTTGGAGAAGTCCAGCGGGAGGACTAGTGGTTCTCGTCAATCAACCCGCAAGGCCCGGTGGGTCAGGGGCCTTTGCGAATAGAAATTCTCCGCCTACGTTACAGATTTGCTAGAAGTTGCGTCGTTAAAATGTTGACTTATTGGTTGTCGACTTGGGAGCTCTCATGATTACTGCAGCCCAATGCAAAAGCATCGCGCAACATTACAAGACCCTCGCCAAATCTCCCAACATTTCTGAGGACCAAGCTTTTCTATTGAGGAACATCGCCAGGAGCTTTGCTGGCGTCGCTGGTCAACTCGACAGGTTAGAAGCGCTAGAAAGGGGTGAACGTCCACAAGCAACGTAGTGCTGCTCACGAGGAACTTGTGAGAATGAAGCCGGTTCGTCGGAGAACGGCCATGAACCGAGCTACGCAATGTCGTTCTCCGATTGCATCTTGCCGTACTGCCCGCAGTGTGGGGCTTGGCCGATGGCGGTCTCTGGTCCTGTGTCCGGCTTCTACCGGCTAGTCCAGTTTCAATGTCCGCGATGCTTGCGTTGCGAAGTATTCGATACCGGCGACTCAGAGGCCACTCGTGGTGCGCATTGGCCAGCAAAGGCCGGACGAAGTCGGGCGCGACCCCTTCGCAGCCAAGGATGTGCAGCAGGTTAGTTATTCCAGTTTGCCCTGGGGACAGAACCCGCACGCGAGTCCGGTCTCGTGCCGATCGAACCAGACTGGTCGACGTAAGGCCGAAGCAATTAAGTTCGTTGCGGCCGCGCAAGGTCAAGTGACCGGGTGAAAGCGATCTACGTGAACTATTCAAACAGCCCGGTTTGCCGAATCTTCCGACGTCTTTTAGTTCCCGCGACAACAAATGTGAATCCGCCATGGCAATAGTTAGGAAGCGGCGAACTTCGCGTTCGTGGTAGCGTATATCGTGTCGCGTCTTTCCCCCCATTGGCGTGGCACGCCGCGGGCCTGTTCCAGAGCAGAGCCTGCGGCTTTTTTGTGGGCACTTTTGGTCCGCCTACGCATTTTCCGCTCATGGAAGACATCGCTGCCAGATACCTCCGCGAAGCGAAGGCTTGCTTTGATGAGGCAGAGAAAGCCACTCGCACTGCCGACAAGCAGGCATGGCTAATGCTGGCTGAAGAGTGGATGGCGATGGCGGAGAAAGCACAAAGGCAGACCTCTCACGAGCAGTAAGCGGAGCGGCAGTGGGCGGCCTCTTCCAACGGCCAATGAACAAACCGTCGTGCGATTTGGAAATTGTCGGTCCAAACCGAGAACTAGGACGAGAGGAGGTCCTGCCCGGGCGGCATCAGCTTCAGATAGGTGCCGCTTTCATGCATCCAAAGCCAGCCACGCTCGATCGCGTAGCGGAGGCCGTCGCCGAACTCCGGATGCCCGCGGCTGCCTTTCAACAAGGACACGAACTGCGCGTTGATCCGTTCGATGTAGATCCGGCCGTCCTGCACAGCCGGCGTGGCGGCGGCGATCTCCACCAGCTTGCGTGCGGCGGTTTCCGGGTCGGCAAAGGCAAGTTGATCGGTCAGTTTCAATTCAGCCCCCCGGCCCCAGCCCGAGACAATTGATGGATGTCATGGCGGCGATTCTCGTGGTCCGCAAGGCTGGGCCACCTGGACCGCACGTTCATCAATCGACATGGACGATCAGGTGGGAGCCGTTTTTTTTTTGACCCGTAAGCTACCGTCACCGGCTATTTCGCATTGGTGGCAAGCTGCGGGTTGCTTCCAGCGGCTGCTACTGAAGGACTTTGGGTAGCACGACGACGACCTCAATCACCTGTTTCAAGATCTCCGTAGCCAAATCCGCAATCACCAAGGCGAAGTCCTCTTCGATCTCCGCGGCGATGCTTTCATCCTTCGCATAGACGTAGAGCAGCGGTCCGTCGACCTCAGCAAACCGGACACCAGCGAACACGCGATAGAATACAGTCGCGCCTACTACGCCAGCTAGCTTTGCTTGAATCGCGTAGTCCTGAGTGTCGCTGATATCCATGGCGCTGAGATAAAGTCACTTCGCGCGAAAACAAGTCATAAAAAATACTTCAGCAACCTATTGCAAGCGAGTTAGCGGAGACTCTTGTTGTCTGCGGGCGCGGTTCCCATCCGCTTGCTGTTGGAGCGGACGCCATCGCGGTTGGCGGTCCGAATGCGCAGTTATAGCGCAAGGACCATTTGCGCCTAGAGGAGGGAGCAATGTGCAACGCATATCGAACCGTAGAGCGCCGACTGCGGTCGAGCGTGAAGCTCCAAAGGTGTTTCGAGATTCAGGCGCCAGCGTACCGGCCTCGAAGTATGAGCGCGACCAACAGACATTCCATGCAAACCGGGAGCGCCTGAAGGCGGAGCGGCTGGCTCGCGAGGCGGCCGTCAAGCACAAGCCCAAGACCTGATCGTTGCGTCCTAGGCGACGCTAGTAATTTTGTCTCCGCTGCAGCGAATGTTCGAGAAAGAAACGCAGCATCTCCCTCGTCGCATCCGGTCCGTCTGGATCGGTGTAGGAGCCGGCGGGGCTGCCTCCCGACCATGCGTGTCCGGCTCCGTGGATTTCCCAGTGTTCGAGGATTGCGCGCCCGCGTGCGTCGGTGTGGACCATGCGGGTGTAGGCGTGCCCTCCAGGTACCCGCCCGCGATGCACCTTGGCCGTTGTGCGGAATCCGCCGATCGCCTGTCGGACGATCTGAGCGCCGTTTTTGGAATGCACCGTGGTGTCGCGATCGCCGTGGAAGACGATTGTCGGCACGGGCGGGCCGTCGCTCGGCATTGCCTCAGGTCCGCCGCCTTGCTTCATGGCCATCAGCGCGGAGGGAAGGTCGCTGGCTGCTCCGCAGGCCAGTCCGGAATGAATGCCGATCGCTGCATAGAGATCGCCGTACGTCGATCCCATGACAGCCGCAGCCGCGGCTCCAGCGGACAGCCCGGCGACGTAGACGCGTTCCGGATCGATCGAATGGTCGCGCATGATCTGCCGGGTGATGCCGGCGATGAGCGAGGGCTCGCCTCCGCCGCGCTGCTGATCGGCCGGCCGAAACCAATTCCAGCATTTCGCCTGGTTCGCTTCGGCCCGCTGCGCGGGATAGGCGACGAAGCAGGTCTGTTCTTCGGCACAGAAGTTCATCCGCGTGCCGGCGGCGAAATCCTCCGGCGACTGCGTGCAGCCGTGGAGCATGACTACCAGCGGAATGGCTTGGCCATGATAGCCGCTCGGGATGAAGAGCCGGTAGGCGCGGCTTCCAGCGGCATTTGCGTAGACTCCTTCGACGAACTTGGCGCCGTCCGGCACGATGTCCGCCATGGAAGGCGGCGCACGCCTCAGGGCCCCTCCCAGTCCGAACCCGTGGAGGTTTTTGGCGATTTCCACTGCCGGCTGGGCCGCCCGACGCGGACGCCTCGTCTCGGCGGCGTTCGCCTTGGCGTCGATGGTCGGCGGCTCTCCTCCTGCTGCAAGGGCGGGGTGGCCGGCCATCGGTGCGGTAGCGCCCCGTTCTTTCTCGCCCCGAAGCATGCGCTGAAGCAGCTCGGTGGCCTCGACGAGTTGGCCCGAGCGTGTGAGGCGTGTGGCTTCGCGGATGATGTCCCGGTTCAACATGACCTTACCTCGTCCTGTCAGCGAGAGCGGACTTGACCGCCGGACTGGCATGCAGGGCCCCCAGCACAGAGACCGATGCAATCGTCGCGCGGGCAAGCTCGGGCGTGACGTCCTGCGCGATGGTGGCGAGACCTAGAACATTGATGTGCAGCATCTCGCCCGCCCTCCGCGCCGCCTCGAGATCCTCGCGGCTGTAGTTTCGCAAGCCCAGGTCCAGGCTCTTTCGCGCCGTCGACTGCTTGACCACGTCGGCATGGCGTTCGAGCTGGTTGCGGATGGCGGTCCGGATGAAATCCGTGCGGTTCGAGTAGAAGCCTTCCTGCACCATCAAATCGACCTGACCGAGATCGACAAAACCAAGATTGATCGTGATTTTTTCCGTGTCGGAAGGCTTTGGTCGAATGTCGTGAACGTTGCTCGGCATAACGTCACCATCCAAATATCATCCACGTGGATGTTATATGGATGGATTGGCTTCGGCGTCAAGGGGGCGTGCCGGCTCGCGATCGCGGCTGACGGTGGCGAGATATCTTGGGATCCAGAGCGCTCTGGCGAGGCTCACGCGTCTGCGGGCGGCTGCCGCCATGAGGACGGTTGGAGCGGCGAAGCCGTCTAATCGGACTCTGTCGGGCACTCCGGGCAGGTATCGCCGATCGATTCCAGGACATCGCGGACCTCGGCTACGGCTTCGGCTTGAGAGATGCCCGGCGGCGGATCCCGACGTGCGATGTCGAAGGCGCGCTCGCGCGCGTGCGGGTCGGCGCGGTCCTGCATCCAGCCGTGCTCCTCGCACTCGCGGATGGCGCCGGCTTCCTGCAGCAGGGAGATCGCCCAGCCGCGCAGCGTTCTGATCGCCGTTCGTCTATCCCTCGTCATCAGCATCGAGATCGCTCCTGCTGGAATGAATCCTTCCGCCCACACGCTCGTTCCGGGCGGTTAGCATGGGTCAGGGATTCGCAATCGGCAGAGCTGGGGCTTGTCCACGTGTTCTGCAGGGCTGTGCAGAACGCTAGGTCGCCGGGGCCGCGTCTTCCTTCACGCCGCGGGCGACGATTTGTAGCGCCCCGTCCGGAAGCGGGCGCTGCAGCTTCAAGGCCTGCGCGTAACTAGCCTGAGACATCGGGGGATGAAATGTTCGGCAAGTTTGCAGTTACGTCATATAGCCGACTTTTAGAACGCACGGGATTCCGGGCTTCTAGCGCTCGAAGGCTGAAGTTCCGAGCACCTTGTCGATTAATCCCGCGATGAGAAGCAAGGATGCGCCCTCTGTCAGATGGACGGTATCGCTGGAGGTTAGATCGCTCGCCGTCGGTCCAAGGCGGGTCAGACAGCCACTCGCGTCGCAAAGCACGTCCCGTGCTGAGATGTACTCGGTCCCCAGGGGGGCGAGTTTCTGCCGCATGACGTCGTCCTGCCAGTTTCGCGAAAGCCCTTCGTTCGACCTTTCCGGGATCATCTTTTGGTGCTGCAAGTAATACAGAAGCACCTCTTGAGGCAGCCCGCGGCGCCAAATCGGAACTGAACCAAGAACAACAATCCGCGCATGTGTGCGTTTTTTCAGAGCGGCGATGAGATCTGCAACACCTTGGAAGTCGGCTCCCCAATAGGCGTGCAGCAAGACGATATCTGGATCAAGATTGACTGCGATCTCGAGCACCCTTGCGTTGTTCTCGCGACAAGTCTCAGGGCCATCTAGCGCAGGCAAGCAAGAATTGGCGGTGAATTGTGCGACACCGAACTCGCGGTCGTGTTGAGCGCGGCGCAGGCCTGGAAGGAGCGCGCCCGCTGTCGAGTCGCCCCACAAGAGGATCATCGGACGCTTGTTGCGATCAACACAAGTGTCGGCGAACGTGGTCTGGTGTCCGAGATCCAAGAGACATTCAGCGACGCGCCATCCAGACGCGTCCGTCTTAACCGAAGCGATTTCACGAACCTGCGCCGGCAGCCGAGACTCAAAGCCGTTCCACCGAACAACGACAATGCCCGCGGCGGCGATCATCACCATGCCAGCAGCCAACCCGCCGACCTTGGCCGCCGGCGCGCGGCCGAACCGGATCGGAAGTTCGATCAGCTGGTAGGTCGCCCAAGCCAAAATCAAGCTGAGACAGACGATCAGCCCGCGCTCGATATCCGTCAGCGCGGCGGTCTTGATCATCGCGGCGAAGACGAGAAGCGGCCAGTGCCAGAGGTAATGCGGATAGCTGATGAGACCGACCCACACCATAGGCCGGCTCGAAAGGATGAAGCGGCAGCCCCATGCGCCAGGCGCTGCGATCAGCAGAACGGCGCCGAATACAGGAAGCGCAGCCCTCCATCCGGGGAACGGAGCGGAGCTATCGAGTAGCAGCGCCGCCACGCCAATCAGCGATATGCCCGCGAGCGCGCGAATGTCGTGCCATTTCCCTCCGCCCGTCCACTGCCAGCCGACCGCCAGCGCTGCGCCTGCCAAGAGCTCGAAGGCTCGGGTGAACGGCAGATAGAAGGTTGCAACCGGCTGGCTCCCTACCATCGCGAGATTGAGCGCGAAGGAAGCAGCGCCGAG
This sequence comes from Bradyrhizobium sp. B117, assembly GCF_038969555.1. NCBI lineage: Bacteria > Pseudomonadati > Pseudomonadota > Alphaproteobacteria > Hyphomicrobiales > Nitrobacteraceae > Bradyrhizobium > Bradyrhizobium sp. B117. The sequence continues at coordinate 806,227 of NZ_CP152414.1, forward strand.
AAAAAAGGCGACACGGAAGATGCTTGCGCCAAGCCGCGACACGATCATGAGGACCAGCGGCCAGAGCAGATAGAACTGCTCCTCGATGCCGAGCGACCACAAATGCAGAAGCGGCTTCTTGGCCGACTCGATGTCGAAGTAGCCGGACTGGAGCATCAGGGCGATGTTCGCTGAGAACGCGGCGCTCGCCATAGTGTCGATGCCGAGTTGTCGATAGGCCTCGGGAAGAAGGTACCTGTAACCAAGGCCCAAAGTGACGACGAGCACGACTAGAAGTGCAGGAAAGATTCTCCGCACTCGCCGCACATAGAAGCCGAAAAGTGCGAAACCGCCGCGGCTGGTCTCTCGATCGATGATGCCAGTGATCAGGTAGCCGGAAATAACAAAGAAGATATCGACGCCGATGAACCCGCCAGGAAGCACGGCGGGGAACGCGTGATACAACACAACAAGCGAGACTGCGATGGCTCGAAGGCCATCTATGTGTGGCCTGTAGACGTTTTGTTGATTGCCCATGTCCAAGCGTCGGTGGACGCTCTCCCAGAAACATTGACCAATAAAGCGAACTGGACAGTGCTGTACCTTTAGGTGAACGATTTCCCGATGTTCCGTCCGCGTTCACGCCGCGGGCCATTTGCCATGCGCGAAACCACCCTAGGCGATCTGAGGCTGCTTTCTCGCTTGCGATCTCGCTGCAACGATATTCCCCAGCCGAATGGTCGGTTTTTCCAACCATCGGTAGGAAGCGAGCGCGAGCAGAATGATCGCACCTATCGAGACCGCGCGGAGCGGCTCGGCAAGCCACAAAGGTCTTGCCGCTAATTTGCTAGCCGCAGCCGACGCAACCAAGAACACGATCGGATGGATGAGGTAAATCGAGTAGGAAGCATCCCCTAGGGCTACAGCCCATTGTGGCACTGTGCGCAGGTTGGCAAAGGCTACAACGATGAAGAACATCGCAGGACCGATGTAGATGTAACCCGCAAACAGCATCAACGCCCAAAGCAGACAGACCCCAACGAAAAGCGGCGCAAGGACTCCAAATCGCTCTAGCCGCGGAGCCAGCAAGTAAGCGAGAACTCCTGCTAAAAATTCCGAGTGGTGCAATGCGAGCGAAGAGAGATACCAGGGCATATCGACGGTGTATGCTGCAAGGCTGGACGCTACGAGGAATGCCGCTAGTGCCTGTACGCCTCCGAGCGGGACGAGGACGGCAGCGAGAAGATAGAAGACCATCTCGTGCTGCAAGCTCCAACCAACATTATAGAACGGCAGGTCTTTGGTCGGCAGCAGAGTGGCGGAATACAGGAAGTACCCCCAAGTTTCGGTCACAGTAGGAGCGCGCCAAAGAAGCGCGAGAGCGGCAAAGGCCGTCAATGTGATCAACCAGATCGGGTAAAGGCGAAACACTCGCTTGATCAGGAAGGGCACCGGGCTGAATTGCGGCTTCGTCACGACGAGGCAGATAACATAGCCGCTGATAGCGAAAAACAGGTCGACCGCAAGACCGCCGTAGTCCGTCCAGATCGGAATCTGGAATGAACGCCCTTCCGGAAAGCGGACCAAAGCAACCCATGAGTGGAAATAAAGAATGCCGATCGCCGCGACCGCGCGCGCAGCTTGAATTCCCTCCTGCTTTCTCATGGTTGAGCAGACTAGACGGCAGACGCTCTTTCTACAAGATGCGCAGCTGGTGGATTGCATCGGGGCTGTGTGCTCAAAAGGGCAGATCAGTCGGCCGCGGCCGATGCCACATTGCGGCATCCCCACACACGGCTTGAGATCGTCCGCCCCCCCTCCGTTGGGGAGGCTGGTCCGCGACAAAGCGCGTGACGCGACGGCTAGACAAACCCGACAACCCAATTGCCGCTCTGAACGAAAAGAGCTCTTTCTGCCCGAATAGGCCGCAAGTCCCACAATTTGACAGACAGCAATTGACCGTGGCCGGGTGCTCCAAGAACGAGGAGCATCCGTGTCAGAACCGCCGCTTTACTACGAACACCAGGTGCTCAAGCGCTTGAGGATCCGCTCGTCGGAGCTCGAGGAACTCCTCAACATCGGCATCGTCGCGCCAGTCGCGCGCAGAGGTGGCGATCCGATGTATTGTGCGGTGACGATCGATGGCCTAGCGACCGACTATCACCAAGCTCGGATGGGCTGCGCGATCTGGTGGGACTTCGACCTCGATCGGCCAAGCTTTCTCCCGATGCATATCGCATGGACCGTGCCGGATGTCCCTTTCTATCCGTTCGATGACGAAGAGCAGCAGTCGTGGGCGCGCCGATACTACAGGCTCAAGAAGGCATGCGCGCCAGGTCCGTATCCCGACCCTGCGCGATTGACGCGCCGGCGGGCGAGGCTCGAAGCAGAAGCCACCAAGGTTTTCGAGCGGAAGCACGGCATCAAACGTCCGCGGAAATTTCGCGGCATCGATGTCCGAATACGCGGAACGCACGTTAGAATTACCAGGGCGAAGCTCTTCAATCTCGTTTGGAGCAAGACCATGATCCGCGCAGGCGCCGATCTCGGCATCACCGAGACCGCATTGCGTGGTCTTTGCAAGCGATATCAGATCCCGCTGCCGACCCGCGGTCACTTCAATTGGAAGGATCCGAAGAGGCGACCGCCGAAGCCGGCGCTATCAGCCCCTAAGAAAAAAGAAGTTCGACTGAGGTGTTGATTTCGCCGCAGTTTCACGGCGCCGCCTCCGGACAAGTGGGGCGTCGTCAGCCCGGCTCCACGTCCACATGGACCCGCGCAATATTGTAGAGCTTTACCGTTCCGCCTTTCGCTTTGCTCGGATCGAAAAGAGCGAGGTTTATGCCGTCGCTCACCGAGCTGCGATACACCACCCCGTCGAAGCCTCGCTTTTTGATGAACTCACACAGATATTGGCTTGCGATATAATCGATCGCCACACGCTGCGGAACAACCGGCCGGGTTAGCTCATCGCCCAACCGTTCAAGGAAGGGAAGGTCGGCCCGAAGCTGACCAATTTGACTCGCATCCGAGAGAATGAATGGCGAGACGAGTTTCCGCGGGTCGCGCAAATCGACTGCGGTGATCGCAGGAACAGTGAAGTCCGCCACACAAGCGACATCTCCGGTGTGTGGTCGAATCTCCGCGGACGCCGTTTCCGGCTTCGAGCCAAGATAGAGATAAGGAATGCCCGCTGGGTTGGCGCGTCCATGCGAAGCCAAATGCTTTGGCGGAGCATTCATTTCATCGATAGGATAACTCCTATCGCCAGTTCGTATGCGTGCTCGAAACCAATTCGGCGGCAAGTTTCTAATTATGAGCATGCCTAATAGGTCAGCCAACTGCTCCTTATCAATCTCCATATCAAGAAACCAGCGGTTCTTGTGCATCATTTCATCACGGAGCGTCTCCCACTTGGCAAGACCCTCGCTCTTATAGCTCGAGGACGGTGAGAATGTTTGGCGCACAATCTCTCCGTCATCGAGAATTTCGCCAAGCAATTCTTTAGCGTGAGCAACATCCATTCTCGGGTGAGAAAAGAGTTTCCAATCTTCCTTCATCCATTCGACGAGCGACTGTCCATCCGGATCACGCTCATAGACGTTAGACAGCATTTCGAAAACAGTGCCCAGCGCCTTGGGCTCAACAAGCTGCACATTCTTGCAGCCGCAAAAGTCACAAGTCCCATTGCTCGGTCCTAGCGATGGGAAAATACTAGTCCGCAACCCGTGATCATCGAAGCACTCTGGGCAGCACCGCCGCTTGGCCATGCGAGGATCAACCGAAATACTTGGCCAATGTCTCGACGTGGTGCTTCATCGAGAGCTTTTTCACATAGCCGAGGCCTGGAAAATGGCCTTTGGCATGAAGTTCTCGAAACTCTTTGATCGCATTCGTCTCGAATAACTTCGAATTTCCAGTGTTGAGCTTATCAATTAGCTTTTTGAGTGCTTGAGCGAACTTTCCTGCGGGATCGGTGGGAGTATCGTTCGTCGTCGAAACGAAGTGGTAGATGTACATGACATCGTCCTTTTCAGGATCGACGAACGTGAGATGAATGGCAACCGCATAGGCTGGGCCGCCGGTCTCAGAATAGCTGTCGCCGACGATAAGGAAATCGCCGAATCCCTGCATATTCAGATCGCTACTGTACGTGAGGTGCAGTTCAGAGAATTCTTCGAATTCTATCTTGGCATATTCAGCGTTCTTTCGCCGTTTGAAGCCATCGCGCACGAGGACCCGTGTGCTACCCTCGAAGTGCTTGCGATAGAGCGTATTCGCGTGATCTTCGATGAACACGTGCCTCGACGCCGCGAGCCCACTGCCGAGATAATCAGCAAGGGATTTCTGCGCCGTGAAACCGGCATGAACAAACGTTGGATTATGGTCCGCGTGCGCCTCATACTTCGCAGTTGCATCGGCAATAGCCATGTCGCTCCGCAGGAGAATCCCCGCCGAGATTGCGTCGTTGCCGATGTAGCCCCCTTGAAGCAGATTTGTGATGCTCGCGCCGTCCTCCTGATGATCGCCATGATACGGATTCACGATCACGATCGCCCGACCGCCCGCTTCGCAGATCGCCTTAAGGGCTTTTTCGAGGCCGCTCAAAGATTCGCGCACCGGCTCAATGATCGGCACGAACCCCATGGCGGCGAGCGTTGGCGCAGTCTCACGTACTGCAATCAGTTCGAATTGCTTGCCGCGGAAATATGGGTGGTACATCCGGCGCTATGCCCACGCCTTTGCGATATCGAGCGGCGTGCAGACAGCTTCCACGATCCGGCCATGATCGGCCCTGCGCACCGGAATTGACAGCGCGGCGGCCTGCAATGACCGCGGCAACTGATCAACAAGCTCGTTGAGCGGCGCGAGATTTCGGGTGCGCTTAAGCGTACGCACCATCTCGCCGTGCAACTCGGCTGGATCGAGGGACTGGAACAGTTTTCTCATCGCTGCATGACGCTGCGTGTTCGGCACGACGGGCACCGGCACGTTCAACGCCTTTAGGATCGTAGCGGCCTCGGCGCTCCGCAAGGACTCGAATACCGTCACCGGGCAAATTCGCTCTGGAGAATCGACCGCATCTCGCACGGTTGAAATCCGGTAGCGTTTCGAAAGGCACATCACGCCGACGTCTTCGGGCACCACAGCGAACACGCCTGCAACATGCCCTTCGCTGGCGATCACGTTCACCGAGGCGAATACGCGCTTGTAATGCTCAACCTGATTGGCCAGACGCGCGAGCGAGTCCCGCTCGGACTTGATCTCATAGACGGTCGCCGTGCCGTTGAGGATGACGATGTCCGCCTTGCACGCTCCGGCCCGAAATTCGTTGAGCATCGAGGCTGTGCGCAGCGAGTGCCTGCCCATAAGGATTTTGTGGGCGAGTGCCGCGCGATAGATGTACTCGTCCCGCTGGCCTGCCTGTTGTAATACCGCGAAGGCAGCGTCGAAAGCATCCGCTACGGTTGCTCGTCGGCCGCACTTGTCGGCAACCTCGGTCTGACCAAGCAACCGAGCCAACAAGGCTGACCGCCCCTTCTTCGCCATTTCCCGGAATACGGCAGCCGAGAAGAAGCGAGTCAGTGCAGATAGTTCAGTTGCGGTAGGTTTTACGGCGCGTTTCACGGAATTCCCCGACGCCCCCACGATGCAATTCGTGAAGGAATAGCCGATTCTAGCAGAAGTTCCGCTAGCGGGAAGTACAATCCGCGCCCAAGCGGGTAAACTGTGAACTCTCGAGACGGGTTATACCCGGCCATTGGCCTAGCCGCGTGCGCTACAAGCCTGACGGGAACCAGCGCGACTGGCGCCAGCGTCGAGGGGCCCCGCGATCTGGCGGTTGGAGAGCTGGCGCCGCATGGGTCTTCGAGGCCGTCCCTGCTACCGCCAATTTGTGCGGTTTTAACCCCATGGTTCATCTGTCCGATGCCTTTAGCTCAGAAACGCCGGCTCGGTTCTTTGCGGCGAAACGTCCGTCGCCCGCGATGCCAGCTCTCCCTCGATCTTGTCGATCTGAGCCTGGTTGGTCTCAATGAACGCGGCGAGTTCGTCGCGTGACATCTCCGACAGTGATTTGCGCTGCGGCGCGAGATCCTTCTTCGTGGGCGCAATGTGGCCAGCTCGATCGAGCACCTTCATCGATAGGTCCGCGCGAACCCGCGCGCTGACACGTTCGTCCTGGAGGAGAGACTTCGCCACTCGGTAGGCTAGCGGCGCCCCCACGGCGGCGAGATCGAGTTGGATGGATGCCGAGATGGCCTCCGCAACCGCCGGCAGGCGCAAGGCCCTGTAGACGGACTTCGGGTGATAGCCGGCCATCACGGCGGCCTCCTCTGGAGGGCGCCCCTCCACAACAATGCAGCGCACAAGCTCGCGCTGTTGGTCGGTCAGGTCGGATGAAGCGATCAAAGCGGTCACTTGTTCTCTCCCGTTTCCGTGGAGTTACTGGTCGCGCGAGGCGTTCGCCGCAGCGATGAGCCGGCGCAGGTCGAGGTTATATCGAGGCACGTTGTAGTTCTTCACCGGTCGCTCGAGCAGATACGCTGCCAAGTTCGGGTCGAACCACGCAGCATTGACAATCTCATCCACGTTTTGCCGTCCGGATGGGAGCATCTCGAGAAGCAGCTTCATGCGCTTGATGACGCCACCGCCTTTTAGATCTCCATAGATGTGCCGAAACGCGAGTTGCACGCCGGTGGGTATGCCGATCTTCTCCGCGGTGTCGCTGCCGACCGTTGCCCGCTTCTCGGCCTCCTTGAAGTAAGACAGGATCTTATGCGCCTGGCGGAGATTGTTCATCTCCTCAGGCGAGAAGGTCTTCGCGAGCAGCGTTTCGTTGTCTTTGAACTCCTTGGCCAGCCGCGCGAATTGGACCTCGAGTGTCTCGCCCACCCGCCGCGTGCCTTGAACCTTGTCGGCCAGAACTTCCGACATCGCTGCCTTCCATCCGCGCATCGCTTGCGCGTCATTCCGCACCAGCGCATTGATTTCATCCAGCTTCTTCGGCCCGCCGTACTTATCGGCAAGGATGCTTGACGCAGCGTCGCGCGGGTCTTCGCGGATCAAAGTGCCGACGACCGATCGGTCGACTTCGGCTTCAGTGGCCTTCCGCGCACTTCGGGCTCGATCGAGCATATTACCAGAGGGCAGTGGCGGCACGGCGGCCGGCTGGTCCAGCGTGTAGCCAGGAGGCAATGCTGGAATTGTCTGCCCAGGCGCACCGTAGTGCTTCTGAAGCGCCACGGTCATATCCTCGTTGGAAGTGCCCGCCGGAAATTCAACGATCGCTCCGTCGGGTCCCTGCACTTGAATTGGCTTCGGGTCTGACACCGTCCCGCTGCCGTTGGCCATCCGATATCGGCGTTCGGATGCTCCCACTTCAGGCAGCCGCGGCGCACTTGCCATCGAGCTCAACGCGCGCTGGATGTCTGCTTGTGTGAAGTCATCGGGAAACTCGTGACGACGCCCCTCGAATTCGATGAGTTGGGGCATCCTCAGTGCGCCTTGATGAGGTAGTTGAGGACAATGCCCGGCGGGAGCGTCTGAACCGGCGTGCTCGAGCCGCCCTGAGCGGCGCCGGTGAACGTCGATGCGCCTTGCGACGCGGTAATCGTTGCGCTCGTGTTGCTACCGGCCGGGAAACCGCCGCCGCCCGTAGTGGTGCTGCCGGTGATGGCGTTGGACGAGATGGAAATCGCACCGTTCGTGATCGTGCCGGCCGGCGTGTAAGGCGGCAGATTTGCCGTCAGCAACGTGTGGTTCTGCTGCCCCCCAGAAGCGCCGAGCGTTGCGCCATCGATGCCTCCGCCAGCGGTCGTGACGCGATTTGCTCCGCCGTCCACGCCGATCGGCACACGCCCCCGCAAATCAGGCACGTTGAAATGAGTGCCGTCGGTAGAACCGAAGATGGTGCCCAGCGCGGCAAACAGGCCCGGATAGTCCGCGCGCAGCAACGATTGACCCTGGCAGAGTAGCCAACCGGTCGGCGCGGCGCTGCCTGCGTATGGAAGTACCAGCCCCGGCGGGAAGATACTGTTCACCAGTGCCGCGCCGACGTCCGAGCTGAGTTTGATCGGAGTCACGTTGGCGTCGGCCAGCTTGTTGGTCGTCACCGCGCCTGTGGCGAGTTTCGAATTGGAGACTACGCCGTCACCCAGCTTGTCAGAACCTACAGCCCCCGGGGCCAGCTTCGCTGACGTAATCGAACCGTCCGGAATAGCGGCGGCCGCAGTGAAATCGGCGATCTCGTCCCACTTGGCCGGCTCGAAGCTCGGGCCAGAGGTGTGTGTCGTGTTCGCGATGTAGAAGATCGAGTTGTAGAAGACCGTGTTGACGTTCGCGGTGTAGAGGACCCCGCTCGCCCACTGCGTCGGAGCGGCGAAACCGAGGCTCACGCTGCTGTCGAACTGCGCCTGGCCGACCGAACCGCGCTTCAGGACACCGTCGTCGTCCTGGATCTTGGCCAGGTTCTGTTGGGTGTCGTCCATCGACAGCTTGATGGCATTGAACTCCGCGTCGAAGAGATTTCCAGGAATCTGATCTTTGGGATTCTCGGCGCTCTGAAGCGCGAAGGATGTTTGACGGTCGTATGGCGTTGATGACATTGCTCGCCGACGGGGTGAGAGGAAGTGCGCGGGATTGCGCGGTGGGTGCCGTCGGCGAAGCGGCGTTGCGTCCGTGAGATGAAGTGTAACTCAGACGCGGTTATTAAGAAGTGAAAAATCGGTATTGCGAGGAGTGGACGCTGGTGGGCGTTAAGCGGCTTAGTTCAATCGAGCGAGCCTTGCGCCTTGTTCGAATGCCCAGCGGGCGGCTTCTTTTCCAAGGTCGAATGGCCAGAGCGCCGCGTTCAATGCAACTTCCACTCCGCAAGAGCGGCGGCCCTCATATGGAAATACCGTGCAAGCGAAGCGCTTCGTGAAAAACTCAAAAGAGCCAACGACCCCGCCCGCGTAGGCGAGTGCGAACATGGAAATTGCAAACCAGCGGCTGAGAGAGACGCTCGTTTCCAGTAACGACAAACAGACGTGGGCGCCATGATGGTGGGCGCGGGAGATGTGTGCGTTGGTTCAAGTTGATCTGAGTTGTTTCGGTGATCCCAAGCCCGGTCCTGCTTAGCGACTCGCGCCGCTACAGCGAACGCATTCCGCTGCGGATCAACACGCGCCTGATACCATGCCCAGAACGTGACAAGTGTGAACGTCACGGCCGCGAAAATTGCTGCCTGCCACCACATTCTGTGATGCTCCCTACTAAAACGAAATGTTGAAACGCCCTGAACTTCTCAAGAATCTGAAATTTAGTCGAGCGGCTTTGCGGCCTTTGGACGCCGAGCGAGGGCCTCCCCCCTAGGGGGCGGGAGCGGGGCCGGGGTGGGTACCGGCCGGGCCCTCCGCTTCCGCATGCCGGTCCGCGTCAACAGCGCTAGGCCCTCGTCGATCGTATCGGCCAAGCGCTGCATCATAATGCGACCTTCTGCCGTCAAGCGATCGCCTTGCTCTAACGCCGCCTGGCGCGATCGCTCGAGGTTGCGCTTCGCGCGTACGCCTTGAGCTGTCAGCGCGGGGCAAGTCTCAAGCTCCGCTATCGCTGCGTCGTACTCTGCATCATTGCGAGCAGACATGACGCGATTAAGCGCGATCACTGCCGGGTCTTTTGCGGGCGCGGCTTTCTTTTTCATCGAAACGCACTCCTCATGACAGACCGATTCTAGCTAAGTTGCTGGCGCTGCTCAAATGTTCGAGTCGCAAAAGCCTCTGCGGCACAGCGATCTCTTGTATGGTCTTGCGCGATGTTAATTCGACAAACGAACGGTCGATTGAAACGAAAGGCCAGCGTGTTCAATCGGTAGCTTGTCGGGTTTACGTATTAGACTTTTCCAGACAAAAAATTCGTTGCCGAATTTTCAACTGAGCGCATCCTGATCGCGGGTCGAAAGCCCGAAACGTTAGCCGATAGCCAATCCGGTCAGCGGCGATCACAAATCTTGTCCAGGGGCCGCGCGCGTATGTCCAAGGCGCACGCCCAAAGGTGCGCGGGGCCGTCTAACGTCGGTCATTTCGCCCCTGGGCTTTAGCTCTTGCTCGAAAGGCAAAACGTTATGCGCTCATCTCTCGCTCTCCGCTCCGACAATCTGGCCTGCGAAACCGACATCGGCCGCGAACTCGCTCGCCGGAACGTGGCTCTCCTCCTCACAATCGATGGACCGTACGCCCTGGTTCAGTGTCAGGTGAGTTCAGCAGTCGCCGCTGCGATGCTAGCCCCGCTCAAGGGCAAGGCAGCCGGCCAATTTCGAGCCCTTGCCGGCAACGTGGTGGAGGTCGACGCCGCGGTGACGTTGCCAATGGCAATGCGAATGCTCAAGGCGAGGGGTGAGATGGAAGCTTGCCTGCGGCTGCACTGAAGTACGCTTGGATGCATCGGTGAGCGGGGCTGATCCGCTCACCGTGCTTCCGTGGTGCTTCCGGCTCTCTCGCAGAGATGAGCACGATTGCTGCTAAGTGCTTGAATTAGATGGTGCTGCCAGACAGGATTGAACTGTCGACCTCTCCATTACCAATGGAGTGCTCTACCACTGAGCTACGGCAGCATGTGCTGGGATCAGAATCGGCCGCCAAGGGGCCTACCAAGCGGGCCGATATCTGCCACAACCCCCCCTCCTGTGCAAGCTTGCTAGCTCCGTCAAAACGAGAAAATCGGGCCGATATTGGGGCCAAAATGCCCGTTTTGGCGCGAAACGACCGACTTTCTGCCGATTCGGGTTCCGATATCCCCACCCAACTGGCCAGTTGGCCGGCTCGCCGGATTCGACTCATTTGGAGTTTCGCACGATCGAATTGCGCGCGCCTCTTGAGCTGCCACGTTGATGGGGCATGTTATCGCCGATCCCGTGAATGGAGCCGTGATGGCCGACGAGAACGACAAGCGCGCGCGGCAGGCGAAGACGTCCCGGGACGACCGGCTGAAATCGGCGCTGCGCGAAAACCTGAAGCGACGGAAGGTGCAGGCGCGTGAACGCGCCGCAGGTACCGAGCCCAAGCAGAACGATAACGGTTCCCTCGACGAGGAAGCCGCCGGGAAGGCCGGCGGCTAGATTCTAGAATGAGCGAGAATGACGATGGCGAAGGACGACGTGCAACGAACCGACAGGAGCGCGCTGATGGCGCAGTTCACGCGTCCCGAGCAGACTTTTCCGGCGCTGGCGCCGGCCGAGATCGAGCGCCTGCGCCATTTCGGTGAGTTGAGGCGCTATAAAGACGGCGAGCTGCTGTTCGAGACCGGCAAGCAGGGTCCCGGCATGTTCGTGGTGCTGGCGGGCCACGTCGCCATCACCCAGCGCGACGGGCTCGGCCATGTCACGCCGGTGATCGATCAGGGGCCGGGGCAGTTCCTGGCCGAGCTCGGCCAGCTCTCGGGCAGGCCGGCGCTGGTCGACGGACGCGCCGAGGGCGAGGTCGAGGTGCTCCTCGTTCCGCCGAACCGGCTGCGTGCGCTGCTGGTGGCCGAAGCCGAGCTGGGCGAGCGCATCATGCGCGCGCTGATCCTGCGCCGGGTCAATTTGATCCAGGGCGGCATCGGCGGGCCCGTGCTGATCGGGCCGTCGAACTCCGTCGGCGTGGTGCGCCTGCAAGGCTTTCTCACCCGCAACGGCCAGCCGCATCATCTGCTCGACCCCGACAGCGAGCATGACGCGGCCGAGATCATCACGCGCTATTCGCCGAAGCCGGAGGATTGGCCGCTCGTCGTCACCGCCGACGGCACCGTCCTGCGCAATCCCAGCGAGACCGAGCTCGGCCGTGCCATCGGCATGATCGGCGGCGCCAAGGACGATCGCATCTTCGACGTTGCGATCGTCGGCTGCGGACCGGCGGGACTTGCAACCGCGGTCTATGCGGCGTCCGAAGGCCTCTCGGTCGCGGTCGTCGACACCCGCGCTTTCGGCGGCCAGGCCGGCGCCAGCGCGCGCATCGAAAACTATCTGGGCTTTCCGACCGGCATCTCGGGCCAGGCGCTGGCGGGGCGCGCCTTCACCCAGGCGCAGAAATTCGGCGCCGAGATCATGATTCCGATGTCGGTGAGCTCGTTGGATTGCTCGCGTACCAACGGCGCCTTCGCGTTGGCGCTGGATTGCGGCGACACCTTGCGCTCGCGCGCGGTGGTGGTCGCGAGCGGCGCGCGCTATCGCCGTCCCGACATCGCGAACCTCGACACGTTCGAAGGACGCGGCGTCTGGTACTGGGCCTCGCCGGTCGAGGCGCGGCTCTGCGCCGGCGAGGAGGTCGCTTTGGTCGGCGCCGGCAATTCGGCGGGGCAGGCGGCCGTGTTCCTGTCGGGCCACGCCAAGCGCGTGCTGATGATCATCCGCGGCGGCGGCCTAGGGGCCAGCATGTCGCGCTATCTCATCGAGCGCATCGAAGCGACGCCGAACATCGAATTGATGTTCAACACCGAGATCACCGCGCTCGAGGGCGACGAGACCTCGCTCTTGCGGCGCATCCGCTGGAAGAGCCGGCTCTCGGACGACGAGGACGAAGCCGAGATCCGCAACCTCTTCCTGTTCGTCGGCGCCGATCCCGCCACCAGCTGGCTCGACGGCTGCGGCGTGACGCTCGATCGCGGCGGCTTCGTCGTCACCGGCGCGCAGTCCGAGCTGAATCAGGGCAAGCTGGTGGCGCCGCTCGAGACCTCGGTGCCCGGCGTCTACGCCGTCGGCGACGTCCGCTCCGGCTCGGTCAAGCGCGTCGGCGGCGCCATCGGCGAGGGCGCGCAGGTCGTCGCCTCCCTGCACGGCTATCTCGGCGACGCCGCAAAACCGGCGCTTTAGAGCACGATCCGGACCCGAAGGGCCGCGTCAGCGAAAAGTGTGAAGCGGTTTTCCGAAAAGATCGTGCTCAAACAATAAGTCAAGGACAAGACAAGCAAATGGCAAGTCGAATGAGGCTTGCCATCGTGCCTTGTCCCACAGACTATCGCCTCATCCTGAGGAGCCGCGACAGCGGCGTCTCGAAGGATCGAGGCCCGGAATGGCGACCCGGGCCTTCATGGTTCGCGCGGCGATGCGAAAGCATCGTCCGCAGAGGCGCTAACGCGCCTCCTCACCATGAGGATCGAAAGCTGAACGAGCGAACAAAAGATTCAACGGGAGGACTAAATGGCTGAAATCGTCGTGCTCTACAAAACGCCCAAGGATGCCGCGGCCTTCGACAAATACTATGCCGAGACCCACATTCCACTCGCCAAGAAACTTCCCGGCCTGAAGAAATACGCCGTCAGCAAGGGGCCGGTCGGCTCCCCCGCCGGCCCGACCGGAATCCATCTCGTCGCCATTCTCACCTTCGGCAGCGTTGCCGACATCCAGGCGGCATTCGCCAGCCCGGAAGGCCAGGCGACCGGCGCTGACGTGCCGAAATTCGCCAGCGGCGGCGCTGACATCTTGATCTTCGACACCAAGGACGTGTGAACGATCGCTTCAACTTTCGTCGAAAAGCTGCTGTCGTTTGCGACAGCCTTGCAAAAAAATCAGCCATGCGTTTGTCGATTCGCACGATGGCGCATGGCCGTGCACATGCATGTGACGACAACGCATGTGGTAATCCCATGAGGAGCGTAATACTACTCTCATCTCAATGCAGAGCGTAGGAGAGATGCCATGGTCCTTGGGTTGAGCCTGCCCGCCTTCACACTGGTCCATGTCATCATCAGCCTGATCGCCATCGCCGCGGGCCTTGTCGTGATGTTCGGCCTGCTCGGTTCGAACTCGATGCCGGGCCTCACCGCGATCTTCCTGCTGTTCACCATCCTCACCAGCGCCACCGGCTTCCTATTTCCGTTCAAGGAGCTGCTGCCCTCGCACATCATCGGCATCATCTCGCTGGTGCTGCTCGCGATCGCCTGCTTCGCGCTCTACGGCAGGAAGCTCTCCGGGGTCTGGCGTCCGGTCTACATCGTCACCGCGATGATCTCGCTCTATTTCAACGTCTTCGTGCTGGTGATCCAGTCGTTCCTGAAGGTGCCGGCGCTGGCCGCGCTCGCGCCCGCCGTGCCGCCGGCGCCGCCTTCGGGGCCGGTGTTCGCGGTGGTGCAGGGCATCGTGCTGGTGTTCTTCGTGGTGCTGACGATCGGCGCCTGGCGCCGCTTCAAGCCGATGACGTTTGCCTGATCGCCAACAGCCCGTCATTCCGGGGTATCGCGTAGCGATGAACCGGAATCTCGATCTAGCAATCTCCAGATTCCGGGTTCGCGCTTCGCGCGCCCCGGAATGACGTCTTTCACTAAAGGAGCCCCCCATGCCCACCATCACCACCAAAGACGGCGTCGAGATTTTCTTCAAGGACTGGGGCGCGGGCCAGCCGATCGTGTTCAGCCATGGCTGGCCGCTGTCGTCAGACGATTGGGACGCGCAGATGATGTTTTTCGTCACGCGCGGCTACCGCGTCATCGCCCATGACCGTCGCGGCCACGGCCGCTCGTCGCAGGTTGCCGACGGCCACGACATGGATCATTACGCCGACGATCTCGCCGCGGTCACCGCGCATCTCGATCTCAAGAACGCGATCCATGTCGGGCATTCCACCGGCGGCGGTGAGGTGGTGCACTACATCGCGCGCCACGGCGAGAGCCGGGTGGCGAAGGCCGCGATCCTCTCCGCGGTGCCGCCGCTGATGGTGCAGACGGCAGCCAATCCCGGCGGTCTGCCGAAGAGCGTGTTCGACGACCTGCAGAAGCAGCTCGCCGCCAGCCGCACGCAATTCTATCGCGACCTCCCGGCAGGCCCGTTCTACGGCTACAACCGTCCCGGCGCAAAACCGTCCGAAGCGGTGATCCAGAACTGGTGGCGCCAGGGCATGATGGGCGGTGCGAAAGCGCATTACGACGGCATCGTTGCGTTCTCGCAGACCGACTTCACCGAGGACCTCAAGAAGATCAACGTCCCCGTGCTGGTGATGCACGGCGACGACGACCAGATCGTGCCTTACGCTGATTCCGCCCCGCTCTCGGCCAAGCTGCTCAAGAAGGGCACGCTGAAGACCTACAAGGGTTTCCCGCACGGCATGCCGACCACGCACGCCGAGACGATCAACGCCGACCTGCTGGCGTTTTTCAAGGAGTAAGGTGTCTTCCTTCTCCCCTTGTGGGAGAAGGTGGCGCGAAGCGCCGGATGAGGGGTTCTATCCGCGAATGCATTTGAGAGTGAGTATGCGGAGACAACCCCTCACCCGTCTCAATCGCGCAGAGCGCGATTGATCCACCCTCTCCCGCAAGGGGAGAGGGGAAGAATGTCACTTCAAGATCCCCCGGATCGCATCGAAGGTCCGCTTCACGAAAACTTCCGGCTTTTCCCGCGCGCCTTCGCCCATCCAGCTGTCGCCGCCGACGCGCATTGCGCCGGTGGCGATCATGGCGACGAGCCGGGCCTTCGCCATGTCCGACTTGCTTTTCGCGCGCTGGGCGAGCCCATCGGCCAGCGCGCGCTCGAGCTTCTCGTATTTGAGCTGGTCGCGCGCATGAAGCGCGGGGTTGTCCCGCTTGAGCCGCGACATCGCCGTCGCCTCGGCTGGATCGACGCGCTTGACCGCTGCGGCGATGGCATTCTCCGCCGCGGTGAGCATGGATTCGTCCGCGGGCCTTGCGAGGATCTCGGCGACCAGCGCGGCCGCGGCATCTTCCTGCCAGGCGGCGACCACGTCCTCCTTGGACGCGAAGTAATGGAAGAAGCTGCGGCGCGACATCTCCGCTTTGGCCGCAATGTCGTCGATCGTGGTGGCTTCGAAGCCGCGCTCGCGGAACAGCGCCATCGCCGCGCGGGTCAGGCGCTCGCGCGTCGCCTGCTGCTTGCGCTGGCGCAGGCCCGCAGTCGGCGGCGATTTTCCTTCCACGGCCAATGGCTTGGCACGCTTCCCGATGGCCTTCGAAACCTTCAAATCATTTCACCTCTTGCAAATTTGCACTCAGTGCACATTTAGACCGGTCGCGGGCCTCATTCCAGCCCCCGAACGGAGACATGGCATGACGGACTGGACGACGGCAGACATCCCCTCCCTCGCCGGCAAGACCGCCGTCGTGACCGGGGCGACGGGCGGCCTCGGCTATGAGACGGCGATGGCGCTGGCGGGCGCCGGGGCCATTGTCATAATCACCGGGCGTAGCGACGCAAAGGGCCTGCGCGCGATCGAGGGAATTTGCGCACGCTTTCCCAATGCGTTGATTGCGTACGAGCATCTCGACCTCGCCAGCCTTGCCTCCGTCGCCGATTTCGCCAGGCGCTTCGCCGCCGGCAACGAGCAGCTCGATCTCCTCGTCAACAATGCCGGCGTGATGGCGCTGCCGACGCGGCAGCAGACCGAGGATGGTTCGAGATGCAGCTCGGCACCAATTATCTCGGCCACTACGCGCTGACGGCACGCCTGTTGCCGCAGCTTCGCCGCGCCAAGGCCGCGCGTGTCGTCAATCTCTCCAGCCTTGCGCACCGCTCCGGCGCGATCAATTTCGACGATCTCCATAGCCAGCGCTCCTATCGTCCGTGGCGGGCCTACTGCCAGTCCAAGCTGGCGATGCTGATGTTTGCCCTGGAATTGCAGCGTCGCAGCCTCGCCGCCGGCTGGGGCGTGACGAGCCTTGCCGCGCACCCCGGCTATGCGCGGACCGATCTCATTGCGAACGGGCCGGGCGCAAACACGTTCCAATGGCGGGTCGGCCGGTTGCTCCAGCCGTTGATGAGCCAGTCCGCGGCCGAAGGTGCGCTGCCCACATTGTTCGCCGCGACGTCGCCGGCCGCCGAGCCCGGCGGCTATTACGGGCCGAACTGGTTCTATGAATTGAAGGGCCCGCCGGTACCTGCGCGGATCATGCCGCAGGCGAAGGACTTTGCCGCGGCGGCCATGCTGTGGGATGTCTCGGCAACGCTGACCGGTGTATCCTTCGACGAGATCGCGGTCGCCGCATGAGCCGCGACATCGGTGGGGACATCGCGATGCGAGTGATCATCTTCGGCGCGACCGGCATGGTCGGGCAGGGCGTCCTGCGCGAGTGCCTGATCGATCCCGGCATCGAGCGCGTGCTCGTGATCGGCCGCAGCCCGACGGGCGTACACGACGCCAAGCTCGCCGAGATCATCCACGATGACTTCCTGAATTATTCGCCGATCGAAGCCCAGCTCACAGGCTTCGACGCCTGCTTTTTCTGCCTCGGCGTCTCCTCGATCGGCATGAGCGAGGAGCGTTACCGCCATCTCACCTACGACCTCACGCTCGCGGCGGCGACGACGCTGGCGCGGCTCAATCCGCAGATGACCTTCACCTATGTCACCGGCGCCGGCACCGATTCCACCGAGCAGGGCTCGCGGATGTGGGCGCGTGTCAAAGGCAAGACCGAGAACGATCTGCTCAAGCTGCCGTTCAAGGGCGCCTACATGTTCCGGCCGGGGGCGATCCAGCCGCTGCACGGTGCCCGTTCCAAGACCGCCTGGGTGCAGGCCGTGTATACCGCAACCTGGCCGCTCTGGTCGGTGCTGCGCCGGATCTCGCCTTCGCTCGTCACCTCGACCGAGCAGATGGGCCGCGCCATGATCCATGTTGCCCGGGAGGGGTATCCGCGGAAGGTGCTGGAGATGGAGGATATCAATAGCGTCTAGCCGGCCGGCCCGTTAGTTGTGGGGAAATTTCGGCGCCTGCGCGCGTTGAGCACTGTCCGTCCTGAAGGAGAAGCGCCAGCGATGTCTCCCCAGCTCAAGATGATCGCGCTCGATGCCGACGATCTCGCCGTGATCTCGACCCATGTCCAGGATGCCCGCGTGCAGGCCTCCGACATCATCTGGCGGCAGAGCGAGAAGCGGCTGGTGGTCGGCATGAGCCGGCTCGACTGGGAGCAGACGCTCGCGGGTGAGGCAGAGCCGCGCCGGCTGGTCGCCGCGCTTCGCTTCGACCGCGTGCTCGCCTGCAAGTCGCGCAACATCGATCTGGCCGCGCCGGACAAGGTGTTGGACCTCGTCGGCATCGAGTTTCACCCCCAGGACGGCCGCGCCGAGGAGCCGAGCGGCAGCGCCCTGCTGCTGTTTGCCGAGGGCGGCGCCATCCGCCTCGACGTCGAATGCCTGGAATGCGAGCTGACCGATCTTGGGGCGGACGAACTGGGAACGGGACTGGAGATCGAGGGGGAGGGGTGAGGTCCCCTGTATACCAGCCGAGCCGGCTCAGGCGTTCGCCGGAGCGGCACCGAGCAAGGGTTGACGCCGCTTTCCCGCCGCGCCATTGAGCAGGGGGCCGGGTGAGCCAATCCGCCCCAAAAGACCAGCCGGAAGCCAAGCCAAAATGCCCGTTCGTCTCGACCGCAGCAGCGCCGATTTTGACCAGCGATTCGCGGCCTTTCTCGCCGCCAAGCGCGAGGTATCGGCCGACGTCGAGGCCGCCGCGCGCGCGATCGTCGACGATGTCGCCAAACGTGGCGACGCGGCCCTGCTCGAGGCCACCGCCAAGTTCGATCGCTTGACGCTGGATGCATCCGGCCTGCGCGTCACCGCCGCCGAGATCGAGGCCGCGGTGAAGGCCTGCGATGCCGCGACGCTGGATGCGCTCAAGCTGGCGCGTGACCGCATCGAGACCTATCACAGCCGTCAGCTGCCGAAGGACGAGCGCTTCACCGATCCGCTCGGTGTCGAGCTCGGCTGGCGCTACACCGCAATCGAATCCGCCGGCCTCTATGTGCCCGGCGGCACCGCGGCCTATCCATCCTCGGTGCTGATGAACGCGGTGCCGGCAAAAGTCGCCGGCGTGTCGCGCCTCGTGATGGTGGTGCCCTCGCCCGACGGCAAGCTCAATCCGCTGGTGCTGGCGGCAGCCCATCTCGGCGGCGTCACCGAGATCTACCGCGTCGGCGGCGCGCAGGCTGTCGCTGCGCTCGCTTACGGCACTGCGACGATCGCGCCGGTCGCCAAGATCGTTGGCCCCGGCAATGCCTATGTCGCCGCCGCAAAGCGGCTGGTGTTCGGCAAGGTCGGCATCGACATGATCGCCGGCCCTTCCGAAGTGCTGGTCATCGCCGACGATACCGGCAATGCCGACTGGATCGCCGCGGATCTCCTCGCGCAGGCCGAGCACGATGCCAGCGCGCAATCGATCCTGATCACGGACTCGGCGCGGCTCGCCGCCGACGTCGAAAAGGCCGTCGAAGCGCAGCTGAAGACGCTGCCGCGCACCGCGATTGCCAGCGCCTCCTGGGCCGATTTCGGCGCCATCATCATGGTGAAGACTCTCGCCGACGCGATCCCGCTCGCGGACGCGATCGCGGCCGAGCATCTCGAGATCATGACCACCGATCCCGACGCGCTCGCCGCAAGGATCCGCAATGCCGGCGCCGTGTTCCTCGGCGCGCACACGCCCGAGGCGATCGGCGACTATGTCGGAGGCTCCAACCATGTGCTGCCGACGGCGCGCTCGGCGCGGTTTTCCTCAGGCCTCTCGGTGCACGATTTCATGAAGCGCACCTCGATCCTGAAATGCGGGCCGGACCAGTTGCGTGCGCTGGGACCTGCCGCGATGACGCTCGGACAAGCGGAAGGACTGGACGCCCATTCGCGCTCGATTGGATTGCGCCTCAATCTGTCATGACAAAGCCGCCCGAACAGGACGACTCGCAGAACCGTATCGTCGGCGTCACGCTCGACGAGGACTCGATCGGCCGTTCCGGGCCCGACATCGAGCATGAGCGCGCGATCGCGATCTACGATCTGATCGAGCAGAATCTGTTCGCGCCCGATGGCGCGGACGGGCAGGGCCCGTTCACGCTGCATATCGGCATCACCGGCAACCGCCTGATGTTCGACATCCGCCGCGAGGACGGCGCGCCCGTGGTCGCGCATCTGCTGTCGCTGACGCCGTTCCGGCGGATCGTGAAAGACTACTTCATGATCTGCGACAGCTACTACCAGGCGATCCGCACCGCGACGCCGGACAAGATCGAGGCCATCGACATGGGCCGCCGCGGCATCCATGACGAGGGATCGCGCACGCTTCAAGAGCGGCTGAAGGGCAAGGTGCGGGTCGATTTCGAGACCTCGCGCCGGCTGTTCACGCTCATTACTGTTCTCCATTGGAAAGGCTGATCGCGGATGGCTGCGCCCTCACGCGCACGCGATCCGCAATCGGTGCTGTTCGCCTGCGCGATGAACAGCGTGCGCTCGCCGATGGCCGAGAGCCTGCTGCGGCACATGTTTCCGCAAGGCCTCTACGTGAAGTCGGCCGGGGCCAGGAAGGGCGAGCTCGATCCGTTCGCGGTATCGGTGATGGCCGAGCTCGGCCAGGACATCTCCATCCACAAGCCGCAGACCTTCGAGGAGCTGGAGGATTGGGAGGGGCTCAATTTCGATCTCATCATCACGCTCTCGCCCGAAGCGCACCACAAGGCGCTGGAGCTGACCCGCACGCTCGCCGCCGACGTCGAATATTGGCCGACGCACGACCCCACCACCATCGAGGGCAGCCGCGACCAGAAGCTCGCCGCCTACCGCGACGTCTGCGACCAGCTCCTGATGCGCATCCGCCGGCGTTTCGCCAAGGCGGGCGCGGCGAGCGGGTAGCATCGAGGGTCCGTAACACCCGCGTCACAGAGCGCAGGCACACGCTTATCGGAAGCCTCGAATCACCTAAGCTCGGGTTCCCGGTTGTGAAATCAGCCCCCTTCCGATAGGTTCCGCGCGCAATTCACCCCGCTTCATCCCCCAAATCACCTGATGCTCGGCCGCCCCAAATTCGTACTTGCCTCCGGTTCGCCGCGGCGCCTGTCGCTGCTCAACCAGGCCGGCATCGAGCCGGATGCGCTCCGGCCGGCCGACGTCGACGAGACGCCGAGGCGGGGCGAGCTGCCGCGCGCCTGCGCCAACCGCCTTGCCCGGGCCAAGGCCGACGCGGCGCTCAAATCGGTGCAGCTCGACGACGAGCTGCGCGGCTCCTTCATCCTCTCCGCCGACACGGTCGTGGCGGTCGGCCGCCGCATCCTGCCCAAGGCCAATCTGGTGGACGAGGCCGCGCAGTGCCTGCGGCTGCTGTCGGGCCGCAACCACCGCGTCTACACCGCGATCTGCCTGGTCACGCCGCGCGAGGCGTTCCGCCAGCGCCTGGTCGAGACCCGCGTCCGTTTCAAGCGCCTCTCCGAGGACGACATCCAGGCCTATATCGGTTCCGGCGAATGGCGCGGCAAAGCCGGTGGTTACGCCGTGCAGGGCATCGCCGGCTCGTTCGTGGTGAAGATGGTCGGGTCCTACAGCAACGTCGTCGGCCTGCCGCTCTACGAGACCACGACCCTGCTCGGCGGCGAGGGCTTTCCGATCCGCTTCGGCTGGCTCAACGCCACCGCGGTGTGAGCGCGCCGATAAAAATCTCGAAAACAACCCCATGCACAGTAGAATGGCCCGGCCGGACCCCGGCGGGGACGCCTGCGCCGCTGCTCCCGGAACCTGAGCGCCGACCGGCGCTTAAAGTCCTCCACCCCGTGTAAGCTGCGCCCGTCATGGACGACCTGGTCAAAAAGCCCACCGGCCCGCTCAAAACCTGCCCGATCTGCGGCAAGCCCACCGAGCATGCCACCCGCCCGTTCTGCTCCTCGCGCTGCCGCGACGTCGATTTGAACCGCTGGCTGAAAGGCTCCTACGTCATCCCCGGCCGCGACGACGAGGTCGATGACGTCGAATAGACAAGTAATATCAATATCTTGGCCGTGCGACGGCCGCGCCGCGCGCCAGCCGCGGCAAGCCAGCCCCAGCTTGTACACAGCCGGGCCGCGCCCGGCGAAGCCTCTTGGCGAAGCCGGGTGGACAGGCCGCTCTCAGCCCACTATAAACCGCCCGCTCGATGGGCCTTGGGTCCTTCGCTCAGCACGCCCAGGTAGCT
The DNA here is from genome assembly GCF_038969555.1 of Bradyrhizobium sp. B117. NCBI lineage: Bacteria > Pseudomonadati > Pseudomonadota > Alphaproteobacteria > Hyphomicrobiales > Nitrobacteraceae > Bradyrhizobium > Bradyrhizobium sp. B117. The sequence continues at coordinate 828,087 of NZ_CP152414.1, forward strand.
CAGTTGGTAGAGCATGCGACTGAAAATCGCAGTGTCGGTGGTTCGATTCCGCCCCTGGGCACCATGACTTCTACCCACCAAATGTCGGTGGTTCGATTTCCGATCTCGCGCTCGGCTTGGGCGTTTTGCGTATCTCTAGCCCGAGCATGACGTTGTCGAGCACGCTGCGCCACGGCAGCAGCAGATCCTTTTGCAGCATGTAGCCGACGGCCACTCCTTCGCGTGCGCGATCTACCCAATCGTGCGCCTGCGCTAATGCGCGGCGATGCCCGCGCTCTCGATCACCCGCTTGTAGCGTGCGGTCTCCTCGACGATGAACGGGCCCATCTCGGCTGGCCCCTTGTCAGCGATCGACACTTGGCCGTTGGTGGCGAGGTCCGCGACGATGCCGGGGTCGGCGAGCACGGCGGTCAGCGCCTCGGAGAGCCTGCCCACGATTCTCGGGTCGGTCCCGGCCGGGACCGAGACCCAGGTCGAGCCGACACTGACGGCGTCCGGGTAACCGGCCTCGAGCACCGTCGGCGCGTCGGGCAGCGCGGCCAGCCGCGCCGTGCCGGTGGTGCCGAGCACCTTGACCTTGCCGGTGTCGATCAGCGGCCTGAGCACGGCGAGGTAATCGAAGGAGACGTCCAGGATGCCCGACATCATGTCGGTCATCTGGCTCGAGCCCGACTTGTAGGGCACGTGGGTCAGCTTGATGCCGGCGGCCGCCTGGAACATCTCGCCGGCAAGGTGCTGGGCGGTGCCGGGGCCGGGGGAGCCGAAATTGACCTTGCCCGGGTTAGCCTTCGCGTAGGCGACGAACTCAGCAAGCGTGCTGTAGGGCGCTGCTGCGGTCGCGACGAGGATCTGGTTCGCCGAGCTCACTCCGCGGACATGGACGTAGCTCTTGAGCGGGTCGTAGTTGAGCTTCGCCATCCCCAGGTTCGGCTGGATCGTCATCGGTCCGCCGGAGGCGTAGAGCACGGTGTAGCCGTCGGGCTGGGCCCGGGCAACGAACTCCGTCCCGATGGTCCCGCCAGCGCCGGGTCGGTTCTCCACCACCACGGGCTGCCCAAGCCGCGTCCGCAGCAGCTCCGCGATCTTGCGCGAGACGAGGTCGGTGACGCCGCCGGCCCCGAACGGGACCACCCAGGTGATCGCGCGGTTCGGCCAGGATTCCGCGGCGGTCTGGGCCCCCGCGGCGCCCGTCTGGAGCGCCAGCGTCGTCGCGGCGACGAGAAACAGGAGCGCGACCGTGTTCTTGTTCACCTGCCGCGAGGACTGATGATAGCCGCGCCGCTGCGACAGGACGAAGAGCCCGAATTCCATGGATGCAGTCCTCCCCGTTGCAGCGCGGCCGTTTATGGCCATGTTGACCGAAGGCTACAGACTTGAGTCTTTTCCAACCATTGGCGGAGTCTGAGCATCTCTTTTGCAAAATATGAAAAGATCGATGGATCGCCTTCAGGCCATGGAGCTGTTTGTCAGCACCATCCGCAAGAGCTTCTCTGCGGCCGGCCACAGCGCCGGGCTCGGTGTCGCGACATCGGCGAGCTCGAGGCGCAACTCGGCGTGCGGCGGTTCAACCGCAGCACTCGGCATCGCGGCCTGACCGAGGCTGGCAAGATATTCTTCCAGCGTACCGAGCAGGTGCTGCGCCCCAACGCTGCTGGCTGTTGCCGATCGTAGGCTTGCCGAACATCGGGAAGATTTCCTAGCGCACTGCGGGCAGGGCTCGTTGGACAGCGCTGGCCTGCTCTGATCCCATCCGGCTGAACAGCTTTCTCGCGGGCGGCGCGATGAGTTCGCTCTTCAGCCAGCGAGGAAGCATGCATGTCGTGAACGGCGCCCGGATCCGCGAGCTCCGCTCCAGCGATGGGTTGCAGCGATGAGCAAGAGCTTGCGCACGAATGCTGCCAGAGCGGCAATCCTTGTGGCCGGACTTTTCATCACGCCCCCTTTGCTTGCTGGTGATCGTCAATTTGGCGGCCATCAATATGGTCCTGGCGCAAGTGATACCGAGATCAAGATCGGCCAGACGATGCCCTATAGCGGTCCGCTTTCGGCATCCTCGGTGATCGGCAAGGTGCAGGCGGCCTATTTCCGCATGATCAATGATCATGGCGGCGTCAATGGGCGCAAGATCACGTTGATTTCCTACGATGATGCGGCGACGCCGTCCAAGACAGTCGAGCAGGTCCGCAAGCTCATAGAGAGCGACGAGGTGCTGTTCACATTCGAGACGCTCGGCAACGCCTCGAACATCGCGGTTCAGAAATATCTCAATGACCGCAAGATCCCTCAGCTTTTCGTGGCCGGGCGGTCGACGCGTTTCGAGGATCCGGTCAACTTCCCCTGGACGATGGGATTTGCTCCCAATCTGCGCACGGAGGTTCGCGTTTACGCGCGCTTCATCCTGGATAACTATCCGAATGCCAGAATCGGCCTGCTTTACCAGAATGATGAGAGTGGCAGGGATTATCTGACCGGCTTGAAGGAAGCACTCGGCGCAAGGGCAGCCGAACTCATCATCAGTGACGTTTCATACGATGTGACGGACCCGACCGTCGACTCGCAGGTCGTGCGCCTCAAGGCGGCCGGCGTCAACGTTCTCGTCAATATGGCTGCCTCGAAGTTCGCCGCCCAGGTCATCAGAAAGATGGCAGAGCTGGATTGGAAGCCGGTTCATCTCCTCGGCGTCGGTTCGTCCTCGATCGACGCGGTCCTGAGCCCCGCCGGTATCGAGAACGCAAAGGGCATCATCTCGGCGAGCTCGTTCAAGGAGGCCGATGACCCGACCTGGCGTGATGACGAAGGCATGAAGCGCTGGAGCGCCTTCATGGACGGCTACTATCCGGGAGGCGACCGGAAAAGCATCTTCACGGTCTATGGCTATAGCGCCGCCGAGCTGCTGGTCCAGGTCTTGAAGCAATGCGGTGACGACCTCTCGCGCGAGAATGTCATGGCGCAAGCGACGAACCTGAAAAGCGTGAAACTTGATCTGCTGCTCCCGGGGCTCTCCGTCAACACGGGCGTGGCCGACTATCGTGTGGTCAAGGAGTTCCGAATGATGCGCTTCACTGGTGCCCGATGGGAGGCGTTTGGGCCGATTGTCGCCGATTGATCCTGTGCGTGGCCGCACAAGGGGGACCTCTCCCGTGTGAAATCGCGATCCCATTCGGCCAAAAGCCCGGCCTGGTCTCGCGAATTCGACCGCTCCAATGGGAAAACGGGCTTCTCCGACCGCGATTTAGCCGGACCACCATGCCGAGCGCTCACGCCGCCATATTAAGCATAACAGCAGCTCGCTGTACCCGATCCCATCCGCCCATTCCTGGCACTCCGCTTGCTCAGTCAGGACCAAAGCCCGGTCCCGGCATGGAGACCGTTTCAGGTTGAGGCAAAGCGATGCAGGAAGTGTCCCGTTCTGGTGCTGCCGATGAACTTCGGCTCGATGGATTGATCGCCGATCTGTGGTGGCGTGTGCGGCTGCTCAACACCGACATTCTCGAAGAAGAGGCGAAAGCCGGGGTGTTCGACGTGCAGCAGCCGGCCTATCCGCTGCTCGCGCTGACCCTTCGCGGGCGACGCGACAATCTGGTCGCGACGATCGGCGTGCTCGAGCAGCGTGCGAGATCGATGTCGAAGGCGGCCTGAGAGCGGTCTCCGGTCGACGGGCACGCCCGGCGTCGTCAGACTGTCGTCGCCCTGTCATCGGCGTTCCATGGATTGCTGCTCTCCCTTCGCCGCGCATCGCGGAGGGCGGACATGCATCTGATCAAGGCAATTTCTTCCGACCGCCGGTCGATCCTGAAGGGCCTCGCGGCCGCAGCCGTCGCGCCGCTGGCGGCGCCGGTCATGGCGACCGAGGGCCTGCCGGTGCAGCCGACCGGGTCGGCGGCCGTGGTCGCCACCGACAAGGCCTATTGGACGGCCGTGAAGGGGCTCTACGCCGTGACGCCCGACGTCGTCAATCTGGAGAACGGCTATTGGGGCATCATGGCCGAGCCTGTGCGGCGCGAGTTCATCCGCCTGTCCGACATGATCAACTATCAGAACACCTATTACGCGCGGCAGCGGGCGGGCGCGGATTTCGAGGCCGTGCGGGCCAAGGTGGCGGCGGCGGTCGGAGCTGCGCCGGAGGAAATCGCGCTCACCCGGGGCGCGACCGAAGCGCTGCAGCTGCTGATCAGCGGCTACAACAGACTGAGGCCCGGCGACAGCGTGCTCTACGCCGACCTCGATTACGATTCGATGCAATATGCCATGAACGCGCTGAAGGCGCGCCGCGGCGTCGACGTGGTCAAGTTCGAGGTGCCGGAGCCGGCCACCCGTCAGGCCGTGCTCGACGCCTATGCCCGCGCCCTCGAGGCAAATCCGAAGACCAGGCTTCTCCTCCTCACGCATGTCAGCCATCGCACCGGCCTCATCATGCCGGTCACCGAGATCGCCCGCATGGCGAGGGCGAAGGGCGTCGACGTCATCGTCGACGCCGCGCATTCCTGGGGCCAGCTGGACTTTAGGGTGAGCGAGCTCGAGGTCGATTTTGCCGGCTTCAACCTGCACAAATGGATCGGTGCGCCGCTCGGCGTGGGTTTCCTCTACATCAAGAAGGGCCGCCTCGCCGACATTGATCGCGACCTCGGTGACGAGGATTTCCCGGAAACCGACATCCGCTCGCGGGTGCACACCGGCACGGTCAATTTCGCGACGGTGCTGACGGTACCCGCGGCGGTCGAGCTCCATCAGCAGATCGGTGCTGCGGCGAAACAGGCCCGCCTGCGCTATTTGCGCGACTACTGGGTCAGTCGTAGCAGGGGCTTCAAGGACATCGAGATCCTGACACCGGACGAGGCTGGCCTGTATGGTGCGATCACGTCCTTCCGCCTGGCCGGCAAGACGAGCAAGGCCGACAATGACGCCACCGTGGCGAAGCTCAGGGACACCCACAAGGTCCTGACGGTTCGCCGCGCGGGCGTCGCCAGGGGTCAATGCATCCGCGTGACGCCGTCGCTCTACACCGAGGAGGCCGATCTCGACCGGCTCGTCGAGGCGCTTGCTGCCGTCACCGGTTCGAAGGCAGGCTGAACCCGCGCCAGGCGGGTGCATCGTTGATCGCGCGCAGCCTGGCCCGTAGCTAGTTGCATGATTCAGCGATGCAACTGCATTTCGCACGTGATAACTTTCCATTCGGGGGATGGAATTGACTGTCCCCACATTTGGAAGGACAGGTCCATGCGAATCTCGTCTCGCTTCCTTGCGCGTCCCGCTGTCGCCATCTCGTCCATTGCACTGCTGTGCGCCTTCGGCGGCCCGGCAATGTCGCAACCGACACCCGCAGACACCCAGCTTCCCGGCGTCATGGTCGAGGCGCCGAAGCATGTGGTGAGGCCGCACAGGGCGGCGCATCACCCGACGATCCGGAGCACGAGGTCTATCGCCGCGCCCCGAGCCGTTGCAGTGACCCCCGCAGCGCCGATGTCGGATGTCGCGAAGCTCGCCAAGCTCGAGCGCGAAACGGGCAGCTGCGCCGGCGGCTGCCAATCGAGCTTCAAAACAGGCGACAAGCCCTGGGTCGGCTGCAACGCCTCGGGCGGCGTGTACTCGGCCACGTGCCGAAACGTCGGCAATTACAAGAGCTACGACGAGTGCAAGGAGGCGGGACGGGTCACCGGCTGGCGCACCGGTGAGACTTCGGCGTATTGCAGCAGCATCGCGTTGGCGGCGGGCTGGCGTTGAAGTAGCGCGGCTGCAGTTGGCGGGATCGGCTTCGGGTTGTGTCGGCGGCCGTGGAAGTCCCTGGCCGTCGGTCGTCGTATTTCCCTTGGCGAACTCCCTTGAAGCCCGACGATCACCTGCGCGGGGCGCCGACGTCCATTCGCGATTGTGAGGCTCGAGCACGCGCCAGGTACCCGTCTCCGTGCTATTGCTGCCTCAGCAACTTCCCGCGAGGCCCCCATGCTTCCCATTCCCGCTGATATCTTCACCGAGCCCGAGGACGTCTCGCCTGACGCCCTTGCCAATCTTGGTCCGCTCCGCCGGCTCGCCGGCACCTGGCAGGCGGACAAGGGCATCGACATCAATCCGAAGGCGGAAGGGCCGGAGCGTCGGACCTTCATCGAGCACATCCGGATGGACCCGATCGATCCGCAGGCCAACGGCCCGCAGCTGTTCTATGGCCTGCGCTATCACATCCACATCAACACGCCAGAGGAAGACATCACCTTCCATGACCAGGTCGGCTACTGGCTGTGGGAGCCCGCGACTGGGTTGATCATGCAGACGCTGGCGATCCCGCGCGGGCAGGTGCTGCTCGCCTCTGGCAAGGCCAAGCCGGATGACAAGACAATCTCCGTCACGGCGAAACGTGGCGACACCGCCTACGGGATCTGCTCGACCGATTTCCTGGAACAGGCCTTCCGCACCGATTCCTACCGTTGCGACATCACCTTCAACGAGGACGGAAGCTGGAGCTATCTGATCCAGACCGAGTTGTTCGTGCGCGGCGCGCCGTTCAACCATCACGACAGCAACACGCTCAAGCTGGTCGCGCCGCCCAAGCTCAATCCGCTCGCGGTGATCGTCACCGATCGTGCCAAGGGCGGCGAGACGGCCTGACAAGCGGAGAACTGCAATGAAGCCCTACGTCATCTGTCTGATGCACTCGAGCCTCGATGGCCGCACGCATCCGAGCCGCTGGCGTCCGAAGGGCGCGGGCACGGACTGGTTCGAGAAGATTCACGACGAGCTCGGCGGCGATGCCTGGGTGATCGGCCGCGTCACCGGCTCGGAGTTTGCCAAGGGCAAACCCTATCCCACGGCGTCCACCGAGACCTTTCCACGCAAGAGCTGGTTCGCCTGGGGCGACGGCAAAAAGCCGGATGTGAAGAGCTACGGCGTCGTGCTCGATGCGCAGGGCAAGATCGGTTGGGGCCGTTCGGATATCGGCGGCGATCCGATCGTGGTGGTGCTGACCGAGGGCGTGCCGGATTCGCATCTGGCCGGGCTCCGCGGCGAGGGTGTGTCCTACATCTTCGCCGGCGCGTCCGAGATCGACCTGGTGCTGGCGCTCGACATCCTCAATCGCGAGCTAGGGGTGAAGCGTCTCCTGGTGGAAGGCGGCGGTGTCGCCAATGGTGCGTTCCTGCGCGCCGGTCTCATCGACGAATTCAACCTGATCCTCAGCCCCGCGATCGATGGCGCGAAAGGCGCCCCGTTCGTGTTCGATTCGACCGACGCGGATGGCGACAAGCGCGCGCCGATCACGGCGATGACGCTGGAGAGCACCCGGGAGCTCGGCGGCGGTGTGCTGCTGCTGCGCTATCTGATCAAGAACGATCCGCAAGCCGTAGCGAAATAAAGCGCCGGCATGTCGGACAGATCGGAGCACATCATCGTCGTCGGCGCCGGGGCGGCCGGGTTGATGGCGGCGCGCGAGCTCTCGCGTGCGGGCCGGACGGTGACGATCCTGGAGGCGCGCGAGCGCTGCGGCGGCCGAATCCATCCGCTGCCCGCGTCGGAATTCGGCTATCCCGCCGACGGCGGCGCCGAATTCGTCCATGGCGAGGCGCCGGTCACACGCGCTCTGCTGCGCGAGGCCGGACTGTCATTGCAAGAGATCGAAGGCACGCAGCGGAGTTTTGACGGCACAAAATTGTCGCGCGAGGATCGCCGCGATCCGCATGAGGCGGAGCTTCATGCGGTGCTCAGGGAGCTGAAGGACGACCTCACCGTCGCCGAATTCCTGCGCCGTCACTTCGCCGGGGAGGAATATGCGCAGCTGCGCCATTCGATCGAGCGGATGGTCGAAGGCTACGACGCCGCAGATCCCGAATGCGCCTCCATTCTGGCGCTGCGCGAGGAATGGATGGACGGCGGCCACCGCGTGCAGGCGCGCATCGATGGCGGCTATGGCGCGCTGATCGAGTTTCTGGCGGCCGAGTGCCGCCGGCACGGCCCCACGATCCGTCTCGGCTGCATGGTATCGGCCATCGCGGAGGAGGGCGACGTATTGGCCGTTCGCTGCGCCAGCGGCGAGGTGCATGGCTGCGATCGCGTGATCCTCACCGTGCCGCTGCCGCTGCTCCGCGACATCGCGCTGCCGGCGCGTGCACGCGTAAAGGCGGCGGCCAGCGACGACATCGGCTTCGGCAACGTCATCAAGATCGTGCTGCGTTTCGCGCGGCCCTGGTGGCGCGAGCGCAAGCAGGATCTTGCCGACATGACCTTCCTGCTGTCGGGCGAAACGATCCCGGTGTGGTGGACGCGATATCCGGGTCAGCGTCCCGTGCTCACAGGCTGGTTCGGCGGTCCGCGCACGGCGGAACTGCAAGGCCTCGATCCACAGGGACTCGTCGATGCCGGCATCGAATCGCTCGCCGCTATCTTCGGCTTGTCGCGCGAGGAGGTCGCGCGCGACCTCGTCGCGGCCGCGGCGATCAATTGGGCGCACGATCCCTTGGCCCGCGGCGCCTATTCCTGGGCAACACCGCGCACGCGCGCGGCGCAGACGATGCTCGCGCGCGCCGATGGTCCCGTGCTGTTCTCCGGCGAAGCGCTCTATCGCGGCCGCGACATGGGCACGGTCGAGGCGGCGTTGGCGAGCGGGCTGGAGACGGCTAGGCTGATCCTGCGGGCATAGTTATTTCGTCATGCCCGGGCTTGACCCGGGCATCCACGTCTTGGTCGCCGGAAAGAACGTGGATGGCCGGAACAGGCCCGGCCATGACGATCAGCCCATCATTGAGAAAGAGAGGCCCGCATCGCTGCGGGCCTTTTACGTTACCAGCGGCTGCCGCCGAAGCTGAACGTCACGCCGGGACCGCCACCTCCGTAATATCCGTAGGGTCCGCCACCGTAATAGCCGTGGTGGCGCGGATAGTAGCCGTAGCTCCTGTAGTGCGGACGATAATGGCCGTGGTGAGGGCGCCAATGATGATGGCGATGGCCGTGATAATGGTGCCGGTGCTGTGCGCTGATGTCGGTCGCCTGGCTTCCTCGCGCGCTTTGCTTCGCGCTTGTGTTGTTGGCCGCGTGCGCCGCAGATCCGCCGGCAAGCGCCGCAGCTCCGACCGCTAGCGCGACAAAGAGATACTTCATGTCATCACTCCAGTTGAATGTCGTGTGACAACAGATGGAGGTCGGCTGCGTTCCGTCCAGTGCGGGCGTCGAAACGACGCAGCGCGCGCAGTCTCATTCTGCAGGAATCACCGAGTCTCGTGAGATGTATTGTCGCATCGGCGATGTCGATCGCGCCGCCGCCATCACTCCGCCGCGAATGACGCGATCACGTCGCCTGTGGCGACGATGCGCGCGAATTCGCCGTTCAGATTCGATAGCGTCATCGCATGGATCGCCTCGGCGGAATGCGCGTCACCGTCAGGCCCGATGCGGTCGAAGGTCCAGGTCGCATCGCGGACGAGACGCGCATCGAAGCCGAGATTGCCGGCCATCCGCGTCGTGGTCTCGACGCAATGATTGGTGGTGGCGCCGCAAATCACGAGCGTGGTGATGTGACGCGCGCGCAGGCGCTGCTCGAGATCGGTGCCGATGAAGGCGCTGTTGACGCGCTTGACGATGACGGGCTCGCCCGCTTGCTCGCGCGCCTCGTCCTTGACGGCGTAGCCGGTGCGCGACGGCAGGAATGTCGAGTTCGGCTTGGTGCCCTCGTGGCGGATGTGGAAGATCGGTGCGCCGTTGGCCCTGAATGCCTTCAGCAGATCGGCGATACGTTTAACCGCGTCCGGATTGTTGCGCCGCTTGCCCGCCGCTTCCCATTGGTCGAACGCACGCTGGACGTCGACGACGATGAGGGCGGGGAGGGGGCTGGTCATGAGGCGGATCTTTCGAACTGCGTGCTGAACGGAATATGCGAGACGAGGAGGAATGCGCGCAATGCCGATCTTCCCTCATTTCGGGACGCCATCCGGGCTACAAGACCTACGGATGGGGATCGGGAAATCCATGGCGCTCGGAGAGCGCCGCCAGGATCGCGTCCTTGTCGGCGATGAAGGCGCGGCCCTGATGGCTGCCGGTCTGGTGCCGCGATGTCGCGCCCTCCGCCAGCACGAGCAGCGGCAACGACTGGTTCTCTTCGCCGACCAGCGCGATCACCGCCTGCCGCGGCCGCGGCCAGGCGATGCGGTCGACGTCGAGCTTTTCGGCAAGCGCCGGGAACGAGGCCAGCACGCCCTCAATCAGCGCGCAGTGCCAGCAATAGAAGCGCTGGTTCGGAAACGCCGGGTCCTCGAAACCAGGGCGCAGCAGAAACAGACGGTCGCGCGTCATGGGTCGCTCCATAAGATGGCTGCCTAAAGCGCGATGAGATTGAGATGAATCGTCATCGCGCTTTAGGTTGTTGTTTGAGCATGATCTTTTCGGAAAACCGCTTCGCACTATTCCGGATCATGCTTTAGCTCGGCGCTGCCAGCGGCAGGCTGATGTGAAAGACGGCGCCGCCCGTCGGCGCGTTCTCGGCCCAGATCCGGCCGCCATGCGCTTCGACGATGGTGCGCGCGATCGACAGGCCGATGCCCATGCCTTGCACCTTGGTCGTGAAGAACGGCTTGAAGATCTCGGTCAGCTTGTCCGCGAGGATGCCGTCGCCGGCATCGGCGATGGAGACGACGGCCTGGTTGCCGTCGACGAGACTGGTTCGGCCGACCACGCGGCGCCGCTCATCGGGAAGATGGGCGACCGCATCCATGGCGTTCACCACCAGATTCAGGATGGCTTGCTGCAGCTGGACCTTGTCGGCCTTGACGCGAATGTCGGCGGGCGAGGGCTCCGTCGCAAGCCCGACATCGTGGGTCAGGGCCTGCACGGACAGGAATCGAAACACCTCCCCGACCGTCGCGTTGAGGTCGAGCTCGCGCCGCTCGGTCGGATCCCGCTTCAGGAACATCCGCAGCCGGCCGATGACCTCGCTTGCGCGTTGATCGTCGTGGCGGATGTTGTCCAGGATGTTTCGGACTTCGGCAAGGTCCGGCGTGGGATGCCGCAACACCTCCTTTGCGGCCTCGGCATTGATCATGATGGCGGCCAGTGGCTGGCTCAGCTCATGCGCGATCGAGGCGGACATCTCTCCTGCGGTCGCGCGGCGATTCAGATGGGCGAGCTCCGACATGCGCTGGCGTGCCTCGATCTCCGCCAGGAATCGCAAGCGGCGCTGGTGCAGCAGGCCGGTGATCAGCAGCGCCTGCACCAGCACCACGCCCGCGACGATGGTCGAGTGCCAGTAATATCGCTCCCAGAAGGTCGCTTCCCGGAAGCGCACCTCGCTGCCTGGCGGAAGGTTGGCTTCATCCACGTTCCAGTGTTGCAGCTGCCGCCAGTCGAAGATCGGCTTCACGTTGTTCCCTGCAACGGGCGGGATGCTCGACGGCGCTTCTCCGTTGAGAATCCGCATCGCCACTTCGCCGGTTTCCCGTCCGATGATTTCGGGCAGCAGCAGGAAGCCGCCGACTCCCGACCGGCCGAGGAACGTATCGGACGTAATGACGATCGGGCGGTTCGCGGTCTCGGCGACGCGTGCGAGGGCCGAGGCCGGCGAATAATAGGTGCCTTCGCCGTCGGAATACATCGCCGAGGTCAGGATCGCGGAACGGGCGGGCAGGGAGGCGACTCGCTCGCGCACCTCGCGGAGCACCAGGCCGGACAAATCGGTGACCTCGAGATCGGGCATCGCCGTCGCGAAGTCCTGCTTCCAGTACCCGTAGACCAGCGGATTCTTCCAGGCGTCGCCGACGAGGACGACACGTGTCAGGTCGGGAACGATGGCGCGCGCCGCAGTCAGGAGATGTGCGGGTCTGACCGTTGTAAAGATCGCCGTCGAATCGGGCAGGAACAGCGCGCGCGTCTCGGGCAGATCGGGCACGAAGCCGTACACGACGGGGGTGCCGGGCCAGATCTCACGCTTCCGTTGCTGAAGGAATTTCGCCGATGCGACGCCGATCGAAACGATCACGTCGATCGGTCGGCGCGCATATTTGGTCTTGAGGTGACCGACCAGGCTCTCCTCATAGTCGGGTCCCGGGAAACGGGCGAGATCGAGGCTCTCGCCGTAGATCACCGTGTGCGCATTGCCGCTCTGCTTCGCGGCGGCGCGGATGCCGGAAAATATCTCCAAATAGAACGGCGAGCGAAAATCGGCTTCCTCCAGAACCAGGACCGAACGCTGCCGCGGACCGTCAGCCGCGATGCATTGGTGCGACAGACTTGCAAACAGGCAGAGGATCAGGACGCGCGCGAGCCCGGTGATCTGACGCATTGCTGGGGTCTCGGTCCTGCCTCCGGTTGCAATCCGGCCTCCTCCACGAGGACGCGCGCCGGAAGCATACCCGCAAGACCCAGAGTTTCAACGGAAGGATAGGGGGCGAGGTCAAGGATCGCTACTTGAACGGATCCTGGATTGACGGCGCCGATTGCCGGATGCGGCGCACGCTCACCGGTTTACCGTCGGAGACGAACAGCAGCTCGTAGGTCCGGCCTTCGCTGTCGGTCGCCGAGCAGGTGACGTCGTTAACCTTCCTGGCGGCGAAATTGCCGGTCTGGCGGCAGACACCTCTGGAGATCTGCTCGGCCGGTACCGGCAGGCCGTCGACCTTGGGCCGGTCCTTGGAGTTGAGCAGCATGCGGTCGACCGGCAGCTCGTAGGAATTGTCGTCGGCGCGCTTGCCGTTCTCCCCGGAGAACGACACCACATGATTCGCATCAGTGGGATCGTCGACCGCGACCGCGAAATTGACCCGACCCTTGTCGCCATGGGCGTAGGCCACCGTCTTGCAGGCGAGGGTGCGCCCGGCGACCTTCAGCGTCTTGCAGTGGCCGGAGATCAGCGCCAGGAGGTCGATATAGGCGTTCTGCAGGGGCTGCGGATTGTTGACCGGGATCGGCGCGGAAGACTCGGCGAAACAAGGACTTGCCCAAGGACTTGCCAAAGAACCTGCCAAAGAACCTGCCAAGGCGAGGAGGGTTGCGGCCAGAATTGGTTTGCTGGGGCGCATCGTCAGGCTCGTATGCCGTAGGCCACGGAAGAATCCCGTCCAACAACTATCGAACCAAAAATTGGTTGCGATCCCGTTTGCGCCGTCAAACCCGACTGGAATACCACCGCACCACCCATCGGCGATTCGCCCCATCACCCAAACCCGTCCCGGCGGACACTTGCCGTCAGGCCGGTGTTTTTTTCGTGGCAAAGATGGGTCAAGCCGCCTGTCTCATGGCCCGTGCAAAGGCCGGATAAGTCTCGGCGAGCTCGTCGAAAATGCGTCCGCGCAGCAGCGAAAGCGTCGCCGCATCGGGCCGTGGCGTTTCGCGCACGACCTCCGGCTCGTCATAGTCGAAACCGGTATTCTCCCTGATGTCGGCCGGAGTGAAGGGCGGGTGGACCGAGCGCAGCGCGAAGCGGCCCGCTTCGCGGTCGAAGTCGAACAGCGCCATGTTGGTCAGCAGCGCATGCGGGCCGCCGCGGCGAGGCACTTCCGGCGTGATTGCCCGGGCGCTGACGAAATCGACCTTGGGCACGAACACGCGCGGCGAATGCTCCTCGCGAAACAGGATCACGCGCGGAATGAGGTGATAGAGATAGGCCGAGCCGAACGAGCCGGGCCAGCGCACGCTGCTCGCCGGATAATCGCCGGCGCCGACCAGGTTGATGTTGCCCTGGCCGTCGATCTGGCCGCCGCCGAGGAAGAAGGCATCGACCCGGCCCTGCGCGGCGCAGTCGAACAACTCGATGCCGCCATTGGTGAAGAAATTATGCGCCTGCGATCCCAGGATCGAGATGCGCACCGGCGGCTTGCCACAGAGTTTGTTGCGGGCGCGCAGCAGCATGGCGCCGGCCGCGGGGATCGGCGACGAGGCGCCGACCGCGACGTGGCGGATGCCGTCGAGCAGATCGGCGATGGTGGCGATCAGGATCTCGCGCCGTTCGCGCTCGGCCGACATCAGGCCACCTGCTTGCGATGCGACAGGAAACCCGAGAGATAGGCGCGAAAGCCCTCCTCGCTGCGCGCCATCGCCGCGTAGCGCGCGATCTCGGCTTCGTCGGCGGGATATTCGTCCCACAGCGCGAGCGGCCAGGCGCCGCGCGCGGCAATTGCAATGGCGTCGACGTAGAGCGAGGGCAGCACGCCGGCGGCCGAATCCTCCGTCTCAAGCAAGTTGCGGTCGACGATGCGCTCGACCGTGACCAGCGTGCGCTTCGCGGCATAAGCAAGGTCGGCGAGCTCGCGATGCCGGCCGATGCGGATATTGCCGGCGCGGTCAGCTTCGGGCGCATGAAACAGGGCGATGTTAGGCGAGATCGCGGGCACCACGACGACCTTGCGCGCCTCGCCCACAGGACTGTCGATCACCTGCCAGTCGGGCCGCACGTTGAGGAGATCGCTACCGATGATGCCGGCGATCGGCATGAACGGCACGCCCTTCTGCGCGGCGAGCAGGCCGGCGAAAATCGCGGGGCAGGTCGAATCCCGCAATGCAAACGTGCCGCTCTTGACGCCGGCCGTGAAGCGTGGGGCGCCGCCGGCCTCGCCCAGCGACACCGCGCTGGTCTCGAGCGAGGCGATCGCGCCGGCGCCGATCAAGAGGTCGGCCTGCATGCCGGAGATCGGCACACAGATCAGCCTGACATCGCGGATACCCGTTTCGAGCAGCGCGGCGGTCGCCGCCATCGCGACGCCGGAACTATCGACGGGGATCGCCAGCGACTGTCCCGGCGTAATGCGCGCGACCAGCGCCTCCAGCGCGACGATCTCGGTCATGGCGTCCTCCGGCCTGTTTTTCCTTATCCTGCCTCAAGCCATCGCCGCCTGCCAGCGCGTATCGCGCAGCGACGGCCGGCGATGCAGGCGGGCATCGAGCAGCGCGCGGGCGCGAGGCACTTCGCCACTGCGCATGAGGGCGACGATGAAAGTGTCCTCGATCAGCTCGCGCTGGGCGTGGCTGCCACCGATGCGCACGACCTCGCCGAGCACGGGCGCCAGCGTCTGCACGCAGGCTCGGTAATCCTCATCCGCGAAGGCCGCGAGTGCGCGGCAGATCGCCGGCACCACGGAGCCGGCCGGCAGCTTGCCCTCGGCGAGCCGCTGCTCGATCACGGCAAGGCGCGCGGCAAGCGCGTCGCGATTTTGTGTCGCGGCCGCAAACAGTGCCATGTGGACGTCGGCAAAGGGCAGGCTCGACTTCGGAAACAGTTTTTGCGCGGTGGCGTCGGCCTCGACCCAGAGCGCCTTCGGGACGTCGTGGCCGTAGGCCGACAGACGCCAGAGCAGTGAGGCGCTGTCGGTGACGACGTTCAGCGGCGGCGCCTGCGTGGCGGAAGGCTGCAGCACGTCGGCATAGATTGCAAGCGCCCGCGCCGCATCGCCATGCTCGAGCGCGCCGAGCGCCTGGTGCCAGCGGATATGGCCATGCAGGATGCCGGCCCGGTCGTAAGAGGGAAGCCACTCGTCGACGAGACGGTCGGCCTCTTCGATTGAGCCGTCCTCGAACATCGCGTGCAGCACGGCATGGGCTGCGTGGGCATTCGCGCGGCGCAGATCGAAACCACGTTCCGTGACACCGCGGCCGTGCGCGACATCACCGTTTTCCGTCATGGCCCAGCCATACAGGGTGAGAAACCACCAGTCCTCGCCATAGTGATGCGCGACCCGCTCGCACAGCTCAAACCGCGCGCGGTCGTGGTCGGCCATGCCGGAGAAGGCGAACAGGCCGAAGGCGCCGAGCGGCAGCGACAGCACCACGGCATCGCGCGGCCAGCTCTCGACGTGCTTCAGCGTCGATGCGATCGCCTCGGGCAGCCGGCCCTCGATCGCGAGCGCCAGCGTCTCGACATGCGAGCGCTCGCGCTCCGTGCCGCGCCTGTCGACGAGTTCGCGCGCGAGCGCGGCCTTCTGCCGTGCGAGATCGCCTTGCTGATAGAAGGCATGCACGCGGGCGCGGGCGATGTGGGCAAGCGCGAAATCCGGATCCGCCGCGAGGGCGCGCTCCAGCGTCTCCGCCGTGCCGGTCCATCCCGCCAGCATGAGATCGACGCCTTCGCGATAGGCGGACGCCGCCTCGTCGGAGGTGGTAGAGATCGGAAGGCCGTAACGGTCTTGATGCGCCATTATCGCCTCCGAAAGTTCAAGCCGTCCGCGCGCGGCGTCCTTCGATCGGATAGGCCGGGTCGTTGTAGCCCGGCGTCGAGGGATGGCCCGGAACGACCAGGCGGTCGATCAGCGCCTCGTCATCGGCGGTGAAGCGGTAGTCGAGCGCGCTGATGTAGCCGTCCCATTGCTCCTCGGTGCGGGGACCTGCGACGATCGAGGAGACGAAAGCGGAGTTCAGCACCCAGGCGACCGCGAACTGGCCGGCAGTGATGCCTTTCTTCTCGGCGTGGCTCTTGATCTCCTGCGCGAGCTGGAGCGATTCCGGCCGCCATTCGGTCTGCATCATGCGGGTGTCGTTGCGCCCCGCGCGCGTCTCCTTGTCGGGAGCCGCATCCGGCTTGTACTTGCCGGTGAGCACGCCGCGCGCCAGCGGGCTGTAGGGTACGATGCCGAGGCCGTAATAGGCGCAGGCCGGAAAGTGCTCGACCTCGGGCATGCGGTTCATCGCGTTGTAATAGGGCTGGCTCACGGCGGGCCGGTCGATGCCGAGCCGGTCGCAGATGTTGCAGATCTCGGCGACGCGCCAGGCGCGATAGTTCGATACGCCGAAATAACGCACCTTGCCGGCGCGGATCAAATCGCCCATCGCGCGCACGGTCTCTTCCAGCGGCGTTGAATGGTCTTCCTTGTGCAGATAGTAGATGTCGATGTGATCGGTGCCGAGCCGCTTCAGGCTTTCGTCGGCGGCCTGCAACACCCAGCGCCGCGACAGGCCGACACGATTGGGATCATCGCCCGTACCAGTGTTCATGGGATTCGCGAGCTTCGTCGCGAGCACCCAGGCGTGACGATTGCTCCCGATGGCGCGGCCGACGACCTCCTCGGAGGCACCTTTCGAGTAGGCGTCCGCGGTGTCGATGAAATTGATGCCGGCGCCGCGCGCCTTGTCGATGATCCGTTTCGAGGCGGCTTCATCGGTCGGGCCGCCGAACATCATGGTGCCCAAGCAGATCGGCGACACTTTCAGGCCGCTGCGGCCGAGCTGGCGGTATTGCATGGGCGGGTCCTCGATATTTTGATGGAGGCAGCATAGCGAGCTACAGCCGTCATTGCGAGCGCAGCGAAGCAATCCAGAGCTGCGTCCGCGGAGAGATCCTGGATTGCTTCGCTGCGCTCGCAATGACGGGATGGGGCGTCCTCATGCCCCACACGCGATGTCATCGCCCGCCTTGTGCGCTCTTGCGCACTGGGGCGGGCGATCCAGTATTCCGAGACGGCTGTGATTGATCGAGACGCTGGGGCGTACCGGATTCCCCGCCGGGGCCTGTCATCGGGCTCGCCGAAGGCGAGACCCGGTGGGGGGGAATGACAGCGTAAGTGTGGTGACCTGTAGTGGCAGCCTGACCACGCTCCTACCCTGGCCCCTTCAAGATCTTGAACACGCCATTCGCCATCACGATGCAGCGATCATCGACCGTCACTTCGGTGCTCATGAAGATCAGGCTGCGGGTCGAGCGGACCACGCGGGGGCGGGAGATCAGGATGTCGCCGATCTGGCCGGCTTCGACGAAATGGGTGTCGAGCTGCACCGTTGCCATGTACTCCTTGCCGGAGACGTAGCGGGCGGTCATGCCGCAGGTGCGGTCGGCGAAGGTCATCATCACGCCGCCCTGGACCATGCCACGGCGATTGTGATGCTTGTCTTCGGTCGCGAGCGCGAACTCATATTGGCCGTCGACCTTGCGCTCCCACAACGGGCCGATCAAATGCAAGAAACCGGTGGTCTCCAGGATGGTCCAGCCGTCTGATTTCAGCCTAGCGGCTGCCTTGCTCGTCATCGCTCCGTCCATCCCTGCACGCGTCCGCCTCCTCGTTTCATCAGATGCGGTCCTGGTGTAGTCAAGCATCATGAGAGCTTTCGACGATGCCACCAGACGGAATATCGCAGAGGCCTGCGCGTCGTTCGCGCGGCTGCCTGATGAGGCCGAGCCGTCGGCGCTGAAGCGCGCCGCGGTGGTGCTCGCGCTGACAGAATCCAGTGACGGCGACGACACGGCTTTCCTGCTCACCAGGCGTGCATCGAGCTTGCGTTCGCATCGCGGCCAATGGGCGCTGCCGGGCGGACGCTGCGATGCCGGCGAGACGCCGGTCGAGGCGGCGCTGCGCGAGCTCGACGAAGAGCTTGCGCTCAGGCTTCCCGCCGACGCGGTGCTTGGCCTGCTCGATGACTATCCGACCCGCTCGGGCTATCTGATCACGCCGGTCGTGGTGTGGGCCGCCGACAGCGCGGCGATCCGGCCGAACCCGGACGAGGTCGCCTCCGTCCATCGCATCGCGCTCGACACGATTGAGCGTGATGACGCCTTCGATTTCACTGCGATCCCCGAAAGCACGCGCCGGGTGATCCGCTTCCATCACCAGATGAGCCTGATCCACGCGCCGACGGCGGCGCTGATCTACCAGTTCCGCGAGGTGCTGGCCGGGCGTCACACCCGCGTCACCGACCTGGAACAGCCGGTGTTTGCCTGGAAATGAGATGGTAAACGGCGTGTTAACGTGACGGTTACCGGATGCCTGCTAAGAGGACAGCATGCATCACTCGATTCGAAAACCGCTGGCTCTGGTTCCGTTCATGTTTCTGCTGCTCGCGCCCGTCGCGCGTGGCGGCGAGGCGGATGCGCTGCCGCCGGCCGTCCGCAATGCCAATGCACAGCTGTTGTCGCAGTTCTTCGCGCAAGGCGGGGCGTCTCCCGCGGTGCTCGAATATCGTCGCAAGCTTGGGGAATATCAGGCGGCGCGCGCCGCTTTCGACGAGGAGGCCGGCGCCTATTGGAGCCAGATCTCGGAGAAGAAGAAAGGTCGCAATGCCAAGCGGCGCAACGGCCAGCAGATCACGCTCGACGATTACGTGCTGGAGCATCCGCCGCTCTATAACGGGCCGAAGCGGCCGGTGAACCCGGAGCCGGAGGAGGCGCCGGAGCGTCCCGCGAGGAAGCCGATTCCCGTCGTCGCCGATCTCCTGCGCGCGGCGCAGGAGCTCTATCAGTTCACGCCGCAGCGCCCATCCGGCGAGCTCGAGTTCAAGCGTGCCTATGCGCGCTACGCGCTCGCCTCGGGCCTGACGCGCGAGCAGGCGGTGCGGGTCTATTCGTTCGAGACCGGCGGCACCGGCAGCTACGATGTGCAGGCGGGCATCGAGCATGGCGGCAAGCGCGCGATCTCGACCGCGATCGGCTACAACCAGCTCTTGACCACCAATAGCGTCGAGCTGCTGGCCGAGCAGGGCCATGAATTCATCCGCGCGCTCTCCGACAAGGTGGCGCGGACCTCGGGGCCGGCGCGCCAGTCGCTGGAGCACAAGCTCGCCGTGCTGAAGAAGATGGTGGCGCATGCGAAGTCGGTGCCGGACACCTGGTCGGAGCACGAGAAGATCGGCAACACCGCGCAGGGCTGGGCCATGCATGCCATGGTGCTCGACGTCGATGTCGGGCCGATGCTGCAGACCCACAAGCTCTTGACGTCGGTGCTGTTCGCGCGCGCCAAGGGCTTCACCCGTCCTCTCACCGGCGCTGAGCTCGAGATGATGAACCTCACCGGCGACGGCACCGGCCTCGACATGGTGACGATGCCGCAGGCGATGCGCGAGCAGGTGCCGACCTCGAACTTCTTCCAGCGCGGCGGCTACGAGCGCAACCCGGTCGCGATCCGCCACAACACGGTGGCGAAGCTGCTGGCGGTGACGGATACGCGGATGGACTCGAACAGCGGCAATGCCGGTGCGAGGGAATTGGCGGGGGCGTTTTAGGACGCTGTCTTTTGCACCTCTCCCCGCTTGCGGGGAGAGGTCGAATTCGATCGCAGATCGAATTCGGGTGAGGGGGTACAGGTCCCTCGACAAATCTCATGCGCGGAGAGAAGCCCCTCACCCCAACCCTCTCCCCGTAAGAACGGGGCGAGGGAGCGCACCGTCATCGCCGTTGCCCTACTGATCCGGCCCAAACTTGAACTTGCCGTCGCCTTCCAGATACGGGCCGCTGCGCATGTAGAGCTGGCCGTTGTGGCCGATGAAGAACAGCGTGCCCCTCGGCACCTTCTTGGCGCCCTTCAAGAGCTCACCGGCGTTGCTGGTGCCCATCCTGTAGGAAAAGGTCTTGCCGTCCTTGTCATAGGCATAGCCCGTGTCGGGCTTGAGCTCCCACGGCGTTGCCGGGGCTTGCGCGCACGCAGGCGCGGCAAATGCGCCGAGCATGGCTACAACTGCAAACGTCTTCGCTGAAAATGCCATCATCCATCCTCCCCATCGTCGGGGCGCTAGCTTGAACAAATCACGAACGGCGTGTCCGGGTCAATTTGCGATAGCGCCGCAGCGCATCACGTCCGGCCCAGCAGTTTGTGATTTTCCCTTCGTCCCCGCGCGACTATGTTCCGCTTTCAGTCTAGAACGCAATTCGACAAAAATATTGGTGGGGGTGATTCGGATGAAGCATGTGATGAGAGTTTGCCCGGCTGCCGCGCTGCTGCTGACGATGCTGGCGCCGGCCGCCAGGGCCGATGACTACCAGCTCAGCCACAACCAGCGCATTTCCTGCAGCCGCGGCCTTGCCCCGGGCAAGCTGAACACCGCGACCTGCAAGTCCTACACCTATCTCTTCAACACCAAGACCTCGGAATATTTCCGCTGCCAGGTCTCGCTGGCGCTGACCCGCGACAACAAGGAGGTCATCAACGTCCAGACCGACGGCGGCTGCACCAAGAAGCCGCGCATCTTCGAGACCGACGGGAAGTATGATTTCGACGCCACCGAGACCGAGCCGCCGAACACCAACTCGTTCTTCGGCCCCGGCGGCTATTCGATCTGGGCCGCCGACGTCACCACGCAGAAGGTGCGCGGCTGCATCACCATCTCCTCCGGCCTCGGCTCCGACATCTCGAAGTGCCTGGACATGACGTTCCAGTGACGATGTGCTCTCTCCCCGCTTGCGGGCGAGGGTTGGGGAGAGGGTGGCTCAACGACGGGACAATCCCCCAGAGGAAAGAACCCTCACCCGGCGCTGCGCGCCGACCTCTCCCGCAAGCGGGCGAGGTGACCCAGCCCGCGGCTACACCGGTTCAAAACAGAAGCATTCGGCTCTAGCTGCGCCACCTCGCCGCACCGTCCGGTTCCCAAAAAGTCGAGCCGGAACGGCCGTTTACCGCAGTGCTGTTTTGCCTTTTGGACGGGTTGACCCGCTCCCCTCATCCGGCCAATTTCGCCGCCGGTTTGGGGAGTACAACAACCATGAAACGGACGATTTTCGGCGCGGCCACGGCTCTTGCTCTGGCGGCGTCGGCACCTTGCGCGCATGCGCAGTCTTTCATCAACGTGCTGACCGGCGGCACCTCCGGCGTCTACTATCCGCTCGGCGTCGCGATCGGGAAGATCTACGGCGACAAGATTCCGAACGTGAAGACCCAGGTGCAGGCCACCAAGGCGTCGGTCGAGAATTTGATCCTGCTGCAGCAGGGCCGCGGCGAGCTGGCGTTCACGCTGGGTGACTCGCTGAAAGCCGCCTGGGACGGCGACGAGGAAGCCGGCTTCAAGAACAAGCTCGACAAGCTGCGCACCATCGGCGCGATCTATCCGAACTACATCCAGATCGTCGCGACCGCCGAGAGCGGCATCAAGACGCTGGCCGACCTCAAGGGCAAGAGCCTGTCGGTCGGCGCGCCCAAATCGGGCACCGAGCTGAATTCCCGCGCGATCCTGGCGGCCGCCGGCATGAGCTACAAGGACCTCGGCAAGGTCGAATATCTGCCGTTCGCCGAATCCGTCGACCTCATGAAGAACCGCCAGTTAGGCGCAACGCTGCAATCGGCCGGCCTTGGCGTGGCCTCGCTGAAGGACCTCTCGACCTCGGCCTCGATCACCGTGGCGTCGGTGCCGAAGGAGACCGTGGACAAGATCGGTCCGCCCTTCATCTCCGCGACCATTCCGGCCAACACCTATACCGGCCAGGACAAGGACGTGCCGACTGCGGCGGTGGTGAACTATCTCGTCACCAGTTCCGCCGTCTCCGACGATCTCGCCTATCAGATGACAAAGTTGGTCTACGAGTCGCTGCCCGAGCTCGCGAACGCGCACGCCGCCGGCAAGGAGATCAAGCTCGAGACTGCCGCCACCGGCAGCCCGGTTCCGCTGCATCCCGGCGCGATCCGCTATTACAAGGAAAAAGGGCTGATCAAGTAGGATCGGCTCTCGCAGTAGGGCGTCATGGCCGGGCTTGTCCCGGCCATCCACGTTCTATGGGCAGGCGAGAAAGATCGTGGATGCCCGGGACAAGCCCGGGCATGACGGCGCGGGTGGACCGTGCCAAGCTATAAGCGCTGGACGGCTGGGGACGATTTGAAAATGCTGGAAAAGGCAGAGGGCACCGAGGCGGCGCCCATCAAGGTCGAGTTCGACAATTTCGAGCACGGTTTTCCGGAAGGTTTCGGCCCGGGCTGGTGGGGCACGCTCGCCTACTGGGTCGGCATCGCGTTCGCGACCTTCCAGCTCTATGTCGCCGCCTTCAACTATCTGCCGAGCCAGGTGGTGCGCGGCGTCCATGTCGGCTTTCTCATCCTGCTCACCTTCGGCCTCATCGCCAACTTCACCGCGAAGAGCAATTTTGGCCGCGCGCTCGGCTGGCTGGTCGGCGCCGCCGGCTTCTTCTGCGGGCTCTATCAGTGGATATTCTATGCCGATCTGATCGCGCGCGACGGCGATCCGACCAAACTCGATCTCGCGGTCGGCACGCTGCTCGCGGTGCTGATCTTCGAGGGAACGCGGCGCCTGATGGGCGCGGCGCTGCCGCTGATGTGCGGCGCCTGTCTGCTCTACTGGTTCTTCGGGCAATATCTGCCGTCGCCGCTCAATCATCGCGGTTATGATTTCGACCAGATCGTCACGCATCTGTCGTTCGGCACCGAAGGCTTTTACGGCGTCCCGATCTACGTCTCGGCGACCTACATCTTCCTGTTCATCCTGTTCGGCTCGTTCCTCGAGCGCGCCGGCATGATCCAGCTCTTCACCGACGTCTCACTCGGCCTGTTCGGCCGCACCCGCGGCGGCCCGGCCAAGGTCGCGGTGTTCGCTTCGGGCATGATGGGCACCATCTCCGGCTCGGGCGTCGCCAACGTCGTCACCGTCGGCCAGTTCACGATTCCCTCGATGATCAAGTTCGGCTATCGCCGCGCCTTCGCGGCTGGCGTCGAGGCCACCGCCTCGATGGGCGGCCAGATCATGCCGCCGGTGATGGGCGCGGTCGCCTTCATCATGGCGGAGACGCTCGGCGTCCAGTACTCGGAAATCGTCAAGGCCGCCGCGATCCCCGCGATCCTCTATTTCGCCTCGGCGTTCTGGATGGTGCATCTGGAAGCCGGCAAGTACGGCCTCGTCGGCATGAAGCGCTCGGAGATCCCGAGCGCGTGGAAGGCGCTGGTGACGCGCTGGTACCTCGTGCTGCCGCTCGCCGCCCTCGTCTACATGTTGTTCGAGGGCTTTACGCCGCTCTATGCCGGCAGCATGGGCCTCGCGCTCACCGTGACGCTGATTCTCGGCACCGCCATCACGACGGGCGCCTCCTCGATGGTGATCCGCACCATCTTCTGGGTCGGGCTCGCGCTGGTCGTCGCCGCGCTGTCGCGTGACGGCCTCCAGATCGTGCCGGTCGCGAGCGTCGTGGTCGGGCTGATCGTGATCACCGCCTTCATCCGCGGCGGGCTGAAGGCTTTGCGCGAGTGCCGCGATGCGCTGGCGGAGAGCGCGAAGTCGGCGATCACCGTCGGCATGGCCTGCGCCATCGTCGGCGTCATCATTGGCATGATGTCGCAGACCGGCGTCGGCACCATCTTCGGCAGCTGGGTGATCGGGCTCGGCGAGAAGAGCCTGTTCCTGGCGCTGATCATGACCATGCTGCTGTCGATCCTGCTCGGCACCGGCATTCCGACCATCCCGACCTACATCATCACCGCCGCGCTTGCCGCGCCGGCGCTGGCCAAACTCGGCGTGCCCTTGATCGCGAGCCACATGTTCGCGTTCTATTACGGCATCATGGCCGACCTCTCGCCGCCGGTCGCACTCGCCGCGCTCGCGGCGGCGCCGATCGCGAAGGAGAATCCGGACAAGATCGGCTGGGAGGCGATGCGCATCGCGCTCGCCGGCTACGTCATTCCGTTCATCTTCGTCTATTCGCCGGCCTTGATGCTGCAAGCCGGTGATCCCATGGCAGCAAAACTCGGCTTCTACGGCGCGGTGGCGCTCGCGACCTTCAAGGCGCTGGTAGCGATCGGCCTGTTCGGCATGGTCGCGATCGGCTTCCTGTTCACGCGGCTGTCGCTGCTCGAACGCGTCGTCGCGCTCGGGGCCGCGCTGTGTCTACTCGGCGATTTCGCCTTCAGCGACACTGCGGGCTTCGTGCTCTCGGCTGCGCTGGTGCTGTGGCAGTGGCGGCAGCGCCCGCCGGCGGCGGTCGAGGCGGTGTGAGCCTCTGCTTCGCAACAGCGGGAGGCGTCAAGGCGCTGGCGCTGTCCGCCTTCACGCTGGTATGGACGCATTCAATCGCGAAGGTCGACTGGCAGGAGGACTGGCGCGTGACGCCTGCCGGCCTCGAGCTGGTAGAGGCCCGCGTCAAGGGCACCGGTCCCGGCATGGAGCCGCCGCCCGAGGCGCGGCTCGTCGACGGCTGGTTTCAATGGCAGCCGAACCGCGCGCCGATGCCGGAGGTCGTGCTCGGCAATTCCGGCGCAGCGGGGGAGTGGCGGCTGTGCCATGACGGTACGTGCCAGACGCTTTCGGAGATTGTCGGCCATCCCATCGGTGCTAACGTCACCACGATGAAGATTTGCAGCGATCCGTAGTCCGCCACGCCCGGGCTACAAGAACAACAACAGGGGAGACACGCGATGGATCGGCTCAAGGGCAAGGTTGCGATGGTGGTGGGGGCCGGGTCGATCGGACCGGGCTGGGGCAACGGCAAGGCGACCGCGGTGACTTTCGCGCGCGAGGGCGCGCGGGTGTTTTGCGTCGACCGCAACGGCGCGGCGGCCGAGGAGACGGCGAAGATCATCACCGGCGAAGGCGGCAAGGCGACGGCGTTTACCGCCGATGTCTCGCGTCCAGCCGAGATCGAGGCGATGGTCGCTTCGTGCCTCAAAGCCTATGGCCGCATCGACGTGCTCGACAACAATGTCGGCATCGCCGAGATGGGCAGCGTGGTCGAGGTTACCGAGGAGAGCTGGGACCGCGTCTTCAGCGTCAACCTCAAGAGCGCCTATTTCGCCATGAAGCACGTCATTCCCGTGATGGTGAAGCAGGGCGGCGGCTCGATCATCAACATCTCCTCGATCGCCTCGATCCGCCATATGGGGATCTCCTACGTCACCTATGGCAGCTCGAAGGCGGCGATGAACCAGATGACGCGCACCACCGCGATCGAGTTCGCGCGCCATCATGTGCGTGTGAACGCGATCCTGCCCGGCCTGATGAAGACGCCGATGGTGGAGCATTCGGCAGGCCTCGCCAACAGCTACGCCAAGGGCGATGTCGAAGCGATGTGGCGCGCCCGCGACGCGCAGGTGCCGATGGGGCATATGGGCGATGGCTGGGACGTCGCGAATGCCGCGCTGTTCCTGGCGTCGGACGAGTCAAAATATGTGACGGGGATCGAGCTCGTGGTGGATGGCGGGATCACGTGCAAGGCGGGGGCGTAAGCCGCCTCATATTCGGCTGTCGTCCCGGGGCGCGCAAAGCGCGAACCCGGGACCCATAATCACAGGGAGAAATCGTAGCGCGAACTGGCAACTCCGTGTCTTCGCCAAACCACTCCCTGTGGTTATGGGTCCCGGATCGGCGCTCCGCTTCGCTTCGCTTGTCCGGGACGACAGTGGAGTGCTGGGCGACCTACTGCGCCAGCGCCAGAATCCCGCCGGCGAATGCATGCCACGCTGCGGTTTCGCTGATCGGCCAGTTCAAGAACTTCACCGCCAGCATCGCGAGCGTGCCGTAGATGTAGACCGGGTGCACGCGGCCCTCAGTGCGCCAGTCGCGCACCATGGCGACGACGAGCAGAAGCGAAGCGACCACGGCCGGGGCGATCGTGACCGGCACCGGCGGCGGGCCGGGCGGTCCGGGAGGGGCGAGGAAGGTCAGGAACCAGCGCGCGATCGCGGCATCGAGGATCGAGACCGCGGCGAGCAGCATCAGGCGTTTGTGAATCTCGGGCCGGCGCGTATTCATGACCGCGAGCACGAACACCACCGCGAAGAACGCGATGCCGCTCATCGGCACGATCGAGAAGACGATGCCGGCGTCGGTTTGCCCGAGCGCGGCTGCGTGCTTCATCGACGTGACCGAGGCAAGGAAGCCGAAGATCGTCATCGCAGTCGCAAGCGACACGCCGGCGATGCCGAGCGAGCGATGGTTGACCACGCGGCCCGAGGCTGCGAGCCAAGTCTGGAGCACGAAATAAAGCGTCCAGGTGAAGAACAACAATCCGTGAAAATGAATCACCGGGCTTGCGGAAAAAGTCCGGTGGGCGAGCGGCACAAAATAGGTCGGTGCGAAACCGAGGAATGCAGTGGCCGCGCAGGCCAGGGCCATGTGGAGATAAAAATATCGTGCAGGCGACGCATCACGCGCGCGTACACGACGGTCGTCGATCAAGGTCGTCATCTGGAATGTGTCTGGGGAGGCTGCGTTTGGTTCAACCTCCGCTGTCGTCCCGGGGCGCGCACAGCGCGAGCCCGGGACGACCGCGAACTTAGTTCATCCGCCCGCGCTCAATTCTGCGCGATCGAGCTCTGCCTCGATGCGGTGAAACGCGTCGTCGCCGATCACCTTGGTGCTGCGGAGGTCGAAGATCGACTTGCGCGCGGCCGCGATGGCGCGACGGCGCAGGGGATCGGCGGGCAGTTCGCCATTGGCAATGCCGCCGTGCGGATCATCGTCGGCCTGCATCAGGATAGCGCGGTATTCGAGCCGCAGGATTTCCGCTTCCTCCGACGGATCGTCCTCGATCGCGTCGAGCGCCGCGCGATAGGCGACGGCGCGGGCGCGCGCGACCTCGATGCCGACGGGATCGTCGTCCTTGAGGTTGAAGGCCAGGATCAGCGGCCGCAGCGTCAGGCCCTGGATCACCAGCGATCCCAGCACGACCGCAAAGGCGATGAAGACGATGAAATCGCGATAGGGGAAGTGTTCCGGCAGGGCAAAGGCGGTGGCAAGCGTGACGAGGCCGCGCATGCCGCACCAGGAGATGATGAGGCCGCCCTTGGGCGAGGCCACCTGCTTCGGATCTTTGGGATGATAGAGGTCGTGCGCGATCAGCACGCGCAGCGTCGTGCGGTAGAACGTCACCCAGAACAGGCGCACCAGGACGACGGTGAGCAGGATCCAGGCCGCAGCCACGCAATATTCCCAGCGTACGTCGCTATCCAGCCGCGTCCAGATCGGCCGCATCTGCATGCCGATCAGCATGAAGGCGAGCACGTTGAGCACGAACACCATCGTCTCCCACACCGCATATGACGGCACCCGCAGCCGCGCCGGCATGCGCGCCGGGGCGGTGCGCGCGAGGGTGATGGCGTAGATCACGATGGTGAGGATGCCGGAGAGGCCGAGATGCTCGGCGGCGATCCAGATCATGAAGGTGGTGGCGAACTGCACGATGATCGCGCTCGGGGCCTCTGTCACGCGCTCCATGATCGGCGCGATGATGCGGGCTGCGAGGAGACCGGCGAGAACGCTGCCGACCAGGCCCAGCGCCATGGTCGGCGCGACCTGGCTCCAGGTCAGATGCTCGGTGGCGACCGCGCCGACCGCGATGCGATAGATCAGCAGCGCGCTGGCATCGTTGAGCAGGCTTTCGCCCTCCAGCACCTTCACCATGCGGTGGGGCAGCTTGACCTGGCTCAGGATCGCGACCGCGGCGGCGGCATCCGGCGGCGCCACGATGGCGCCGAGCGCGACCGCGGCGGCCCAGGGCATGTCGGGCATCAGCCGGTGCGCGACATAGGCGACGCCGGCCGTGGTCAGGCCGACCGCGGCGACCACCAGGGTCGAGACCGGAACCCAGTTGTTGCGCAAGTCGCGCAGCGAGGTGTCGAAGGCGGCATCGAGCAGGACCGGTGCGACAAAAAGCGCCAAGGCGAGGTCCGGCTCCAGCGCCCAGGACGGGCTGTTCGGCACGAAGGCGATCAGCGCGCCGCCGATGGCGAGAAAGGTCGGGTAGGGGACCTTGATCCGCCGCGCCAGCGCCGATAATGCAACGGCGCCGAGCAGCAGCGCGATGATCCATTCGAATGTCGACACGTCGATCTCCGAGACCAATTTGAGCGGCGCCACAAGCTAGCACCAATCCGGCCGTATGATGGATAGTACGGCCTCAAGGCAAGGCTGAAGACGACCTTCCGACTGCAACGAGCATGCGTTTTCAAAAACTCATTCAACTGTCAGGTGTCGTTCTGCTCTCCGCGCTCTCGCTCGCCGCGGCCCAGGCCGCAACCGGCGGCGAGCCGGCCGCAGTGCCGCAGGTCGATGTCGCGCCATGCCTCGCGGCGGCCGCGGCCGACGACATGGACAAGGCGGCAACGGCCTGCGCGGCCGTCATCGACAATGAGAAGTCGGCGAAGGCGGACCTGGTCAAGGCGCTGGTCGCGCGCGGCGCGCTCTATGCGCGGCATGACCAGATCGACCGCGCGATCGCCGACGACAGCCGCGCATTGCAGCTCGACCCCACGCTCGCCGATATCTTCAACGCGCGCGGCGAGCTCTGGCTGAAGAAAGGCGACAAGCCCAAGGCGGTGCAGGATTTCGGCGCCGCGCTGAAGATCGATCCGAACCACGAGAAGGCCAAGGCCAATCACAAGGCGATGGCGCGCGAGCTCGAGCGGATCGGCGCGCAGATGGCGGTCGCCGGCAAGCCCAGCTTCAACTGCGCCCGCGCATCCCGCGCCGTCGAGAAGGCGATCTGTGCCAGCCGCGAACTCGCCGATCTCGACCGCGAAATTTTCGCATCGAATGCCCGGGCGGTCCGGGAGGCGCGCAGTCCGGCCGAGTCGAAGGATCTTCAGCGTGAGCAGGATGAATTCATCGCCCGCCGCAATGCCGGATACGGCCGGCCCGGATACGATCTGAAGAAGGCGATGCAGGAGCGGCTGCAACGGATCAACGGGGTGGACGGATATTGAGCCGCTAAGGTTTCCACAGCGTCATGGCCGGGCTTGACCCGGCCATCCACGCCTTGCCCACGGCACAAAGAACGTGGATGCCCGGGACAAGCCTGGGCATGACGCAGAGGGCGGGCCCAGATTGAACCCATCCCTTTCCCGCCGCGACAATGGTGGAAACCTGATGTCACGGAGCCTTCCTGATGTGCGGCACGCCTTCTTCCGCGCAAACGTTCGCGTTTACCAAGATCTCGCTTCGCGCCTTTCTCCTCGGCGCGGCGATGAGCCTTGTCCTCGCAGCCCCGGCCTCGGCCGGCACCGATTGCGTGACGGGTAGCAAGGCCGGTCCTGCCGAACTGATCACGGCCTGCAGCGCCATCATCGACCAGGCCTCGAATTCGACGACCGACCGTGCCGCGGCGCTGCTGGTGCGCGCCGATGCCAATGCGCGGACCTCGGGGGGCCTCACCCAGGCGCTGCGGGACATCGACCGCGCCATCGCGCTCGACGGCAAGAACGCAAAGGCCTGGCGCCTGCGTGGCGATCTGCTGCGTGAGGCGGGCGGCGACCTCAACCGCGCCGGTTCCGATCTCAGCAAGGCGATCGAGCTCGATCCACAGGATGCGGAGGCCTACGAGCTGCGCGGCGTCGTCTACACCAGCCAGCGCCGGCTCGACCGTGCGCTTGCCGATTACGACCAGGCGATCAAGCTGAAGCCGGACTATGCGCAAGCCTGGTCCGACCGCGGCGTGACTTATTATCTCGGCGGCGACAACGAGAAGGCGATCCGCGATCTCAGCGAGGCGCTGCGGCTCGATCCGAACCGGCCGCGCAGCTACACCAATCGCGGCGCGGCCTACAAGAAGCTCGGCCAGCTCGACAAATCGGTCGCCGATGATGGCGAGGCGATCAGGCTCGATCCGAAAGTGGCGGAATATTACGACAATCGGGGCCTCTCGCTGGCCGCGATGGGCGAGTACGACAAGGCGATCGCTGATTACGACCAGGCGCTGCGGCTGGCGCCGCGGCCGAATTTCTTCACCAACCGCGGCGATGCCTATCAGCACAAGGGCGAGTTTGGCGCCGCGCTCAGTGACTACGAGGCGGCGCTGAAGCTCGATCCGAATTTCGCGCTGACCTACAACAACCGCGCCGTGCTCTACAAGAAGATGGGCGAGCGCAAGAAGGCGCTGGCCGATTACGAGACCGCGCTGAAGCTCGATCCCGGCAACGAGAACGCCGCAAATGGCCGCCGCACCACGATGGCGGAGATCGCGAAGTTCGGTGCCGAGGCGCCGCGTCCGCTCGCGGCGAATTCCGGCAACGGCCCGTCGTTCGATTGCGCGAGCGCCAAGCGCGAGGTCGAGAAGGTGATCTGCGCCGATCCGCAGCTCGGCATGCTCGACCGCCGGATCGCGGAGACCTATGAGCGCGTGCTGAAGTCCCTGAACCGGCGCTCGGCGGATGATCTCCGCAAGTCCCAGCGCGATTTCCTCGTCTCGCGCGACGCGAGCTTCCGCCGCCCCGGCTACGATCTGAAGAAGGTCATGCAGGATCGGTTGCAGCGGTTGAGCGCGATGGAGAGCTGAGAGGCCTCTACGCGCACACTGCGTTCCCTCCCCCCTTGCGGGGGAGGGTTAGGGAGAGGGGTAGCCACAAACTCTAGACCGAGTTCGTGGCCACCCCTCTCTCCCGCTCTTCCCCGCAAGGGGGGAGAGGGCCCACCTTCGCTGTGGCTCCAGCTTGCCTCGATGGCCTTTCTTCCCTCCGACCAAAAGGCCCATCCTTTTCAGCTTGAACCGCGGCCCGTTCCCGGGAAAATACCCCTCAAACAAGGCCGGCACTTGATCCGGGTCATGGCGGGACGTCCGTCGTGCCGCAAGGTCAGGGGCCAGGCGAATATAGGGAACGGGAGCGCGGAATGAACGCCCAGGGTGGAAGCAAGTATCACGAGGTCCATGCGCGCTCGCTGGCCGATCCGGAAGGATTTTGGGCCGAGGCGGCCAAGGAGATCGACTGGATCGAGCCGCCGAACAAGATCTTCGATGTCTCGCAAGGCGTCTACGGCCGCTGGTTCACCGGCGGCGTCGTCAATACCTGCTACAATGCGCTCGACCGCCATGTCGAACGCGGCCGTGCCGACCAGGTCGCGCTGATCCACGACTCGCCGCTGACGAACAACATCACCAAGTTCACTTACGCCGAGCTGCTTGGCGAGGTGCAGGCGCTCGCCGCCGTGATGCAGGATTTCGGCGTCGCCAAGGGCGACCGCGTCATCCTCTATATGCCGATGGTGCCCGAGGCCGTGGTCGCGATGCTCGCCTGCGCGCGCATCGGCGCGGTGCACTCGGTGGTGTTCGGCGGCTTTGCGGCAAAGGAGCTCGCCACCCGCATCGACGATGCGCAGCCAAAGCTCATCCTCTCCGCGAGTTGCGGCATCGAGCCCGGGCGTATCGTGCAGTACAAGCCGCTGCTCGACGAGGCGATCAAGCTCGCGTCTGCGAAGCCGAAGGCCTGCATCGTGCTGCAACGTCCGCAGCTAACTTGCGACCTCACGCCGGGGCGCGACTATGATTGGGCGAGCCTGCGCCGCAAGGCGTTGAACGAGGGCAAGAAAGCACCTTGCGTGCCCGTCGCCGCCACCGATCCGCTCTACATCCTCTACACCTCGGGCACCACGGGCATCCCCAAGGGCGTCGTGCGCGACAATGGCGGTCATCTCGTCGCGGTGAAATGGTCGATGTTCAATCTCTACGGCGTCAAGCCGGGCGAGGTCTGGTGGTGCGGCTCCGACATCGGCTGGGTGGTCGGCCACAGCTATATCATCTACGGCCCACTGCTGCATGGCGCGACCTCGATCATGTATGAGGGCAAGCCGGTCGGCACGCCCGATGCCGGCGCGTTCTGGCGCGTGATCTCCGAGCACAAGGCGGTCGCTCTCTTCACCGCGCCGACGGCGTTCCGCGCGATCCGGAAAGAGGATCCGGAAGGCAAGTTCATCCGGCAATATGATCTCTCGAAATTCCGCACGCTATTCCTCGCCGGCGAGCGCGCCGATCCGCCGACGGTGGAGTGGGCGGAGCAGCAGCTGAAGGTCCCCGTGATCGATCACTGGTGGCAGACCGAAACCGGCTGGTGCATTGCCGGCAATCCGGTCGGCCTCGGCATGCTACCGGTGAAGCACGGCTCGCCGACGGTGCCGATGCCGGGCTATCAGGTCGACGTCGTGGATGAAGCGGCAAAGCCGGTTGGTGCCAACACCATGGGCTCGATCGTCATCAAGCTGCCGATGCCGCCGGGCTGCCTGCCGACGCTGTGGAATCAGGACGACCGCTTTAGGGAAGCTTACCTCAGCGAATTCCCCGGCTACTACAAGACATCGGACGCCGGCTACAAGGACGAGGACGGCTATGTCTTCGTCATGGGCCGTACCGACGACATCATCAACGTCGCCGGCCACAGGCTCTCCACCGGCGGCATGGAGGAGATCCTGGCCTCGCATCCCGATGTCGCCGAATGCGCCGTGCTCGGCGTCAAGGATGCGATCAAGGGCGAGGTGCCCTGCGGCTTCCTGGTGCTGAAGGCCGGCGTGAAGCGCGCTCCGAGCGAGATCGAGAAGGAGATCATCGCGCTGGTGCGCGAGCGGCTCGGCCCCGTCGCCGCCTTCAAGCTCGCCATCACCGTCGGCCGCCTGCCCAAGACGCGCTCCGGCAAGATCCTGCGCGGCACCATCAAGAAGATCGCCGACGGCGAAGCCTGGACCATGCCGGCGACGATCGAGGACCCCAAGGTGCTCGACGAGATCGGCGAGGCGCTGAAGGGGCGGGTGTGAGGTTCTGGCCTGTCATTCCGGGTTCGGTCCTGCGGACCGCCCCGGAATGACTGCGGCGGCCGACTTACAATCTCCTCATTCCGCGCTAAACAGGGCCGGCCAACAGGGGACCTCGTATGCCACTCGCCACCGCGCCGCGCCTGCTTGCAGCCGTAGCTCTCGCCATCGCCCTCTCCGCCTGCTCGGCGCGCTACCAGACGCCGGTGGCGATGGGCGGCGACGATGACGACGCGGTGTGCCAGAGCCGCGGCTACGCCCAGGGCTCGCCCGAATATGTGGCCTGCCGCAAGGACCGCGACGTTCAGCGCAATGCCGCGACCGCCCGCGCCGACCGCCGTCAGCGCGATCTCGGCGAATACATGCTGAACCATCCCGAGCGGCCCTGAATTATCCTGCGCAATTCATCCCGTTTCTCGTGACACATCTGCAACGCCGCGGCCAAATCGTGTCGCGCCTGTTCTGATTTGACCGGCGTCAAATCCTTCATCGCCCCCTTTCTGCTCTGACGCAGATGTCCCGCAACGAAGCGCGGACATGGCTGAAGGGGAATGCAATGAACGGAACGACAAGAAACGTGGCGCGGCTGGCTGTGCTTGGCGCGATGCTCGCGGGGACTTTTTCCTCGGTGCAGGCAGCCGATTTGCCGGTTTACACGAAGGCGCCGCCGCAGGTGGAGGCGTTCAATCCGTGGATGGTGCGTCTGCGCGTGCTCGGCGTGTTGCCGGACGCGGGCGGTTCGACTGTCAATGTCGCGGGCGTGCCGTCTCTGTCGGCACCGAATTCCGGGCTCTCGATCAGCGACCAGGTCGTGCCCGAGCTCGACATCAGCTATTTCTTCACGAAGAACATCGCGGCCGAGCTGATCCTGGGCGTGACCAGGCATTCGATCAGCGGCACCGGGTCGCTGACGAACCTGCCGATCGGCAAGACCACGCTGCTGCCGCCGACGCTGACATTGCAATATCACTTCGACAATTTCGGCGCGTTCAAGCCGTATGTTGGCGCGGGCGTGAACTACACCGTGTTCTTCAACAATTCGGCTGCGAATGCATCGGCCGCCATCGCCGGTCCGCCCGCGATCGTCGCCACCACCACGAGCCTCCATGTCAGCAACGCCTGGGGCGGCGCCGTGCAGTTCGGCTTCGACTACATGCTCGACCGGCACTGGGGTCTCAACGTCGACGTCAAGAAGCTCTGGCTGCGGCCGGACTACAGCGCGACCGT
Source organism: Bradyrhizobium sp. B117 (assembly GCF_038969555.1). NCBI lineage: Bacteria > Pseudomonadati > Pseudomonadota > Alphaproteobacteria > Hyphomicrobiales > Nitrobacteraceae > Bradyrhizobium > Bradyrhizobium sp. B117. Next base: position 862,404 of record NZ_CP152414.1, read on the forward strand.
CTCGGGTCTGCCCGTCACCGGCACCGCCCATATCGATCCGTGGCTCGTCGGCGGCGGCGTGACGTACAAGTTCTGATACGTCGTTTGAGGGCAGACTGTGACTGCGGCTGACCCTGCGCTCCCTCCCCCCTTGCGGGGGAGGGCGGGGGAGAGGGGTGGCCCAGGAAACGGTGTGAGTGAGTCTGCTTCGAACTGATGGAGAGAGTCCCCGTGGGGTACCCCTCTCCCTAAACCCTCCCACGCAAGGGGGGAGGGGACGCGTCGTTCGCGTGGCAAAATGCGTGGCCAAAATCGCTGTCTACGCACAAAACAAAAACGCGGCGGGTTGGCCCGCCGCGTTTGCATCTGGTGACGAACGAGAGAGGGAACTACTCCTCGTCGTCCTCGTGCTTCTTGCCGCCAAGCGTCTTGAGCTTGGCGAACACGGCGTCGACGTTGAGGTCGTCGCTCGACCGCTCGGTCGGCTCGAACTCGTCCTTCTTGGTGGTCTCGGAGGCCGGCAGCAGGGTGGCACCGCCATAGGCTGCGTCGATCGGCTTTTCCTTGGCCGCGCGCGCCACCTCGAAATCGAGCTCGATCTGCGAGCAGAGGCCGAGCGTGACGGGGTCGATCGGGGTCAGCTGCGAGGTGTTCCAGTGCGTGCGGTCGCGCACGCTGGCGATGGTGCTCTTGGTGGTGCCGACCAGACGCATGATCTGGGCGTCCTTGAGCTCCGGATGGCTGCGCAGCAGCCAGAGGATGGCGCTCGGGCGCTCGTGGCGGCGCGACACCGGGGTGTAGCGCGGGCCCTTGCGCTTGGGCTGGGGCGGCAGCACCACCTTGCTCTCCTGGAGGCGGAGCCGGTAGTCCGGGTTCTTCTCACCCTTCTCGATCTCTTCGCGGGTCAGCTGGCCGTTGGAGAGGGGATCCATGCCCTTGATGCCCTGGGCGGCGTCGCCGTCTGCGATCGCTCGCACCTCGAGGGGGTGCATCTTGGTGAAATCGGCGACCTGGTCGAAGGTCAGCGCGGTGTTGTCCAGCAGCCAGACGGCGGTCGCCTTGGGCATCAGAGGTGCGTTGCTCATGGCAAATCTCCTTTGTGCTTCGCCCACCCCTCTGGAGGCGAAACCGGTGGTCATCAGCGATGACAGGGAATTCGCGCTATATAAGCCGGGAGGGGCTAGCCACGCAATGGTTCTGCTATAGATAGTGCCTTGACAGCGCCCGAAAGGGGGCCCAATTCCCTTTGCAGACCCGGTAAAGTCCAAGCAAACCGTTTTTAGCCCTTTCCAGCCATCGACCGCCCCCGCCAGAAGGCGAAACGGGTGATTCGGTCCCGAGATCGCTCAATGTCAGCCAAACCAGACCTCAAGATCGTGCTTTGTTCTCCCCGCGGCTTCTGCGCCGGGGTGGTCCGGGCGATCGACACCGTGGAACGGGCGCTCGATAAATACGGCGCCCCCGTCTATGTTCGCCATGAGATTGTGCACAACAAGTACGTCGTCGATGGGTTGAAGAAGAAGGGCGCCATCTTCGTCGAGGAGCTCGCCGAAATCCCCGAAAGCACCACCGCCCCGGTCGTGTTCTCGGCCCATGGCGTCCCCAAGTCGGTTCCGGCCGACGCGCAGTCCCGCAATCTGTTCTCGCTGGATGCGACCTGCCCGCTGGTGACCAAGGTGCACCGCGAGGCCGCGATCCACTTCAAGCGCGGCCGCGAGATCTTCCTGATCGGCCACTCCCACCACCCCGAGGTGGTCGGCACGCTCGGCCAGCTTCCCGCCGGCGCCGTCACGCTGATCGAGACCGCCGAGGACGCCAAGACCATCAGTCCAAAGGATCCCGATAACCTCGCCTTCGTGACCCAGACCACGCTGTCGATCGACGATACCGCGGAGATCGTGGCGCTGCTCAAGGAGCGCTTCCCGAACATCAACGGGCCGCACAAGGAAGACATCTGCTACGCCACCACCAACCGCCAGTTGGCGGTGAAGAAGGTGGCGCCGGTTGTCGACGCACTGATCGTTGTCGGTGCCCCCAATTCGTCGAACTCGCAGCGGCTGCGCGAGGTTGCCGAGCGTGAGGGCTGCAAGGTCGCCGTGCTGGCGCAGCGCGCCACCGACATCGACTGGGACAAGTTCGGCAACATCGCGAGCCTTGGCATCACCGCGGGCGCGTCCGCGCCGGAAGTGATCGTCGAGGAGATCATGGACGCGTTCGCCGAGCGCTACACGCTGCATGTGGAGACGGTCTCGGCCGCGGAAGAGAACGAGTTCTTCCCGCTGCCGCGTCAGGTGCGCCCCGAAGCCGCCGCCGAGTAGACCTTTATGGCGGTCTACACCGACGTTGCCGCCGACGAGCTTGCGGATTTCCTGAGTCAATACGATCTCGGCGAATTGCTCTCCTACAAGGGCATCGCCGAGGGCGTCGAGAATTCCAACTTCCTGCTGCACACCAGCAAAGGCTCGTTCATCCTCACGCTCTATGAGAAGCGCGTGGCGAAGAACGATCTGCCGTTCTTCCTCGCGCTGATGACGCATCTGGCCGAGCACGGCGTGACCTGTCCGCTGCCGGTGAAGGCGAAAGACGGAGAGGCGTTGCGCGAGCTGTCGGGGCGCCCCGCCGCGATCATCACCTTTCTCGAAGGCGTCTGGCCGCGCAAGCCGAACGCGACGCATTGCGCCGGTGTCGGCGAGGGGCTGGCCAGGATGCATCTGGCCGGCGCCAATTTTGCGATCAAGCGCGCCAATGCGCTCTCGGTTGCGGGCTGGCGGCCGCTGTTCGATGCAGCGGCAAGCCGCGCCGACGAGGTGCAGCCGGGCCTGCGAGCATACCTTGCGACCGAACTCGACTATCTCTCGAGTGGCGTCTGGCCGACCGATCTGCCTGAGGGCGTGATCCACGCCGACCTCTTCAACGACAACGCCTTCTTCCTCGGCGACAAGCTCTCGGGGATCATCGACTTCACCTTCGCCTGCAACGACATGTTGGCCTATGACGTCGCGATCTGCCTCAACGCCTGGTGCTTCGAGCCGGATCATTCCTTCAACGTCACCAAGGCGCGCGCTTTCCTCAATGCCTATGGCCGGGTGCGAAAGCTTTCCGAAGCCGAGGAGGCCGCGCTGCCGCTGCTGGCGCGCGGCGCCGCGATCCGCTTCCTGCTGACGCGGCTGGTGGACTGGCTCAACGTGCCGCCCGGTGCGCTGGTGAAGCCGAAGGATCCGCTGGAATATTTTCGCAAGCTGCGCTTCCACCAGAGCGTTTCCAGCGCGCGCGATTACGGGCTGATGCCGTCAGGACTGGTCGCGTGAGCGAAAAGCCCGTTGTCACGATCTATACCGACGGCGCCTGCTCGGGAAATCCGGGGCCCGGCGGCTGGGGCGCGATCCTGAAGTTCGGCGACAAGGAGAAAGAGCTGAACGGCGGCCAGCCGCACACCACCAACAACCAGATGGAATTGATGGCGGCGATCTCCGCGCTGGAAGCGCTCAAGAAGCCGTGCACCGTCGATCTCTACACCGACAGCCAGTATGTCCGGCAGGGCATCACGGGGTGGATCCACGGCTGGAAGCGCAACGGCTGGCGCACCGCCGACAAGAAGCCGGTCAAGAATGTCGAGCTATGGCAGCGCCTCGATGCGGCACTCAAGCAGCACGAAGTCCGCTGGCACTGGGTCAAGGGCCATGCCGGCCATCCGGAGAACGAGCGGGCGGATCAGCTCGCGCGGGACGGGATCGTGAAGGCGCGGTTGCAGCAGCGGGTGGGGGAGTAACGAGGGCGTTCGCGCTCTCCGCCCGTCATGGCCGGGCTCGACCCGGCCATCCACGCCTTCGTCGCCTCATTCTCAACTGTCATCGCCCGCGAAGGCGGGCGATCCAGTATTCCAGAGGCGGTTGTGATTGAGCCGAGAAGCCTCGGCGTACTGAATGCCCCGCCTTCGCGGGGCATGACAGTGTCATTTGTGGCTAAGAACGGCGCCTAGAGCTTACAGCTGCCCCAGCAGCGTATCGCCGCCGGAGACCTCGACCTTGCCGGGCATCGCTTCCAGGTTCAGCTTCTTGACTACGCCGTCCTCGACCAGCATCGAATAGCGCTTGGAGCGGATGCCGAGGCCGTTCGCAGAAGCATCGAGCTCCATGCCGATCGCCTTGGCGAACTCGGCATTGCCGTCGGCGAGGAAGACGGCCTCGTCGCGCTGGTCGGTGTCGCGCTTCCAGGCGTTCATGACGAAGGCATCGTTGACCGAGACGATGGCGATGGTGTCGACGCCCTTGTCCTTCATGGCGTAGGCGTTGAGGAAGATGCTCGGCAGATGCATCTTGTGGCAGGTGCCGGTATAGGCGCCGGGCACGGCGAACAGCGCCACCTTCTTGCCCTTGAAGATGTCGTCGGTGGTCTTCACCTGCGGGCCTTCCGCCGTCATCACGCGGAATTTCGCCTCGGGCAGCTTGTCGCCAGTCTGGATCGCCATCGTCAGTCTCCCTGAAAATCGGTCCCGCTTTTTAGACCGTGGCGCGGGCCTGCACAATATTGCCGGCAAGGGAAGTGATACGCAAAGCAGCGGGGGCGGTCGCCCTTCACCGCGATGTCATCAGCCGGCAAAACCGCCGCTGTCGAGGAAGGCCTGCTCCTCCGCGGTGGTGTCGCGGCCGAGGAGAGGGTTGCGGTGGGGAAAGCGGCCGAACCGCTGGATGATGTCGGCGTGCAGGCGGGCGTATTTCAGGTTTTCGGCATTGTCGGTGTTTTCGAACAGCGCGACGCAATGCAGCTGATCGGGCAGGTGCTCGGAATGCATGAAGGGCAGATAGAGGAATTCGAGCAGGATCGGATCGACCCTGCCATCGACGCCCCGGTCGATGGCGCGGCGGGCAACCTCGCGCGCCAGCGCATCGCTGGCAAAGGCTTCGCGTGTGCCGCGAAACATGTTGCGGGGAAACTGGTCGAGCACGATGACCAGCGCGAGCGCGCCGTCATCGCTGTCCTCCCATGATGCCAGCTCGCCGGCGACGGCCTTCTGCCACAGGGCGAGAAACCGGCGCCGGACCTCCGCGTCGAACGCATCGCAGCGCTCGTACCAGCGCTCTCGGCCGGCTTCGCGCCAGAAGGCGAGAATGCCGGCCGGCATGTTGTCGCTCACGTCAGTCATGAATCAGCGATGCGGCTCACGCCGCCTCGGCCTTCTTCTCGTCGCGCAGCTGCCGGCGCAGGATCTTGCCGACATTGGTCTTCGGCAGGTCGGTGCGGAATTCGATGTGCTTGGGCACCTTGTAGCCGGTGAGCTGCTCCTGGCAGAACCTGATGACGCCCTCCGCCGTGAGGTTCGGGTCCTTCTTGACCACGAACGCCTTCACCGCCTCGCCCGACTTGGAATCGGGAATGCCGATCACGGCGCATTCCAGCACGCCGGGATGGCTCGCGATGACTTCCTCGATCTCGTTCGGATAGACGTTGAAGCCGGAGATCAGGATCATGTCCTTCTTGCGATCGACGATCTTGGTGTAGCCCCGTTCGTCCATCACGCCGATGTCGCCGGTGCGGAAATAGCCGTCGGCTGTCATCACCTTGGCGGTCTCTTCCGGCCTGTTCCAGTAGCCCGACATCACCTGCGGGCCCTTGGCGCAAATCTCGCCGGCCTGGCCGAGCGGCAGCTCATTGCCGTCGTCGTCGCGGATCGAGAGCCAGGTCGAGGGCACGGGGATGCCGATCGATCCCGAGAACTCGGTCGTGGTCGCGGGGTTACAGGTCAGCGTCGGCGAGGTCTCCGACAGGCCGTAACCTTCGGCGATGAAGCAGCCGGTCACCGCCTTCCACTGCTCGGCCACCGGGCGTTGCACCGCCATGCCGCCACCGTTCGAGATCTTCAGCTTGGAGAAGTCGAGCTTCTTGAAGTCGGGATGGTGCATCAGCCCGTTGTAGAGCGTGTTCACCGCTGGGAAGCTGTTGACCTGGTATTTTGCGAGCTCCTTGACGAAGCCGGCGATGTCGCGCGGGTTCGGGATCAGCAGGTTACAACCGCCGGCGCGTACCGCGAGCAGGTAGCACGCCGTCAGCGCGAAGATGTGATAGAGCGGCAGCGCGCAGACGATCAGGAGCTGGTCGATCTGCGGCGGCTGCGCCAGCGCCGGCTGGAGCCAGGCGTCGTTCTGCAAGACGTTGGCGACGATGTTGCGGTGGAGCAGCGTGGCGCCCTTGGAGACGCCGGTGGTGCCGCCGGTATATTGCAGGAAGGCGACGTCGCCGGGCGAGAGCTTCGGCTTGTTGAAGGTCTGGCCGCGGCCGGCCGCGAGCGCATCGTTGAAGGAGGCCGCGCCCGGCAGCGAGAAGGCCGGCACCATCTTCTTGACGCGGCGGACGACGAGATTGACGATCATGCCCTTGAAGCCGAGCAGATCGCCCATGCTGCCGACGATGACGTGCTTCACCGGCGTCCTCGCGATCACCTGCTCGACGGTGTGGGCAAAATTCTCCAGCACGATGATGGCTTCGGCGCCGGAATCCTTGAGCTGATGCTCGAGCTCGCGCGGGGTGTAGAGCGGGTTGACGTTGACCACCGCGTATCCGGCGCGCAGCACGGCTGCGGTCGCGACCGGATATTGCAGCACGTTCGGCATCATGATCGCGACGCGGGCGCCGCGTTGCAGGCCGCGGCCCTGCAGGTAAGCGGCGAGCGCCAGCGACATCTGGTCGAGGTCGCGATAGCTGATCGACTTGTCCATGCAGATGAACGCCTTGCGGTCGGCGAACTTGGTGAAGCTCTCCTCCAGGAGGTCGACCAGCGATGCGTATTGCGTCGGCTCGATATCGGCAGGCACGCCGGGCGGATATTGCTTGAGCCAGATGCGCTCCATGGAAACTCCCCTCTCTTGCACCAGAGCCCGTTGTGTCTCGGGCTTGCCTCGTTGCCGGCAGTATCGAGCCTGCCGGAACGGGTGGCAAGCGTCGTGGCTTAGGGCAAAGGCCGGGGAGTGGCTACTGGAATCGTCGCAAATCGCTTTGCCGCAACTGCGAAGCGCAGGCTGTGATTTAATTCCGAGGCGACGTTAACTGTTGTTCGCGGGCTTGGCAGCAGCCGGCTTGGTCGCGGCCTTGGGCTTGGCGGGTTTTGCCGCCGCATCGCCGCTCGCGGGCTTCTCGGCAGGTTTCGCCGCGGCATCCGGCTTGGCCGCGGCATGTTTGGCGGCGGCCGGCTTGGCTGCGATCTTGCCGTCGCCCTTCGCATTGTTCTTCGCATCGGGCTTGGCAGCATCCGGCTTCGCCGCCGCCGTCTTCGGCTTGTCCGCGGGCTTGTCGGCCGCGTCGGGCTTCTTGGCGACGCGCGACTTCTTGCCATGCGGCTTGGGCGTCGCCTGCTGGTCGGCATCGGCTGCCACCGCCGCGATCAGGGCTGTGCCGGTGCGGGTCGGGCCGGTATAGACCAGCACGGGCTCGGCCGCCGCTGGAGCGGTGGCCATCAGCTCGGAGGCCTTCATCAGCGGCGGCTGGAGGCCGGCCGTGAAGAAGGTGAACTGGGCTTCGCCGCCGGTGGCCGAGGCCGATCCGGCCGAGCCGCCATTGGTTGCGATCAGCGCATCGTCGTCGTCGCTCGCCGGGCGCTTGCGATGGCCGCCGCACATCTCCTCGCGCAAGTTCGGCGGCGAGGCATCGACCGGCACCAGCTTGTCGACGGCGCCGAGCGAGGGGCGAAGCCAGGTGAGATTGTCCTGGCCGAAGCCGCGCTCGAGCAGCTGCGCCGCCTTCACCGCGCGCGCGGTGCCGGAGTTGGCGCCGAGCACCACCGCAATCAGTCGGCGGCCGTTGCGCGTGGCGGATGCGACGAGATTGTAGCCGGAGGCGCAGATGAAGCCGGTCTTGAAACCGTCAGCGCCGGGGTAGCGGCCGATCAGCTTGTTGAAATTGCCGGTGACGCGCTTGCCGAAGCGGATCGCCGGGATGTGCACGAAGTACTCGTATTCCGGCAGGTCGCGCAGGAACGAGCGCGCGAGAATGCCGAGGTCGCGCGCGGAGGTGATCTGGCCGTCGGCGGGCAGACCGTTCGGATTGACGTAGCTCGTCTGCGTCATGCCGAGCCGCTGCGCGGTGTCATTCATCATCGCCGAGAAGCCGTCGATCGAGCCGCCGACGCCTTCGGCGAGCACCACGGCCATGTCGTTCGCCGACTTGACCATCATCATCTTGAGCGCGTTGTCGACGGTGAGCTGCGTTCCCGGACGGAACCCCATCTTCGACGGCGACTGCGAGGCGGCCGTCGGCGACACCGTGAGCAGCGTGTCGAGCGTGAGCCTGCCGTCCTTCACCGCCTTCAGCGTCACATAGGCGGTCATGATCTTGGTGACGGAGGCCGGATACCAGGGAATGGTCGCGTTCTCCGCCTGCAGCACCTTGCCGCTATCGGCTTCGATCAGCAGCAGCGCTTCGGCACTCGCCGCCCGCGGCGCGAGCAGTGCGGCGCATGCGAGCGTCGCCGCAAAGAGGTTGAACAGGGATTTGCGAAGCAGCGGGCGAATGGCGTGCACTATCCGATTCCGGTCCTTGGAGACCCGCCGGTTCCGGAGGGCTCTCGTGATCTGATGTTCGGTTCTGAAATCCGGCGCCGCCGCTTGCGGCGTCGCAAACCTATACCGGCTGGTGCGGCGAGAATAGGGGGATCGGTGCGGTATTCCGCAATGAAATAGGCCGAATTTCGACGGTCCTATGGGGACTTGACCGCGGTCGCGGCAGTCTCGGCCGCCGTCACGCTGGCCCGTGCGTTTTCGTGAACCATGAACTGGGCCCTCGCGAGCTCGGCGAAATGGCCGCCTTTGGCCACGAGTTCATCGAAAGTTCCGCTTTCGATCACGCGGCCATTTTCGAACACCAGGATCCGCGTGGCATTGCGGATGGTCGACAGACGATGGGCGATCACGAAGGTGGTGCGGCCCTTCATCACTTCGTCGAGAGCGGCGTTCACCTTGGCCTCGGTGACCGCGTCGAGCGCGGAGGTCGCCTCGTCCAGGATCAGGATCGGCGGGTCCTTCAGCAGCGCGCGGGCAATCGACAGGCGCTGCCGCTCGCCGCCGGAGAGCATGCGGCCGCGCTCGCCGGCATTGGTCTCGAAGCCGCCGCTGCGCTCGATGAACTCGATGGCCTGTGCGCGCTCGGCGGCCTTGCGCATCTCGGCTTCGGTCGCATCCGGCTTGCCGACGCGAAGATTCTCCGCGATCGAGCGGTTGAACAGCAGCGCCTCCTGGAACACGACGCCGATGTTCCGCCGCAGCGAGGTCAGCGTCACGCCGCGCACGTCCATGCCGTCGATCCTGATGAAGCCGGATTGCGGGTCGAAGGCGCGATGCAGCAGCGCGATCGCGGTGGACTTGCCGGCGCCGGTCGGGCCGACCAGCGCGATGGTCTGGCCGGGCAGCGCGGTGAAGGAGAGGTCCTCGATCGCCGGCCGCTTGCCGTCATAGGAGAAGGTGACGTCGTTGAACTCGACGAGCCCGGAGAGCCGCCCCGCGTCGATCGCGTCGGGCCGGTCGTGCACCGCGGGCACGGCGTCGAGCACGTTGAAGAACTCGCGCAGGCGCGGCGCTTCCATGAAGACGTTGTTGATGAAGCTCACGACCTGTTCGAGCTTCTGGATCAGCAGCGTCGCAAAGCTCACGAACATCACGATCTCGCCGACCGAGGTCAGCCCCTGGTCGTGCAGCGCGATGCCGAGCGTGAAGATCGCTAGCACCGTGATGGTGGTGGAGGCGCGCGTGATGACGGTGACGAGCGCCCACCACGACAGCACCGGCATCTGCGCCGCCAGCAGCTCGTCGGCGACCGAGCGCAGCCCCTTCACCTCGGATTCGACGCGGACGAAGCTCTGCACCAGCGCGACATTGCCGAGCGCGTCGGAGGCGCGCGCGGAGAGCTCGCTGTAGTGCTCCTCGACCGCCATCTGCATGCCGAAGGTCTTGCGCACCACGAAGGTCGTCAGCGCGGTGAAGACGACGCAGAGCACGAACAGCAGGATCGCCAGCCGCCAGTTCAGATAAAGTGACAGCGGCAGCAGCACGATGACTGACAGGATCGCGGCAAAGTGCTCGCGAAAGAAGCCGAGCCAGAGCCGCCACAGCGCATCGGTGCCGTTGAGCATCACCTTCATCAGCCGGCCCGAATGGGTGCCGGAGTGGAAGGTGAGCGGCAGTTGCAGGATGTGCTCGAAATAGCTGGTCAGCACCGCCTGGCGCTGGCGGTGGGAGAGCCGGTCGGCCTGCAACGCAACGAGCGCGTTGCAGGCGATGGTGAACAGCCCGAACGCCACCCAGGCGCCCAGAAACGGCCAGGCCGAGTTGGAGCCGGCGACCTCCTTGCCGGAGAGCACGTCGACGATACGGCCGAACAGCACCGGCTCGGCGAATTGCGAGGCCGCGAGCAGGAGATTGGCGACCGCCAGCAGCCAGCCGAGCCGCGCTTCCTTGCCGAGCAGTTCCAGAACACGGGTATAGAGACGGAGCATGGACATGCGGGCAAGCAACTCGGGCGGCTGATGGAGCCGCATTTTAAGCAGGGATCGCCCGCGAGATACAGCGGAAGCTTGCGGTTTTGCTCAGTTGACGAGCCGGCTTGCGACCGGCGGAAGGAACCGGTCGTCGAAGATGTCGGCGGCCGCCGGGCGTTTGCGGAATTTGAAATCCTGCGCGATCTGGTCGATCGAGCGCTCCAGGCGCGCCGGGTCGATGCCGCCGAGACCGTTGCGCCTGACCTCGTCGGTCAGGATGTTGTCGGCGAGCACCGTGCGCAGGCGCTCGAGCTCGAGGCCGCGGTCGCCATCGTCGATACGGCTCGCGGCCTCATCCGCCGCACGCGCCGGCTCCCTGACGGTGGCGTGGATGCCCGCGATCAATGCGCGAACGAATCCCTTCACCGCGTCGGGCTTCGCCGCGGCGAAAGCGGGATTGGCCACCACGGCAAAACCGTAGGCCTCGCAGCCATAGTCGGCAAAGCGCAGCACGACGAGATCGCTGCCGGGCACGCCGCGGTCGCGCAGGTTCACCGCGGAGAGATGATTGAAGCCGGCGACGGCATCGACCTGCCCTGCGGAGAGGATCGGCTCGCGCACCGCGGCGCTGATCTTGTGGAATTTCACGTGCGAGGTGTTGATTCCGTTCTGCTGCGCCAGCGCCGGCCACAGCCGCATCGACAGATCGCTGTCGGCAACGCCGACGGTCTTGCCGTCGAGATCGGACAGCACATGGATGCCGCGGCTCCGGCGCGCGACGATGGCGTAAGGCGCGCGGTTGAACAGCACGAACACCGCCTTGACCGGTACCGCATCGTCCTTGTCGCGAAAGCGGATCAGCTCGTTGATGTCGACGAGCGCGAGTTCGCTGTCGCCTTTGGCGACACGCGCGAGCGCCTCCGGCGATCCGGCGGCACTGTTGAAGGAGACGTTGAGATGTTCGGTGCCGAAACCGCCGTCCTTTGCGGCCAGGAAGAACGGCGCCATGCTCGCATCGATCGGGCGATCGAACGTGAAGTGGATCGCGGTGGACGGCGCGGCGGTCTCGCCCGCCGTGACCTCGCGTGCAGGCAACGCGGCGAGCGAGATTGCGAGGGCGAGCACAAGGGCCGGCAGGCCGCGAAGGGCGATCGTCTTGAATCCTGACATCAGTGACGCCGGTCCCGCATTGTTATGATTTCGTGACGCTTGCAGCGCCGGCTGGCGGTCAGTCTGTCAACGCCAACATGAACGGCGGATGAGCGGCGGTTGCGTCACGATTACGCAACCCCGTTCAGCTTGTGTTGGGGTTGGGGAACCCAACATGGGATGCGGGTGTTTGAGAGACATGAGCCTGTCTCAAGGCACCATTGGAGGTCCCAAGGAGGGTCCAGGACATGTTTGACAGATTTTCCAAGTTCGGCGGCCGCAAGGCCGTTCTTGCCACAGCCGCGGTGCTGGCGCTGACCGCTGCCGCCCCGACCGCCTCTTATGCAGGCGGCCGCCATTGGCATGGTGGCGGCGGCGCGGCCTTCGCTGGCGCGGCAATTGCGGGCGCCATCGGCACCGGCCTTGCGATCGCGGCGACCCGCGGTGCCTACGCCTATGACTACGGTCCGGGCTACGGCTATTACGGCGGTCCGGCCTATTACAGTGGCCCTGCCTACGGCCCCTATTACGGTCCGGGCCCCGATTACCAGTATCAGCGCTATGGCGGCTCGGCGCCGTCGGAGCTCTGCGGCCAGGGCTATGTCCAGAACTGCTACTGACCTTGGCTACCAAAGGTTGACCACAACTGGCCGTCGCGGCCCCGCGGCGGCCGGTTTTTTGCTTTTGCTGTCGTGCGTTAACGCGCTCGCCACCGGTTTAGAGTATTTTCGCGTACATGAGTGATTCGCTTGAGCGGCTATATCTGGCTGTGCTCGCGGCCAGGGATCTTGATCCGGCAACATCGCGTACGGCCCGGCTGTTTCAGCGCGGCCCCTCCAAAATGGCAAAGAAGCTGGCCGAAGAGGCTATCGAAGTCGTGATCGACGCGGTCAACGGCGATAGCGAGGCCGTGGTCCGCGAGAGCGCGGACCTGCTCTACAACCTGACCGTGCTCTGGGCCTCGGCCGGTGTGCGCCCCGATGACGTCTGGCGCGAGATGGCGCGGCGGGAAGACATGCTCGGCATCGCCGAGAAACTGCCGAAGTCGCCGATGAAACTGCCCAAGGTCGCGTCACCGCGCATCTCGACACGGCGGCCAATTGTCGCGCTGGAAGGGCGGGCGGCGCGCAAGCGCCACTAGAGCGTCACAAATCGCTCAAAAACTCGCGATGGACAAATCCGTCCCATGGTGCTTCATCGCGGCGCCATGCTGAAACGTATCTACGACTGGTGCATCGACGCCGCCCACAAGCCCTACGCGCTCTGGATCATGGGAGCGGTGGCTTTCGCAGAAAGCTCCTTCTTTCCGGTCCCGCCGGACGTCATGCTGATTCCGATGTCGCTGGCACGCCCGCAGCGCGCCTGGGTCTATGCCACGGTCTGTACCGTCACCTCCGTGCTCGGCGGCCTGCTCGGCTATGCCATCGGCGCGCTGCTGTTCGACTCGGTCGGCCACTGGCTGATCCAGGTCTATGGCCTCGGCGACAAGGTTGAAGCCTTCCGCGCCTCCTATGCGGAATGGGGCGCAGTGATCATCCTGCTCAAGGGGCTGACGCCGATTCCCTACAAGCTCGTCACGATCACCTCGGGCTTTGCCGGCTATAGTCTCATTCTCTTCATCCTGTGCTCGATCGTCGCGCGCGGCGGCCGCTTCTTCATCGTGGCGATCCTGCTCAACCGCTACGGCGACTTGATCCGGCACAAGCTCGAGGAGCATCTCGGATTGTGGGTGGCGATCGGCGCCGCGGTGCTAGTGCTCGGCTTCGTGGTGGCGGTCAAGCTGATCTAGACCTCCGCGCTTTGCCGCTGCGCCGGCTTCGGCTACGGTTGCCCTCATGATGGTTCGATCCGGCAATCCGGCTGTGAGGTTCGGGACGACGACTTCAGCAGTGCTGCTGATCCTGCTCGGCTGCAGCGCGACGGGATGGCCGCAATCCGCCCCTCCCTCGCTTGGTCTCCAGGAGCAGGGGCCGCAGGCCGCGCCGCCGCCTTCGACGCCTGCCCCGCCGGCACGCGAGGAAAATCCCGGGCTCATCAACGAAATGGGCAAGCTGTTCGACAAGCTGCCCTCGATCCTGCCGCCGATCAAAAGTCCGAGCGAGACCATGAACGATTTGTCGCGGCTGGCGACGCCGTCGACCATGGTCTCGGGGCGCGTGGCCTGCCCGGTCTCGTCCAACGGCGCGCCCGACTGCAAGCTTGCCGCCGACCAGCTCTGCCGGACCAAGGGCTACAAGGAAGGCAAGAGCCTCAACGCGGACTCTGCCGAAAAATGCTCGGCCAAGGTTCTGATTCCGGGCCGGCAACGCAAACCTGACGATTGCCGCACCGACACTTTCGTGACCAGCGCGCTATGCCAGAACTGATGCCGTGACGCGCGCGAGCAGCAAGGAGCGCCCATGAGCCGGACCGAGCAGGACTTCCTCGGACAGCGTGAGATCGCCGACGACATCTATTACGGCGTCCAGACCATCCGCGGTAAGGAGAACTTCCACATCACCGGCATTCCGATGAACCAGGAGCCTTACTTCGTGAAGGCGCTTGGTTACGTCAAGAAAGCCGCGGCGATGGCCAATCGCGATCTCGGCGCGATCGACGCCAAAGTGGCCGATGCGATCATCCTCGGCTGCGACCGCGTCATCGCCGGCGACATGATGGATCAGTTCGTCACCGACTTCATCCAGGGCGGTGCCGGCACCTCCACCAACATGAACGCCAACGAGGTGATCGCCAACCTCGCGCTGGAATCGCTCGGCTTCAAGAAGGGCGACTATCAGCAAGTCAGCCCCAACGACCATGTCAATTACGGCCAGTCCACCAACGACACCTATCCGACCGCGTTTCGGCTGGCGCTGATCCTGCGGCTCGAGAGCTACATGACGGCGCTGCGCCAGCTCCAGGAGGCCTTCTTCACCAAGGGCCGCGAGTTCGACCGCGTGCTGAAGATGGGGCGCACGCATCTCCAGGACGCGGTGCCGATGTCGCTCGGGGCCGAATTCCGGGGATGGGGCACCACCATCGGCGAGGAAGTCGACCGCATCTCGGAAGCACGCGCGCTGCTGCGCGAGATCAATCTCGGCGCCACCGCGATCGGCACCTCGGTCACTGCGGCGGTCGGCTATCCCAAGCTCGCGGTCCGGCATCTGAGCGCGCTGACCGGCGTCGATTTCATCCTCGCCGGTGATCTCGTGGAAGCGACCTCCGACACCGGTGCGTATGTGCAATTGTCCGGCGTGCTGAAGCGCACCGCGAGCAAGCTGACGAAGATCTGCAACGACATCCGTCTGCTGGCTTCCGGCCCGCGTGCGGGCTTCAACGAGATCAACCTGCCACAGCTTCAGCCGGGCTCCTCGATCATGCCCGGCAAGGTCAATCCCGTGATCCCCGAGGTCGTCAACCAGACCAGCTTCCTCGTCATCGGCCTCGACACCACGGTGACGCTGGCGGCCTCCGCAGGCCAGCTCCAGCTCAACGTGATGGAGCCGGTGATCTCGTTCGCGCTGTTCTTCTCGATCCGCACCATGGAGCGCGCGGTCAACAGCCTGCGCGAGAACTGCGTCGTCGGCATCACCGCGAATGAAGAGCACACCCGCAACATGGTGCTGAACTCGCTCGGCATCGTCACGGTGCTGAAGCCGCTGCTCGGCTACAAGCAATGCGCCGAGATCGCGCGCGAGGGCTACAAAAGCGGCAAGTCGCTGCACCAGATCGTGGTGACCGAACGCAAGCTGCTGACGCAGGAGAAGTGGGACGAGATGTTCTCGTTCGAGCGCCTGATCAATCCGGATTTGATCGGGTGATCTATCGTCACGCGTAGCTCTCGCCTCGTCATTGCGAGGAGCTCTTGCGACGAAGCAATCCAGTGTCCCTCCGCGGAGGCAGTCTGGATTGCTTCGCTGCGCTCGCAATGACGGAGGAGAATGACGGAGAAAGAATTCCGCGCGTTGGAATTGCGGTAACGGCATCCGCCGCGGCGGCAAAACGCAATACTTGACAGTGGAAAGATTGCCTTGTTGGTATGGCTCCCAACTTCCATTTGACCGCCAGAAGAGGACCGTTCCGCAATGTCCATGCCTGCCCTGTTCAAGGGGCGCCTGTCGATCCCCGTGATCGGCTCGCCGCTCTTCATCATCTCGGTGCCCGATCTCGTGATCGCGCAGTGCAAGGCGGGTGTGGTTGGCTCGTTCCCGGCGCTGAACGCGCGGCCGCCGGAGCTGCTCGACGAATGGCTGGCGCGGATCACCGAAGAGCTCGCGGCCTATGACCGCGCTCACCCTGACAAGCCGTCGGCGCCGTTCGCGGTCAACCAGATCGTGCACAAGTCGAACAACCGGCTCGACCACGACATGCAGCTCTGCGCCAAGTACAAGGTGCCGATGATCATCTCCTCGCTCGGTGCGCGCGAGGAGCTCAATCAGGCGGTTCACGGCTGGGGCGGCATCGTCTTCCACGACGTGATCAACCAGAAATTCGCGCACAAGGCGATCGAGAAGGGCGCCGACGGCCTGATCCTGGTTGCGGCCGGCGCCGGCGGCCATGCCGGCACCATCTCGCCGCTGGCTTTCGTTGCCGAGACGCGCAAGTGGTTCGACGGTCCGATCGCGCTGTCTGGCGCCATCGGCAACGGCAAGGCGATCCGCGCCGCGCGCATCTTAGGGGCCGACTTCGCCTATATCGGCTCGGCCTTCATCGCCACCAAGGAAGCCAACGCAGTCGAGAAGTACAAGGAGATGATCGCGGGTTCGACCGCCGACGACATCGTCTATTCCAATCTCTTCACCGGCGTGCACGGCAACTATCTGAAGCCGTCGATCCTCGCGGCCGGCATGGATCCGGAGAACCTGCCGACCTCCGATCCATCCAAGATGAATTTCGGGACCGACGCCTCCGGCGAGCGCGCCAAGCCGAAGGCCTGGAAGGAGATCTGGGGTTCGGGCCAGGGCATCGGCAGCATCGAGGGCGTTCTGCCCGCCGCCGAGCTGATCGCGCGCTTCAAGAAGGAATACGACGAGGCGATCGATCCGCCGCTCTAACCGCTCTCGTGTCCCGGACGCGCTGCAGCGTGTAACGCTGCTGCGCAGAGCCGGGACCCATCGCTGCAGCAAATGGGCCCCGGCTCTGCAGCGCACCGCTTACGCGCTGCGCTGCGTCCGGGGAACGCCAGCCGAGATATCGAGCAAACATGACCGCCATCTACCGCGTTGACGGCAACAGCGTCGTCACCAGCCCCAATGCCGCCGGTCCCTGGGACCGGCGCATGCAGCACGGCTCTGCGCCGGCCTCGCTGGTGACGTGGGCGGCCGAACGAATCCCGACGCCGGTGCCCATGAACATCGCGCGCGTCACCATCGATCTGATGCGTCCCGTGCCGGTGGCGCCGCTCACCATCGCAACCGAGGTTTTGCGCGAGGGCCGCAAGATCCAGCTCTGCGAAGTGAAGCTCCTGGCTGACGGCGTGCAGGTCGTGGGCGCCACCGTGCTCAAGATCAAGGCCCAGGCGCAGGCGCTGCCCGATGACGTCAAGGAGCTGCCGGTCACGCTGCCCTCGCCCGAGGACTCGCTGGTCGAGGATGGTCACGCCGCCGCCAGCCCGTTCGTGCGATCGGTCTCGATGCGCGCCGCGCGCGGCCGCTTCGGCCAGGCCGGCGCCGGCGCGATCTGGTTTCGCGTCGACCATCCTCTGATCGAGGGCGAAGCGATCTCGCAGGCCATGCGCGCCGTGGTCGCCGCCGACTTCTCCAACGGCGCCGCCTCGACGCTCGACTTCCGCGCCTGGACCTACATCAACGCGGATCTCACGGTGAGCTTTGCGCGCCAGCCGGTCGGGGAGTGGATCCTGCTCGACGGCGAATCCTGGATCGGCCCTGACGGTGCCGGCCTCGCGATGTCGCGCCTGGCTGATCGGCAAGGCTATTTCGGCCGCGCGGTTCAGAGCCTGGTGATCGAGAAGCGGTAAGGGCCGCGAAGTCCGCGCGTCATTCTCGCTGTCATGCTCCGCGAAAGCGGGGCATCCAGTACGCCGCGGCCCATCGATGCAATCAAAGCTGTCTCGGAGTACTGGATCGCCCGGTCAAGCCGGGCGATGACACCTGTTGTGTGGTCGCTGCGTCGCACCTCGCGGAGGCTCGCGGCCGCGCCGTGCAAAGCCTGGTGATCGAGAAGCGCTGAAGTGACGGCAAGCGCGCCATGGTTGCACCTGGCGCCGATTGAACGGCAGGCTTCCGCCGCCGCGGAAGGGATGCTCGGCATCCTGCCAGTTCACATTCCGTAGAAGATCTTGATCTCCCACAGCACCACGACGATAGCCGTGATCAACGTGACCGCGGCGACTGCACTTTCCAGGGAAGCGACTCTCATGCGTTACTCCGCTTCCCAGCCCCGTCAGCTGGTCTAGGTGATTCCCTGATTCGCGGGCAATCGGGTCGGCGTTGCCGGCGCGCACTCCGTTGCGCGCTGTGGTGTCGGGGCCACAATGACCACCGTAAAATCCCGGGGATTTACCCCACCATCCGGTCCCGCCCACTCCAAAACCCCGCACGCAGCACCTTCTTGTCGACCTTGCCGACGCCGGTCATCGGTAGCTGCTTGACGAACTGGATCTGTTTCGGCGCGTGCGCCGAGCCTTTTCGCGCCCGCACCATGTTGATCAGCTCGTCCGGATCGGGCTTGACGCCCTCGCGCGGCACGATGATTGCGGTGACGGCCTCGCCCCATTTCTCGTCGGGGACGCCGACCACCGCGACCATCGCGACATCGGCGTGTTGAGAGAGCACGTCCTCGACCTCGCGCGGAAAGATGTTGAAGCCGCCGGTGACGATCATGTCCTTCTTGCGGTCGAGGATGAACATGTAGCCGCGCTCGTCCTTGCGCGCGATGTCGCCAGTGTGGACCCAGCCGTTCTTCAGCGTCTCGGCGGTGATGTCAGGCCGCTTCCAGTATTCCGCCATCGCATGCGGCGCCCGCACGCAGATCTCGCCGGCCTCGCCCGTCGTCACCTCCTGGTCGTTGTCGTCGAGAATCCTGACCTCGCAGGCCGCGATCGGGAAGCCGCAGGACAAAAACAGCTCCGGCGTCCTGGGATCGTGATCGGTCTTGCGCAGCACCGAGACCGGGTAGCATTCGGTCTGGCCGTAGAGCTGCGAGAACACCGGGCCGATGCGCTCGATGCCCTCGACCAGCCGGCTCGGCGACATCGCGGAGGCGCCGTAGAGCACGAGTTCGAGCGAGGAGAGGTCGGTCCTGCTCAGCGCGGGATGATCGAGCAGCACGTAGATCATGGTCGGCACGAACAGGGTAAAATTGATGCGCTCGCGCGCGATCGTCGCCAGCACGGCCTCGGGATCAAAGCCCTTCAGCATGTGCACGGTGCCGCCGCGCATCAGCGTCGGCAGCACCTTCGTGCCAGCAACGTGGCTGATCGGCGCGACGGTGAGATAGCGCGCGGCATCGGGAATCTCGAAGTCGGCGAGGATCGCGGCGGCCGCTCCGGCGTTCTCGCGGTGGTAGCGCAGCGCGCCCTTGGATTTGCCCGTGGTGCCGCCGGTGTAGTTCAGCGTGGAGAGATCATCGAGACCTGCGAGGCACTGTGCGCTGACATGTCCAGCGCTCTCGATCGCCGCCAGCAGATCGACACCGTAATCGGCCGGCCCCATGGTGAAGACGGCCTTGAGCCGGGCAGCTTGCGCGGCGAGTTCGCCGCCGCGATCGCGGAAAGCGGCGACATCGACCACCAGGACTTCGGCCTCGGAATCCTCGAGCTGGAACAGCTGGTCGCTCTGCGATCCCAGCGGATGCAGCCAGGTGGTGCAGCACCGCGACAATTGCGCGGCGACACCGGCGCACCACGTATCGGCGCGGTTCGCGGTGAGGAAGGCAACGCGCGCACCTCGCTGCAAGCCGAGCCGCATGAACACGCCCTGGATGCGCCCGATCAGGTCGATGGTGCCCTGATAGCTCAGCGATCCGCCGGGCCAGGCGAATGCAGTGCGGCCGGGATAGCGCGACAGTGCCCGTAGCGTCTGCGCGCAAGTCGGGGACGAGGCGTGGAGCGGATCGGACATATGTTTCCTCGTTGTCTTGTCATTGGCTTCTCGCGTGCCAATGTTTGCGCAACGCTAGCACAGAGAAGACGGGATGGAACGACAAAGCCCGTGCAAGGAGGCGTGAGTGACCGATCGACTGCAACGTTTCCGTGATCGTCTCGCACTGCCGCTGATCGCAGCGCCGATGTTTCTGGTGTCGGGCGTTGAGCTCATGGTCGCGGCCTGTCGCAATGGCGTGATCGGCAGCTTTCCCACCGTGAATTGCCGCAGCACGGAACAGCTTGATACGTGGTTCACCGAGATCGCAACGCGACTGCGTCAACACGACGATCAAACCGGGCGCAAGGCCGCGCCGCTGTGCCCGAACCTGATCGTGCATCGGTCCAATGCACGGCTGGAACAGGATCTCGCCGTGCTGCTGAAGCACAAGCCCGAGATCGTCATCACATCGGTCGGCTCGCCGGCGCCGGTGTTGAAGCCGTTGCACGATGCGGGCGCGCTGGTGCTGGCGGATGTTGCCTCGATCCGTCACGCCGAACGCGCGGCGGAAGCTGGGGCCGACGGTCTGGTGCTGCTCACCGCGGGCGCAGGGGGGCAGACTGGCTGGCTCAATCCGTTCGCCTTCGTCCGCGCGGTGCGTGCGTTCTACGATGGCATCATCGTGCTCGCTGGCGGCATCAGCGACGGCCAAGCGCTGCATGCGGCCGAAGTGCTCGGCTGCGATCTCGGCTACATGGGCACGAAGTTCATCGCGACGCGCGAGAGCATGGCGGACGACCGCCACAAGCAGATGCTGGTCGAGAGCAGCGCCGACGACATCCTGCTGACCACCGCGTTCACCGGCTTGCAGACCAGCATGCTGAAGCCGTCGATCGCCGCCGCCGGTCTTGATCCCAATGATCTGCCGGCGCGCGGCGCGATCGACATCGGCAAGGACATCGACGTCGGTGCGCGCGAGAACCGGCCCAAACGCTGGCGTGATATCTGGAGCGGCGGGCATTCGACGTCGGGCGTGACTGACGTGATGGCGGCCGGCGATCTCGTTACGCGAACGGTTGCCGAATATCGCGCGGCGGGTGGACGCTCGCCCCCGTAAAAACCCCGGGGAAGGAGAGGGCGCCGGTCGATCACAGTTAATCGAGCGCTCCTCCAAACCTCCTCACTTAACGGCAGATTAACCAAGCCCCGCCAAGAATTGCCTCACGGCCGCCAATCAGGACCGAGAGGGACAGGCGATGGACTTCGATTTTCTCAACAGCAAGACAGCCGCGACGCTGGATGAAATCCGTGTCCGCGTGGCCCACGCGCTGGCCCGTCATCCGCTGTGCCGCAACGTCCGCTTCGACATCGTGAGCGTCCCCCGCACCCGCCGGGGCGGCAACTGGACGGTCGCGCTGCAGTCCGTCGAGCCGCGGGCGGTGTGGGAGGCCTCGGAGATCGTCGCCGACATCCAGGACGCCTACGATCTGGCTGTAGCCGCCTGAATTTCCTGGCTTTTTCGGGATGCGTCGCTGCAGGCACATTGATTGTCGCAACGACGGCCCACTCAAGCCTTATTTCGCGCCCTTTTTCCGGGCAACCCTAACAAACTCGTGAAGCGGTCGTTCCCGGAGAGACGTTTGTCCAGAGCCATCACCATCGTCGTGCTGACCTGTTTCCTCGTCCTCGGCGCCGCCACCACCGCCATTCTCGGCCGTGACAGCGTGCCCAGCGTCAGTACCGAGATGATCACGCAGACACCTCCGCCCAAGCCGCTCGCGACCAACCGCGCCGCCAAGGCCGACCGCTTGGTTCCGACGCTGGCGCTGGCCTCGGCTGCAATCGACCCGGTTCAGGTGCCGGCGGACAAGCTTTCGCAGGCGCCCGTGCTGACCGAGCCGCTGCGTCAGGCCTTTGCCGCCGCCACGCCGTCGGATTTTCCGATGCCCAAGGCAAGCGCGCACCAGGCGCCCGCCGCCGAGGTTCCCGCCGTCGAGGTCCCGGCCAAGCCGAAGGTCGTCGCCAAGCCGCAGCCGCAGAAATCCTATTCGCTGCTGTCCGACGTTCAGATCTCGGGCATCAAGGACCGCCTGAAGCTGTCGTCGTCGCAGGAATATTACTGGCCCTCGGTCGAGACCGCACTGCGCAACGTCGCCCGCAAGATCCAGGCGAACAAGCTGTCAAATCCGAACGCACCGCCCGGTGCGCAGATCGATCCGAATTGCGATGAGGTCCAGCAGTTGAAGTCCGCCGCGATGCCGCTGCTGTTCCAACTGCGTGACGACCAGAAGGAAGAAGTGCGCAAGCTCGCCCGCCTCATCGGGCTCGAGAAGGTCGCGCAGCAGATCTGAGGCACGGTTCCCGCCGATATCAGGAACATCCGGCAATCCTCACGCGTTGCCCGCTCCGAACAGGGAGTGGGCCAATGCGCGCCTCGACAGCTTATTTCATCGGTGCTGGAACGATCGTCGCCGCCATTGCCATTGGCCTCGGCGGCGGCATCGTCGCCGGCAACATCATGAATCCGATCGCACCGAAGCAGGGGCCGGACACCAGCAAGATGGCGCAGCGCGCGGCCGCCGCGCCAGACAATACGCCCGCAACGACGAACGCGCCGTCCGAGCGCGTCCAATACCTCACCGGCTCGCAAGCCTTCGGAGCGATGATCGCCGCGCCCGCGCAGGCGCAGGACGGAGCCAAGCCTGAGGCCAAGTTCGAGATAAAGCCCGAGACGCAGACCACTCGGGCGAACGCCGAGCCGGCGGCACCGCGGCCTTCGCAAGCCGCCGCCGCCGAGCCGCCCAAGGACCAGGTCAAGCCGGAGCCCGCATCGTCTCCGCAAGGAGCAAAACCCGTCGAGCAGCAGGCGTCGACAGAGCCGTCCTCCTCACCTGACAATGCCTATGCCAAGGCCAGGGATTTTGACGTGAAGCGCGCCGCCTCCGAGCGGCGCCGGGCCGAGCGCCGCGAGCGTTGGGCCGAGCGCCGTCACTACGAATCCCGTGAGCCGCGCGGCATGCGCGACCGCACCGATTGGGACGATGTCGCGCGCAACATCCGCGAAGATTCCGACGCGCGCGATTATGCGAACCGTCCGCGCAGCAGCTTCCCGCAGATCAGGCTGTTCGGGCCCAGCGATGACGATTAGCGCCTGACACGTCCGGCTCGTCGCCGCGCTCCTTGGTCCAAGACCGTCCGCGCGGCGGCCAGCGCGACAGAGCGCCTCGTTTCTTCGCAACTACTTTCGGTTGTTGTGCGCTCCGGCCGTTTCAGGCTCGAGGCCATTTATTATGTTGGCGCGATTTTTCCTGCTGCCCGTGGTCGTTGCCAGTGCGCCGAGGGGCAGCCAGACCGCGAGTCCGCCGCCCCCTATTTCGGCGGCTGCGATAAAGGGACGTTGCCCTGCGCCCATTTCTCGACCTTGCCGAGAATGCCCCACAGCGTCATGGCGATGAAGATCGGCACACCGATCTGCGGCACCAGGGCCAGGCCTCCAGCCGCGGCCGGGAGGGCCGCACCGGCCGCCATGCCCGCGCCACCGAACAAGCTCGAGGAGCCGATGATCGGTGCCAGCCACGACGCAAGGGTGCCGAGGAGGCCGATCGCGGTCTTCTTGCCATTGAGGAGCTCACCGATCGTCTGCCCCAGCGCGCCGTTGACCTGGCCGAGTTGCGGAATCTGCTTGGTGACCTGCGGCAGGATGAGCTTGAGGATCTCGTCGATGAGCTGCGCGGCCGGATCGGCAGGATTGGGAGCCGGCGCGGGCGCTGGGGTCACCACTGGGCCGGGTGCTGCATTCTGGCCCTGCGCCAACTTGAGCAGCAGCTGGATAATCGAACTGATATCGTTGGCTGGAAGCGGCATCTTGATGGCTCCGTCCTTCACGAATTTCTGCAGCAAGGCGAGAATTGGCAGCATGGCCTGGGCATTCGGTTGGGGGCCCTGCGCGGCTCCCACGAATTCCCAATCGACCATGCCCTTGCCGGGGATGTTGATCGCGCGCGCGGCTCCCGGCGTGAGGTCGATGCCGGCAGCGTTGGTCCGCCGTCCCCTCATGTCGGTCCCGGATTCGGCCTGCGGTCTTGCGCCTTTCTCCCAATAGGGGTCGTTGATATTCCACGGCCCGACATCGACGATGTTGCAGACGACGGATTTCCCGTTCACCCTGTTGGTGACCCGCACCTGAGGGCGCGGTCCCGAGAAGCGGAATGGCAGCGCGACGCCAAGCTCCACATCGTCGATGCGGTGGCCGTCATAGGCGCTCTTCTCGTCCTGATCGGCGCTGCCGCCGAACACCGTCGCGGTGATGTTCGCGCAACGGGTGCCGCCAAGCGTCACGGTCTCGGGAATGATCTTGGCACGCCGCATCAGGTTGGCGTCGATCTGCCACGGCGACGTGTCGTCGTAGAGGGTCGGCGTGTCCATGACCGACACATGCACATGATGCGTGTGGGCGTTGGCGCCGTCGTAGCGACGCCATTGCCAGGGCGAAACGAGGCTCGAGGCGATCCGGCGGTTGGAGATGATGTACTTGATGCGCTTGTCCTGCGACTGGCGCAGCGCTTCGGCGATATCGCCCGCATCGACGCCGTGGGCCGGATCATGGCTGATGTCCAACGCGGTCACCACGCCGTTAGCGTCAGGGTTGTGATCGGACTTGCGCGCCTGATGGGACGTGTCGCCGAGCATCCCGTCGCTCGATTTGTCGCGTCCGGGCGCCATATCGTTGACCTGCTTGAGCAGGACTTCAAGGCTCTTGGCGGGCCGCCAATTGATACTCATTGGAGCGCTCCAAATTTCAAAGCACAAATGGTCCGCGATCAGGGCCTTCAATTTGGCTTGACCAGGTCGATAAAAATTCCCGATTGCCGCGAAAGACGCGGCTGGGGTGACAATGCATGCGTGTAACCCGCCTAAACTGCCTTGCAATCTTTCGTTGTGCAAGATGCGAGGACGCGAAATCTCGGGATCTGAGGCGAGCTGCGACAGTGCGGCGCGGCGGCCGTGGCGGTTCGGCGCCGTCCCAAAAATAGACACTTGCGGGAGCTGCCGGCGATTGTGTCAGGGGGCGGAAATCCGCCGGATGCGGCCGCCCCGTCGCTCCGCGGGGAGCGGCGGCGTCGACTGCGGTGTGTGGCTATTGAAGAGCGCTCATGTCGGGGACTGCTTGCGCGCTGCCTTCTCCCCGCGCGGAAGACGGCAGCGCAGCCCGCGTCAACGGTTATCCGCCGTGTGATTCCACCACCTTGCGGCAGCTGTCGGAGAGCTTCGACTTGTTCTCGCGCAGGCACGCATTCATCTGCGGCGGCTTGCCGATATGCTCGGCGCAGAATTTGCTGGCGTCGCTGCGGCAGGCCATCTGCTCCTGCGGTGTCGGACCGGACTGCGCTGCGGCGGGTAGCGCGGTGGCGGCGAGCAGCAGCGCGGCAAGAACCGAAATCTTCATAAAGCACCTCTTTTGGGATTGTCGTTGGTCCCGCCTGGGATCAAGCGGGCCGGACCATCTCGCGAAGCCGTGCGCGCGGTCCATGCCATGTTCATGGCATCGGCTCGCCCTGATCGCCGCCGCACCCCCATCTTCATGGCATGTATCCGCGCGCCGTCTTTTGCCATTCACAGCTGCACGTCGGCTGCGAAACCCGGTGATCGCATCGGGACGCCGAACGGGAAGCAGGAGAGCAAGATGTCGAGAAAAGCGGGAGCGCTGAGCGCCGGGCTGACGGTGATGATGCTGGCAGGTGCGGCAACGGTGTCGCTGGGCACGAGCCCGGCGCAGGCGGTGGTGTATTGCAAGACGGTCGGCATACCCAAGGGCTGCGTGGTGCGGCCGACCGCGGCGGTGGTGGTCGCGCCCGGGGCCCCGGTTGCCGCGGCAGCGGTGGCAACGCCCGGCGTCGGCGCGCCCGGCGTCGGCGTTCGCGCAGGCACGCCGATGAACCGCGGCGGTCCGGTTAATCGCGTCGGCGTGCGCTGACGAGTTCGTTCGATTGAGTTGATTGCATCGTTTCGGGCAACGGAGTCCTGCGGACGAACACCCCCCGTCCTCCGCAAGGCAGACAATCCGGCCCGTTCCCTCTCTCCGCGCGTCCCACACGTTCGGGGAGGGGGTTTTCAGCCGGCGGCGGCGTCGCTGTCGGGAAAGGTTCGCGGCAATTGCAGCCGCACGCGCGTGCCCGAGCCCTCCGAGCTCAGATCGAGCACGGCGCCGCAGCGCGCGGCGCGGCTTCTCATGTTGCGCAGGCCCCGTGCGGTCTGGCTCGCGCCTGCGGCCTCGCCATTGCCGGCGAGGGCAAAACCGCAGCCGTCGTCCGTCACGCTGATCACGCCATACGGCCCTTGATCATTTCTTTCCCCCTCCAGCGTCTCGATGGTCACCGCGATGTGGCGGGCCTTGGCGTGCTTGACGGCATTGGTCACCGCCTCGTCGAGGATGCGCACGATCTGGATGACATGCCAGGGCCGCAGCTCGGGGTGCAGCGGCAGGCCTTGCGGCGTCGTCACGCGCCAGTCGAGCGCGATGTCGTGCGGCCGCAATTGCGCCGTCGCGCGCTCGCGCCAGGAGCCGAGCGCCAGCATCAGGTCGCCACCGATGTCGTCCATGGAGTCGATGACGAGGCGCAGATCCTTCAGCGCTGCGCGGGCTGCGTCGGTGATGGTCGCGCCCTCATGGCCGCGCTCGGACAGTGCCACGATGCTGACGAGCTGGCCGCCGAGGCCGTCATGCAAGTCGCGCATCAGGCGCGTGCGCTCGTTGGCGAGCGCGGAGGCGCGGGCGCGCTCTTCCTCGCGGGCAAAGCTCGCCTTCAGCCGCTCCTCGGCCTCGCGCACGCGGGTCACGAGCTGACCGGCGAAGCTGTCGACCTGGTTCAGCGCGCGGGCAAAGCGCCAGGTCAGGCCGGCGCCGATCGCCACCAGCATCGCCGAATAGGACAGGCGCGAGACGAAGATGCGCTCGTTGGTCACGATCTCGAACACCGACAGCATGTCGTGGATCCAGCAGGTCAGTACGATCGTCACGGCGCAGCCGATCGTGAAGCTCGCCGCGTCCTGCCGCCGGATCACCGCGGCCGCGGTGACGCCGGCCATCAGGAACAGGCTGAGCCCGACCGTGGGGATGCCGAGCACCAGGAACAGGATGCGCGGCAGCGGCGGTCCCGCGATCAATCCGACCACGAATATGATCAGCCCCGGCGCGAACAGCAGGATGCCGTAGCGCGGCCAGCGCCAGCCGAAGAACAGCACGCCGAAGGCGACGATCAGCGCGCTCTCGATCGGCGCGGACGCGAGCAGCACCGCGGGCAGCCGCGACACGGTGAACGGCGGCACCGGCGGCGGCATGAAGGCCTGGATGACGCCGAGCACCATCGCAACCGCCAGCACGCCATAGACCGGCTCGCGCCGCCGCATCAGCCACATGATCGCGAGGATGACGGCGAGGATCGATTGCCAGGCGGAGAACACAACCTGCAATGTGACGAACAGCAGGGTGCGCGCCTCATACGCCGGACGCAAGGCTGCATCCGGTCCGACATAGACGGTGTCGAGAAACCCCTTCAGCGGTCCCCATACGAACAGCCGTACGGTGATCTCGTTGCTGCCGTCGCGCAGCAGCGAAGCCGGGATGAGCGCGATCTGCGGCGTGTTGCGGTCCGGCCGGTTGGCGTTGGCGTCGCGGCGGGAATCGAGCACGGCGACGCCGTTGACGGCGACCTCCGCCGCGTTGCTGAAGCGCGGCAGGTAGACCGACCATCCTGACGCCGCATCGCCGCTTCTGAAGGTGAAGGTGCCGGTATAGAGCGGCGGGTCCGCCAGCGAATAGCGCGAGGCGGTGAAATGCGGCAGCGTCACAGGGCGCGTCACGCCGTCCTCCTGCAACGAGAAGGCCGTCACGGCATGATCGTCGGGATCGCTGGGCTGGAGCAGCCGCAGTCCGAGGATGGTGGCGATCACGATCAGCGCCTGGAGCAGCAGATAAGGCACGAGGCGCGAGGCCAGCAGCCGGCGCCGCGCGGGTTTGACCGGTGCCTTCGCCGCGATATCGCTCACAGCTTGATCAGGCCCTGCTGCACCGCCTCGAACACCGCCTCGCTGCGCGTGTGCACCTCGAGCTTGCGATAGATGTTCTTGATGTGGCCCGGCACGGTCTGCCTGGACAGGCCGAGATGGCTGGCGATCTCGGCGTAGCTGAAGCCCTTGGCGATGCCCCAGAGGATGTCGATCTCCCGCGGGGTCAGCCTCGCCGTGTTGAGCACGGGCCCGGGGGGCGGCTCCGCCGAATTCTGCGCGGCGCCTTGCGTCCTGCGGACGATGAAACGGGCGATCGAGGCCGAGATCGGCGAATGGCCGGCGACCAGATCGCGCACGGTGGTGGCGATGTCGGTGGGGAAGGCGTCCTTCAGGAGATAGCCGGTAGCGCCGACCGTGATCGCGGAGATCACGCTCTCCTCGTCCCCGAGGGCCGAGATCACCATGATCTCGGTGTCGGGAAAGCGCTGCCGGGTTTCGCGGATCAGCTCGACGCCGTGGCCATCGGGCAGCCTGAGATCGGTCAGCAGCACGCGCGGCGCGCCGTCGCCGAGCGCGGAGCGGGCCTCACCGAGCGTACCGGCGCTGCGCACCTCGTAGCCGGCCTTGACCAGCGCATCCTGGAGCCGCCAGCAGGTCGGCGCGTCGTCCTCTACGAGGAGGATGGTGATGGCCTCACCCGTCTCGCCCTGTTCGCTCATGTTCATCGTCCCGCACCGCGTGTCCCCCGCGGCGCGAGCCAGTTTATCCGCAGCGCAGATGCCGTGACACCCATAATCATGGGGCATCGACAGCCCGGGCTGCGCCTATCGGGCGGACACGGTCTGGGCCGGCTTTTCAGGCGGCTTCGCCGGCACCGGAAGCCGCTGCACCTTGATCCGCGCCGTGCCGCTGTTGTTGTCGTAGAATTTTTCGGTCCGCCCCTGGAAGGGAGCGAGCCACCTCGGCGTGAAGCAGCAGGGCAGCACGGTCGGAAAGATCTGGACGGCATCGTTGACGTAGAAGAACAGCTCGCCGGAATCGGGCGCGACGAACTCGGCGACGAGACGTCCGGTCAGATTCTGTCCTTTCCACACCTCGCGGGCCGCCGGCAGGTCGTCGGCCGGAATCGGCTGAAAATCGCCCAGCGCCTTGAGGTTCGCGCTGCGTGGATCCTTGTCGCCGAGCTCTTCCTCGACGCGGACCCAATATCTGTGCTTGGGGCTCTTTTCCAGATCGTCCTCCGCCGGAAGCGTCGGGTCCTTCCGGCGTGGCAGCACCTCCGCCGGCTCGACATTGATGGCCGTGAGCGGAATGTCGTTGATGCCTTTCGAGCCGATGCGCACCACCGGCTGGAACCAGTCGGCGCCGTAGAGCCGGCGCATCGGCAGGAAGATGTAACGCGCGAGGTCTGTCCCGAAGCCGTTCACGCCGGTCATGATGGTGCGGTCGAACCAGGGCTCGTCGATGTCGAGCCAGACGCGATATTTGCGGCCTTTCTCGACGGCCAGTCCGCTCCACCAGCAGAAGTCCCTGGTCTCGAATACGCTCCCCGCAGACAAGGGCTCGTCGAGCACCGGCTTGCCGCGTTCGACGCGCGTGCCGCTCGCAGTCTTGACCTCCGGCGCTGCGCAGACCTTGCCGAGCGCGACGCGGCCGGTGAAGTAGCTGGTGGATAGCATCAGCAAGGCCGAGCTGAAGATGATGAACAGAAAGCCGATAGGCATGAGACGCCTGGCAAACAGGGTGCGCGCCCACCCCATATTGTGCCGCATCCAGTTGCCCAATCTGAGCGAACGACTGGACGTTGCGATGTGCTCCCGGCTTGCCTTGCGTCGCGGCGTGTTCCAGGCGAGCCGCGCACGCTCCTGGATGTTGTCGCGCAGCACGGAGTTCTTGTTCCAAACCCAGAGCGTGACCAGCAGCACGGCCGAGGTCAGAACCGGATAATAGGTCGCGATGTCGAGCCACGGCGTCGCATAGGCCGGCAGCACGTGTCTCAGGATATTGGTGAGCGGCGCCACGACCGCGCTGAGCAGCCAGTCGGCGTCGGTGACGCGCTTCAAGAACCAGGTGTCCCTCAGGCCGCCGTCCTCGGATGAGCCGACCAGGCCGCGCGCGATCCACGGAAAGACGGCAATGAAGGCGACCATGAACAACAGTGAAAAATAGGCGACGCGCCGCCACCACACGGTGTCGCGCGTCAGGCTCGACATGCCAGGGTCCGGCGTGCTCATCGTGGTGAAGGCTTCGGCCTCCATTTCGCGTCGCGGACCGGTGGCCTTTGCCAGATAGGCGATCTTCATGATTGCGCGGACGACTTGCTCCTCGAGCTCCTTTTCTCTCTCGTCCCTTTTCTTCGATTGTAGCGGCAGCGTCGTTCCGCCCGGTACGATCGATCCGTCGGGAGGCCTCGTTCCGTCCGGCAGCACCGTTCCGTCCGGGAATTTCGTGTCGTTCGGCAGCAGCACGCGGCAATCCGCCGGAAGCATGATCGGCGCGTAGTCGTCACAGCCGAACAGCATGCGCTCGATGACGGCGAAGTGCACGACCGGCTCCCCGCCGTTCTGGCGGCCGGCCAAGATCGGGCGCGGTCCGTAGCGGTACAGCACCGCCGCGCCGCTGCGCGAATCGTGCCGCGGTCCGATCGCCGACTGGTAATCCCTGAAATGCTTGATCTCGCCGTCCTGGAAGCGCAGCCTGCCGCCGAGTTGCTCGACCATCCAGACCAGAGGCACGAAGGACAGCGTGGATTCCGGATAGCCGCCGCCGATGTCGGAATGAACGCCCGCGAACCACACTTCCTTGACGATCTGTCCCTGTCCCAGATGGCTCTGATCGATCCGCAGCGGATGGAAAGTGGTGCGCTCGTCGTCCAGCGCGAGCGCGTGACAGGCCTGCTTGACCTTGTGCGACAGGCGGTGATTGCGGAACGAGATCGGCCAGATCGCCCAGTCGATGGCGAGGCGAAGCTCCTCGATCGGCACGCCGAACGCCTCGACGGTGTCGAACAGTCCGAGGAATTCGATCTCGACGTCCCTGCGCACGCCCATCTTGCTGCGCACCTCGGCGTAGGAGCGTTGTCCGCAGAGCCCGTGATAGATGAACAGCAGGAAGTCGCGGATCCAGCGCGTGACCCAGATCGTCGGCAGGCTCTTGGTCCAGGGCACGGTGTCGCGGCGATATTCGCGCCAGGCGGCCTTGGCGTTGCGTTCCATCTCCGCATGCGACACCGGCGTGTTGTCGATCACGGCAGGCATGAGGCCCTGGCTGGAGATCATGGCCGCCAGCGTGCGGGCGGTGAAGGCGCCGCGGCTGAAGCCGAAGATGTAGATCTCGTCGCCCTCGCGCCAGTTCCAGCACAGGAAGCGGTAGAGCTTGCGGACGTTGCCGGGCACGCCGATGCCGGTGGCGCCGTCGAGCGCGGCGAGCGGCGCCCAGCCCGCGGTGCCGACACCCTTGATGTAATGCGCGATCTGATCCGGCTGGGTGTGGTCGAGGGCCTCATAGAGTCGCCAGACGCTGGATTCCTGGGTGGTGAATGCGTTGCCTGTGCCGTCGGCGAACAGCACCAGCTTGCGCGGCGCCAGTGGGTCGGGCGCATTCGCCGCGGCCCTTGGATCATCGTGCGTAGGGTCCGGCCTTGCAGGACCGCCATGCAGCGCCTCGTCCTCGTGCGTCATGGACTCCTCCGAAAATTCAGGTGGATGCTTTAGGGCCCGCTCGGGCGGCATCCTTCAAATTCATCCGTGATTTCATCGTGAAGTAATGGATTTCACCCGCAATCGCGCCGAGGTAGCAAAAAGGATGGCGGCGTCTTGCCCCGGCCGTCTATGAACTCAGCCACAGTCGGCAAAAGAAAAAGCCCGGGCAGGCCCGGGCTTTGAGTGCTATTTGCGAGGCGGCGGTCTGGCCGGCTGTTACCTGCCATTGCCGCGGCACGCGCCGCCGGGACCGATATGGTAGCCGCGCGGGCAGGCATGCGCGGCGGGGTTGGCATAGTTTCTGAGGCAACCGCCATAGGGGCCGCGGTGCCAGCCCTGGCCGCAGCCGCCGGCGACCGCGACCACGTCGTCATTCGCGCTCGCAAGCGGGGCGAGCGGCACGGCCTGGGCAGAAGCTGTGATCGCGCCGAGCGCGAGGCTTGCGGCAAACACGATGCGCATCATGTGGTGTGCTCCCGAACGCCGTTGCGTCAATGGCTTGCGGCGAAGGCGATGCCCGCGCGCACTTCGGTGATCGCCTGGTCGATCAAGCCCATCGCCTTCTCACGATGGCCGCCCTTGTTCGGCTCGGCCTTGCCGAGCTCGGCGCGGGCCGATTGCAGGATCGCGATGGCTTCGTCCATGTGGGGTTGCGCGCCCAGGGCATAACCGATGCAGAGGCTGGTCGCGATGGCGCCGCCGAGCACGAGGCTGCGGGGTAGAGAGGTTCGCATGTCGTCGTCTCCTCCAGCGGGCGCGAGGCCAGGGCCGCCCGTTTGCCCGGATGCCGTCCTCATGTGGGGAATGCCGCATCCGCCGCCTGAATAGGGCCCATCCGTGCGGGCCGTCTTGGACTGTCCGGCGCCCGAGGCTTGGGCCTTGGACTGACCGGCGCCGCTTGATTCACGTTGGCGTGCTGATAGCGTGCGCCCGCCGGTTTTCAGCGGGCATTCATTCCGGTCCTGACAGGCTGGCGCCGGTTTCGTGCACGACCTTTTCCCAAAAGTCTTTTTCGAAAGTTCTTTCGATGCCCGTCATCAGGAAGGCGCTCTCGACCGAAATGCTGCCTCAGGACCTGTCCGACCGGCAGCGCTTCATCCGCTTCGCGGAGCTGTTCGAGCATTTTTCCAACACCGGCGAGCTCGATCCTGCGCCCGACGTGCCGTTTCGCGCCGCGATGAACTCGATCCACATCGGCACCACCATGCTCGGCCGCTGCGACGGCAGCTTCGTCACGGTACGGCGCGACAAGCGCCAGGTGATCGAGACGGGCGACGACCGTTTCTGCCTCGCGCGCAACAGCGGAGACCGCCCGTCGCAGATGATCCATCGCGGCCGCGAATTCACCATGCGGCCGGGATCGATGGTGCTGCTCAAGCTCGACGAGCCGTTCTTCGCCGCCGACGGCGCGAGCCACAAGCGCTTCACCAACGTGCATCTGCCGGTCGACACGCTGCGCGCGATGGTCTGCGATGTCGACGATCTCGTCGGCCGCGAGCTCGAGCCCGGCGGCGCGCTGTCGCTGGCGATGGACTACAGCGATCTCCTGCTCCGTCATCCCGCCGCCGCCGACGAGGCCGGGATGGCGATCGCCGGCCATTTGCTCGATCTCGCCGTGATCGGCCTCGGTGCTCGCAGCGATGTCGCCATCGCCGCGCGCCGCCGGGGCCTGCGCGCCGTGCGGCTCAAGGCCGTGCTGTCGATCCTGAACATGCGCTTCCACGAACCGGAT
This sequence comes from Bradyrhizobium sp. B117, assembly GCF_038969555.1. Classification (NCBI taxonomy): domain Bacteria; kingdom Pseudomonadati; phylum Pseudomonadota; class Alphaproteobacteria; order Hyphomicrobiales; family Nitrobacteraceae; genus Bradyrhizobium; species Bradyrhizobium sp. B117. Next base: position 895,452 of record NZ_CP152414.1, read on the forward strand.
TTTTCCGCGCAGAAGCTCGCCGCCGCGGCCGGCCTCTCCGAGCGTTACGTCAACGAGCTCTTGTTCGAGGCCGGCGCGGGCTTCACCACCCGCCTCACCGAACTGCGCCTGCGCAAGGCCGCCGACCTGCTCGCCCATCGCGAGGGCCGCATCAGCGACATCGCCTTTGCCTGCGGCTTCAACGATCTCTCTTATTTCAACCGCTGCTTCCGCAGGCGGTTCGGGCTGACGCCGACCGCGGCTCGGGGGAAGTGAGGGGCGTCTTTCCTGCGAACCTACAGAATATCCACCCGCGGCGGCGGATAGCGCCGAGCCAGCACCGACAGCGACAGATGCCGTTCGCCCTCGGGCAGCTCTCGATAGGCCAGCACCAGCGGCCGCTTCCAGTCGCCGACGCCGAAATCCATCGCCATCCATTTCTGCGGCTCGGGCCCTTCGAGGCCCCGGACCCAGACGAAATAGCGGGGGAGGTCGTCGGCTTCCGCTTCCGTTGCGCGTCTCCTGGCCATCAAAGCTGCTCACTGCATCGCTACGCGTTGCGGTAGGATATAGGTATCTGCGCGGCGAAGTCGAACGGCTGACTGCGGATGGACTCATCGCGGCCTGCCGGTGCAAGCCGGAAAGCCCGGAAATGACCTCCAAGATGGTGACTGAATCAATTCGGATCGCGGCGAAGCCGGGACGTGTGTGGGACGCGCTCACCGATCCCCGGGCGGGCGACAGATGGCGCAACGCTCATTTCAGGACAGACTGGCGCATCGGCGCGCCGTTCGAGATCGAGGCCGTGATCGGGACCAAGCGCTACCGCGACAAGGGCCGCATCATCGAGGTCGAGCCGCCGATGCTGCTTCGCTACGCTTATTGGTCGCGCGTCTCCGGTCTGCCCGATCATCATCCTCAATCATGGTCGACCATCACCATGGCGCTCCAAGCCGACGGCGCGGAGACGCTCCTGACGGTCGACCAAATGGTGCCGCCTTCACCCCCGCGTTCAGGACCCGGTTGGGAGATTGGCGAGGACTCGGGTTGGAAGCATGCAGCCTTCTACTGGCGCAGCGCGCTCGCGATGCTGAAGCGCGCCGTCGAGGAAGAGCGCGGGAGCTGACGCGGAAGAGCTCCCTTCACTGCCAGAGCCGGCTCTCCGCCACGCGGTTGATGTCGGCAAGCCGGCGGTCGGCGTCGGCGTTCAGGTCGATGCTCGCAACAAGCGTCATCAGACGCTGATAGGCGCCATCGGCGACCTCGACCGGCAGCGGAGCCTCGTCAAACGCCTCGACATAGCTGCCGACGAGGCTGCTCAACAGGCGGCACAGGCCGCGCTGCTCGGGGTCGTCGCGACCGAGCGTCTCGAGCTTCTGCTGGAATGTCCGGAAGGTGCGCAGGCCGTGGTGCTGCTCTGAAAGCCACGCGTGCAGGTCGTTCATATGAGCTCCTTCGAGTTACGGAAGAAGCTACCGGCTTATACAGTGGGGATGTGACAATTGGAAGGGAGGGGATGTTCAGGCAGTCCGTCTTCGCCAAGAGGCTTCGCCGGACACGCTTCGCCCTTCGCTCTCGCATGGCTGCGCCACGCGAAGCCCCGAAGGGCGAAGCGTGGTGCCCCTGGCCGGAATCGAACCAGCACTCCTTGCGGAACTCGATTTTGAGTCGAGCGCGTCTACCAGTTCCGCCACAGGGGCCCTCGGTCGGCCCCTCCAGGGAGGGCGTCGCGAAGCCGGCGGACTATAGCCATGGACAAAGCGAGGTCAACCCGCGCCAAAGTGATCCCGGCCGTTCTCGACAGCCGCATGGGGCGGGGTTACAGCCTTGAGACGCGACCCGTCGAGAAGAGGCTGCCGTGACGACCCAGAGTGCCGCAATAGCTGCGTTCAGGCAGGACAGCGCCGGTCCCGCGCTGACCGCCTCGGTGCTGGTCACCTTGATCGCGACGGTGACCATCGCAGGCGCCTGGTTCTTCCAGCTCGTGCTGGAGATCCTGCCCTGTCCGCTGTGCCTGGAGCAGCGCTACGCCTACTACCTCGCGATCCCGCTCGGCGCGCTGACGGCGCTTGCGGCGCGGAGCGGTGCGCCGCGGCCGCTGCTGCTCGCAGGGCTCGCCATCCTCGCGCTGGCGACGCTCGCCAATGCCGGGCTCGGCACCTATCACTCCGGCGTCGAATGGGGCTTTTGGCAGGGACCGACCGACTGCTCCGGTCCGGTGGTCAATCTCGGCAGCGCCGCCGATCTGCTGTCGAAGCTCGACACCGTGAAGGTGGTGCGCTGCGACGAGGTGCAGTGGCGCTTCCTCGGCCTTTCGCTCGCCGGCTACAACGTGCTGATCTCGCTCTTGATGGCTGCCATCGCCGCGTGGGGATTTGTGCGGACGGCGAAGCGCGCGTAGCTGCCGTCGTAATGGCTGCCGTAGGGTGGGCAAAGCGAAGCGTGCCCACGATCTCCCAGCGATACGGCGTAGAATGGTGGGCACGGCGCTAACGCGCCTTTGCCCACCCTACGGCAGCGGAGTTCGTTACGGGAGCTGCGCTCCGTCAATCATCCACGTCGTCCTGCGTGCGGCCGAACAGGTGCACGATGCCCGGGGTTGCGATCGTGACGAACACGAAGCGCGAGAGGTGATGGGCGCCGACGAAGATCGGGTCGATGTGCAGGGTGAGCGCCAGCGCCAGCATCGCGTCCATCGCGCCCGGCGCGAAGGCGACGACGACGTCCGAGAACTTCACCTGCGTGGTGAGCGCGACGATGCCGACGAAGATCGCGGAGACGGCGATCGCCACGGTAAATGAGCCGAGCGCCGCGTTGATGTGGCCGGCCAGCGTCTTGATCCGCATCCGCGCGAAGCGGCTGCCGATCAGCGCGCCGATGCCGATCAGCGCCACGCCGCGCACCCAGTTCGGCAGGCCGCCCTCGACCCAGCCCGCGCCGTGCAGCACGCTGGAGGCGATCATCGCGCCGAACATCCAGCTCGCCGGAAACTTGATCAGCCGCAGCAGCAGCGCGGCGGCCAGCGAGGCCGCAACCAGCTCGACGAGGTCGAGCGGCGAGGCGATCGTCGTCGTCAGCGTCGGCGCCGCGGAGGGCGCGACGCCCGCGATCGCCAGCACCATCGGCAGCGCCGCCGTGAGGATGATGACGCGCATGGTCTGCACCACGGCGATGCCCGGCAGGTCGGCGCCGCGCTCGACCGCCAAAATCGTGATCTGCGATAGCGCGCCGGGGCTGCCGGCGAGGAAGGCCGAGGTGCGGTCCCAGCCATGGATGCGCTGGAGGTAGTAACTCGAGCCGAAGGTGGAGCAGAAGGTGGCGAGCGCGAGCAGCCCGATGGTGAAGGGATAGGCACTGACCTGCTGGATCAGATGGCGCGAGACCACCGAGCCCAGCGAGATGCCGAGCAGCACCAAGACCGTCTGGGTCAGGATGGGCGGCAGGGACAGCTGGCGGCCGGCGATCGCGGCGATGCCGACCGCGATCATCGAGCCTGAGATCAGCCCGCCGGGAAGGCCGGCGAGCAGAAACGCGAGGCCGCCGGCGGTGCCGATGACGAGCGTCTCCGCCGTGCTCAAGAGCTTGGCACGGCTCGGCCATTCGAACGGCAGGGAGGTGGTGATTTGCTTCACGCCACCTTATCGCAAATCAGCGGTAGGCGCACAATTGCAGGCTCGTCATGCCGCAATGCGCGCGCCTCCCACGGATGCGCGCGAGCCGTATTGTGACGGATTTACTTCTTTTCGGCGGCGGGGGCGGCGGTGCCGGCCTTCGCGGTCTTGATGCATTCGGAGCGGAATTTCTTGCGCTCCTTGCCGTGCAGGCCCTTGGCATCGGCTTGCTTGGAGCATTCCAGCGACTCGGCCGAGCGCTCCTTCGGCGCCTTCTTGTCGGTGGTGGCGGCTTCAGTCTTGGCAGCCGGCGCGGCGGTCTGTGCGAACGCGGTGCCGGAAGCGAGCAGGGAGGCGAGAGCGACGACGGCGAGGCGGGTCGTGAAGGTCATGGTGTTGCACTCTTCTTGCGAGAATGGCGAAGGGCTGCGAACGTCGGCTCGTGTTGCTGAACGCGACATGAATAATTTGAACGGCGGCATCACTATATTTTGGCGGCCGGCGCCATCGCTTCCTTGTCGCAAGCGGGCGGCACGCTAGGATAGCAATGTTCGTTTCACTTCCCCAGGGCATGACCGAGGGAAGACCAAGGAGGATCCAGGGATGACCATTCAATCGAAATTGCTGTGTGCGATCGCGGTGTCGGGCTTTGCCGTACTGGCGGCGAGCGCGCCGGCGCAGGCGCTGACCTCGCAGGAGTGCAGCGCGAAATATCAGGCCGCCAAGAAGGACGGCTCGCTCGGCACCATGAAGTGGAATGACTTCCGCAAGGCCCAGTGCGGCGCGGACGCGACGCCCGCCGCGGCGCCGACCGCGGCCGCTCCGGCTGCGCCCGCCGCTCCCGCCGAGCCGAAGCAGGCGAAGAAGGAAGCGGCTCCCGCGGCGCCGACCCTGCCGGCGGGACCTGCGATCTATCCGAATGCGGTTGATCCGAAATACTCCAAGGAGACCGCCGGCAAGGCGCGCCTGCACACCTGTGTCGACCAGTACAATGCCAACAAGGCCACCAACGGCAATGGCGGCATGAAGTGGATCGAGAAGGGCGGCGGCTATTACAGCGAATGCAACAAGAAGCTGAAGGGCGCCGCCTGAGCTTCGAATTGATGCGATGGCCGGAGCAACGCTCCGGCCATTTTGCTCGGGCCCTCTGCCGCGCCTAAAGCGTGATGAGATTGGGATGAATCGTCACCGCGCTTTAGGTTGTTGTTTGAGCATGATCTTTTCGGAAAACCGCTGCGCACTTTTCCGGATCATGCCCTAATCCAGCAGCTTCTCCGCCGATTTCGCCACCAGCTGCGACCGCTTGCGCGGGCCGCGCTCGACGAACAAGAGGCTCTGGCCGAAGATGAAGCAGTAGAACAGGAAGGCTTGCGCCTCGGCCTCCTCGGCCGCAAGGCCGGTCGCGCGATAGAGCTCGGCGACGTGCTTCAGCCGCACCGCATCGACGCTCGCCACCGCCGCCGCCGCATTCTCGTCCGAGCGGGCCCATTGCCGGATCGCAAGCTCGATCGCCATGCCCTCCGGATTGAGACGCTCGGAATAGAGCTGGATCACCGCCCTCAGCCGCTCGCGCGGCGCCTCGCCGTCGAGGCTGGTCTGCTGCGCGATCGAGGCCTCGCGTCCCTCGCGCCAGCGTTCCAGCATGAGATCGAGCAGCGCGGCGCGGTCGGCGAAGCGGCGGTAGAAGCCGCCCTTGGTGACGCCGAGATTCTTGGCGAGCACCTCGACCCTGACACCCTCGACCCCCGAGCGGGCGAGCTCGGCAAACCCTGCCTCGACCCAGACGTCGCCCTTGCCGTCGCTCATGAAATCAGCCTCACCGGTTCTTGATACGGTGCCGTATTGCTAACGCGACGGAGCCCTGATACGCTACCGTATCAATCAGCCAAAAAGGCGGAAAGAAAAAGGGCAGGGAGCAATTGCGATGGAGCAGGAGGCGACCTATCGCGGCACGGTGTATCCGTGGCAATGCGATCACGTCGGCCACATGAACATCATGTGGTATGTCGGCAAGTTCGACGAGGCCAACTGGAATCTGTTCGCCCGCCTCGGGCTGACGCCGAGCTACCTGCGCTCCTCCGGCCGCGGCATGGCGGCCGTGCAGCAGAACATCACCTACAGGCGCGAGCTGCTTGCCGGCGACATCGTCGAGATCCGCAGCCACTTGCTCGAAGTCCGCGACAAGTCGATCCGCTTCCGGCACGACATGACGAATGCCGAGACCGGCGAGATCGCCGCAACTTGCGAGATCACGGGTGTGCACATGGACCGTGGGCTGCGCAAGTCAACGCCGTTCGCAGACGCGATCCGGGCGGTCGCTTTGAAGCATCTCGCCGAACCGGTCGGGGTCTGAGTCATGGCCGCATTCGAGCCGAAAAACCCGGGCTATCGCGCGGCGACCATTGCCATGTTCGAGGGCCAGCCGGCGATGCACACGCTCGGCATCGCGATCGTACGTCTCGCGCCGGGCGAGGTCGAGCTGGCAATGCTGCATTCGCCTGCATTCACGCAGCAGAACGGCTTTATCCATGCCGGCATCATCACCGCAGGCCTCGACAACGCCTGTGGCGTTGCCGCCTTCACCCTGATGCCGGGCGAGGCGGATATCCTGACCGTCGAGTTCAAGACCACGCTGCTCGCGCCCGCCCGCGGCACGCGCTTCGTCTTCAAGGCCGAGGTGGTCAAGTCCGGCCGCACGCTCACCTTCTGCGAGGCCAAAGCCTTTGCCGAGCACGAGGGCAAGACCACGCTGATCGCCACCATGACCGGGACGTTGATGGCGATGCTGTCGCGCGTGGCGGCCTAGCGCCCGCCGGACACGATTTGCGCATGGCGCGGCGATGACATCGCGCCCGCGGCGTTCTATATGGACCCGTAACAATTCCCGGTCCCGGGCCGTATTCTTGCGGGATGGGACCGAAACGGGACGAGATATGACTGGATTTGGGAAGAAGGGCCTCGTGGCGACACGGCGCACCGCGTTGACGCTGATCGGGGCGGGCGCCCTTGCAGCGGGCGGGATCACCTCGGCGCTGGCGGCCACCGATGATGACGAGGTCCTGACCGAAACCAAGGTGCTGCGCGATCCCGACACGCCGGTCGCCGGCAATCCCGACGGCAACATCACCATCGTCGAATGGTCCGACTACAATTGTCCCTATTGCCGCAAGCTCGAGCCCGAACTGCGCCAGGTGGTCCAGGACGACGGCAAGGTGCGGCTGGTGATGAAGGACTGGCCGATCCTCGGGCCGGTCTCGGTCACCGCGGCGCGGATCGCGCTCGCGGCGAAATTCCAGGACAAGTACCACCAGTCGCATGACGCCATGATGGGGGTCAGCTCCCGCCTGACCGAGCCGCGCATCAACGAGCTGTTGGCCGCCGCCGGCGTCGACATGGACCGCCTCAAGCGCGATCTCACCGATCACGCCAAGGACATCGACGCCATCCTCAAGCGCAACAACGAGCAGGCGGAAGCTTTCGGTTTCCGCGGCACGCCGTCGTTCATCGTCGGCAAGTACCGCGTGCCCGGCGTGCTCAGCATGAACGAGTTCGAGCAGGTCATTGCCGACGCCCGCAAGGCCAAGATGAACTGAGCCGACTTATCGATCACAGCCAACGCAAAGGCGCCGCCGCGGAGCCGCGACGGCGCCTTGTTTGCATTTGGGCGGTCGAAATTACTTCGACGAGATCCGGACCCAGTCCTTGTGCGCGCGGTCGCGCAGCGCGTCCCAATCGGCCTTCGCGACGTCCCAGTTCACGATGGTGCGGTTGGTGGTCGCGACCTCGCCATTGGCGACGGATGAGGTCTGCATGGAGTCATAGATATAGACGCCGCACACGAGCAGCAGCGCGCCCAAGATCATTCCGAAAAAAGTCTGCATCTGCGAACCTCCGGTGACGGGCAATAACGTCGGCCCGGAGTGATGGTTCCGCGGCGATGCGGCGCATGTAAGGAGAGGTTATTCATCCTCCATTCAGCCATTCCACCAGCTCGGCATTGATCTCGCGCGGATAGGTGTGGCTGAGATCGTCGATCTCGCGGTACGTAACGTTGGCGCCCGCCGCCGAGAGCGCAGCTTGCGTCTGGCGGGCCGTCTGCACCGGAAACATCCAGTCGAGCTTGCCGTGGGTGATGAAGATGGGCAGGCCTTGCAGGCGCGTGGCATCCGCCATCTCCGCCATCAGCGGATGGAACGTCGCCGACACCGGCGCGAGATGTGTGAAGGGCGAAGCGCCCTCGAGGCCGGTGACGTAGCAGAAGGTGCCGCCGTCGCTCATGCCGGTCAGCAGCAAGCGCGAGGCATCGATGCTCCAGCGGCTGCGTACGGTCTCGAGGATGCGCATCAGGTTCGGCGTGTCGGAATCGTCGCCCATCAACGCCCAGGTCGGGCCGGTCGCGGTCGGCGCCACCAGGATCGCGCCGAGGCTGCGGCCGTCGCGCAGCCAGCTCCAGAGAAAACCGCGGCCATTGCCGCTGCCGCCGTGCAGCGCCATTACCAGCGGGATGGCGCGATCGGGCCTGTAATATTCGGGCACATAGACCGAGAAGCCGCCGCGGCTACCGGGCTCGTTGTGATCGTGGAAGATGCCGGTGTCGTCGCCCGCGCCGGCTTCGAGCCGCGCCAGCAGATCACCATTCTCGCGATTGGCGGCGTTGAGGAAGAAGTTGCTCACCGGCGGAAACTGCACCGCGAGCGGATAGAGCGCTTCCAGCGCGCGCGGGACGTGGCGCAGCGCACGGAAGACCGCGACGAGATCGCCATTGCCGCGCTCGACGTCGCGGATGCCGGCAAAGGCAGCGAGCGTCTCGGTGCAGGCGCGATCGAGCCGCTCGCGCAGCCCCGCGAACTGCTCCGGCCACTCCCCGATCGCAGCGTGTGCCGCTTGCAGGCCCTCATCCGGCGTGCCGATCGCATTCATCACCGAGGCGAAGGCGGGCGGATGCAAATGCCGCTGGAAGAAGCCGAGCGCTTCCAGCGCATTGAGCAGCGGCGGCAGCACGGCCACGATGTCGTCGATCACGGCCTCGCTCATCGCGGCTACCTCGGTATGGGATCAATGCAGCTTCGGCGCCTTCAGGAGCTTGAAGCGGTCGGTCGAGGTCACCGTGACGTCGAAGGTGACGCCTTCATGATGCACGGTGAGCGGTATATCGACGCCAGCGGCGCCGAGCGCCCACATCTTCCTGTAGAAGCCGGTCTGGCTCCTGACCTTCTCGCCGTCGACGGCGAGGATGACGTCACCGGTCTTGAGCTCGGCGCGCGCGGCCGGGCCGTTGGCGGAAATCCCGATCACCACCACGCGGTTGTCGATCTCGGTCGAGTACAGCCCGAGCCAGGGCCGTGCCGGTTTGTTGACGCGGCCGAACTTGCGCAAGTCCTCGAGGATCGGTTTCAAGAGATCGATCGGTACGATCATATTGACGTGCTCGGCCTTGCCCTCGCGCTCGCGTTCGAGCTGGAGCGAGCCAATGCCGATCAATTCGCCGCGCTCGTTGAGCAGCGCCGTGCCGCCCCAGTTCGGGTGCGCGGGATAGGTGAAGACGGCTTCGTCCAGCAGATATTCCCAATAGCCGGCGAATTCCTGCTTGGCCACGATCTGGCTCGCGACCGAGCGCGTGCGGCCGCCGGCGCCGCCGACCACCACGCGGTCGCCGATGCGGGTGTCCGCCGAACTGCCGAGCGGCAGGGGCTCGACGTCGAGATCGCCGAGCGCCTGCACGAGGCCGAACCCGGTGACCGTATCGAAGCCGAGCACATGCCCTTCGACAACGCGCCCGTCGGCGAGGTGCAGCCACACCGATTCCGCCTCGGTGATGAGATAGCCGATGGTCAGCACCAACCCGTTGTCGATCACGACGCCGTTGCCGGCGCGTTCGGTGCCCAATGTTTCGGCGCTGAAAGCGTCCGGCGGGATGATGGCGTGCAGGCCGACGACGGAGCCGAGCGCGCGGTCGAGATCGAAGCCGTAGTCGCTCGCACGCGGCTGATTGGCCGGCGGCACTCTCCATTCGGTCAGGGTGGACATGGAGTTCTCCTGGCTGAGAGCATCGCTCCGCCGTGGCTGGCGGAACGACGCGCGAAGCACTCATAATTTAGGCTGGCGGCGGCCGTCTTGAAAGCCTCGTTCCCAATTATTCCGGAGAACGCCGCGTGAAATCTTCGAAAGGCACGGAAACACTGCATGCACGCGACAGGCGGTTTGCGATCCGGCACCGGCCGCATGGCTGCTGTCCGACGAGGCGCTAGGCGGCCTGCGATGAAGCTGCTAACCATTGCCGCTTCGTTTGACCAAGGGATCACGGACCGAAGCAATGGACAACCGCAGCGACATCTGGCGTGGCGTCGACACGATCAAGGGGCGTTTCATCGACCTCAGCGACAAGGTCTGGGGCATGCCCGAAGTCTGCTACACCGAGGCGCGGTCGGCCGCCGAGCATCTCGCCGAGCTGCGTCACCAGGGTTTCCGCATCACCGAGAACGTCGCGGGCATTCCGACCGCGCTGATGGGCGAGTGGGGCGAGGGCGGACCTGTGATCGCCTTCATGGGTGAATATGACGCGCTGCCCGGCCTCAGCCAGGAGGCTGGCGTTGCGGAACACCGTCCGGTCGAAACCGGCGGCCATGGTCATGGTTGCGGACACAACCTGCTCGGCTCCGCCGCGCTGCTCGCCGCGACCGCGGTCAAGGACTGGCTCGCCGAGAACAAGGTGCCGGGCCGCGTGCGCTATTACGGCTGCCCGGCGGAAGAGGGCGGCGCGGCCAAGGCCTTCATGGTGCGCTCCGGTGCCTTCGAGGACGCCGACATCGCCATCACCTGGCATCCGCACAGTTTCTGGGAAGTCGCGGTGACGCCGTCACTCGCCAACACCCGCGCCGACTTCATCTTCACCGGCCGCACCTCGCATGCGGCGGCTTCGCCCCATCTCGGCCGCTCCGCGCTCGATGCGGTGGAATTGATGAATGTCGGCGTGAACTACATGCGTGAGCACATGCCGAGCGACGCGCGCGTGCATTACGCGCTGCTCGACACCGGCGGCATCGCCCCCAACGTGGTGCAGGCCCATGCGCGCGTGCGTTATTCGATCCGCGCCCGCGACCTGCCAGGCATGAACGAGCTGGTCGGGCGCGTGAACAAGATTGCCCAGGGCGCAGCCCTGATGACCGAGACCAAGGTCGAGATGAAGATCATCTCGGCAGTTTCCAACATCCTGCCGAATGCGCCGCTGGAGCAGGCGCTGCATCGGGTGATGGAGGAGCTCGGGCCGCCGCATTTCGACGATGCGGACAAGAGCTTTGCCGGCGAGATCCGCGCGACGTTGAGCGACAAGGACATCGCGTCGGTTTATTACGCGATCGGCATGGAGCCGACCGATCGGCCGCTGGCTGACTTCCTGGTGCCGCTCGATGCCAAGCGCAACCCGCTTGTAGGCTCGACTGATGTCGGTGACGTGAGCTGGGTGGTCCCGACCGTGCAGGTTCACGCACCGACGGTTGCAATCGGCACCCCGTTCCACACCTGGCAGGTGGTGGCGCAGGGCAAGAGCCCGCACGCCCACAAGGCCATGGTGCAGGCGGCCAAGGCGATGGCGGGCCTCGGCATCAAGGCGTTGACGCAGCCGGAACTGATCGAGGCCGCGAAAGCGGACCTCAAGAAGCGGACCGCCAAGACGCCCTATGTCTGCCCGCTGCCGGATCACGTCGCGCCACCGCTCGATATGTCCGTGGTGTAGAAAATTTCGTCTCGATACTTCGTCTGATCCAGCGAACAAATTTTTCGCAGTGCAACGTGGAATCCGGCGTGTTTTGACGCCGGTTTGCCGAACGCCTGGGCTGCCGAACGCAATTTTGCCCAACAGACAGCCAGAACACCGTTCGCATACACACGGTCGGAGTTGACGCGCAGCCTATTCGGTGTGCCATCTACCGCCAGCCAAACCCGGCGGCCGCTTGCGGTCGCCTGCATCCATACCGGGAACCAGACGGGGGACAACCATGCTGGATAAAGAACTGCGTTCGATGATCGGCGATGTGAAGGACGGGCGGATGGATCGCCGCGCCTTCATCAAGCGCATGGCCGCAGTCGGCCTCACCGCGCCCCTCGCCAACCAGATTCTCGCGCTCGGCGGCGTCGCCATGGCGGAAGGTCCGCAGGTCTACAAGCCGACCAAGCGCGGCGGCGGCGGTGCGCTGAAGCTGCTGTGGTGGCAGGGCCCGACCCTGCTCAACCCGCATTTCGCCACCGGGACCAAGGACCAGGACGGCGCGCGCCTGTTCTACGAGCCGCTCGCCTGCTGGGATCCCGACGGCAACATGAAGCTGGTGCTCGCCGCCGAGATCCCCTCGGTGGAGAACGGCAGCCTGGCCGCCGACGGCAAATCGGTGACCTGGAAGCTCAAGCCCGGCGTCAAGTGGCACGACGGCAAGCCATTCACCGCCGACGATGTCGTGTTCAACTGGGAATATGCCAAGGATCCCGCCACCTCGGCGCTGACCATTAGCACCTATCGCGACATCACGGTCGAGAAGGTGGACGATCTCACGGTCCGGATCGTCTTCAACAAGCCGACGCCGTTCTGGGCCGACGCCTTCGTCGGTGCACCCAACACCATCATCCCCAAGCATCTTTTCGCCGACTACAAGGGAGCCAAGTCCCGCGAGGCGCCGGCCAACCTCTCGCCGGTCGGCACCGGCCCCTACAAGTTCGTCGAGTTCAAGCCGGGCGATCTCGTCCGCGGCCAGCTCAATCCCGACTACCACATGCCGAACCGGCCCTATTTCGACACGGTCGAGATGAAGGGCGGCGGCGACGCCGTCTCGGCGGCGCGCGCGGTGATTCAGACCGGCGAATATGATTTCGGCTGGAACATCCAGGTCGAGGACGACGTGCTGCTGCGGCTGGAAAAGGGCGGCAAGGGCAAGACCATCTACGCCGTGGGCGGCGACACCGAGTTCATCGCGCTCAACTTCACCGACCCCAACACAGAGGTCGACGGCGAGCGCTCGTCGATGAAGACCAAGCACCCGCTGTTCTCCGACCCCGCGGTGCGCAAGGCGCTGTCGCTGCTGGTCGATCGCGAATCCGTCAAGAAGGCGATCTACGGCCGCGCCGGCCGCACCACCGCCAACTTCCTCAACGGTCCGGAGAAGTTCGTTTCCAAGAACACCACCTGGGAGTTCAGCATCGAGAAGGCCTCGAAGCTGCTCGACGATGCCGGCTGGAAGCCCGGCGCGGACGGCATCCGCGAGAAGGACGGCAAGAAGCTGAAGCTGCTGTACCAGACCTCGATCAACGGCCCGCGCCAGAAGACCCAGGCGATCATCAAGCAGGCCTGCCAGAAGGCCGGCATCGACGTCGAGCTGAAATCGGTCGTCGCCTCCGTGTTCTTCTCCTCCGACGTCGCCAATCCCGATACCTATGCGCACTTCTACGCCGACCTCGAGATGTTCCAGATCCCGCTGAGCCAGCCGGATCCGGCGCAGCACATGCGCCGCTATCTGTCGACCCTCGTCGCCACCAAGGAAAACAAGTGGCAGGGCACGAACTTCCCGCGGTGGGTCAACAACGATTACGACGCGACCATCGAAGCCGCCGAGAGCGAGATGGATCCGGTCAAGCGCGCGGCGCTCTACATCAAGGCCAACGATCTCATGTACCAGGACACCGTGTTCATCCCGGTGCAGCATCGGCTGAAGGTGGAGGCGGCAGCCAACAATCTGCGCCCGATCATCAGCGGATGGGCCAACGAAACCGACAATCTGCACGACTGGTACCGCGAGGAATGATCACGCGCGGCTAGGCGGGGTCCTTCTTTCATGAGTCAGTATGTCCTGCGTCGCCTCCTGATCGCGATTCCGAGCCTGCTCGGAATCTCGGTCGTCCTGTTCGTCGTGCTGGCGCTGGCGCCGGGAGATCCCTTCTCGGAGCTGGCGACCAATCCGAACGTGCCGCCCGAAGTGCAGGCCGCACTTCGGGCCAAGTTCGGCCTCGACGATCCGATCTACCTTCGTTACCTGAGCTGGCTCTCCGCCATGCTGCACGGCGACTGGGGTTTCTCCTTCGTCAGCCGGATGAACGTCGATCAGCTCATCCTCCAGCGCCTGCCGGCCACGCTCTACGTGATCGGCTCGGCGCAGATCCTGGCGCTGCTGATCGCGATCCCCGTCGGCGTCTATGCTGCGACGAAGCCCTATTCGCTGTTCGACCAGATCGCCAACACGCTCGCCTTCGTCGGCTTCTCGCTGCCGACCTTCTTCACCGGCATCCTGTTCATCCTGATCTTCTCGGTCACGCTGGACTGGCTGCCTTTCGTCTACACCACCGACATCAAGGCGACCGGCATCCGCTGGGTGCTGGAGATGATCCGCCAGGCGATCATGCCGGTGGCGGTGCTCGGTCTGTTCCAGGCGGCGTCGATGACGCGCTTCGTGCGCTCGGCGATGCTCGATGTCATCAGGCTCGACTACGTCACCACGGCGCGCGCCAAGGGCCTCGGCCAGGCCAAGGTCATCATCAAGCACGTGATGCGCAACGCCATGATCCCGGTCGTGACGCTGATCGCGTTGCAGATGCCGGCGGTGTTCGGCGGCGCCATCGTCACCGAGCAGATCTTCCGGATTCCCGGCATCGGCTCGCTGCTGATCTCCTCCATCCTTTCCAACGACACGCCGGTGGTGATGGCCGTCACCTTCGTCTTCGCGTGCCTCGTGGTGCTGTTCAACCTCATCGCGGACGTCCTATATGGCTGGCTTGACCCTCGCATCTCCCTCCGCTGAGCGGGGCGTCTACTCGCCCTGGCGCGAGACGTGGCGGCGCTACAGCCGCCACAAGCTCGCCGTGATCAGCGCCTTCCTGCTGCTCATCCTGATCCTGGCGGTCGTCGTCGGCCCCTTCGTCTGGCGCATCAAGATCAACGACATCGACATCGTGGCGGGCCTGCAGGGGCCCTCGCTCGCGCATCCCTTCGGGACCGACGATCTCGGCCAGGATATCCTGGCCCGCATGATCTATGGCGGGCGGATCTCGCTCGCGGTCGGGCTCGCCGCGATGCTGGTCTCGGTGGTCATCGGCACGCTGATCGGCGCGCTCGCCGGCATGTCGCGCGGCGCGCTCGGGCACGGCCTGATGTGGCTCACCGACCTGTTCCTGTCGCTGCCACAACTGCCCTTGCTGCTGCTGCTCATCTATCTGTTCCGCGACGGGCTGAAGTCGATGTTCGGTCCCGAGGGCGGCATCTTCATCCTGATCGTGCTCGTCATTGGCGGCCTGCGCTGGATGCCGGTCGCCCGCCTCGTGCGCGCGCAGTTCCTGTCGATCCGCGAGAAGGAGTTCGTGGAGGCGGCACGCGCGCTCGGCGCGAGCCCGGTGCGGCAGGTGGTACGGCACATCCTGCCCAATGCGGTCGGGCCCGTGATCATTGCCGGCACGATCGACGTCGCGGCCGCCATCATCGCCGAATCGACGCTGTCCTTCCTCGGCCTCGGCTTCCCGCCTGACACCCCGACCTGGGGCCGGCTATTGTTCGACGCCAAGGACTTTCTCGACATCGGCCCGCACTGGGCGCTGTTTCCGGGCGGCGCGATCTTCATCGCCGTGGTCGCCATCAACTTTATCGGCGACGGTCTGCGTGACGCGCTCGATGCGCGACGGGTGATCTGATGGCGCCGCTGCTCGAGATCAAAGGCCTCAAGACTCATTTCTCCACCGACGACGGCATCCTCCAGGCCGTTGACGGCGTCGACATCTCGATTAACCGCGGCGAGACGCTCTGCGTCGTCGGCGAGTCCGGCTGCGGCAAGACCGTGACCGCGATGTCGATCCTGAAGCTGATCGCGATGCCGCCGGGCCGTATCGCGGCGGGCCAGATCATCTTCGAGGGTCGCGACCTGGTGCCGCTGACGAGCAATCAGCTCGACGAGATCCGCGCCAAGGAGATCGGCTTCATCTTCCAGGAGCCGATGACCTCGCTCAACCCGGTGCTCACCGTCGGCGAGCAGATCGCCGAGAGCCTGCGCCGCCATGAGGCGGTGACCAAGAAGCAGGCACTCGAGCGCACCATCGAGATGCTGAAGCTGGTGCAGATCCCGAACGCCGAAGGCCGCGTGCACAATTATCCGCACCAGTTCTCCGGCGGCATGCGCCAGCGCGTGATGATCGCGATGGCGCTCGCCTGCAAGCCGAAGCTGATCATCGCCGACGAGCCCACCACCGCGCTCGACGTCACCATCCAGGCGCAGATCCTCGATCTGCTCCAGGACATGAAGGAGCGTTTCGGCATGGCGGTGATGCTGATCACCCATGCCATGGGCGTCGTCGCCGAGACCGCGCAGCGCGTCGTCGTGATGTATGCCGGCAAGGTGGTGGAGGAGGCCCCCGTCGACGATCTCTTCGCCGATCCCCGCCATCCCTATACGCAAGGCCTGATCCGCTCGATCCCGCGCATCGATCTCGACAGCGAGCACAAGACGCGGCTCGAAGCGATCGGCGGCTCGGTGCCGATCCTGATCAATCCGCCGGTCGGCTGCCGCTTTGCGCCGCGCTGCAAGTTTGCCATGAACGTCTGCACCGAGAGGGAGCCGCTGCTGCGCGAGGTCGCGCCCGGCCACCGCATGGCCTGTCATCTGGGAGATCCGCAGTTGGGGAACGTGTCATGAGCGAGCCCTTGCTCCGCGTCAGCGGCCTGAAGAAACACTTCCCCGTGCTCGGCGGCCTGCTCTCGCGCCAGGTCGGCAGCGTCTATGCGGTCGACGGCGTGTCGTTCTCGGTCAATCGCGGCGAGACGCTGGGCCTCGTCGGCGAATCCGGCTGCGGCAAGTCGACGACGGGGCGCTGCGTTCTGCGCCTGATCGAGCCGACCGACGGCGAGGTCACCTTCGACGGCCAGGACGTGCGCCAGCTCGGCGGCAGCGATCTGCGCGCGATGCGGCGGAACATGCAGCTGGTGTTCCAGGATCCCTTCGCCTCGCTCAATCCGCGCATGACGGTCGGCGCCATCCTCGGCGAAGCCTTCACCATCCACAATCTCGCATCCTCCGCCAAGGAGCGCGAGGAGCGCGTCGCGGCCCTGCTCGTGAAGGTCGGGCTCAAGGCCGAGCACATGCGGCGCTACCCGCATGAGTTCTCCGGCGGCCAGCGCCAGCGCATCGTGATCGCGCGCGCGCTCGCGGTCGAGCCGAAGCTGATCGTCTGCGACGAGCCGGTCTCTGCGCTCGACGTTTCGATCCAGGCCCAGGTCATCAACCTCCTGGAAGACCTCCAGGCCGAGTTGAACCTCACTTATCTCTTCGTCGCGCACGACCTGTCGGTGGTCGAGCACATCTCCGACCGCGTCGCGGTGATGTATCTCGGCCGCATCGTCGAGCTGGCGAAAGCCAGCGACCTCTACCGCCATCCGCAGCATCCCTACACCAGGGCGCTGTTGTCGGCGGTGCCGGTGCCCGATCCAAAGCTCAAGCGCGAGCGCATCCGCCTCAAGGGCGACGTGCCGAGCCCGATGAAGCCGCCGTCAGGCTGCCACTTCCACACCCGCTGCCCGATCGCCCAGCCGCGCTGCGCCGAAAGCGCGCCCGAGCTGAAGGAAGGAGCGAGCGGGCACTTCGTGGCGTGCCATCTTGCGTAGTGCGATGAACCCGCAGGGTGGCCACAGCGCTTGCGCGCCTTTGCCCACACTACGCATATTCATCCATGAAGCAGGCCATATTCCGAAAGGGCCTGCCTGAACGCCTCGATCGACGTGTGGTGATGCGCGAACAGGCCTGCCTCGCGAGCGCCGGCAACATTGGCCATGAGATCGTCAATGAACAGCACGCTCTGCGGCATCACGTTGAGCTCGGACAGGCAGCGGCGATAGCAGCGCGGGTCCGGTTTCGCCGTCTTGAACTGGGCCGAGGCATAGATTCTCGAGCCGAACAGCGGACGCAAGTCCGGCAGCAGCGTGTCGACATGGTCGGCGACCAGCGTGGTGTTGTTGGTCAGGACGGCAATGTCGACGGTCTCGCGCAGGCGACGGACAATCTCCAGCATCGCGGAATTCGCCTGCATCGAACGGCGCCGCGCCTCCACCCACTCCTCGAGCGACAGCGGATAGCCCATGCGTTCGCCGAAGCCTCGAAGATAAGCCGCAGCATCGAGCGTGCCGGAATCGCCGAGCGCCTCGAAGCCGCTCTCCCAGATCGCCTCGTGGATGAACGCGCTGGTCGTCCCCGCCAGCTTTGCCAGGCAGGCGACGCGCTTCGCCCTGTCGTAGTCGCAGAGCACGTTGTCCATGTCGAACAGGACGAGCTTGATGGCCTCAGTCACGGCAACACTCTCGGATCGGCCGAACATCCGGCCGTGACTGCAGTCATATCGCGCCGAAACGCGGCCGACAAATCAGCGTGGCTATGATGGTCGGCGACGGCCAAGCTGGTGCAGCAGCGTATCGATGGCCGGCACCGCACAGGTCTCGCGCAGCCATTTTTCGGCCTGGTCTCTCAGCTCACCCGGGGACGCCGAGCCGTTCGGCCCGAAGTCGAACCGCTCGTAGAACTTCATGAAATAGGCGACGTCGATCGTGAGCAGGGCGGCGCCGGCGAAGCTGCCGTCGGGATGGTCGATCCGGCGTGAGGCCGTGATGATCCATTGGCCGCCGGCGCGGCTCTTGATCGGCCGCCCGATCAGCGTGCCCTTGTCCGCGGAGTCGCGGTGCTGCCGGAAATAGTCGCGGTCGCTGTTGTTGAACCTGGAGAGATCGACATGCTCGGTCGTGGCGAGCCAGCGGCCAGTCTCGTCATAGACGAAGATGCCGCGGATGCGGTCCGATGATTTGCGGGTCGGCAGGTAGGTCTGGAGCTTTGTGATCGTGTCGGGGCCCGTCCCGTCGAGCTCGAGCCGGTGCACCAGCCCGACCAGGATCGTATCGGCGAGCTCGAAGGTGTCGTCGGCATGCTGGATCAGCGAATGCGCCAGATTGGCGACGTCGATCTCGGCGTTCCTGAGCTCGGCATCGCGCGCCTCCCATTCGCGCCAGGCGCTCAAGCCGAGGATCGCCGCGCAGATCAGCGCGACGAAGCCCGCCGCCCAGAGCGGAAGGCGCGTCTTGCCGAGGTCGCGGTTGGTGACCATCAGGCTTGCTCCAAATCGGCGCAAACCTCTCACCTTGGCCTTAACGGCCTGTTGCAACATCCATGATGATTGTGCGGAGCCGTATTCGACCGGAGACAATCTCCGACATTGCGACAGGTTGTGGTCGAAGGATGTTAACCAAGCCGCCGCCGCGCAATGGCTCCGCCTCCTATCCGCTGCCTCATCCCTCCAGCGTGAAACCGACGCGCAGCGTCACCTGATAGTGGCGCACCGTGCCGTTCTCGATGTGGCCGCGCGTCTGCACCACCTCGAACCATTTCATCTCGCGAACGGTCTTGGCGGCGCGGCTGACCGCATTCTTGATCGCATCCTCGATCGAGGTCTCGGACGATCCGACCAGTTCCAGGATCTTGTAGACGTGATCCGTCTCGGCTGTGGGCATGACTGTTCTCCCCTTGTGTGGCGGCGTGACCTGGATGCTTCGTCCGCAAGCCCGCCGGCTTTCGCGAGACATGCGGCATCCATTGAACGGATGCCGGCGCTTCGGGTTCCCTCCGGCCGCAGAGTGAGGCCGGCGACGGCCGCCTGCCCTCGAGTTTTGGTGAAAGGATGGGGGAATCGATGCAGGTCTGGTTTTTGTAAGTGCACGAAAATCTGGCTCGCATAAGCGGGCGGCGATCCCGAATTTGCGCGCCGGCAGCATGGCTGCACTTGCCGGTCCGAATGCGGGCGAGTTAATTTCTGCGCCTTTCCTGGCCTGTTCCATGTGTGATGATGATCGACAGTTGGACGAGGGGCGCTCTGGTTGCGATCGGTCTCTGCGCCGCGCCTGCGCCAGGCATCGCGCAGGATGATCTCGACGGCGCGCCTGACAGCCTGGCGCTGCAAGTGACGACCGATCCTTCCATGATCGAGTGCCGGCGGCTGGAGACGGTCAATCCGGCCTCGCTCGTGTTCCTGCCGCTGCGCCGGACCTTCAACGACGATTTCGACGAGCACCCGCTCGCGACCGGGCGCTGGGTGCCGCATTACGCTGGCGGTGCGGCGTGGCCTGAGGCCCGCTATTGGGGCGGCGACGGCTCCGACTTCAAGCGCAAGACCAGCGCCAATGGCGAGCAGCAGATCTATGTCGATCCGCGCTACGCGGGGCGCGCCGCAACGCCGCTCGGGCTCGATCCGTTCAAGGTCAAGAACGGCGTGCTGTCGATCGTCGCGCGCCGCACGCCGCCGGAATTGAAGCCGGTGCTGTTCAACAACGAGTACATCTCGGGGATCCTCACCACGCAGGGCACGTTCGCGCAGAAGCACGGTTATTTCGAGATCCGCGCCAAGCTGCCGGTTGGCCATGCGGTGTGGCCGGCGTTCTGGATGCTGGCGGACGACGGCGGCTGGCCGCCGGAGGTCGACGTGCTGGAAGGCCGCGGCGAGCGGCCGGGCGATCTCGTCATGACCACGCATTGGCGGATCCCCTCGACCCAGAAGATCCAGTCCTGCGGCTTCGATTTCGCGGTCGGCGATGCCTCCAGCGCGTTTCATAATTACGGCGTGCTGTGGGAGGAAGACCGGCTGATCTATTTCATCGACCGTAGGCCGGTCTCCGACATCAAGGTGCCGATCGGCTTCGACGATCCCATGTACATGATCGTCAATCTCGCGATTGGATCGAAGTTCTTTCTCGGCGTCGGTCCCGTCGATGCGGAATCGCCCCCGAACGTCGCCTTCGAGATCGACCGGGTCTCGGTCTATCAGATCGACATGGCGCAGGCGCGGAGATAGGAATGCTCGCAAAATTCTCGCGGCGCGGTTTTGCAAAGCTCGCCGGCGTCGCCGCGCTTGGCGCAGCGGCGGGTGCCAGGGGCGCGGAGAATGACGCGCCGGCGATGGACCGCCACGCGCCGGCACCGTTCCCGAAGGAGTTTCTGTGGGGCACGGCGACCTCGTCCTACCAGATCGAGGGCGCGGTCAACGAGGATGGCCGCGGCAAGTCGATCTGGGACATCTTCAGCCACACGCCCGGCAAGATCGAGGACGGCTCGACCGGCGACCGCGCCAACGAGCATTATCATCGCTACAAGGAGGACGTCGCGCTGATCAAGGCGCTCGGCGTCAAGGCTTACCGTTTCTCGATCGCCTGGCCACGGGTGTTTCCCGAAGGCTCAGGCCAGCCCAATCCCAAGGGGCTCGACTTCTACAACCGTCTCGTCGACGAGCTGCTCGCGAACGGCATCACACCTTACGCCACGCTCTATCACTGGGATCTGCCGCAGGCGCTGCAGGACCGTGTCGGCGGCTGGCAGTCGAGCGACACCTCGAAGGCGTTTGCCGATTACGCCGCCTATGTTGCGGCGCGCCTGACCGATCGCGTGAAGACCATCTTCACCGTCAACGAGGTCGGGCGCTTCGTGAATTTCGGCTATGGCTGGGGCATCGACGCGCCCGGCCTCAAGCTGCCGACGGCGCAGCTCAACCAGGCCCGCCATCACGTCGCGCTGGGACACGGGCTTGCGGTGCAGGCGATCCGCGCCTCCGCTCGTGCCGGCACCCGCGTCGGCGCGGCCGAGAACATCGCCGCCTGCGTGCCGGCGATCGCGACGCCGGACAACATCCGCGCCGCCGAGATCGCGACGCGCGAGCTCAATGCCGGCTTTCTCGGCGTGGTGCTGGAGGGCAAGTACACCGACGGCTTCCTCGCCTATGCCGGCGCGGATGCGCCAAAATTCACCCCTGAGGAGTTGAAGATCATCGGCACGCCGAACGATTTCGTCGGTCTCAACATCTACGCGCCGCAGTTCTACGTCACCGCGTCCGAGCGCGCGCCGGGCTTCCACGTGCTGCCGTTTCCGGGCTCGTTCCCGCACATGAACTCGGAATGGCTGCGCATCGGGCCCGAAGTGATCTACTGGGCGCCGCGCCTCGCCGCAAAGATCTGGAACATCCAGAACATCTACATCAGCGAGAACGGCACCTCGTCGGAGGACAAGATCGCCGCCGACGGCCAGGTCTACGACCTCGACCGCATCATGTTCCTGCGCAACTACCTGACCCAGATGCAGCGCGCCATCGCCGAGGGCGTGCCGATCCGCGGCTATTTCCTCTGGAGCCTGATGGACAATTTCGAGTGGATCTTCGGCTACGGCAAGCGCTTCGGCGTCTATCGCGTCGACTTCGAGACCCAGGCGAGGGTCCCGAAGCTGAGCGCCGCGTTCTATCGCGATGTGATCGCGCGAAACGCGATCGGGGCGTGAGGCGAGGACGCGTGCTGCATTCTGACGCAGCGCGCGGGCATCCCGGCCCTCTGTTGCAATAGAAACAAAGGTCCAGCGATCGGAAACATTCCCGTAGTGCGGCCCACGCACAGAAGTGCGGTGAAGCAAAACCACCAAGGGAATGAACATGAACCGTCATTTTGGGCAGCGCGCGGTCGTCATCGGAGCGGGGATGGGCGGATTGTCTGTCGCCGGAGCGCTTTCCTCCGCATTCAAGGAGGTCATCATTCTCGAACGCGACACGCTGCCGGCCTCGGTCATGTCCCGTGCCGGCGTTCCCCAGGATCGGCATCCGCATCTTCTTCTGGCCGGCGGGCTGCAGGCGCTCGACTCGCTCTTCCCCGGATACGCGCAGGATCTCGCCGCGGCTGGTGCCGTTCCTGTGAACGTCTTTAAAGACGTCCACTACGAGCGGCCGGATGTCGGCGCTCTGCCGCGGCGCGATTGCGGGACGTCGCTGCTGTGCGCCTCGCGGCCGCTGATCGAGCACACCTTGCGCCGAAAGGTCGTCGCGATCGCCAATGTGACGTTGCAATCGCAAAGCCGCGTGACGGAGATTGTGCCGGCTGCGATCCGGCCGATGGTCAAGTTCGAGACCGACGCAGGCGTTGGTGCCGCGATCGAGGCTGATCTCGTGATCGACGCATCCGGCCGCGGCGCGCCGACCCTTGGCCTGCTCGATGCGCTTGGCTGGGAAAAGCCGCAGGAAACCGTCGTGGGCGTCGACATCAGCTACACCACCGCGGTTCTCAGGGCAGCGCCGACCTCGTTCAACTGGCTCAATCTCGTCACCTTGCCCGATCCGGCCATCTCGGCGACAGCCGGGTTGATCATTCCGCTCGAAGGCGGGCGCTGGTTTGCAACGATTTCCCATCACGGTGCGACGGATCACCCGGAGACCTGGGAGGAGTTTCTCGCCGTTGCGCGCCAGTTGAACACGCCTGCGATCTACAATGCGATCTACAAGCTGTTGCCGCCCGGTGGCCTCCGGCATTTCGTGCTTGATGCGAGCCGCTGGCGGCATTTCGAACGGCTCGAGCGGTTGCCGCACGGGATTCTTCCGGTGGCGGACTCGCTGTGCCGGTTCAATCCGGTCTACGGCCAGGGCATGACGGTCGCGGCGCGCGAGGCAAAGCTGCTGCACGATATCCTGGGGCGCGTGGCCGGGGAGGAGGAGCCGATCGAGGCGCTCCAGGCTGCGTTCATGTCCGAAGTGGGTACGCTGCTTCAGGCGCCCTGGAACATGGGCGTGAACGCCGATTTCGCCTATCCCACCACGCGCGGCGAGCGCCCGGAGCGTTACGAGGAAAGCCGGCAGTTCGAGGCCGCTCTATTCCGGGCCGCTGTGGCCGATCCGGTGGTTCAGCGGGCGTTCTCCGATGTCGTGCAGCTCATGGAGCCGTTCGACCTGCTCAACCAGCCCGATATCCGGCAGCGAATCGAGTCTCATTCCCTTGCGCAGAGCGCCTGACGTTCGATGAGACGAAGACCCGTCGGCAAGCCGGCGGGTCTTTTGCTCTCGAGGTCGGCAGATCGCACGAACGGCCGGGCGTGGTGGACGCTGTATCGGCCTACGGATCCAGCTCAGTATCCCAGTAGAGATAGTCCAGCCAGCTGTCGTGCAGATAGTTCGGCGGGAACAGGCGGCCGTTGCGGTGGAGCTGGTGCACGGTCGGGGCGAACGCGCTCTGGCGCGGAAACATCCTGGCTTGCGCCGGGGTGAGATTGCCCTTGCGCAGGTTACAGGGCGAGCACGCCGCGACCACGTTCTCCCAGGTGGTCTGGCCGCCTTTGCTGCGCGGGATGATGTGATCGAAGGTGAGGTCTTCGGGCGAGCCGCAATATTGGCAAGCGAAACGATCGCGCAGGAAGACGTTGAAACGGGTGAAGGCGGGATGGGTGGTCGGCTTGACGAAGGATTTGAGCGAGACGACGCTGGGCAGCTGCATTTGCAGCGTGGGACTTCGAACCGCCTGATCGTAATGCGCGACGATGTTGACGCGGTCGAGGAACACCGCCTTGATCGCGTCTTGCCACGACCACAGAGACAGTGGGTAGTAACTCAGCGGCCGGAAGTCCGCATTCAGGACCAGCACCGGCCAACTGCCTTGCGAGACATGTGCGTTCAAGTAACGCTCCCGGCCTCCAATGTACGCTGCGAAGCAGCATGTACTGACATACTACATGCAGCGTGACGGGATTGTGAAGCCCGTTGAGCGACTTATTCAGGCGCAAGCAATGCGGCGGCGGGGTGGCAAGCGCTCAAAAACGCCGCGATTCGGGGAGGGGTCATGCGAGGCCGGCCCGGAACCCCTGATGCGGCTCGCCGACGCCTCACTCCCGCACCCGCTCCAGCTTCTGCAGGCAGCGCGTGGCGCGCACTGCGGCCGGCATCTCCTCGTCGGGAAAGCTGGTTTTCCAGTTGGTGACGCCGACCTCGCCGACATAGATGTCGCCCCTCGAATCCAGCGCGATGCCGTGCGGGGCCAGGAATTTTCCGCTGGCAACGCCCGGGCCTTGCTCGCCGCCGAGGCGCGCGATGCGCTTGCCCTGCGCGTCGACGATCGACAGCCGCGGGCCGAGATTTGGCACATTGCGGTTGATGTCGAGGCCGGGGCCGAGCTCGCCGATGACGAAGGTCGGGCTCTTGGCCCCGCCGCAACAACACAGCGCGCAGGGGCGGTGCAAATTGTTCCACTGCGTCTCGTATTTGCCCTCGCCGTTGAACACCTGCACGCGATGGTTCTCGCGGTCGGCGACATAGACCCAGCCGTCGGCATCGGTCGCGATGTTGTGTACGATGTTGAACTGGCCGGGATCGGTGCCGGGCTCGCCCCAGCTCTTGATCAGCTTGCCATCGGGCGTGAACTTGTGGACGCGCGCATTGCCATAACCGTCGGAGACGTAGATCTCGCCTTTCGGCGACAGCGCGGTGTGAGTGCAGCGGTGAAACGGCTCGCCGCTCATGAACGGCGACGGCTTTGCGGGGATGCCGATCGTCAGCAGCACCTTGCCGTCGGTCGTGCATTTGCGCACGGTGTGGTCGCCGTCGTCGGTGCAGTAGAGATTGTCGTCGGCGTCGATATGCAGGCCGTGCGCACGGGAGAACAGGCCCTCGCCAAAACTCCGCAGGAAATTGCCCTCGCGGTCGAGCACCACCATCGGATGGGCGCCGCGGTTGAAGACGTAGACGCGGTCCTTGCTGTCGACCGCGACCGAGGCCACGTCGGTGAGCTGCCAGCCGTCGGGAAGTTTCGCGAAATTGTCGACGACGCGGTAGCGGTGCTCGCCGGTGCCGAGAATGGCTGGCATGGGTGTCCCTTCCTCTCGCTGTCTCTGTCGTGCTCGTCTGCATCCGCGTCGTCATTGCGAGCGCAGCGAAGCAATCCAGAGTATCTCCGCGGTGGGATTCTGGATTGCTTCGCTACGCTCGCAATGACGGTGCTGCTCAAGCCGTGCCGACCTCACGCGCCAAAATCCCTTCCTCGATCGCCTTGATCTGGAGCGCGAGATATTTCGAGTTGATGCGGCACTGCGCGAGGCTGCCGGCGATGAACCACAGGCCGGGCTGCCTGGTGCGCGCATACATGTTGCGCAATTCAAAGCCATCGCCAAAGCCCCAGACCGGGCCGACGCGGTCGGCGATGGCATCCCCGAACAGTTTTCGCACGAGGTACTCCTGCGGCTTGTAGCCGGTTGAGAGCACGATGAGATCGGCGGCAATCATCGTGCCGTCCTTCATCTGTGCGCCCGTGGCCGTAAAGCCTTCGATGTCGGAGAACTGCTTCAGCTTGATCGCGCCCTCGACGATCAGATTGGAGCAGCCGACGTTGAAGTAATAGCCGCCGCCGCGGGTGAGGTATTTGAACTGCCAGCCGGTGCCGGCCTCGCCGAAATCGAGCTTGAAGCCGACGTGAGCAAGACCGTCGAGCAGCTCCTTGTCGAGCTGCTTCGATTGCTCGGTCAGCATCACATGGGTCTTCCTCGCGAGCGGCGTCGGCATCGAGACCGCGATCAGGTCGTTGTCCTCGAGCGTGCCTTCATTGTAGGTCGCGTAAGCCAGCTGCGCCGAGGGCTCGATATTGGTGACGAGCGTGGGCGAGCGCTGCACCAGCGTCACCTCGGCGCCGCTGGAATGAAGATCCTGCGCGATGTCGTGGCCGCTGTTGCCGGTGCCGATGACGATGGCGCGCTTGCCGGTCCAGTTCTCGCCGTCCTCGTAGCGGCTGGAATGCAGCAGCGTGCCCTTGAAATTGTCGAGGGTCGGAATGTCGGGAATGTTGGCGATGCCGCTGACGCCGGTCGCCATGATCACGTGGCGTGGATGCATGGTGCGCTTGCTGCCATCGGCGCTGCGCAGCGTCACCGTCCAGTGGCCCTCCGGCTCGTCATAGGCGCCGCCCTCGAATTCGGTGCCGGTCCAGAAATTCAGCTCCATCGCATCGACGTAAGCTTCGAACCAGTTGGCGAGCTTGTCCTTGGGGATGTAGACCGGCCAGCTCGGCGGGAACGGCATGTAGGGCATATGATTGACCTGCACCTGATTGTGCAGGGTCAGCGCGTGATAGCGCTTGCGCCAATTGTCGCCGATCCGCGACCCGCGATCGACGATCAGCGTGTCGATCTTGAGCTGCTTCAGCCGTGCCGCGATCGCAAGCCCGGCCTGGCCGCCGCCGACCACCAGCACGGTCGGATCGCGGTCCGCATAGTCGCGCGAGGCGTTGCGCTGGTCGAGCCAGTTCGGTCCGCGAAAATCGCGCGAATAGGCCTGCCCCCGCGGCCGCGATGTGCCGAGTTGCTCCTCAAATCCCTTGAGCTCGTCGAGCGCGGTGAGCAGCGTCCACGCCTTCAGCCGATCGCCATCGGCGGCATCGGGCACGAGCCGCACGATGCCGCTGCCGCGGCCGAGCGCGGTCTCGAAATTGAAGATCGCTTCGATGTTGTTGGTGCCGGCGCGCATCACCCAGCGCGGCGGCGCGCGGTTCGGCGCGATTTTGAAGTTGGTGGGAGCCGCCTTGGCCGCGAGCACGGTCAGAGATTGCGCAACTGCATCGCGTCCAGCGATCGTCTGCAGGTTCCAGCTTAGCGCCAGCACATCGCGCCAGAAACACTCGGCAACGAACAGGCGGTCGAGCGCTTCGCGGTCAGGCTTTCCCAGCGTGCGCTCGAATTCATCGAGCCAGGCCTGCGCGGAGGCAGCAATATCCTTCGTACGATCCAGCATGCGCGACCTCGTGGCCGTCTTTGGCGTTTCCCTTGAGAGGAACGCTATACCGGATCAGCCCATGCCAAAAGCGATTTACCCGAGCAGCGAGAGCATGTGGCCCTGCTCGGGCGGAATGCGCCCCTTCAGCGTGTCGAGATAGACCTGCCGCACGGCGTCCGGGCCGCGGCTCTCTATCACGGTCAGGCGCTGGTCGAGCGTCGGCGCGAAGCCCGACCAGGCCCGGCCGAAACGCTGCTCGATGCCGCCCGGGCCCCAGTCCTTGGCGCGTTTGCGGATCGTCTCGGGCGCGGAGAACCAGCGCGGCTTGGCGCCGGGCAGGGCGGCTTCCTCGGAATCGGTGGCGCGATGCGTCAAGCCGACGCGCATCGAGCATTTCATCTGGTCGCCAAAATGCCGATGCAGTCCGGCGCGCAGCGCGCTGTTGCCGGCCATGTCGATGAAGGCGACCGGCGTGTCCGAGGGCAGCGATGCCACGCGGTCATAGGTGACGATCTCGTCATAGCAGCCGAGCGAGGTGACGAAAGCGGTATTGCCCGATGAGGTCAGCCCGATCACCTTGCGGCCTCGCGCATGCAGGAGATGGCCGAGCCCGAACGCGGTCTTGCTCGATGCGCTCGAGAGCAGCACGGTGCGCGCGCCAAAATCGTCGTTCTCGGCGAGAAAATCGTCGACCAGGAACGACAGCATGAACAGCGGCCGCAGCAGCGCCTGGTAGTCACCCTGCCGTCCGGCATAGGCGGGATCGCCACTGACGCGCGCATAGGCGTTGTAGACGGGCGCTACGTTCTGCCGGTGCGCGGCACCGTCGCGCAGTCCCCGCTTGCTGACGTCAGCGGCTTCGATGACGAGATGCGTCGCCATCGGGAAGTAGCCGAACAGGCGCTCGCCGACCGGCACGTTCGGATGCCGCGAGGCGATCACATCGCCGAAGCCCCACACCGGAATAGTGCCAAAACCTTTTGGCGCGGGAAACAGCTCCCAATATTTCACGGTGTCGCCGAGCACGGCATAGGTGATGTTGTTGGCGGTGAAGGCGAAGCGGTCGACCTTCACCAGCAGCGCATCTAGCGGCAGCGCGTCGGCTGCGGGAAGCGTCGTTGAGATCGTCTTGCAGGTTTCGAAATCGTCCCGTGCGACGATGAAGTCGGAGGCTGTCATGATGTCGATCCCGGCTCATGCCCGTCCCGGGATCTCAATCGGTCACGCGTGCGGGATTTGCAACAGCAACATAGTTTTAAACGCTGTTCGCTCGCCTCCCGTTAGGTCCGGTTCGCCCAGTAGGGATCGCGCAGCTTGCGCTTGAAGATCTTCCCCGTTGCCTCCCGCGGCAGCGCATCCAGGAACTGGACCTCCTTCGGCACCTTGAAGTTTGCCAATCGCTCGCGCAGGAAGGCCTGCACCGCGGCAGCGGAGAGCTGCGCACCTGTCTCCGGTTCGATGCAGGCGCACAGCCGCTCGCCGAACTCAGCATCCGGGATGCCGAACACCGCGCAATCGCGCACGCCGGGCATTGTGATCAGCACGTTCTCGATCTCGGCGGGATAGATGTTGACCCCGCCTGAGATCACCATGTCGCGCTTGCGGTCGCATAGGAACAGATAGCCGTCTTCGTCGAGATAGCCTACGTCGCCGACGCTGACGAGGCCGTCGCGTCCCGCCTCGGCCCGCGCCTGCGCCTTGCCGTGATAGTCGAAATCCGGCACCGCCGTCTGGCGCATGTAGATCTCGCCGACCTCATTGACGCCGCAGAGGCTGCCGTCGTCGCGAAAAATCTTGACGATGCCGCCTTCGATGGCGCGGCCGACGGTCCCCGGTTTCTTCAGCGCCTCTTCGGCCGAGTGCCACACCGGAATGCCCGTCTCGGTCGAGCCGAAATATTCGTTGATGACCGGTCCCCACCAATCGATCATGGCCCGCTTGACCTCGGGCGGGCAGGGCGCGGCACCGTGCACCACGAAACGCAGCGAGGAGAGGTCGTAGCACTGTCTCACGTCCTCGGGCAGCCGCAGCAACCGGACGAACATGGTCGGCACCATGTGGATATGCGTGACGCGGTGGCGCTCGATCAGTGCCAGCAGCTCCTCGGCGTCGAACCGCGCCTGGAGGACGATGGTGCAGCCGCTGCGGAACGCCAGCATGCCGTAGGAGTGCGGCGCCGAGTGGTACATCGGGCCGTTGATCAGCACGACCTGGTTGTCGCGCGGCTTGATGCCATAGGCGATCGCGCCGACGCGCTCGGAGGCGGCCGCCTGTTCGGGCCGCATCGGCATGCGCCGCACGCCCTTCGGCATGCCCGTGGTCCCCGACGTGTAGATCATTGCCGCGGCACGGCGCGGCGGGGCCTGATCTTCCGGATGGCCATCGCGCCAGGGGTCCCAATCGGTCAGTCCCGCCGGGACCTGGGTCAGCTCGGGCGGAACGGCGAAGGTCGCCGCGAGCTCGGGCGGCGTCGCGACGACGAGCAGGCGGACATCCTTGGGCAGGCCCGCGCGGATCTGCGGCAGCAGATCAGCATGGCAGACCAGGATCTTCGCACCGCTATCCGTCAGGATGTAGCGGACCTCCTCGGCCTTGAGGTGCCAGTTGATCGGCACCACCGGGCTGCCCAATGCGGCGGAGGCCGCGACCACCTCGAACAGCGCGAAATCGTTGCGCAGCATCATCGCAACCGGTGCGCCTTCGACAAGGCCAAGGGCGCGGATACCGCTCGCCGCGCGCCTGATACGGGCCTGGATCTCGTCGTGGCCGATCCGGCGTTCACCGCTGATGATCATGGCGTGTCCCTTTTCGCGCTCGAGTCTAGCGATCGTCCAGCACGTCGCCGAATCCGACCCAGCTCTTGCCGTTGAAGCGGCGGAGCTGAAGCTGCTGGAACGGCAGATAGTCGTCGGGGCCGGTGGTGACAGACATGCCCGGCAGCAGCAGGGGCAGCTTCACCTCCTTGAGCGAAGCGGCCTGGCGCATGATGTTGTCGCGGCTGAAATCATCCTTGCACGCCTTCAACACCGTCATCAGCAGTGTCGCATAGTGGTAGCCGGCCGCGTAGTTGGAATTGGAGAGGTCCGCGTTCGGCATGTATTGCTTCATGAAGGCAAAGTATTCCTTCACGCCGGGATCGCTGGCCCATTGCGGGTCCATCGTGTCCTTCTGGTTGCTCGACGAGATCAGGCCGACCGCGTTGTCGAGCCCGGCCGGCTCGAGGAACGAGATCGACGAGGCCGAGGTCGGCACGAAGAGCAGCTCGGGCTTCCAGCCGATCTCGGCCACACCCTTGACCATCTGCGAGGTGAACTTGCCGAGCACGACGCCGAACAGCACGTCGGCGCCGGAGGCCTTCAGGGTCGAGAGCTGCGAGCTGATCGTCGGCGCGCTGGTCTCGTAGGTCTGCTCCGCCACGATCATGCTGGCGGCCTTCTCGCCGAGCGCGCGCTTGAAGCCGGCGACATAGTCTCGGCCGAAATCGTCGTTCTGGGACAGGATGGCGATCTTCGCGCTAGGCTTCGTGCGCAGCACGTGCTTGGCATAGACCACGCCCTCGGATTCGTAGGCGGCCATGCCGGGCATGGTCCACGCATATTTCTGCGGACTGCCCATTTCGTCGCGCCCGAGAGCACGAACAGCTGCGGCACCTTCTTGCCGTTGAGGTAGCGCTGCACGGCGCTGTTGGTGGCGGTGCCGAGCGAGCCGAACATCATCAGCACCTCGTCCTGCTCGACCAGCTTGCGGGTCTGCTCCACCGTCTTCGGCGGCGAGTAGGCGTCGTCCAGCGTGATGAACTTGACCTTGCGGCCGTTGATGCCGCCCTCGGCATTGACCTTCTCGAAGAACGCCTCCTGCGTCCGTCCGATCGCGCCGAAGCCCGAGGCCGGGCCGCTATAGGGCAGGGTCTGACCGATCCGGATCTCGTTGCTGCCTTCGGCGCCGGCGGTTCCGGTCGCGAGCGTCAGCAACGACAGGCCGATCAGTGCGGCTGCCAGCTTCATTGTGTCCTCCCGTTGTTCTTGTCCGTCAGTCTGAGCCGTCAGGCGCTGGCGCGCATCAGGAAATCCTGCCGGGCCTGGTCGAACTCGCCCTTGAGCCGGTCGACCAGCTCGGCGACCGGCGGTGCGTCGGTGATCTGGCCGATGCCCTGGCCCGATCCCCAGATGTCGCGCCACGCCTTGGATTTCATGTTGCCGCCGGAGCCGAAATTCATCTTTGATTTGTCGGCGGCCGGGAGATTGTCCGGATCGAGCCCCGCGGCGGCGATTGAGGGTCCCAAGTAATTGCCATGCACGCCGGTGAACAGGTTAGTGTAGACGATATCGTGCGCGGTGTGCTGCGTCAGCGCCAACTTGTAGGCTTCATCGGCATTGGCTTCCTGCGTGGCGATGAAGCGCGTGCCCACATAGGCGAGGTCGGCGCCCAGCGTCAGCGCGGAGGCTATGCCAAAGCCGTCGCTGATCGCGCCCGACAGCAGGATCGCGCCGCCGAACCATTGCTTGACCTCGCGCACCAGCGCGAAGGGCGACAGCGTGCCGGCATGCCCGCCCGCGCCGGCGCAGACCAGTATCAGGCCGTCAACGCCCTGCTCGGCGGCTTTCCGTGCATGCTTGACGTTGATGACGTCGTGGAACACCAGCCCGCCATAGGAATGCGCGGCCTCGACGATCTCGGCCGGCGGCCGCAGCGAGGTGATGATGATGGGCGCCTTGTGCTTCACGCAGGTCTCCATGTCCTTCATCAGCCGGTCGTTGGAGGCGTGGCAGATCTGGTTGACGGCGTAGGGTGCGACCCTTTTGCCGGGATTGCGCGACTTGTATTCGCCAAGCTCGTCCTCGATCCGGCTCAGCCACTCGCCAAGCTTCTCGACCGGACGGGCATTGAGCGCGGGAAACGAGCCGACGATTCCCGCCTTGCACTGGGCGATCACCAGCTCCGGTCCTGAGACGATGAAGAGCGGCGAGCCGACGACGGGCAGCTCCAGATTGTTCTTGAGCAGGGCGGGCAGTGCCATCCGATCCTCCTGACGACGCACGCGTCAACGGCCTGCCGGCCGATGGTGAGCGCTTCCATGTTGATCTGTCGCGCCGGCGGAGTGTCCTCGCCTTGGCGCTTTGACCCCACTATAGGGTTGGACGACGGGCGGGGATCGTTCAATATTGAACAAGCAGGTATTCATGTTTGAACGGAGCCGGCGGTGGATTGGGATCTCTGCAAGACCTTCGTCGCGGTCGCCGACACCGGCAGCTTCAGCGCCGCGGCAAAGCGGCTGCACGCGAGCCACCCGACCGTCAGCCGCAAGATCGCGGCGCTGGAGGCGCAGCTCGGCACCAAGCTGCTGGCGCGCGCCGCCGACGGCTTCGTACTCACCGCCGACGGCCGGACGCTGCGCGAGCATGCGGAAGCGATGGCGGCTGCCGCGCTCCGGGCCGAGGCCGCGGTCGGCGCCGGCGGGCGCAAGGCGCGCGGCACGGTCAAGCTGTCGATCGGCGCGACGCTGGCCTCGCACTGGCTGATGCCGCGGCTGCGGTCCTTTCTCGGCGCGCATGATCACATCCGGCTCGAGATCATCACCCATCCGTTTCCGGCCAGCGTGCGCCGCCGGGAGGCCGACGTCGTGTTGCGGCCGGTCGACAGCGGCGAGGAAAACTTGGTCGGCCGCAAGATCGGTCGTCTCGGCACCGGCTTCTATGCCTCGCGGGACTATGCCGCCGGCCGGTCCCTGCCGGAGCGCAGCGGCGAGTGGAAGGGGCACAGCGTGATCGGCTTTGCCGATCAGGATTCCAACGCGCAGCTGGCGCGCTGGAGCAATGCGATCACGCGCCAGGGCACCGTCGTGATGCGCTGCTCGTCGCAGGGCGACATGCTGGCGGCGGTGCGCGCAGGGATTGGCATCTCCGCGCTGTCCTGCTTCGTCGCGGAGAGCTATCCGGATCTCGTGCGCGTCGCGCCGCAGAAGCTCGTCAGTGTTGCCGACCTCTGGCTGCTCGCCCACCCTGATCTGGTCGAGCTGTCCGCGGTGCGCGCCGTGGTCGACTTCGTGGCCGAATGCGCCCGCGCCGATCGCGAGCAGCTGCGGGGCTAATTTCCGGCGAGCACACCCTCGCGCTTCTTCACCGCGCGATAATAGCTCCACCACAGATGCGCCGCGGCGCCGCGCAGGGGTCGCCAGGGTTCGGCGAGCGGCGCCATCTGCTTCTCGGTCGGCCGCGCCTTCAGGCCAAGGCCAATCTTGATGCCCTCCTGCACAGCGAGATCGCCGGCCGGCCAGGCATCGCCATGGCCGAGGCAAAACAAGAGATAGACGTCCGCGGTCCACGGCCCGATGCCGGGCAACGAGATCAGCGTGTGATGCGCGGCGTCGGCGTCCTCTTCGGCCAGCACGTCGAGGTTCAGCCGCTGCGCATTGATCTCGCGCGCGAGATGCTTCAGCGTCTTGATCTTGGCGGCGGAGAGGCCGAGCCGCCCCAGCCGGTCGGTGCGGGCGCGACGCACGGCGTCATGGTCGAATGGGTCGAACGCTGCCGACAGCCGTCCCCAGATCGCCGCCGCGCTCGCGGTCGAAAGCTGCTGCCCGCAGACGATGTGGGCCAGCCCGGTAAAGCCCGGCTCGCGCCGCCGGAGCGCCGGCATGCCCGCGATCTCGAACACGGGCTTGAGGCGCGGATCGCGCTTGATCAGCGCGTGGACGGCCTCTTCGAGATCGGACTGGCTTTCGAGGTGGATGGTCATCGCAGTTCGGCAAGCTCTTTCCGGCGTCATGGCCGGGCTTGACCCGGCCATCCATCTCCTATCGTAACAGAGTCATGGAGGATGGATTGCCGGGTCAAGCCCGGCAATGACGAATAGCTGAGAACTCATGCAACCCGTTTTCCGATTTGCCCCCAGCCCCAACGGCCTGCTGCATCTCGGCCACGCTTATTCCGCGCTGCTGAATTTCGACCGCGCGCGCGAGACCGGCGGGCGGCTGCTGCTGCGGATCGAGGACATCGACGCGACGCGCTGCCGGCCGGAATTCGAGGCGGCGATCTACGAGGATCTCGCCTGGCTCGGGATATCCTGGGAGACGCCGGTCCGCCGGCAGTCCGAGCATCTCGCCGACTATCGCGCCGCGCTGGACAAACTTACTGCGCTCGGGCTCGTCTATCCCGCGTTCGAAAGCCGCGCCGAGATCGCCAGGCTCGTCGCCGCGCGGGAGGCCAGCGGGCCGTGGCCGCGCGATCCCGACGGCGCTCCGCTTTATCCGGGTGATGCGAAGTCGCTCTCTGCCGATGAGCGGACACGGCTGATCGCCTCGGGCGTGCCTTACGCGCTGCGGCTGGACATGGCCGCCGCCCGCCACCGCGTCGCTGGCCTGAGCTGGAACGAGCTCGGCGAGGGGCCCGGCGACGAGCGTGACATCGTCCCGGCGCGGCCGGAGGCCTGGGGCGACGTGATCCTGGCCCGCAAGGAGACCCCGACCAGCTACCACCTGTCCGTGGTCGTCGACGATGCCCTGCAGGGCGTCAGCGAGGTGGTGCGCGGCCAGGACCTGTTTAACGCCACCTCGGTCCACCGCCTGCTCCAGCTCCTGCTCGGCCTGCCGGAACCGGTCTATCGCCACCATGGCCTGATTCGCGACGGCGAGGGGCGGAAGCTGTCGAAGTCGGACCGCTCGACCGGTCTGCGCGAGTTGCGCGCGGCCGGCATGACACCTGCCGGTATCCGCCAGCTGGTTGGATTAGGTTAAGTTTCTCTGGGGTTTAGCCAAACGCCGCCGTGACTCCAGGTGTTCCGCCGTGCCATTCTTGCTGTGAGCCCGGGGTTCGAAGGACGTTCTTCGAAGGGGAGTTATGGCGGCGAAAACGCGCCCAGCGCGCACCACGCGGATGTCCAGGCCACCGCCTCGGAAGCAGTCCGGGACGGCCGGCCGGCTGCGTCAGCGCAGCGCCAAGGCGGACGCGCCGGACGTGGTCCAGGCCGCGCTCGCTGCCTTTGCCCATGAGGTCCGCACCCCCCTGACCGGCATTCTCGCGATCAGCGACCTGCTCGCGACTTCCGATCTCGGCGAGCGGGAACGGCGCTGGGCCGACACCATCAAGGCCGGTGCCGAGCATCTGGCGAGCCTCGCCACGCTGTTCGTGGACGCTGCCAGAACAGGGACGGGCGGCAGCACGCTGCGTCAGGACCTGTTCGACCTCAGGACGCTCGCCCGCAGCGCCGGCGATTCGCTGGCGGGCCGTGCCGCGGCCAAGGGCCTCCAGGCCGAGGTCGAGATCTCCGGCAAGCTGCCGGGCCTCGTGGTCGGCGACTC
Source organism: Bradyrhizobium sp. B117 (assembly GCF_038969555.1). NCBI lineage: Bacteria > Pseudomonadati > Pseudomonadota > Alphaproteobacteria > Hyphomicrobiales > Nitrobacteraceae > Bradyrhizobium > Bradyrhizobium sp. B117. The sequence goes on from NZ_CP152414.1 coordinate 930,873, forward strand.
GGTCCGGCTGCGCGCCGCGCTGGAGAACCTGATCGACAATGCCGTCAAATTCACCGAGCGCGGCGGCGTGGCGCTCGCGGTGGCGCCCTGGCGCCCCGCCAAGGGCAGGAAGAGCGACAAGGCAAAGGGCAGGGTCGGGGTCGCCTTCTCGGTCTCCGACAGCGGCATCGGCCTCACCATGGCCGAGATCAAGCGGCTGTTCCGCCCGTTCACTCAGGCGAATGTCACCATCGCCTCGCGCTTCGGCGGCGCCGGGCTCGGCCTGTCCTCGGTGAAGCAACTGGCGCGCGCGATGGGCGGCGACATCACCGTCGCGCCGCGCCGCGGCGGCGGCGCCACCTTCACATTGACCGTGTCGCTGGATGCGGCGGGGCCGCCCAGGTCCGGCAAATCGAAGAACGGCAGTGAAGCGGATGCAATGGCGGCGCTGCGCGTGCTCAGCGTCGAGGACAATCCGTTCGGCCGCGTCGTGCTCAACACCATCCTGACCGAGCTCGGTCATCATGCCGAGTTCGTCGGGCGCGGCGAGGATGCGGTCGACCGGCTGGCGCAGGGCGCGTTCGACGCGGTGCTGATGGACATGGTGCTGCCGGGCATCGACGGCGTCGAGGCGATCAGGCGGATCCGCACCATGCCGGCGCCGCTGGCTCAGATCCCCATCATCGGCGTGTCCGGCCGCGGCGAGGACGAGGCGGCCTCGCGTGAGGCCGGCGCCGACGCCTTCCTGATCAAGCCTGTGTCGCCTCGGGCCTTAGCGACTGCGCTGCTTGAAGCGAGACGCCGTGAGGAAGCCGCGACTTGATGATCGCGGCGTTGAGCTCGCCGCCGTAAACGAAGATCGCGGCGATGAAATACAAAAACACCAGCGCGATGATGACCGAGGCGAGTCCCGCATACATCGTCACGTAGTTGTTGGCGAAGCGCGCCAGATACTGGCCGAACACGACGCCCGAGATCAGCGACGCCACCATCGTGAACACGATGCCGGGCAGGATCTGGAAGAAGCTGCGCCGTCCCGCCGGCAGCCAGGCGTGCAGGATGAACAGCGCCACCACCAGTGCGGCGATGGTGATGCCGTAGCGCAGCCAGGTGAGAATGCTCTCGTTCGACTCGACGAACAGCGGGATGTGGCGTCGCGCTGCCTCGATCAGCAGAGGTCCGAGCACGATCAGGAACGCCATGGCGAGCGCGGTGAAGGCGGCGACCAGCGTGTAGCCGATCGATTCCAGACGCAGCCAGTACCAGCGCCGCATCTCCACCACGGCATAGGCGCGGTTGAGCGCGACCCGCAGCGCCTCGACGCCATTGGAGGCGAAATAGACGGACAGCGCCGCGCCGATGGTCAGCACGCCGGAGCGGGTCGTGGTCAGCACGTCGTGCACCTCGCCCGAGATCGAATCGGAGACCTGCTTGGGCCAGACCTGGAGCATCAGGCTGGCGGCCTGGTCGGCAAGCTCCTTGGAGCCGAAGAAACCGGCGAGCGAGGTCAGCACGATCAGGAACGGGAACAGCGCCATCAGCGTCGACAGCGCGATGTGGCTCGCGATTGCCCAACCGTCGTCGGCCAGGAACGTGTAAAACGCGTCCTCCACGACGACGTAGATGGTGCGGATGGCTTTCACGCGCCACCTACACTGCTGCCTTGCTCTGCCCGCTTGCGGAGAGAGGTGAGATGAGCAGGCAATTGGCGCAAATCGGAAATCATTCCGCTAGCATCTGATATTATTGGCCTAAAAGCCAGATCGCGAAGCGCCGCGCTGTCATTCCGGGGCGCGCGAAGCGCGAGCCCGGAATCCATCGGGCCGCAACGCAACTGGAGGAATGGGATTCCGGGTTCGATGCTTCACATCGCCCCGGAATGACGGCGGGGGAGATAGCGGACCGCCGCTCAGGGTGTTATCTACCCTCAGATGGCATCTATCCTGAGTACTTTCATCCTGCCGATCGCGGTCGGCGCCGTTGCGCTGGTGCTGCTGCTCGGCCTCGTCAACATGATGCGTGGCGGCTCGCCCGACATTTCGCAGAAGCTGATGCGCTGGCGCGTGCTGCTTCAGTTCGTGGCGATCGTCATCGCGATGGCCGCGGTCTGGGCGATGGGGCGCTAGGGCATGATCCGGACCCGAAGGGCCGCGTTTGCGCAAAGTGTGAAGCGGTTTTCCGACAAGATCATGTCCTAAAACAAGAGGTCTACATGGTCACCTTGAACCGCATCTATACGAAGACCGGTGACGACGGCACGACGGCGCTCGGCTCGGGTGAGCGCCGTCCGAAATATGATCTGCGCATCGCGGCCTATGGCACGGTCGACGAGACCAATGCCGCGATCGGCGTGGTGCGGCTGCACACCCATGACATGCCCGAATTCGACGCGATGCTGGGCCGCATCCAGAACGATCTGTTCGATCTCGGCGCGGATCTCGCAGTGCCCGAGCGGGAAGGCAAAGCGGAGCGGCTGCGGGTTGTCGCGAGCCAGGTCGAGCGGCTCGAGCGCGACATCGACACGCTCAACGACAAGCTCGCGCCGCTGACGTCCTTCGTGTTGCCGGGCGGCACGCCCGCCGCGGCTTACCTCCACATCGCCCGCACGATATGCCGCAGGGCGGAACGCGTGATCGTGGAACTGGCGGCGCAGCCCGGCGAGCCCGTTGGTAGCGCTGGCATCCAGTATATGAACCGCCTGTCGGACTTCCTGTTCGTGGCCAGCCGCGCCGCTAACCATAACGGCGCCGGCGACGTGCTCTGGGTTCCTGGCCAGAACCGCTGACCCATTGAGATCAGCATTTCTAAGGTCTAAAATTTGGCCCTGTCGCGCGTTGACCGGGCCGGATCAGGCCTTTAGGTTCCGCGCCAGTTGAATACCCCCTCCTAAATTGAGTGAAAGAGGATCGATGAAGGTCTTAGTGCCGGTAAAGCGGGTGGTCGATTACAACGTCAAGGTCCGCGTCAAGGGCGATGGATCGGGCGTTGAACTCGCCAACGTCAAAATGTCCATGAACCCGTTCGACGAGATCGCGGTCGAGGAAGCGCTGCGCCTGAAGGAAGGCGGCAAGGCGACCGAGGTCGTTGTGGTCTCCATCGGACCGGCGCAGGCGTCGGAGACGATCCGTACCGGTCTTGCCATGGGCGCTGATCGCGGCATCCTGGTGAAGGCCGACGGCAACGTCGAGCCGCTTGCCGTTGCCAAGATCCTGAAGAAGATTGCTGAAGAAGAGCAACCGGGCCTGATCATCCTCGGCAAGCAGGCGATCGACGACGACTCGAACCAGACCGGCCAGATGCTGGCCGCGCTGCTCGGCTGGTCGCAGGCGACCTTCGCCTCGAAGCTCGAGGTCGATGGTTCGGACTTCAAGGTCACCCGCGAAGTCGACGGCGGCCTGCAGACCGTGAAGCTGAAGGGACCGGCGATCGTCACCACCGACCTTCGCCTCAACGAGCCGCGCTATGCTTCGCTGCCCAACATCATGAAGGCCAAGAAGAAGCCGATCGCGGAGAAGGCTGTCGCCGATTACGGCGTCGACGTCACCGCGCGTCTCGAGGTCCTCAAGACGACTGAACCGGCGGGCCGCAAGGCGGGCGTCAAGGTGAAGGACGTCGCCGAGCTGGTGTCGAAACTCAAGAACGAAGCCGGGGTGCTCTGATGACGACGCTTCTAATTGCCGAACACGACAATGCGTCGCTCAAGGATGCGACCAACAAGGCCCTGACCGCGGCTGCCGCGCTCGGCGCGGACGTCGAGGTGCTGGTGGCTGGCCAGAACGCCAAGGCCGCGGCAGACGCCGCCGCCAAGCTCGCCGGCGTCAAGAAGGTGCTGCTCGCCGACGGCGAGACCTATGCGCACGATCTCGCCGAGCCGCTGGCCGCGCTGATCGTCTCGCTCGCGCCGTCCTATGACGCGATCGTCGCGCCCGCGACCTCGCGCTTCAAGAACGTGATGCCGCGTGTCGCCGCCCTGCTCGATGTCATGCAGGTCTCGGAGATCATCAAGGTGGTCGCCCCCGATACCTATGAGCGTCCGATCTATGCCGGCAACGCCATTCAGACGGTGAAGTCGAAGGACGCCAAGAAGGTCATCACGGTCCGCACCTCCACCTTCGCCGCTGCGGGCGAGGGCGGCAGCGCGCCGGTCGAGAGCGTCTCTGCCGTGGCCGATCCGGGCCTGTCGACCTTCGTCGGCGAGGAAGTCGCCAAGAGCGACCGTCCGGAGCTGACCTCGGCCAAGATCATCGTCTCCGGTGGCCGTGCCATGCAGAGCCGTGAGAACTTCGCCAAGTACATCGAGCCGCTGGCCGACAAGCTCGGCGCCGGCGTCGGCGCCTCGCGCGCGGCGGTGGACGCCGGCTATGCGCCGAACGACTGGCAGGTCGGCCAGACCGGCAAGGTCGTGGCCCCCGAGCTCTATGTCGCGGTGGGCATTTCCGGCGCGATCCAGCATCTGGCCGGCATGAAGGACTCCAAGGTGATCGTTGCGATCAACAAGGACGAGGACGCGCCGATCTTCCAGGTCGCCGACTACGGCCTGGTCGCCGACCTCTACCAGGCGGTTCCGGAGCTGACGGCCGAACTCGGCAAGCTCGGCAAGTAAAACGCGTTAAAAACACCGGCCGGAGGCATAAACTCCGGCCGGTTTTTCTTTTTCGAGGCGTTTTCTTTGGCGTGGTGCACGCCTTCGAAGCGATCCAATCTAGGTTTCGAGCCCGGGTTCTGATTAAATCGGCTCCTGGTCAAATCAGACCTCCCGGCTCAGGGGATAGGCAGGGCGCGATCTGCGCGCCGTTCCGGTGGATGACATTATGGCGGCAGTGATCAAGAAGGTCGGCGTGATCGGCGCGGGTCAGATGGGCAATGGCATCGCGCATGTCGCGGCGCTGGCCGGCTTCGACGTGGTGCTCAACGACGTTTCGGCCGACCGCCTCAAGTCGGGCATGGCCACCATCAACGGCAACCTGGCGCGCCAGGTCTCCAAGAAGGCCGTGACCGAGGACGACAAGGCCAAGGCGATCGCGCGCATCAAGCTCGCCGAGAAGCTGGACGACCTCGCCGACTGCGACCTCGTGATCGAGACCGCGGTCGAGAAGGAAGAGGTCAAGCGCAAGATCTTCCACGAGCTCTGCGCGGTGCTGAAGCCCGAGGCGATCGTCGCCTCCGACACCTCGTCGATCTCGATCACGCGGCTGGCCGCCGCCACCGACCGCCCCGAGCGCTTCATCGGCATTCACTTCATGAATCCGGTGCCGCTGATGGAGCTGGTGGAGCTCATCCGCGGCATCGCCACCGACGATTCGACCTTCGATGCGTCCAAGGAATTCGTCGCCAAGCTCGGCAAGCAGGTCGCGGTCTCCGAGGATTTCCCGGCCTTCATCGTCAACCGCATCCTGCTGCCGATGATCAACGAGGCGATCTACACGCTGTATGAAGGCGTCGGCAACGTCGAGGCGATCGACGCGGCGATGAAGCTCGGCGCCCACCATCCGATGGGCCCGCTGGAGCTTGCCGATTTCATCGGCCTCGATACCTGCCTGTCGATCATGCAGGTGCTGCACGAGGGCCTCGCCGACTCCAAGTACCGCCCGTGCCCGCTGCTGGTGAAATACGTCGAGGCCGGCTGGCTCGGCCGCAAGACCCAGCGCGGCTTCTACGACTACCGCGGCGCCAAGCCGGTTCCGACAAGATAAGGCCGCGGTGCCGTAGGGTGGGCAAAGCGAAGCGTGCCCACGGCTTCCATCCAATTGCGGACAGATGGTGGGCACGGCGCAAATGCGTCTTTGCCCACCCTACGGCACTATCGCCCTGCTGCCGCACATCCGCCCTGCGACGATTCATGTCCCATTAACCGCTCGCGTCTAGGCTGCACCCAGTACGAGGGTTCGCGTGGACATGATGGCAATGGTCAGCACCATGCTGGCCGCTCAGCAAGGCGCGCTGCAATCGAATATCGCGGCGACGCTGACCAAGCAGAACATGGATATGGAGAAATCCACCGTCCTGACGCTGCTCGGCGCCGGTCAGCCTTCGCTTGCCAATGTCGGCCCCGGCGTCGGCGGCAATCTCAACGTCACCGCCTAGCGCATGATCCGGAAAAGTGGGTACCGGTTTTCCGATCAGATCATGCGCAAATAAAAGTACCTAAAGCGACGCGGCGGCCTTGCCGGTCGCGGCACGCAGCAGCTTGAGCGCGTCCTCGCTCGCCCATTCCGCCGGCCCGGCGATTGTCGCGATCTCGCAGCCCTGCGGGTCGACCAGCACCGAGGTCGGCATGCCCAGCGCCCGGCCTGTAGCCTTAAGATCTTGAAAAACCTTGGCTTTTTGGTCGTTGAAGTAGCCAAGCCGGGTCAGATTGGCCTCTTTCAGGAAGGTCTTGGGCTTTTCGGGGTCGCGGGTGTCGATATTGATCGCCACCACCTCGAAATTCGGGCCCGACAGCTTGCCCTGGAGCTCATCCAGCGCCGGCATCTCCTTCCGGCACGGCACGCACCAGGTGGCCCAGAGGTTCACCAGCAGCGTCTTGCCGCGGAAATCCGAGAGCTTCTTCGGCTTGCCGTCGGCGTCCTCGAAGGTGAGGTCGGGCAGCTTCAACGGCGCGCTCGCCATGGTCAGGGCGGCCAGCTCGCCATGGGCGAGCGGGGCGATTTTCTGGGCCGTGGCCACCGCCGGCTTGCAGGTCGGATCGCCGCCAGGCGCCCGGCTCAGGCCCAGCCCGTACAGCGCGGCGAAGCCGGCCAGCCCCCCGACCACCACGGTGGCGATGACGATGGGGATCCGGCGCGTGGCGGAAGGCTTTGGGTCGAGCATATCGTTTGTCATCCGGTCGCAGATATGGCTATCAGGGGCCTCTTAATACGGCTGGCCTTCGCCAGCAAACATGCGGCAAAGCAAGGCGTGAGCAGGGGATCATGAGCAACAAGATGTGGGGCGGCCGGTTCTCGGAACGTCCCGATGAGATCATGGAAGAGATCAACGTCTCCATCGACGTCGATCGTCACCTCTTTGCCCAGGACATTGCCGCGTCCAAGGCCCACGCCGCGATGCTCGCCGCGAAGGGCATCATCACGGCCTCTGATGCGAAAAATATCGGCAAGGGTCTAGACACGATTTTGTCAGAGATCGGCAAGGGCGACTTCACATTCAAGCGCGCGCTCGAAGATATCCATATGAACGTCGAGAGCCGCCTGTCCGAGCTGATCGGCCCCGCCGCTGGCCGCCTGCATACCGCGCGCTCGCGCAACGACCAGGTCGCGACCGACTTCCGTCTCTATGTCCGCGACATCGTCGACGAGACCGACGCCGCGCTCGCCGAATTCCAGCAGGCGCTGGTGGCGCGCGCGCTGGAGCATGCCGGCACCGTGATGCCCGGCTTCACGCATCTCCAGACTGCGCAGCCCGTGACCTTCGGCCATCATCTGCTTGCCTATGTCGAGATGGCCGCGCGCGACCGCGGCCGTTTCCAGGATGCGCGCAAGCGGCTCAACGAATCGCCGCTCGGCGCCGCCGCGCTCGCCGGCACCTCGTTCCCGATCGACCGTCACGCCACCGCGAAGGCGCTTCTCTTCGATCGCCCGATGGCGAACTCGCTCGATGCGGTCTCCGACCGTGACTTCGTGCTGGAGACGCTGTCGGCGGCCTCGATCTGCGCCGTGCACATGTCGCGCTTTGCCGAGGAGATCGTGATCTGGACCTCGCCGCTGGTGGGCCTGATCCGCCTCAGCGACAAGTTCACCACGGGCTCCTCGATCATGCCGCAGAAGCGCAACCCGGATGCCGCAGAGCTGGTGCGCGCCAAGACCGGGCGCGTCATCGGTGCTCTCAACGGCCTCCTGATCGTTATGAAGGGCCTGCCGCTCGCCTATCAAAAGGATATGCAGGAGGACAAGCAGGGCGCCATGGAGGGCTTTGCCGCGCTGTCGCTGGCGATTCGCGCCATGACCGGCATGGTCCGCGACCTCGTGCCCGACGAGGCCAAGATGAAGGCTGCCGCCGGGGAGGGCTATGCCACCGCGACGGACCTTGCCGACTGGCTGGTGCGGACGCTGAAGATGCCGTTTCGCGACGCCCACCACGTCACCGGCCGCATCGTCGCCAAGGCCGCCGAGGGTGGCGTGGCGCTGCACGAGCTGCCGCTGAAGGACATGCAGGCGATCGAGCCCAAGATCACCAAGGACGTGCTCGGCGTGCTCTCGGTCGAATCGTCGGTGAAGAGCCGGACCAGCTTCGGCGGCACCGCGCCGAAGAACGTGGCGTCGCAGGCAAAGAGCTGGGCGAAGCGGCTCGAAAAAGAGCGAAAATTGGGCTGAGGGCAAAATTTCGCTTATGTTTCATGGTCATCCGGCTCTCGCCAGAGCGCGCCAATCTCTGTATGGTGCGCGCCGCGTAGTGGGGATTTCGTCGTGACGTCAAAGTTTCGCCCGGCCGGCTCGGGGTGGGCCATCATTGTCTTGAGCCTGACGGCGCTTGCGCTCGCCGGCTGCGGCCGCAAGGGCCCGCTGGATCTGCCGCCGACCGCCTCCAGCGCGTCCACGGCCAATATCGCAGCGCCGACCGACACCGAGATCGAAGCCCAGAAGACGCCGAGCGTGTTCAACCCCACCTATGGTGCGGAGGCTGCGCCGGCGGCGCCCAAGGGCAGCAAGAAATCGTTTATCCTCGACCCGCTCCTGGACGAAAGACCCAGCCGGTAGGCTGGCGCAACCGAGCCAAAGCCATGAACCATTTCGACTATCGCAACGGCGTGCTGCACGCCGAGGCGGTGAACCTGTCCGAGCTGGCCGCAACCATCGGCACGCCGTTCTACTGCTATTCGACCGCGACGCTGGAGCGGCACTACCGCGTCTTCGCCGACGCCTTTGCCGGCGAGAAGGTGCTGGTCTGCTACGCCATGAAGGCGAACTCCAACCAGTCCGTGCTGCGCACGCTGGCCAAGCTCGGCGCCGGCGCCGACGTGGTTTCCGGTGGTGAGCTGAAGCGCGCGCTGGCCGCGGGCATTCCCGGCAGCAAGATCGTGTTCTCCGGTGTCGGCAAGACGGAAGCAGAGCTGCGCGCAGCGCTCGCCGCCGACATCCTCTGCCTCAACATCGAATCCGAGCCCGAGCTGGAGCTGCTCTCGCGCCTTGCGACCGAGATGGGCAAGACCGCGCGCATCTCCGTGCGCGTCAATCCCGATGTCGATGCCGGCACGCACGCCAAGATCTCGACCGGCAAGTCCGAGAACAAGTTCGGCATTCCGATCGCCTATGCCCGCGAGGTCTATGCCCGCGCCGCCAAGCTGCCGGGCATCGAGGTGACCGGCACCGACGTGCATATCGGCAGCCAGATCACTGATCTGTCCAAGATGGAGACCGCGTTCCGCATCCTCTCCGAATTCGTGCAGACGCTGCGCAGCGACGGCCACAGCATCAGCCACGTCGATTTCGGCGGCGGCCTCGGCATTCCCTATTACATGGACCGCGAAGCGCCGCCGGCGCCCGATGCCTATGCCGCCATGGTCAAGCGCGTCAGCCACAATCTCGGCTGCACGCTGATGTTCGAGCCGGGCCGCATGATCGTCGGCAATGCCGGCATCCTCGTCGCCAAGGTCATCTATGTGAAGCACGGCGACGGCAAGAACTTCGTCATCATCGACGCGGCGATGAACGATCTGATCCGCCCGACGCTGTATGAGGCCCATCACGACATCCTGCCGGTGATGCAGCCCGCCAGGGGCGCCGCCACCATCATGGCCGACGTCGTCGGTCCGGTCTGCGAGACCGGCGACTATCTCGCCCTCGACCGCACGCTGCCGACGCCGAAGGCCGGCGATCTCCTCGCCATCATGACCGCGGGCGCCTATGGCGCGGTGCAGGCCGGCACCTACAACACGCGGCCCTTGGTGCCCGAGGTGCTGGTGAAGGACGACCAATACGCCGTGGTGCGCCCGCGCGTCGAGGTCGAGCAACTGATCGCGATGGATACGCCCGCGCCCTGGCTATGATTGATTGACCGTAGCCCGGATGGAGCGCAGCGAAATCCGGGTTCTCGCCAAGCATTACGGACCCCGGATTACGCTTCGCTCCATCCGGGCTACGGGACTGGCGTTATTTTTTCTCGCCAACCACAACACCCGCCTTGTTCTCGATCGGCTTGATCGCCGCGGTGAAATCGGACTCGGCGCCTTCCGCGCTGATCACGGTCTCCCACAATCGTCCGACCGCGTCCGCAACCTCCATCGACAGGCCGAGCTGCTTCATCTCCTCCAGCGCGAGCCGCACGTCCTTCACCATCAATCCCGTGGCGAAGCCGAAGTCGAATGTGCGCGGCAGCACCGAGCGCGGAAACTTGTCGCGGCTCGCGGTGTTCATGCCCGAGCCGGCATTGATGACGTCGATCATCACGGCGGGATCGAGCCCGGCTTTGACGCCCATCACCACCGCCTCCGACGTCGCCACAATCGCGGTGGCCGAGAGGAAATTGTTGGCGAGCTTCATGGTCTGCGCCGCGCCGGGCTTCTCGCCAATGAAGAAAACTTTTCCGATCACGTCGAGCGCGGGCTTGAGCAGCTCGAACTCCGCCTTCGGCCCCGACACCATCACCGCCAGCGTGCCCTTCTCGGCGCCGCCGACCCCACCGGACACCGGGCAGTCGATCTGCACGATGTCGCGCTTGGCGAGCAAGCCGTGAATTTTCGCCGCCATCGCCGAACCGACGGTGGAGAGATCAATGAAGCGTTTTGCGCGGCTTCCCTCGATCACGCCGTTCGCGCCCGTGGCGACCTCGAGCGAAGCCTGCAACGAGGGCAGGCTCGCCATCACGGTCTCGACCTGGTCGGCGACGTCCTTCGGCGATGTCGCAGCGGTTGCGCCGCGCGCCACCAACTTGTCCGTGACCTCCTTGCGCGTGTCGAACACGACGAGCTTGTGGCCTGCCTCGATCAGCCGCCGCGCCATCGGGAAACCCATGTTTCCGAGGCCGATGAATCCGATGTCCATGGTCCTATTTCCTTCCCGTCGTCATTGCGAGGAGCGAAGCGACGAAGCAATCTAGGCTGTCTCCGTGGAGGAACTCTGGATTGCTTCGCTTCGCTCGCAATGACGGAGCAATACGTTGAATGCTGTTTGTTGGCCTCACGCCTTCCCGTCGATCTCCGCGAACACCTCGCGTGCGATACGAAAACTGTCGACGGCGGCGGGCATGCCGCCATAGATCGCGACCTGCATCAGGATCTCGCGGATCTCGTCGCGCGTCACGCCGTTGGTCAGCGCGCCCTTCAGATGCGCGCGAAACTCGTGCTGCCGGTTGAGGATCGCGATCATCGCGATGTTGAGCATGCTGCGGGTCTTGCGCGGCAGCTCTTCGCGGCCCCACACCGTGCCCCAGCAATATTCGTTGAGCATCTCCTGGAACGGGCGGTTGAAATCGTCGACGTTCTTCAGGGCATTGTTGACATAGGCCTCGCCCAGCACCGCCTTGCGGACTTCCAGGCCCTTGTCGTGCATCTTCTTGTCCATGGCGTTTCCTATCTCTCCCTCGGGAATGGCGGCGCGGAAATTACGGGGTTGCGGCGGACCAGTCACGTCCTCGTGTTATGCGGGAAAAGGGGTGTCTCCCGTACAGGAACGGATGCCTCAGTGCTGCCGTTGTGGTAGGCTTCTCTACCGGGCAACCTGGAGAGTTGATTGAACGGCGTCACCCCCGACCCGTCAGACCCGATCCGCAACAGTGACGCTCTGTCGCGGCTGAAGCTGGCGCAAGCCCTTGATCGGGCCATTTATGCCATCGCGTGGGAGCGTGCCTGGCCAAATCTGGCGCGGCTTCTGACCGTCGTCGGCCTGTTCCTGGCCTTGTCCTGGGCCGGGCTGTGGCTGGGGTTGCCGTTCGTCGCGCGCGCCATCGGCCTTGTCATTTTCGCCGGCATTGCGGTTGCCGCCCTGTCGCCACTGGTTCGTTTCCGCTGGCCGAGCCGCGAGGAGGCGCTCGCCCGGCTCGACCGCGGCTCCGGCATTCGTCACCGCCCGGCGACCACGCTGACCGACACGTTGACCTCGCAGGATCCGGTTGCGCAGGCGCTGTGGCAGGCGCAGCGCGAGCGCACGCTGGCCTCGCTCAAGCGCATCCGCGCCGGTCTGCCGCATCCGCGCCTCGCCATCCACGATCCCTGGGCGCTGCGCGCGCTGGTGATGGTGTTGCTGGTTGCGACTTTCTTCGCCGCCGGCGACGAGCGCGCGATGCGGCTTGGTGCCGCCTTCGACTGGAACGGTGTGCTGGCGCCGACGAATGTCCGCGTCGATGCCTGGGTCACCCCGCCGCTCTACACCGGCAAGCCGCCGGTGATCCTGTCGGCCGCCAACAAGGAGGCCGCGGCGCTGCCGGCCTCTGGCCCGCTCGCCGTTCCCGCCGGCTCAACCCTGATCGTGCGCTCCTCGGGCGGCAGCCTCGATGTCACCGTCTCCGGCGGCCTCAAGGAGGTTGCTCCCACCGAGGCCACGCCCAAGGGCACCAACGAAAAGCATTTTGCCATCACCGGCGACGGCACCGCGCATGTGCGCGCGCCTTCGGGCCAGCCGCAATGGGCCTTCGCGGCGACGCCGGACCACCCGCCGACGATCGCGCTCGCCAAGGATCCGGAGCGTCAGGCCCGCGGCGGGCTCCAGCTCTCCTACAAGATCGAGGATGATTACGGCGTCACCGGCGCCGAAGCGCAAATCGGATTGCGCCCCGCCGATGCCGGGGATGCCAGCAAGAATGGCGGCAAGGACGCCGACACCAGGGCGGCCGCGCGGCCGCTGTTCCAGCCGCCGAAATTCCCGCTGGTGCTGCCGAACGCGCGGACCCGCAACGGCGTCGGCCAGACGGTGAAGGACCTCAGCGAGGATCCCTATGCCGGCGCCGACGTCACGCTGACGCTGACCGCGAAGGACGAGGCCGGCAACGAGGCCAAGAGCGATCCCTTCAACATGCGCCTGCCCGAGCGCCTGTTCACCAACTCGCTCGCGCGCGCGCTGATCGAGCAGCGTCGCATCCTCGCGCTCGACGCCAACAAGAATTCCGAGGTCTACGCCGCGCTCGACGCGCTGATGATCGCGCCCGAATTGTTCACGCCGGATGCCGGCTGCTATCTCGGCCTGCGCAGCCTGGCGTCCCAGCTCGAGGCGGCCCGCACCGACGATGCGCTGCGCGAAGTGGTGGCGAGCATGTGGGCGTTCGCGACCACCATCGAGGACGACGGTGTCGCCGGCAGCGTCAACGCCGCGCTGCGCGCGGCGCAGGACGCGCTCAAGCACGCGCTGGAACGCGGCGCCAGCGAGGACGAGATCCGGGTGCTGACGCAGAAGCTGCGCGAGGCCATGGCCGGCAAGGTGCGCGATCTTGCCCGGCGCGCCGAGCAGAATCCGCTCGGAGCCCGGCAGCCGTTCCCCGCGGAGGTTCAGCTCATTCTCGACAAGGCGATCGAGCTGCGACAGAAGACCCAGCATGCCACGCCCGAGCAGCTCGAAGAGCTGGCGCAGCAGCAGGACGCCTTGCGCCAGCAGCTTCAGGCCTATCGGAAGTCGGCGAACAGTCGGGCCAACAAAGGCGAGGACGGGGCCAACCAGTTTACGCGGGACCGGAAATGCGGAAGCTAGCACGCGTGCCAGTCTTGAAGGCGATCTCGATCGCCTGTTTCGCCTTCCTGCTCGGAGGCGTCGCGCCTGCCGCTGCCCAGCTGGATCAGGATCCTGACGCGCTGCTCGATAGCGCGGAAAAGGCGATGCAGGATTCCGGCGACAGCCTCCGGCAGAAGGAATCCGGCAAGAGCCTGAACAACCAGTCCGATGCGATCCAGAAGCTCGAGGAATACAAGCGCGCGACCGAACGCAGCCAGTCCTCCAATCGCGATCGTTCCGTCATCACGCAGCGGGATCTCGACGACCTCCTGAAGCAGATCGAGAAAGCCGCGCGCGAAGGCAATAAAGAAGCCGCCCAGCGCCTGCTCGAGCAGCTGGCGCAGATCATGGAAAACCTCCAGATGGCGCAGCCCGGGCAATCCGGAGACAGCGAGATGGAGCAGGCGCTGAACGAGCTCAGCGACATGATCCGCAAGCAGCAGCAATTGCGCGACAAGACCTTCAAGCAGGGCCAGGATTCCCGGCGCGATCGTTCGCGTGGCAAGCAGGGCGATCAGTCGATGTCGGACCTGCAGCAGGACCAGCAGGCGCTGCGCGACCGCCTGAAGAAGCTTCAGGACCAGCTCGCCAAGCGCGGCCTCATGCAGAAGGGGCAAAAGGGTCAGAATCAGAAAGGCCAGCAGGGTCAGCAGGGCGACCAGGGCCAGCCCGGCCAGGATGGCGATCAGGACGGTGATGACGATGGCGGTCTGGACGCTGCCGACGGCGCCATGGGCGACGCTGGCTCGAAGCTCGGCGAGGGCAATGCCGACGGCGCCGTGGACTCCCAGGGCAAGGCTCTCGAGGCCTTGCGCAAGGGCGCGCAGAAGATGGCCGAGGCGATGCAACAGGGCGATGGCGAGGGCCAGGGCGACGGCCCCGGCAACCGCGCCGGCCGTCAGCAGAGCGGCAGCAACCAGACCGATCCGCTCGGCCGCCCGCTCCATGGCCGCGATCTCAGCGACGACTACACGGTGAAGATCCCCGGCGAGATCGATGCCCAGCGCGTCCGCCGCATCCTCGAAGAGCTCCGCCGCCGCCTCGGCGATCCTTCGCGCCCGCAGATCGAGCTCGACTATATCGAGCGGCTGCTGAAGGATTTTTGACGTCACCCGCAGTGTCATCGCCCGCGAAGGCGGGCGATCCAGTACTCCGAAACGGTTGTGATTTGACCGATAGGCTGCGGCGTACTGGATGCCCCGCCTTCGCGGGGCATGACAGCCGAATGTGTGGCTGCTGTTGCCCGCTACCCCTTCTTCGCCGCCAGCGCGTCCGCCACCGCGGTGCGGATGTCGGCCACCGAGAACGGCTTTGTCACGACGTCATGCACCAGCGCATTGAGGTTCGAGGCGCGCTCGCGCTGGTCGGCAAAGCCGGTCATCAGCAGGATGGTGAGGCCGGGAAAATCGCGCGCGGCCGAGAGCGCCAGCGCGATGCCATCCATGACCGGCATCTGGATGTCGGTGAGCAGCAGGTCGAACGCGCCGTCCTCGCGGGTCAGGATCTCCAATGCCTCGGCGCCGTCCTGCGCGGTGACGATCTCGTGGCCGTCCATGGCGATGGCGCGCGCCACCAGCTGGCGCATCGAATCCTCGTCGTCGGCGATCAGGATTTTCGGCATGAGACCAACCTTGGGACCAACCTCCCGTGGAGAATACGCGAGATCAATTATACGCTGCCGCCGGCGATGTCGCGTCGGTTGAAGAAGCGGACGTCGATGTTGCGGCCCTCCGGCGGCGGCGAGGCCAGGCGCGAGCGAAAGAAGGCGCGCTCGCCGGGTTGCAGCACGGTCTGTTCCAGCACGGTGTTCCAGGCGTAGATCTCCGCGCCTTGCGCGTCGCGCACGGCAAAGCGCAGCCGCGGGATATCGAGCGGCTTCTTGCCCTGGCCGACGATCACGCCCTCGATCACCAGCACCTGCTTACCGTCCACGGTCTCGCTGGAGAGCTTGACGTCCTTGAAGGCGAGCCCGCGCAGATTTACCTCGAACCCGACCAGCTTGTAGAACGCGGCGGTCTGCGGCAGCAGCCGCACTATGTCGCCGCGCCAGATGATCAGGGCCAGCACCAGCGCGCCCATGGCGGCGCAGGCCATGGGCAGGCCGAAATGGGATTTGCGCGGCGTCGCGGGGGGGATCGGGCGGCTCACGCGCGCGCCGCGGCGGCTGAACAGGCCGCGGAACCAGGACTGGTGCTGTGCGCCGACCGCGTCCTCTTCGGCGGCGCGGGCGGCCGCCGACCACTCGTCCTCCATGTCCTTGGCCTCGTCGGCCGGCCAGTCGCTGGCGATGGAGGGGCTGTCGACGACGGGCGTATCGGCGGCACCGTCGTCCTTGGCGTAGGAGTTCCACTGCTCGGCGAGGTCGGACTGGTCCTCGGACTGGCTGGCTGCGGCCATGGCCGGAACGGATGCCTCCTCGATGGCATCATCGGCATAGGCAACCCAGGTCTCCTTGCAGCGGGAGCAGCGGACCGTCCGTCCGTTCGTCCCAAGGCTAGCGAGCTTGATGGCGTAGGATGTCGTACAATGCGGACAGACGATATGCATGGACACGGGCCTTGATGCACGGACTGGTCTCGACGATGCCCCGGCCAAGGAGAGCCGGGCGCTCCAAATGCTACAGGGCGACCGTTAACGAACCGGAAACCATAACGGTCGCACAACGCCTTGATCGCGTGTGGCGGGGTGCCGCGGCGCGGCCCCCTCTCGAACGGAGCTGAACTTGGTTCGGTTCGAAAATGTCGGATTGCGTTACGGACTGGGGCCGGAGATCCTGCGCGACCTCAGCTTCCAGATTCCAGCGCATTCGTTCCAATTCCTCACCGGCCCGTCGGGCGCCGGCAAGACGTCGCTGCTGCGCCTGCTGTTCCTGTCGCACCGGCCGACGCGGGGCCTCGTCAATCTGTTCGGCCACGACATCTCGCAGCTCGGCAAGGACGAGATCGCCGATTTGCGCAAGCGCATCGGCATCGTGCTCCAGGATTTCCGCCTGCTCGACCACATGACCACCTACGAGAACGTCGCGCTGCCGTTCCGTGTCATGGGCCGCAGCGAGTCGAGCTACCGCAAGGAGGTCATCGACCTCTTGCGCTGGGTCGGGCTCGGCGACCGCATGGACGCATTGCCGCCGATCCTGTCCGGCGGCGAGAAGCAGCGCGCCGCGATCGCGCGCGCCGTGATCTCGCGGCCGCAGCTGTTGCTCGCCGACGAGCCGACCGGCAGCGTCGATCCGACGCTCGGCCGCCGCCTGCTGCGGCTGTTCATCGAGCTCAACAAGTCAGGCACCGCCGTCATCATCGCCACCCACGACATCGGCCTGATGGACCAGTACGAGGCGCGGCGGCTGGTGCTGCATCAGGGACGGCTGCACGTCTATGAGTAGGACCGACGAGCGCGGCGTGCTGGTCGACCTCGGACAGGAGCGTCCGCAGCTTCCGGCCAAGGCGCGCAACATGTCGCCGATCGTTCCGCGCGCCTCGATCCATGGCCGCGCGCTGGTCGCCGTCGTCGCCATCATGACGTTCCTGGCGTCGATGACGACGGGCACCGTGCTCCTCGTCAGCGCCTCCGCCGCGGAATGGCAATCGGATGTCGCAAGCGAGATCACCATCCAGGTCCGTCCTCAGGCGGGGCGCGATCTCGATCGCGACACCGCGGCGGTGACCGAGGCGATGCGCGCGCAGGCCGGCATCGTCGAGGTCAAGCCGTTCAGCAAGGACGAGAGCGGCAAGCTGCTCGAGCCCTGGCTCGGCACGGGCCTGTCGATGGACGACCTGCCGGTGCCGCGCATGATCATCGCGCGGGTGCAGCCCGGCACGCCGATCGATCTCGCTGCCTTGCGCGCCCGCGTGACGCAGGTGGCGCCAAGCGCCAGCGTCGACGATCACCGCGCCTGGATCGAGCGCATGCGCTCGATGACCAATGCCACCGTGCTCGCCGGCATCGGCATCCTCGCGCTCGTCATCGTCGCGACCATCATCTCGGTGTCGTTCGCAACCCGCGGCGCCATGGCGGCGAACCGCCCGATCGTCGAAGTCCTGCATTTCGTCGGTGCCGGCGACCGCTACATCGCCAACCACTTCCTGCGTCATTTCCTCCGCCTGGGGCTGGAGGGCGGCGTGATCGGCGGCGGCGTCGCCATGCTGGTGTTCGGCTTCTCCGAATCGATCGCCGGATGGTTTTCCGGCACGCCGGTCGGCGACCAATTCGCGGCGTTGCTCGGCACCTTCTCCCTGCGGCCGTCAGGCTATGTCGTGCTCGCGGTGCAGGCGGTGCTGATCGGCGCCATCACCGCTGCCGCCTCGCGCCAGACCCTGTTCGCGACATTGAATGACATTGATTGAGTGCGTTCTTCATCCTTCTCCCACAAGGGGAAGAGGGTGAAGAAACCGGACTCCACTTCGCCTCAAAACGTCTTAAAATCATCTCGGGAAGGGATCACCGACATCACATGACCTCAAGGGCCGACGATCGATCGCCGAAAATGCCGCGCGGCTGGCTGCGGGCGGCATTGGTCTCGACGATCGCGTTCGCCTTCGTCGGCGCGGCGGCGGGCTTCATCGCGTTCCTGTCGCAACTACGGGGCGCCGAGATCGCCCCTAGCCGCAAGGCCGACGGCATCGTGGTCCTGACCGGCGGCTCCTCGCGGGTGTCGGACGCGATGGAGCTGCTGGCTGCCGGCTACGGCCAGCGGCTGCTGATCTCCGGCGTGCATCCGACCTCGACCGCGAGCGACATCTCCCGGACCCTGCCGGAGAACCAGTCCTTCATGCATTGCTGTGTCGATCTCGACCGCACCGCGGTCTCGACCCGCGGCAACGCGGCGGAGGCGCGGCGCTGGGCCGAAGGGCGCGGCTTCAAGTCGCTGATCGTGGTCACCTCGAACTATCACATGCCACGCGCGCTGGTGGAGTTCTCGCATGCGATGCCGGAGACGACGCTGATTCCGTTCGCGGTGGTCGGCGAGAAATGGCGCGAGGAGCCCTGGTGGACCTCGGCCTCGACCTTGCGGCTGCTCCTGTCCGAATATGTCAAGTATGTCGCGGCCGAGATCAGGGTCCGCCTGGAGGATTTCGGGATTGACCTTTCGCCCGAGATGTCGGAGCAGCCTCAAGGCCAGCAACCGAAGCGGCCCGCCACCGCACAGGCCAATTGATCGGACCCTCGATGTTCCTGATTTTCCTGCGCTCGCTCGTGTTCAACGTGCTGTTCTACACCGTGCTGGTGTGCCTTGCGATCGTGGCGCTGCCGACCTTCGCATTGCCGCCGCGCGCCATGCTGACGGTCGCCCAATGGTGGGCGAAGGCGACGCTGGTGCTGATGCGCGTCGTCTGCAACATCAAGGTGGAATTCCGGGGGGTGGAGAAGATCCCGGCCGGGCCGCTGCTGATCGTGGCGAAGCACCAGTCGTTCTGGGAGACGTTCGTGCTGCCGGGCTTCTTCAACCGCCCGATCTTCATCCTCAAGCGTCAGCTGATGCAGATCCCGGTGTTCGGCCAATTCCTGGTCAAGACCGGCATGATCGCGATCGATCGCAATGCCGGCGTGAAGGCGCTCCTCGACATGACGCGCCGCGCGCGCGAGGCGGTGCGCAGCGGCCGCCAGCTCGTGATCTTTCCGGAGGGCACGCGCCGCGCGCCGGGCGCGCCGCCTGATTACAAGACCGGCTTTGCGCAGATCTATTCGTCCTGCGGCGTCGCCTGCCTGCCGATCGCGCTCAATTCTGGCCTGTTCTGGCCGCGCCGTACCTTCATGCGCTATCCCGGCACGCTGGTGGTGGAGTTCCTCGATCCGCTGCCGCCGGGCCTGCCGAAGGACGAGTTTCTCTCCCGCGTGCAGACGTCGATCGAAGACGCGACCGCCCGCCTCGTCGAAGCAGGGCGGAAAGAGCAGGAGCAGCTGATCGGCTCTGCGCCGAGCTATGCGCCGTCGGCGAGCTAGCGGCTTTCGCTGTCTTCGTCGGGTGCGTGCAGCGAATGTGCTTCCCCATGCAGCATGGTCGCGAGCTGATGCAATTGCGTGTCGCGAAAGCCCTCGGCCTCGATCGCCTTCACCGTCGCCGTGACGTAGTCGCGGTTGGCGCCGGACTGGCCGTGGCCCTGGATCACGTGGCGGTGCTGCTCGGCGAGCGACAGCCGGCCGGCATATTGGACATGGCCGCGGTCGACCACATAGGCGAGCGCGGGGACGCGCTGGCGCGCATCGTTCTCCAGCCACACCGAGCGCATCACCTCGCGATAGACCGAGGTGACCTGCTCGCGCGCGCGCAAGTAGGCGACGACGTCGGTGCGGTTCGTCTCGGCGACGCGGAAGGCAATGCCGCGGCAGGCGCCGCCGCGGTCGAGCCCGAGCACCAGGCCCGGCTTCTCCGGCGTGCCACGATGCACGAAGGAATAGACGCAAAGCGCGCGATGCTCGCCGACCAGCCGCGCCGGGACGCGCTCCTCGAATTCGAAGCCCGGCCGCCACATCAGCGAGCCGTAGCCGAACACCCAGAGGTCGCCTTTGGCTGTGGTGATGGAGGGGAGGGTGATTTCCGACATTTCGGGCACGGCTACCAGAACCGGGCCCCCAAGCGAAGCGGATTCTCAGCCTTTCGGCGGGACCGGACCTCGCTTACATTTGACAAAATCTGGGGCCAAAGGGTCGCCGCATGTCCGATATGACCGTTGCCGCAGGCCGGCGCTCCCGTTGGCGCCTTTTCATCGCACCCGTTCTCCTCCTGATCCTCGCCCTCGCGTGGAGCGGCTTCTGGTTCTTTGCGGCCTCGCAGGCCGAAGTGGCCGCCGACGCCTGGCGCGCGCAGGAGGCCAAGGCCGGCCGCATCTATGATTGCGCCAAGCGCTCGATCGCCGGCTTCCCGTTCCGCTTCGAGGTGCAGTGCTCCGGCGCCAGCGTCGCCCTGGTGTCGCAGAACGCCAGCAAGACGCCGTTCACGGCGAAGCTCGACAATATCCTGGTGGTCGCCCAGGTTTACGATCCCAGACATGTCATCGCCGAATTCTCCGCGCCGGCGACGCTGACCGATGGCATCACGCAAAACACCTTCGTGGTGAACTGGAGCAAGGGCCGCAGCAGCGTGGTCGGCTTGCCGGCGGTGCCGGACCGCGCTTCCATCGTGTTCGACGATCCCAGCGTCAACCGGCTCGACGGCAGCGTGCAGGTGCCGCTCGCCCGCGCCAAGCAGGTCGAGCTGCACGGGCGCCTGGCGGACGGATCGACGCCCGATCATCCTGTCATCGAGACCGTGCTCCACGTCGCGCAAGGCAGCATCCAGGGCGTTCACCCCCTGCTCGCCGAGCCGTTCGAAGCCGACACGCGCGCGAAGATCATCGGCCTTTCCGACCTCACGCCAAAGCCCTGGCCGCAGCGCTTCCGCGAGATCCAGGCCGCAGGCGGCCATGTCGAGATCGTGCAGTCGCGCATCCAGCAGGGCGAGATGATCGCGGTCGCGGCCGGCACGCTCGGCCTCTCCGCCAATGGCCGGCTCGACGGCGAATTGCAGATGACGGTGACGGGCCTCGAGCGCGTCATCCCTGCGCTCGGCATCGAGAAGATGCTGGAAGAGGGCGTGCCGCAGGCGACCCTCGATCGTGTCGCGCCCGGTATGAAGTCGCAGGACCTCAACAATCTCTTCGGTGCGCTTGATCGCGCCGTGCCCGGCCTCGGCAAGGTGATCAAGCAGAACGCCAATGCCGGCGTTGCCGCCGGAATCAATTCGATCGGCACCGAGAGCACGCTGGAAGGCAAGAAGGCGCGCAGCTTCCCGCTGAAATTCGTCGATGGCGCCGTGCTGCTCGGCCCGATCAAGGTCGGCCAGATCCCGCCGCTGTATTAAACACGGCACGCCCCGCCAAACGCTCCGTCGTCATGCCCGGGCTTGTCCCGGGCATCCACGTCTCTGTTCAATCGCGGAAGCGCGTGGATGGCCGGGTCAAGCCCGGCCATGACGGAGAGAAACGCGCTATGGCTTCTTGCCGAGCCGCCCGTGCTCGCGCCCGAAATCGGCTGCCGCCGAATCCTGGCCGATCTCGACGATGCCGCGGCGGATGGCGCGGGTGCGGGTGAAATGGTCGAACAGCGCCTCGCCGTCGCCACGTCGGATCGCGCGGGTGAGCTTGGCGAGATCCTCGGTGAAGGTGCCAAGCATCTCCAGCACGGCTTCCTTGTTGGCGAGGAAGACGTCGCGCCACATCGTCGGATCGGACGCCGCGATGCGGGTGAAGTCGCGAAAGCCGCCGGCGGAGAACTTGATCACCTCTGACTCCGTCACCTGCGCGAGCTCGTCGGCGGTGCCGACGATGGTGTAGGCGATCAGATGCGGCAGGTGGCTGGTGATGGCGAGCACGAGATCATGATGATCCGGCGTCATCACCTCGACCTTGGCGCCCATCGCCGCCCAGAACGCGCGCAGCCGATCGGTCGCCGCCGCATCGACGCCCTCCGGCGGCGTCAAAATGCACCAGCGGTTGATGAAGAGCTCGGCGAAGCCGGAATCCGGGCCCGAATGCTCGGTGCCCGCGACGGGATGCGCCGGCACGAAATGGACGGTCTTCGGCAGATGCGGCGCCATGTCCCTGACCACCGCGCCCTTCACCGAGCCGACGTCGGAGATAATAGCACCGGGCTTCAGATGATCGGCGATCTCCTTTGCCACCTCGCCGCAGGCGCCGACGGGAATGCAGAGGATGACGAGATCGGCGTCCTTCACCGCCTCCGCATTGGTCGCCACGACGTGGTCGACGATGCCGAGCTCCATCACCCGCGCGCGCGTCTTCTCCGAGCGCGCGGTGGTGACGATCTCGCCTGCCAGGCCCTGGAGCTTCGCAGCGCGCGCGATCGAGCCGCCGATCAGGCCGAAGCCGATCAGCGCGACGCGCTGGAAGTGTGGTGTCGCGCTCATTTGCCGGCCATGAAGTCGCGCAAGGCGTCGACCACGAGGCGGTTGGCCTCCTCGGTGCCGATGGTCATGCGCAGCGAATGCGGCAGGCCGTAATTCTTCAGCGCGCGCAGCACGAGGCCGCGCTTGGTGAGGTAGGCGTCGGCCGCGTCCGAGGTCTTGCCGTCGGTCGGGAAGTGGATCAGCACGAAATTGGCGACACTCGGCGTCACCTTCAGTCCGAGCTTGCCGATCTCTTCGGTCAGCCAGTTGCGCCAGGTCTCGGTGAACTGCTTCGACATCGCCTGGTGCGCGGTGTCTTCAATGGCGGCGACCGCGGCGTACATCGCCGGCGTCGACACGTTGAACGGCCCGCGGATGCGGTTGACGGCGTCGATGATGTGCTCGGGGCCGAACATCCAGCCGATGCGCAGCGCGGCAAGCCCGTGGATCTTGGAGAAGGTGTGCGTCACCACCGTGTTCTCGGTGGTGGCGACCAGCTCGATTCCCATCTCGTAATCGTTGCGCGAGACATAGTCGGAATAGGCGGCATCCAGCACCAGCAGCACGTGCGACGGCAGGCCGGCGCGCAGCCGCTTGACCTCGTCGAACGGCACATAGGTGCCGGTCGGGTTGTTGGGGTTGGCGAGCCAGACCAGCTTCGTCTTCGGCGTCACCGCCTTGAGGATGGCGTCGACGTTGCAGGTAAGGTTGGTCTCCTGCGCGACGACGTTCTTGGCGCCCACCGCCATGGTCGCGATCGGGTAGACCAGGAACCCGTGGGTGGTCGAGATCGCCTCGTCGCCCTGGCTGAGATAGGTGTGGGCGAGCAGGTTGAGGATCTCGTCCGAGCCAGCGCCGCAGATGATGCGGTTGGGGTCGAGCCCGAACGAGCGGCCGATCGCCTCGCGCAGCACGCGCGAGGTGCCTTCCGGATAATCCTCCAGATGATCCGCCACGCGCTTGAAGGCTTCGATCGCCTTCGGCGAGGGTCCGAACGGGGTCTCGTTGGCCGAGAGCTTGAACACCTTGCGGCCCGGCTCCGGCACCGGGCTCTTGCCGGGCGTGTAGGGCGCAATATCGAGAATGCCGGGATTCGGCACGGGGCGGGACATCTTCAACTCCGGATAGGCTGGGCGCGTGACTTACGATTTCGGCCCGGTCGGGGCCACCGTATAGCGCGTTGCGTGGCTGCCGACGAGGGCCGTGGAGCGCACCGAGGCCCCCGCCTCGATCAGGGCAGCCCTGATCTTGTCGATGCTGGTGTCTGATGTGACCGAGACCAGCAGCGCCGCACCGTCGAAGGCGGTATCGGGCACCGCCACGATGTCGGCGAGCGGCGACAGCGCGCGCGCGACCTCGGCGTTCCACCCGGACACGCGCACGCTGAAGGTCTCGACCTCTGTCACCACGGCGCTGTCGGCGACGCGCGAGATCGCGAACACCGGCAGCGACGCCGGATGGTCGGCACGCTCGACGAAGGGCATGCGCGCAATGATCTTTGGCGCGCTCCGCGCTTCCAGCTCCAGCCACCACGGCGTGCGGCTCGATGTCGCCGAGACCAGCGCCAGATCGCCCTTGGATTTCGCCACCGCCTCGACCGCAGCCTGCGCGCTGAAATGCGCGACGTAAGGAACCGTGAAGCCGAAATGGAAGCGCACGGAATCGCGCATCGCCGGCTCGCTCACCGAGATGTCGGCATGCACGGAGAACGGCGCCTGGACATAGGTGAAGGTGGAAATGATGACGCGCCAGATGCTCTCGACCGTGTCGAGCGGCAGGATGCCGCGATGCCGCTGCACGATCTCGCGCATCATCGAGGCCTCGCGTGCGGGCCGGAACGCCGAGCCGACCTCCTGGGTCTGCTTCACCTGGATCAGGCGGTCGATGATGTCGCCGCGCTGCATCAGCAGGCGATGCATGTCCGCGTCGATCGCGTCGATCTCCTTGCGTAATTCCTGGAGCGATGGTGGCGCGGGCGGACGTTGGGACATATCTGCCAGATGGGTTCAGTGCTGTTGAGAGGCGTTCCAATGCGGGATGGGCAAGCCGGATTCCGCTGCGGTCGATGTCCTGATTAGGCAGTCAGGGCGGCGAAAGCAAAGAGAAATGACGACCTTTTCGCCGAGCGTTTCAAGGACGATTTTGGTTAATCCGGGCCGCGACTTGACGAAAACCGCCCAAGACAGTAGGTTTTGCCTGTTCCGTGGTCATTTGAGCCGGCCGGCTTGCAGCCACGTTAAAAAACTCGCTAAACAGGCCGGGGACGCTTCCGATCCCGGCCGAACCTATCGTTCAGGCCGGGTTTTTCATGGCCTGATGCAAGTGGCGGTCTGAAGTCCGATCGCAAACGAGGTCGATGGTCAGATGGGTAGCGTCAAGTCGATTCCGAGTCCTGCGATCAGCGCCGATGAGCGCTCGCACGAGGTCGATCACCCGAGTTCGCAGGTCGCGCGTTTTGGCGCAGACCAGCCGCTGCGGCTCGATTGCGGCGTCGATCTGGCGCCGTTCCAGATCGCCTACCAGACCTATGGCGAGCTCAATGCCGATCGCTCCAACGCCGTTCTGATCTGCCATGCGCTGACCGGCGACCAGCACGTCGCCAATCTGCACCCCGTCACCGGCAAGCCCGGCTGGTGGGACACCTTGGTCGGCCCGGGCCGGCCCATTGATCCCAGCCGCTACTTCATCATCTGCTCCAACGTGATCGGCGGCTGCATGGGCTCGACGGGGCCGGCCTCGATCAATCCCGCCACCGGCAAGGTGTGGGGGCTGGACTTTCCTGTGATCACCATCCCAGACATGGTGCGCGCGCAGGCGATGCTGATCGACCGGCTCGGCATCGACACGCTGTTCGCTGTGGTCGGCGGCTCGATGGGCGGGATGCAGGTGCTGCAATGGACCGCGGCCTATCCTGCCCGCGTGTTCTCTGCGCTCGCGATCGCCTGTTCGACGCGGCACTCGGCGCAGAACATCGCCTTCCACGAGCTCGGCCGCCAGGCCGTTATGGCCGACCCCGACTGGCACAATGGCGGCTATGCCGATCGCGGCCTTCATCCGCATCGCGGCCTCGCGGTCGCGCGCATGGCCGCGCACATCACTTATCTGTCAGACGCTGCTCTGCACCGGAAATTCGGCCGGCGCATGCAGGATCGCGAGCTGCCGACTTTCTCGTTCGACGCCGACTTCCAGGTCGAGTCCTATCTGCGCTACCAGGGCTCCTCCTTCGTCGAGCGCTTCGACGCCAACTCCTATCTCTACCTGACCCGCGCGATGGATTATTTCGACATCGCCGCCGATCACGGCGGCGTGCTGGCGAAAGCGTTTGCCGGCATACAGACCCGATTCTGCGTGGTGTCCTTCACCAGCGACTGGCTGTTTCCGACCTCGGAATCGCGCGCGCTGGTGCATGCGCTGAACGCGTCGAGCGCGCGGGTGTCGTTCGCCGAGATCGAAACCGATCGCGGCCATGACGCCTTCCTTCTCGACGTGCCCGAATTCTTCGACATCTCCCGCGCCTTCCTGCAATCGGCGGGCAAGGCGCGCGGGCTGACCGGCAAGAACGACTGACAAGGACCGCTCGCGATGTCTGTACAGGAAGTGCTGCCGCTGAACGGTTTCACCGCGGAGCAATCCGCTCATTTCCGCGCCGACCATCTGCTGGTCGCCGAGATGGTCAAGCCCGGCTCCAAAGTGCTCGACGTCGGCTGTGGCGACGGCGACCTGCTTCAGCTGCTGGAGACGCGCGGCATCGACGGCCGCGGCATCGAATTGTCGCGTGAGGGCGTCAACCGCTGCGTCGCCAAGGGCCTCGCGGTGGTGCAGGGCGACGCCGACACCGACCTCGTCAATTATCCCGACGACGCCTTCGACTACGTGATCCTGTCGCAGACGCTGCAGGCGACGCGGCAGCCGCGCGTGGTGCTGGAGAATTTGCTGCGCATCGGCCGCCGCGCCGTCGTGTCGTTCCCGAATTTCGGCTTCTGGAAGATGCGGCTCCAGCTCCTGATCGGCGGCCACATGCCACGCACGGAGAATTTGCCCGCGACCTGGTACGACACCGCCAACATCCATTTCTGCACCATCAAGGATTTCGTCGAGCTCTGCGACGCGATCGGCGTCAAGATGGAGCGCGCCGAGGCGCTCGACCTCTACGGTCGTCCGCTGCGGCTGCGGTTGCCATGGTGGGTGTGGAACATGTTCGGCGAGCAGGGCGTGTTTCTGCTCAGCCGCGGCGGGCGGAAATAGTTTCTCCGTCATTGCGAGCGCAGCGAAGCAATCCAGGATCTTTCTGCGGAGGCAGTCTGGATTGCTTCGTCGCAAGAGCTCCTCGCAATGACGGAGCGTGTGGCGATGTCGCGGCTCTAATGCGCCGCCAGCGACCTTGGATCACGCACCGGCCATCGTCCCGCTTCCACCAGCGTCACGAACCGCTCCACGCTCTCGTTGAACACTGCGGGCTCTTCGAGATTGAGCACGTGGCCGGACTTGGGAAACATCGCGAGGCCGGCAGCCGGCAGATGTTTCTTCAAAAACAGGCTCGCACCGACGCACGGATCGTCCTCGTCGCCGCAGATGATCAGTGCCGGCGTTGTCGCGGCTCTGATCGCATCCGTCAGCGTGTAGATCGAGGGGCGGCCACCCTGGAAGCCGCGCATCGTGCGCGCCGATCCCCTTGAATCGTGGCGCGCCAGCGCGGTGTAGAAATCGGCGTGGCCGCGCGGGTCCTTGACCAGGAAGGGTATCCGGCTCGGCGCCTCGCGCGTGACTTTGGCGACCTCCGCGGAGCCCAGCGTCTCGAACTGCTCGGCATTGGCGCGGCACTGCTTGCGCCAGGCGTCGAGATTTTCGAGCTCCGAGCCGGAGCCGACGCCGGCGAGCGTCATCGACAGCGCGCGATGCGGCGCGTTCAGTCCGATCTGGAGCGACGAATAGGCGCCCATCGAGAGCCCGACGAGATGCGCGCGCTCGATTCCGAGATGATCGAGCACCGCGAGCGCGTCGGTGTAGAAGTGCGTGTAGGTGTAGACCTCGCCATCGGGCACGTCGGACGGCGTGTAGCCGCGCGCGGAATAGGTGATGCAGCGGTGGCCGCGCGAGAAGTAGCGCATCTGCGGCTCCCAATTGGTGTAGTCGGCCGCGAATTCGTGCAGAAAAATAATCGGCGTTCCCTGGCCCGCTTCCTCGAAATAGATGCGGACGTCATCCCTGGTCGTGGCGTGGGGCATTAACTGTTTCCCTCTGTTCAAGCCGCGCGCGAAGGATCGCAGTTAATGGTGTTGTCCGCAATGCGGCAGCCTCAGACCAGCTCCAATGCAAAATCATCGCAGCCATTCGCCGACGCGGCAGTCTTTTTCTCGCCACATCCGGAAGCTTTACGGCCCGGCGGATGTCGGCCACCGCACAGGCCGACGGGAAGTGGGGGTGTAACTAAGGATGAAGAATGGTTGAGTTGTTTGCGTACCGCCTGTCGCGTTGTGTTGTCGCGCTGGCGTTCTTCTTCGCGGCGGTTGCCGCGTTCGTTTCTCCGGCCTCAGCGCGGCCACACCATCGTCATAGCGCAGAGCGGCACGGTTACGTGCACCATGCCAGACATCATCATTATCGCCACCATGCCCGCAGCTCGCGCTTCGAGCGCAGCGCGGCGCAGTTGCAGGCGAGCGGCTTTGCCGACACGAAGGCCAGCTATGATCCGAACGCCAACGGCGGCGGCATGGCCAGCAACGCCATGAGCGGTGGCGGCCTCAGTGGCGGATCGGGCCTCGTGTCCGAGGCGCGCCGCCATCTCGGCGGCAACCCGACGGGACGCGGCAGCCTGTGGTGCGCGCGCTTCATGAACATGGTGCTGGAGCATACCGGCCATCGCGGCACCGGCTCCGACATGGCGAGCTCGTTCGCGCGGTACGGCACCCGTGTCTCCGGTCCGCAGGTCGGCGCCATCGCGGTGATGTCGCGCGGTCGCCGCGGCGGCCATGTCGGCATCATCACCGGCATCGACGCGCAAGGCAATCCGATCATGATCTCCGGCAACAACGGCAATCGCGTCCGCGAAGCGCCGGTCTCGCGCGGCCGCATCTATGCGTATGTGATGCCGAACTAACGACGGAGCCGTAGCGGGAGTGCCGTAGGGTGGGCAAAGCGAAGCGTGCCCACCACTTCCGTCCGTTCGATAAAATGGTGGGCACGGCGCAAGAGCGCCTTTGCCCACCCTACGGCAGCGGTACTAGCTCACATCAGCTTCGGCTGTTCCACCGCGACCGCATCCCCCACGCCGATCTCGCCACCTTCGATCACCTCGGCATAGATGCCGCAATCCATGTGGCCGAGATGGCGCGAGAGCGTCGGTGGGATTTCGAGGTCGCGCGCGGCGGTCACCGGGTCGACATTGGTGGCCGGGCAGCGGACGATGCGCTTGACCACTTTCAGCCGGGCTTGCCCGATCGCGAGCGTTTGGCCGACGAGGTCGAGCTCCGACCAGGCCGGCCAGCCCTTCACATAGAGATTGGCGCGGAAGCGCAGCGGATGCACGGCAGTGCCGCCGAGCATGGTCTCGATGGCGCGGACGCTGTCGAGATTGATGATGGATACGACCTTGCGGGCGACGTCGGAAAAGCTGTGTTCGCGGCCGGACAGGACCTTGGGCGGCCCGTTCAGCTCCGGTTGGAAATTCTCGGTGAAGTAGCTCTCGATGGCGGCCCGCCCGGCGGCGGTCTCGAGATCGCCCCTGGCGACGATCTGGCCGTCCTTGCGGATGGTCAGGCGGTTGGTCGCGTCCTCGAAACGGCTGTCGAGCGACGCCAGCCGCTCATTGCGCGCCAGCATCAGAAACTGGATTTTCGGCTTCCACTCGGGGGCTTCAGGGTCGAACCCGCTCGGGCCGTTCTCGATGGCATAGCGGCGGTCGGCGGGTAGGGTCTGGCCGACCCGCAAAGGCACCCGGGACAGGCTCTCCGGCGTCAGGCCCTTGATTGGATAGCGGTAGAGGCCGGTGATCTCGGCGGTCTGGTTGGCTGTCATGCCGCTACTTAAGGGATTCGACCGCGCCCCGCCAAGCTGGCGGATCGGCGCACGAAATTGTGAAGTCGCCTCTTTCGATCCGGGGGCACGCTTCCCACATCTGGGTCAGGCCGGCGCCAGCGCCGGCTGATAACGACCGCTGCCGGTTGAGGAACGTCAACGCGGTCAGCGGAAACCCAGTGAAGATGCCGTTTGGGGTGCCTTAGAGGGCCCCAGGGGCAGGCCGAGGGACAGAAAAGAAATGAACATCGAGAAGTATACCGAACGCTCCAGGGGCTTCATCCAGTCCGCGCAGTCGCTCGCGGTGCGCGAGGGGCACCAGCAGTTTTCCACCCTGCATGTGCTGAAGGTCCTGCTGGACGACAATGAGGGGCTCGCTGCGGGTCTGATCGACCGCGCTGGCGGCAATTCCCGTGCAATCCTGAAGGCGACCGAGGACGCCCTGAACAAGGTGCCGAAGGTCAGTGGCGGTGGCGCTGGGCAGATCTATCTCGCGCCCGAGCTCGCCCGGACCTTTGATGCCGCCGAAAAGGCCGGCGAGAAGGCCGGTGACAGCTTCGTCACCGTCGAGCGGCTGCTGCTCGGTCTCACGCTGGAGAAGACCAGCGAGGCAGGTAGCATTCTCGCCAAGGGCGGTGTCACCCCGCAAAATCTCAACGCTGCGATCGAGGCGCTGCGCAAGGGCCGCACGGCGGACTCTGCGACCGCCGAGAACGCCTATGACGCGCTGAAGAAATATGCCCGCGACCTGACCCAGGCTGCGCGCGACGGCAAGCTCGACCCGGTCATCGGCCGCGACGAGGAGATCCGCCGCACCATCCAGGTGCTGTCGCGCCGAACCAAGAACAACCCCGTCCTGATCGGTGAGCCCGGCGTCGGCAAGACCGCCATCGCCGAAGGGCTCGCGCTGCGCATCGTCAACGGCGACGTGCCGGAGGGACTGAAGGACAAGAAGCTGCTGTCGCTCGACCTCGGTGCGCTGATCGCCGGTGCAAAATACCGCGGTGAGTTCGAGGAGCGGCTGAAGGCCGTGCTCCAGGAGGTGACCGCGAGCGAGGGCAATTTCATCCTGTTCATCGACGAGATGCACACGCTGATCGGCGCCGGCAAGGCTGACGGCGCGATGGACGCCTCCAACCTGCTCAAGCCCGCGCTCGCCCGCGGCGAGCTGCATTGTATCGGCGCGACCACGCTCGACGAGTACCAGAAGCATGTCGAGAAGGATGCCGCGCTGGCGCGTCGCTTCCAGCCGATCTTCGTCAGCGAGCCCTCGGTCGAGGACACCATCTCGATCCTGCGCGGCCTGAAGGACAAGTACGAGCAGCATCACGGCGTGCGGATCACCGATTCCGCGCTTGTTGCCTCCGCGACGCTGTCCAACCGCTACATCACCGACCGCTTCCTGCCCGACAAGGCGATCGACCTGATGGACGAGGCCGCGGCGCGGCTGAAGATGCAGGTCGATTCCAAGCCGGAGGAGCTGGATTCGCTGGACCGCGAGATCATCCGGCTCAAGATTGAGCAGGAGGCCCTGAAGAAGGAAAGCGATCCCGGCTCCAAGACCCGTCTCGAAGCGCTCGAGAAGGAGCTGGCCGAGCTCGAAGAGAAGTCGGCGGCGCTCACCTCACGCTGGAGCGCGGAGAAAAACAAGCTCTCCAACGCCCAGAAGCTGAAGGCGGAGCTGGACGGCTTGCGCGTCGAACTCGCTAACGCGCAGCGGCGCGGCGAATTCCAGAAGGCCGGCGAGCTGGCTTATGGAAGGATCCCGGAGCTGGAGAAGAAGCTCGCCGATATCGAGGCGAAGGAGAACTCCGGCGAGATGATGGAGGAGGCGGTCACCGCCAGCCACATCGCGCAGGTGGTCTCGCGCTGGACCGGCGTGCCCGTCGACAAGATGCTGGAAGGCGAGAAGGAGAAGCTCCTCAAGATGGAGGAGCAGCTCGGACAGCGCGTCGTCGGCCAGGCCGAGGCCGTGCGTGCGGTCGCAACCGCCGTGCGCCGTTCGCGTGCGGGCCTGCAAGACCCGAACCGGCCCACCGGCTCGTTCATGTTCCTGGGGCCGACTGGCGTCGGCAAGACCGAGCTGACCAAGGCGCTCGCCGAGTACCTGTTCAACGACGAGACCGCGATGGTGCGCCTCGACATGTCCGAGTACATGGAGAAGCATTCGGTCTCGCGGCTGATCGGCGCGCCTCCGGGCTATGTCGGCTATGACGAGGGCGGTGCGCTCACCGAAGCGGTGCGGCGCCGGCCTTATCAGGTGGTGCTGTTCGACGAGATCGAGAAAGCGCATCCCGACGTCTTCAACGTCCTGTTGCAAGTGCTCGACGATGGCCGTCTGACCGATGGCCAGGGACGCACCGTCGATTTCCGCAACACGCTGATCATCATGACCTCGAACCTCGGTTCGGAGTTTTTGGTGAATCAACCCGAGGGCGAAGACACCTCAGCCGTGCGTGAGCAGGTGATGGGAACGGTGCGGGCGCATTTCCGTCCCGAATTCCTCAACCGCGTCGACGAGATCATCCTGTTCCACCGCTTGCAACGAAGCGAGATGGGCCGGATCGTCGAGATCCAGTTCGCGCGGCTGCAGAAGCTCCTGACCGATCGCAAGATCGTGCTGACGCTCGATGCCGCGGGGCGCGACTGGCTCGCCGCCAAGGGCTGGGATCCCGCCTACGGCGCACGGCCGCTGAAGCGGGTGATCCAGCGCTATCTCCAGGACCCGCTCGCCGAGATGATCCTCGGCGGCGACGTCAGGGACGGGGACAGCGTCGCGATCTCCTCCGAAGGCAACGTGCTGACCTTCAACGGCAAGGCGCCGCAGACCGCGGAGATCGCACAGTTCGAGGCGCCGGTGTCGAAGCGCAAGCTGAACTGATCGCCGGTACCCGCCGCTAGAAAATCGCCCCGGAGAGTCGTCCTCTCCGGGGCGAATTGTTTTTCAGGCCTACTTTGCTAGCTGGCCGGAGACATCGTGCCGGGCGAGGCGGGGCCTTCCTCCTCGCCGTCCTGTTCGAGCTCCGACAGGATGTCCACGAGCGCGCGGACGCGGCCCTGCGCCAGCGGACGCAGATCGTTGATCATGGGCTCGTCATTGGCGAGCCAAGCCTGGGCTTCCGCGAGTTCCTCGACGGTAGCGCCGGTTCCGATGATCTCTGCAATTGTCACGTCGTCCACGCTGCCAACGGCCTTGGTGACGTCGTCGCGAGAGAGTTGCTGCATGGCGGTCCTCCTCTGGCTCAACGGCAAAAGACTGGTCGCGCCAATCAATCGGGACGCTGCCGATCGGTTCCGTGAAGCCAGGAGGAGAAGGGATCCGGCCGGGGAACGGGCGGAATCGCGGGGAAATTACCGGTTGGTGACCTGCAGCGGGCCGCCGGTCGCGTCCGACATGCGGGCGATGGAGCCGCCGCGGCCGCTCATCATGGTGTCGAGCCGGTCGCGCTCCTTCTCGAAGCCCGCCAGCATGGGGCCTTCCAGCGAGCGGCCGCGTGGCAATTTCACACGCAGCGGATCGACGAAGCGGCCGTTCACCAGGATTTCGTAGTGCACGTGCGGGCCGGTCGACGCGCCGGTCGAGCCGACGAAGCCGATGACCTGGCCCTGGCGGACCTTCTTGCCGGCTTCCATGCCCTTGGCGTAGGCCGACATGTGGCCGTAGGCCGTCTCATAGCCGTTATTGTGCTTGATGCGGACATACTTGCCGTAGCCGCCCTCAGTGCCGATCTTTTCGATCACGCCGTTGCCGGAGGCGAAGATCGGCGTGCCGTAGGCGGTGGCCCAGTCGACGCCGGTGTGCATCTTCACATAGCCGAGGATCGGATGGCGGCGGCCGCCGAAGCCGGAGCGCATGATGGCGTTGTTGACAGGTTTCCTGACCAGGAACTTCTTCGCGCTCTTGCCGCCCTCGTCGTAGTAGTCGACGACGCCGTCGTCGGGGCTCTGATAGCGGTAGTATTTCTTGGTCTCGCCGCCGACCGTGAGCGAGGCGAACAGCACGTCGTTCTTTTCGCTCGACGTCACGCCTTCGTCCTCGCCGGCGTAGAACACGTCGAAGGAATCGCCCGGCTGCACCTTGCGCTGGAAATCCACGTCGTAGGAGTAGATCTTGATCATGTCCTCGATGACCGGCATCGGGACCTTGTTGCGCATCGCGGTCTCATAGATGCTCTGGTAGAGCCGCACCCCGGTGCCGTCATCGTCGTCATCGTCGTCGCTGTTGGCGTTGGCCGTGGCGTCGGCGACGGTGTTCATGCTGGAGACGTCGACCGCGACGTATTTGCCGAGGTCGGACAGTGCCGCGATCGCCTCGACCATGGTGTCGTTTGCAACCACGACGCGATAGGGCTGGAGACGGGCGCCGGGGCTCGCAGGCGCCATCAGGATGCGGAGCTTCTCGCCTTCCTTCAGGCCGCCGTCGCGGCCGCGGGGGCCAAGCGTTGCGGTGATCGCCTTGATCTCCTCGGCGGTGGCGCCGAGATCGCGCAGCACGGAGCCGACGCTGTCGCCCTTCTTGACCAAGTGGACGCGTTCGCCGCTGGGATTGCCGCCGGTGATCTGTTCCTTGGTCTTCGGCAGCAGCGTGACGTTTTCCGGCACCACGCGCGTCTCGAAGCCGGCATAGGGATCGGACGACGACGTTTCCGGGGCGTAGGCGCTTCGGATGTCGGACGGGCCGGTCGCGCCGGAGACGTCGGCGGTGGCATTGGCGAGCGAGGCGTAGCGCACGCCGCCATTGCCGCGCCAGTTGGCGGCATCGCGCACCCGCATCAGGATGTCGTCGAGCGCCACCACGGCGGAAATCTTCGCCTTCGGCAGCACCGGCGACAGGTCCTTGGTCACGAAGGAGACCTCGGCGTCGGGCTCGACGGCTTCGGGATTGTTAGGATCGTCGGCGGCGGTCTTCGGATCGGAGCCGACGTCGGTGAGCAGACGCTGGGCGTTGAACGGCGGGATCTTCGCCGACAGGTCGCTCGTCGTCATCGAAAGGTTGCCGGCGATCCGGACGAAGGGGCGCACCCGCATCACGTCGCGGTTGCCGACGCGGGCGACGGTCGAGACGCGCACGATGTTGCGCGAGGCCGTGGATTCGCTCGGCGGCGGCAGGCGGTCGCTCTTGTGCAGCGTGGCGGCGCGATCGGCCGCGCCGAACGCACCACGCAGCGCGCCTTCAACGCGCTCGGGCACTTTGGCGAAGGTCATCTCGCCGTCGAGCGACGCGAAAACGGCGCCGCCGATCAGGGCTGCGCCGCAGAGTCCGGTCAGAATTGTACCGCTGAACCATTGCACCGAGACCCGGCGGCGATCGATGACGGCGGCTTCCGAACCATCGACGGACAGCGGCGGCTCGTGGCCGAGATCGATGATCCCGGTCTCACGCCCGTAAGCGCCGCGTGACGTCCTGTGGTTCAACCCAAGTCCCCCAATCAACGACCCAAGATGCCCGATTTCGAACCCCGTTCCGGCCGCCCTCTTGCAGGGGGATCGCCGGAAAAGGCAAGCCGCACGGCGCCCGCGTTCAGAAAGCCCCTCTAGGTGGGGCCGGCCGAAATTACGAACAGCTGGACGGGTGAAGGTCTCTCGAAGTCTCTCGAATGTCGGAAGAAGGCCGCCTCATCGTATGATTGCCTTCCTCTGACCCTACGAAAATCGCGGCAGCCCCCACTGGCACCCCGCGATTCAAGCTTGTCTCTTATCAGAACGCCGCGGGATTGTGGCTCAAGTACGGCGCCTAATATGGAAAAAGTTTCCTGAACGGCGGGGCGCCTGGGGCCGCCCGGGAGGGGCGCCCAGGACCGCCTTCGGAGCCCCTCAGGAGCCCCTGGGGGCGCAAACTTTTTTTGAGATTTTTTACCGTGCGGGGCCGCCCGATGCACCCGTTGGCCTCCTAATCGACTGGAATCGCTGGAATTTTTTCCATGATCCACTGTGCGACGATTTGTTGACGATTGGCGTTGACAGCCCGGAAGGCGGGGCCTATAACCCCAACCACTGAGCGCGGCGCCGCCGGGTCACTGACCAAGGCGAGCGAACGCGCAACTGATGCTCCTCACCTCGTTGAGTGACACAACAGCCGACACCAGTCGGTTGGAGTTCATCCATCGTCGGTAAGGGTGTCGGAACCCTTCCTCTCAGGAAGGTTGGGGCCTCTCCGGTCCCGGGCTGTTTGACAAGTGAAGATGAAGAAAGAGAAACGTGGACGGCGGAGTCCTTGCGGGTCTCGCTTCTGAAAAGCTTCGGCTTTTCTGATCGAGACCGGACGAAAGACTTCGGCGGTACACGTTTCAAAGGAAACACCATCGCTGCCAGCGATGTGAATCGTAGGCAGCTCGGCGATTTCGGTCGTCGAAAAATGGTGGGACCTCGTCAAACGTTGTGATCAGCCGGTTCAAAGTTCAAGTCCAACTTGAGAGTTTGATCCTGGCTCAGAGCGAACGCTGGCGGCAGGCTTAACACATGCAAGTCGAGCGGGCGTAGCAATACGTCAGCGGCAGACGGGTGAGTAACGCGTGGGAACGTACCTTTTGGTTCGGAACAACACAGGGAAACTTGTGCTAATACCGGATAAGCCCTTACGGGGAAAGATTTATCGCCGAAAGATCGGCCCGCGTCTGATTAGCTAGTTGGTAGGGTAATGGCCTACCAAGGCGACGATCAGTAGCTGGTCTGAGAGGATGATCAGCCACATTGGGACTGAGACACGGCCCAAACTCCTACGGGAGGCAGCAGTGGGGAATATTGGACAATGGGGGCAACCCTGATCCAGCCATGCCGCGTGAGTGATGAAGGCCCTAGGGTTGTAAAGCTCTTTTGTGCGGGAAGATAATGACGGTACCGCAAGAATAAGCCCCGGCTAACTTCGTGCCAGCAGCCGCGGTAATACGAAGGGGGCTAGCGTTGCTCGGAATCACTGGGCGTAAAGGGTGCGTAGGCGGGTCTTTAAGTCAGGGGTGAAATCCTGGAGCTCAACTCCAGAACTGCCTTTGATACTGAAGATCTTGAGTCCGGGAGAGGTGAGTGGAACTGCGAGTGTAGAGGTGAAATTCGTAGATATTCGCAAGAACACCAGTGGCGAAGGCGGCTCACTGGCCCGGTACTGACGCTGAGGCACGAAAGCGTGGGGAGCAAACAGGATTAGATACCCTGGTAGTCCACGCCGTAAACGATGAATGCCAGCCGTTAGTGGGTTTACTCACTAGTGGCGCAGCTAACGCTTTAAGCATTCCGCCTGGGGAGTACGGTCGCAAGATTAAAACTCAAAGGAATTGACGGGGGCCCGCACAAGCGGTGGAGCATGTGGTTTAATTCGACGCAACGCGCAGAACCTTACCAGCCCTTGACATGTCCAGGACCGGTCGCAGAGACGTGACCTTCTCTTCGGAGCCTGGAACACAGGTGCTGCATGGCTGTCGTCAGCTCGTGTCGTGAGATGTTGGGTTAAGTCCCGCAACGAGCGCAACCCCCGTCCTTAGTTGCTACCATTTAGTTGAGCACTCTAAGGAGACTGCCGGTGATAAGCCGCGAGGAAGGTGGGGATGACGTCAAGTCCTCATGGCCCTTACGGGCTGGGCTACACACGTGCTACAATGGCGGTGACAATGGGATGCGAAGGGGTAACCCCTAGCAAATCTCAAAAAGCCGTCTCAGTTCGGATTGGGCTCTGCAACTCGAGCCCATGAAGTTGGAATCGCTAGTAATCGTGGATCAGCACGCCACGGTGAATACGTTCCCGGGCCTTGTACACACCGCCCGTCACACCATGGGAGTTGGTTTTACCTGAAGACGGTGCGCTAACCCGCAAGGGAGGCAGCCGGCCACGGTAGGGTCAGCGACTGGGGTGAAGTCGTAACAAGGTAGCCGTAGGGGAACCTGCGGCTGGATCACCTCCTTTCTAAGGATGATCCTTCAGCGAGCTCACGCTCACTATCGGATCGTTTTAGAAACATCAGTGGCCAACAGATCGCCAGATCGTTGAGCTGCATTGGCGGGATTTCGCCGTCTTCGTTTCTCTTTCTTCGCGGACGAACACGCGCTGGGCCTGCAACGGCAGGGTCCAGGGTCCTTAACGGGATGTGCGTTAGGGGCTTGTAGCTCAGTTGGTTAGAGCGCGCGCTTGATAAGCGTGAGGTCGGAAGTTCAAGTCTTCCCAGGCCCACCACTTTCATCGAGTGAGCATTCGTCTTCTGGTTACGGGGCCATAGCTCAGCTGGGAGAGCGCGTGCTTTGCAAGCATGAGGTCGTCGGTTCGATCCCGTCTGGCTCCACCAGATGGTTTGATCACCGAGATCTTGTACCGTCGTCCGCGAAACATCACTTCGCATTCACTAGTCTGGATAGACAGTGAACTGCGTGTTTTCTGACATCGTAAAGAGGAGATCGATCCGAGTTGGGTCGTGTAGCGGATTGCTGCGCGAGCCTTCATTATCTCCGGATCATTTTCGGCGCTCGCGTCCGACCGCAAGGTTGGCTGCGAGTTGTAAAATGATCCTTTTAGCGAAGCTTGACCGCCTCGCTATCGGAACGATCTTACGAAGCAAGCTGGTCTTTCTAGTCAATGTCCGGCTGCAGATAGCGTTCATCGAGGGCGCGTGCCGCAAGGCAGTTCTGCAGACAACATTCTGCCGAGTGTGTGGACATTGATAATGAGAGCAATCAAGTGCCTTAAGGGTGTTCGGTGGATGCCTTGGCGCTGAGAGGCGATGAAGGACGTGCTACGCTGCGATAAGCCGTGGGGAGCTGCGAAGAAGCTTTGATCCGCGGATTTCCGAATGGGGAAACCCACCTTCGATAGCCGGAACTCCAAGACCTTGTGTCTTGGTGTTCGACCAGAAATGATCGGGACCATGACCGTGAGGTTTTGGATTTCCGGTTATCAAGAGAAGGTATGAGACTTCTGAATACATAGGAGGTTTCAAGCAAACCCAGGGAACTGAAACATCTAAGTACCTGGAGGAAAGGACATCAACAGAGACTCCGTTAGTAGTGGCGAGCGAACGCGGACCAGGCCAGTGATACATCAAAGACAATCGGAACCAGTCAGGAAAGCTGGGCCTCAGAGGGTGATAGCCCCGTACGAGTAATGCGATGATGTATCCACGAGTAAGGCGGGACACGTGCAATCCTGTCTGAACACGGGGGGACCACCCTCCAAGCCTAAGTACTCCTCAGCGACCGATAGTGAACCAGTACCGTGAGGGAAAGGTGAAAAGCACCCCGACGAGGGGAGTGAAATAGACCTGAAACCGGACACCTACAAACAGATGGAGCCCAAGATTCGTTCTGGGTGACATCGTACCTTTTGTATTATGGGCCAGCGACTTAATTTAACGAGCAAGCTTAAGCCGATAGGCGAAGGCGTAGCGAAAGCGAGTCTGAATAGGGCGCCAAGTTCGTTGTATTAGACCCGAAACCTAGTGATCTAGCCATGAGCAGGTTGAAGGTGAGGTAACACTCACTGGAGGACCGAACGGGTGCCTGTTGAAAAAGGCTCCGATGACTTGTGGTTAGGGGTGAAAGGCCAATCAAACTGGGAAATAGCTGGTTCTCCGCGAAAGATATTTAGGTATCGCCTCGGATGAATACCTCAGGGGGTAGAGCACTGGATGGGCTAGGGGGACTTA